>JBCBUL010000015.1:0-66850 GCA_039818165.1 Pseudomonadota bacterium | reverse complement strand
TTGCGGCCTGTCCCAGCGCCTGAAGCCGCGCGTAGATAAACGGCTTGAAGAGCTCAAGCGCCATTTTTTTCGGTAGGCCGCACTGGTGCAGCTTCAGGTTCGGGCCAACCACGATCACCGAGCGGCCGGAATAGTCGACGCGCTTGCCGAGCAGGTTCTGGCGGAACCGGCCCTGCTTGCCCTTCAGCATATCGGACAGGGACTTCAGTGGGCGCTTGTTCGTGCCCGTAATCACGCGGCCTCGGCGGCCATTGTCAAACAGGGCGTCCACGGACTCCTGAAGCATCCGCTTCTCGTTCCGGATGATGATGTCCGGCGCGCGAAGCTCCATAAGGCGCTTCAGACGGTTGTTCCGGTTGATCACACGGCGATAGAGATCGTTGAGGTCGGAGGTTGCGAACCGGCCACCGTCCAGCGGCACAAGCGGGCGCAGATCCGGCGGGATCACGGGGACCACTTGCAGGATCATCCATTCCGGCTTGGCGCCGGATTGCAGGAAGCTCTCCACGACTTTCAGGCGCTTGGAATACTTCTTGGTCTTAAGCTCGGAGGTGGACTCGGCGAGGTCCTCGCGCAGGTCCTCAGCGAGCTGTTCCAGCTCGAGATTCTTGAGCATCTCGTGGATCGCTTCGGCCCCGATCATGGCGATGAACGCATCTTCGCCGTGCTCGTCCTGGGCGTTCATATACTCCTCTTCGGAGAGAAGCTGCATCGGCTCGAGATCAACCACCGTGCCGGGCTCGGTCACGATGTAGCTTTCGAAGTAGAGCACACGCTCCACATCCTTCAGCGTCATGTCGAGCAGCGTTGCAATCCGGGACGGAAGCGACTTCAGGAACCAGATATGCGCGACCGGCGCGGCCAGTTCGATATGGCCCATACGTTCGCGGCGGACCTTGGCGAGGGTGACTTCAACGCCGCACTTCTCACAGGTGATCCCGCGATACTTGATGCGCTTATACTTTCCGCAAAGGCACTCATAATCCTTTACCGGCCCGAAAATACGGGCGCAGAAAAGGCCGTCGCGCTCGGGCTTGAACGTGCGATAGTTGATCGTCTCGGGCTTCTTGATCTCACCGGAAGACCAGGACCGGATTTTGTCCGGCGCAGCGATAGAAATGCGGATGGCCTCGAAAGTCGGGGCAGGTGTGTTGGGATTGAAAATGCTGGCAACGTCTTGGCGCATGGTGTGCTTTCCGTTCCTCTAGGAGGTGATGGCCGAACGTGGGCAGCGCCCGGCCAATTTTCGTATTCTTGCCTTTTCAGGCTTACTCGATGGCGACCGCTACTCGGCCGCCATTGGGGGTTCGTCGTCCTCGTCGCTATCTTCCTCGATCAATTCAACATTGAGGCCCAAGGACCTCATTTCCTTGACCAGGACGTTGAAGCTCTCAGGAATACCGGCTTCGAATGTGTCGTCTCCGCGAACAATGGCCTCGTAGACCTTTGCGCGGCCGGCGGTGTCGTCCGATTTGACCGTCAGCATCTCCTGCAGCGTATATGCGGCGCCATAGGCCTCAAGGGCCCAGACTTCCATCTCACCGAAGCGCTGACCACCAAATTGGGCCTTACCGCCAAGGGGCTGCTGGGTGACGAGGGAGTACGGGCCGGTCGAACGAGCGTGAATCTTCTCGTCCACAAGGTGGTGTAGCTTGAGAAGGTATTTGTAGCCAACCGTAACCGGCCGTTTGAACTGCTCACCGGTCCGGCCATCAAAGACCACGGACTGTCCGGAGCCATGCAGACCTGCCCGCTCCAGCATTTCAACAATGTCGGGCTCGCGTGCGCCGTCAAAAACCGGAGTCGCGATCGGCACACCGCGGGTCAGGTTGGATGACAGTTCAACGATTTCGTCTTCACTGTCAGGCAGCTCCTGATCATCGCCGTACACGGTTGTCAGGGTCTTGCGCAAAGCGTCTGCATCATTGTTGTGATGCCAGGCCTCAAGCGCGTCCTGAACCATGCGGCCGAGCCCCGAAGAGGCCCACCCCGTATGGGTTTCCAGAATCTGCCCAACATTCATGCGCGATGGCACGCCGAGCGGATTCAGCACGATATCGACAGGCGTACCGTCATCCAGGAAGGGCATGTCCTCAAGCGGGTTGATCTTCGAGATCACCCCCTTGTTGCCGTGACGACCAGCCATTTTGTCACCGGGCTGAAGCTTCCGCTTCACGGCCAGGAAGACCTTTACGACTTTCATCACGCCGGGTGGCAAGTCGTCGCCGCGCTGGACTTTCTCAACCTTGTCGTTGAAGCGCGCTTCAAGCTCGGCAATCGACTCGTCGAAATCGTCTTTCAGCGCTTCGAGTTCGGCCTGGGCGGCTTCGGACTTCAGGGCAACTTCCCACCAATCGTGGCGAGCGAGGTCTTCCAGAGACGCCGCAGAAACCTGTCCGGCCTTGAAGCCCTTAGGTCCCGCTACGGCCTCTTTGCCGACCAGCAAGTCTTGCAGGCGCGCATAGGTATTGCGCTCGAGGATAGACTGTTCGTCTTCCTTGTCTTCCTGCAGCTGCTCGATCTGCTCACGCTCGATCTGCAGGGCACGCTGGTCCTTGTCGATGCCGTGCCGATTGAAGACACGGACCTCGACGACCGTACCGGCATCACCGGGCGGAACACGCAAAGATGTGTCGCGCACATCGGACGCTTTCTCACCGAAGATGGCGCGGAGCAACTTCTCTTCCGGCGTCATCGGGCTCTCGCCCTTCGGTGTCACTTTGCCTACCAGAATATCACCAGCCTGAACTTCAGCGCCGACGGCAACAATGCCCGCTTCATCGAGATTGCGCAGGGCCTCCTCGCCGACATTCGGGATGTCCCGCGTGATTTCTTCCGGGCCAAGCTTCGTATCGCGCGCGGCGATCTCGAACTCTTCCAGGTGGATCGACGTGAAGACATCGTCGCGCACAATGCGTTCGGAAATCAGGATCGAGTCCTCGAAGTTGTAGCCGTTCCAGGGCATGAATGCGACGAGCACGTTTCTGCCGAGCGCCAGCTCGCCAAGGTCCGTTGAAGGACCATCAGCGATAATATCGCCCTTGGAGACGACATCGCCCACTTTACAGATTGGCCGCTGGTTGATGCAGCTGTTCTGGTTGGAGCGGCGGAACTTCGCCAGGCGGTAGATATCGACGCCGGATTTCTCCTTGTCGAAATCTGCCGTGGCGCGCACCACGATCCGGGTGGCGTCGACCTGTTCGATCACGCCATCGCGCTTGGCCACGATCGCGGCGCGGGAATCCCGGGCCACAACTTTTTCCATGCCCGTGCCGACCAGGGGAGCCTCGGCCTGAACCAACGGAACAGCCTGGCGTTGCATGTTCGATCCCATCAGGGCGCGGTTGGCGTCGTCATTCTCCAGGTAGGGAATGAGCGAGGCAGCAACGGAAACAACCTGCTTGGGCGACACGTCCATATACTCGATCTCGGACGCAGGCAGGACCATGGCCTCACCATTGCGACGGGCCTGGACAAACTCGTTCGCGAGCCCACCAGCCTGGTCAACCGTGGAGTTGGCCTGCGCGATGGAATACTGGCTTTCCTTCATCGCCGAAAGATAGGTCACCTCGTCGGTGAGTTTCCCGTCTTCCACCTTGCGGTACGGGCTTTCAATAAAGCCGTACTTGTTGATGCGCGCATGGGTGGCCAGCGAGTTGATCAGGCCGATGTTCGGGCCTTCCGGCGTCTCAATCGGGCAAATCCGACCATAGTGGGTCGGGTGCACGTCGCGCACCTCAAAGCCTGCGCGCTCGCGGGTGAGACCACCTGGCCCCAGCGCGGAGAGACGGCGCTTGTGGGTAATTTCCGACAGTGGATTGGTCTGGTCCATGAACTGGGACAGCTGCGATGACCCGAAGAACTCACGCACAGAAGCCACAACCGGCTTCGCATTGATCAAATCATGGGGCATGACCGTGTCGATATCGACAGAGCTCATACGCTCCTTGATCGCGCGCTCCATGCGCACCAGACCAATACGATAGTTGTTTTCCATCAGCTCGCCGACGGAGCGGACGCGGCGGTTGGAGAGGTTGTCGATATCATCGACTTCACCAACACCGTCCTTGAGGTTCAGGATCACTTCAGCCACGCCAAGAATGTCTTCCTTGCGCAGGATACGGGTCTCGTCAGTGCCTTCTTCAAATTCGTCCAGCGCCACGGAGAGACGCTGGTCAAGCTTCACACGGCCCACGCCGGACAGATCATAGCGCTCAGAGTCGAAGAAGAGCTGGCTGAACAGAGCGTCTGCCGCCTCCTCGGTTGGCGGCTCGCCGGGGCGCATTACGCGATAGATATCCGACAGCGCCTCGAAACGTGTTTCGTTCTTGTCAGCCGCAAGCGTATTCCGCAGCCAAGGACCGCGGGCGCCGCCTTCACGGGCATTGCCATCAATGTCCAGGATCGAGATCGTCTTGACCTGGTTTTCGCGCAGGGTAGCGATCAATTCTTCGGTGAGTTCGTCGGAGGCCTCGCCCCAGATCTCACCGGTTTCCATGTTCACAATGTCCTCAGCGAGGAACTTGCCCTCAAGCGCCGTGGACGGGATCAGAATTTCATCTGTGCCCGCTTCGGCCATGCGCTTGGCACGCAGGGCGGTGATCTTCTTGCCGGCCGGCGCAATCACCTCACCTGATTTTGCATCGGTCAGATCATAGTCGGGCTTTTGACCTTTCCAGGCATCGGCGTTGAAGCCGGTGACCCAGCCCGCCTTATGCATGCGGAAAAGTGAGGTTTTGTAGAAGCGGTTGAGGATATCGTCGGTGGACAGGCCGAGCGCATACATCAGCGTTGTCGCTGGCAGCTTCCGTTTCCGGTCGATACGAACATTCAGAATGTCCTTGGCGTCAAACTCGAAGTCGAGCCAGGATCCACGGTAGGGAATGATCCGCGCGGCGAAGAGCAGCTTGCCGGACGTGTGCGTCTTGCCCTTGTCATGATCGAAGAACACGCCTGGCGAACGGTGCATCTGCGAAACGATAACGCGCTCGGTTCCGTTGACGATGAACGTGCCCTTGTCGGTCATCAGCGGGATATCGCCGAGATAAACCTCCTGCTCCTTCACTTCTTTGATCGACTTGGCTTCGGTTTCCTCGTCGATGTCGAAAACAACCAACTGAAGGCGTACCTTGAGTGGCGCCTGATAGGTCAGGTCGCGCTGCATACACTCTTCGACATCGAACTTCGGTGGCTCGAACTCGTAGGAGACGTAATCGAGCACCGCGCGCTCCGAAAAGTCGCGGATCGGGAACACAGACTTGAAGACGCCGTCCAGACCATCTTCCGTGCGCTGAGCCTGCGGCACGTTCATCTGCAAAAAGTGTTCGTAGGAGTCTCGTTGAACCTCGATCAGGTTCGGCATTTCAATGGCTTCGGGGATTTTCCCAAATGATTTCCGGATACGTTTTTTTTCCGTGAAGGAGAGCGCCATTTTGCATCCCTATTTGCCTGCGATCGAAGCCCCGGCTGCTTCGCGACCTCCATTGGTCGCGGCGCCCTGGCAAACTCCGACCAGCAGATTTCCGCCAGTCACGCGGAACGGCGACACCCCGGATGAGGCGTCGCCGCGCTTTTAACCGAGCCATCCGTCTCCGCGCAGACGGAGGCCCTTACTCTACAAGGTCGCAAGACTTGCGACCGACGGGATCTTACTTGATCTCGACGGTTGCGCCTGCGTCCTCGAATTTCTTCTTGAGCTCTTCGGCTTCTTCCTTGGAAACGCCTTCCTTGATCGGCTTGGGCGCGCCTTCCACGAGCTCTTTGGCTTCCTTGAGGCCGAGGCCGGAAACCACTTCGCGAACCACTTTAATGACGCCGATTTTCTTTTCGCCGCCGGATGTGAGGATCACGTCGAATTCAGTTTTCTCTTCTGCCGCGCCGCCAGCGTCGCCGCCGCCTGCTGCAGGACCAGCCACAGCAACAGCTGCGGCGGCTTTGATGCCACGCTCTTCGAGGTAGTCGTTGAGCTCTTTGGCTTCGAGGATGGTGAGGCCGAGGAGCTCATCACCGAGTTTTGCGATATCTGCCATTGTCTTTGTACTCTTCAGTTGAGGCTATTGAGAGGTGTTCGTTGGAAAGTTGACGCTAAGCCGAGGCTTGCTCCTGAATCGCATCGATCGCACCAGCGAGTTGCTGCCCAGGCGCGTTGAGACGCTGGGTGATCTGGCTGGCCTGACCCATGAGACGGGCCACAACCGTGGCGATCAGTTCCTCGCGAGACGGCAGGTTGGCCAGAGCCTTGATGCCATTGGCATCCAGCGCTTCACCATCCATGACCGCGCCGACGAGGCGTAGCTTTTCATTGTCCTTCGCATACTCCGAAGTGATTTTGGCAGGGACCGTTGGATCCTCGCCATAGGCAATGCCGACAGGTCCCTTGAAGAGGTCTGCCACCGCATCGCCGCCCTTGCCATCAAGGGCAACCTTGGCAATCCGGTTCTTGATGACCTTGAACCGCGCGCCGCCTTCACGGAGCTTGGAGCGAAGGTCCGTCAACTCCGCAACGCTCATACCGGAATAATGCGTGACGATCACAGCGCCAGAGGTCTCGAAGATATCTTCGAGTTCTTGCCGTGCGACCTGCTTTCCAGCTCGATCCATTACGGGTCTCCATAACTAGAGCGACCGACCATTCGGACGCCCGGGTGTTCGTCAACCCCGGCCCAATCAGGCCGTTGCCGACAACCTGCCCGGGGCGCCTTGATCGGAAAGGGATGCAACCACCTCAGCGGCCTGCGCGTCCCCTCGTCTCGCCTCACCCCGTCTGCATAGGCATTCCAGAAGGAAACTTACCGCTTGGAAAAGCAGCCTATGGTCTCGGACAGGAAAGCGGGAGGCCCCGTAAACTGATTCACGTGATCTCCCGCAAGCCGGGGTCGTTAACACCTTGCCCACAAGGACGCAAGTGTGCCCGTGCAAGTTTTTTCGATCTGTCAAGAAATTTTTCTTGCCCCGGATATCCACGCCCCGGATTTCCCAAGGGATCTGGCTTTTATAGGGCCCGGAAACCAAAGTTTTGTTGGACTAGTCCTGCACGATTTCATCGCACGTCGCGATGAGTCGGGCGATGTCATGCGGGCGGGACAAGCGATGATCCCCGTCCTTAACGAGCGTGAAGGTGAGGTCGCTGGAGGTAATCGTCTCTACGAGGGCCTGGGCATGTGAAAAAGGCACGTCCTCATCGCGCATGCCCTGCAGGATCCGCACGGGCCCTTCAAACTCGAACGGTGCGCCCATCACGCTGTATTTCGCCCCGCTTTCGATCAAACTCCGTGTGATCGGCACCGGGTCACCATAGGCCGATGGCTGCATCCAGACGCCATCCTGGGTGATCGCGAACCGCCCCTCGGGCGGCATTGATGGCCACATCAGCCGGGAAGTAAAATCCGGCGCCGGGGCGATCAGAACCATCCCGGCGACGCGGCCGGACCGCGCCCTTGCCGCCAAAAGCGCCATCCACGCCCCCATGGACGAGCCGACGAGCACCTGATCAGTGTCTGAAACGGCATCAAAGACGCTCAGAGTATCAGCATGCCAGTCTGCGATAGTGCCATCGGCGAATTCCCCTTCCGAATCCCCATGACCGGAATAGTCAAACGCTGTGAAGCCGTGACCCGCCTTGATCGCCCAAGCTTCAAGCTCAAGCACCTTTGTGCCCTGCATGTCAGAATTGAATCCGGACAGCCAGGTAAAGCTTTTGCCAGACCGGCTGGCAGTATGGCGATAGGCCAGTTTCCCTTTCGGGCCGTCAATGAACCGCGTCTCACTCATCCATCATACTCCCGCGCCCAGGCGCGCACATCCGCAACAAACAGGTCCGGCTCTTCCATGGCCGCGAAATGACCACCACGCGGCACCTCACTCCACCGCGTCAGATTATACGCGCGTTCAACCCAACTGCGCGGTGGCGGGCTGTACAGTGCTTCGCCCGGGAAATTGGCAAAAGCTGTCGGGGTCTCGCATCGAACGCCCTCGGGGAGCGCCGGTCCACCCTCCTGGAAGAAAGCGTTGTAGTACCAAACCGACGTCGTGAAGGCGTCATTGACCAGATAGATCATCACATTGGTGAGAAGCTGGTCCCGCGAATAGACCTCGAAGAGTGACTTGTTCCGCAAGTCGCTCCAGCCATGGAATTTTTCTCCAATCCAGGCGAGTTGGCCCATTGGGCTATCATGCAGGCCATAAGCCAGCGTCTGGGGTTTTGTCGCCTGCTGCATGAAGTACGACCCACCGGCCTGCATCGCGGCCTGTGTACGCTGCATCCAGGCTTTCTCCTCCTCGGATTGCGGCGTTGCCGGCGTTGGCCGAAAGCCGATCATGTTGAGATGAATGGCGCGCACGCCGCCCCTTCCGTTGTGGGTGCCATGGTTCAGCCCGAGATGACTGGTCACCATTGCGCCCCAGTCACCGCCCTGGGCGAGGTACGTTTCATACCCGAGAACATCCCGCATGAGAGCATCCCAGAGTGCCGCAGTCGCGCGCTGCCCCAGCGGCGCCTTGGGTTTTCCGCTCCAACCGTACCCAGGGAGCGACGGGATGATCAGGTCAAAGGCATCGGCGGCGTCCCCACCATGCTCGCTTGGAAAGGCGAGTTTGGGGATGGCGTCCCAAAACTCGAAGACCGATCCTGGCCAGCCATGGGTGAGAATGAGCGGACGTCGCCCGCCGGCCTCGCCCACCACGTGCACAAAGTGGATGTCCAGCCCATCGACCACGGCTTTGAAGTGGGGATATCCATTCAACTCGGCCTCAGCCGCACGCCAATCATATGCGTTGAGCCAATAGGCCTGCAGATCCCGGAGGGTCTCGCCGTCCATGCCGTAGGCCCATCCGGCGCCCTCCGCCTCGTGCGGCCAGCGATAGTCTTCCACCCGCGCGCGAATGCGATCGAGCACGCCGTCTTCAATCGCAATTTCAAAAGGAGTTGCGTGTGCCATGGCCTCGGCTCCATCCCGTGATCGAGCCCATTAGGCTGCGCTCGTCCGGGCGGGTCAACCGCACCGGAATTGCTGCAGCGCACCTTCGCCCTATCTCAGGACGCTAAAGCTGCCCCGCAGTGTCGCAAGGATATGCCATGGCCGCCGTCGACCCCGTCCCGGAAAAACGAGCGCGCGCACCGCAATGGTGGCGGTACCTCATGCTCTTGCGTCGGCGCCTGGCACGCCCGATCGATCACTCTGAAGTTGTCGAACACGTCCGCGAGGAAGGCCACGTAACGGGCCGGTACATTTTCATGACCGTGATGAGTTGCGGGGTGGCCACGCTCGGGCTCCTGCTCTCTTCACCCGCTGTCATCATCGGCGCGATGCTGATCTCACCCCTGATGGGGCCGATTATGGCCCTTGGATTCTCCCTCACCATCCTGGAATGGTCTGCCCTGCGCCGGGCGCTAGTAGCCCAGGTCAGTGGCGTGGTGGCGGCGGTCGCCATCTCATTCCTGTTGGTCTGGATCTCACCCCTGAAAGAGGTGACCCAGGAAATCGTTGCGCGCTCTGCCCCAAACTTGTTCGATCTGGGCGTGGCCGTGTTTTCGGGCCTTGCGGGTGGGTACGCGGTGATCCACCGCAAGGGCGAAACCATTGTCGGTGTCGCCATCGCCACCGCCTTGATGCCACCGCTCGCCGTGGTGGGATACGGTCTGGCCGTGGGCAATTGGAGCGTGGCAGGCGGCGCCTTTTTCCTGTTCATGACGAACCTCTTGGCCATCGCGTTCTGCGTGGTGGCGCTGTCTAAGCTCTACGGCTTCGGAGAGGAACACAGCCCGCGCCACACACTCTGGCAGTCGACGCTCATCCTCACTGTGTTTGGTGCGTTGTCAGTTCCGCTCGGCGTTGCGCTCAGCGATATTGCTTATCAGACCACGGTCTCGAACCAGATACGCAGTCGGATTTTGGAACCCTTTCCATCGGATGATGCACGCTTGTCCGAATTCAACATCGTTTTTCCGCCGGGAGAAATTCGCGTCACTGCCACGGTGATGACGCACAGCCCTGTGCCCGATGCGACGTCCCGACTCGAGGACACCCTCAATCAAAGGTTCGACAGACCTGTACAAGTTCGGTTGGACCAGCTGATCATGAATGAAGGTCGCTCCCTGGAGGCTGAGCAACTGCTCGCCATGGCCGACAACTCGCTCGCAGAGCCCCTGCGCGCAGAGATTCAGCGTGTTGAAAACATCGCAACGCGCTACGCGACTGACCGCGCCCTCGCCGCCGCAATCCCCTTTCCCGTCAAAGCCCGCGAGATCGACAATGAACTGAAGATCGCGGTGTTCGTCGCATCCAGCTCAGACGCCTATACGTTGCGCGCCTATCGTGAGATCGAAGCCAGCCTGACGCGCAATTTCAATGACTGGAACTTGACGGTGATACCGCCGGTGACAGACCTACCAAGCGTGCCCTTCGCAGAGAATTCTTCTGAACTGACACAATCCGCCGTGGACGTGTTGGAAGACATCGACTGGACGCTTGCCCGATGGCAGGCCGCAGGCGCAGACATCACCGGTCACGTGGCGCTTTCCGATGCGTCGACTGCCGATCTGGCTCAGGCCCGTGCTGAAAGCGTTGCGGTCTGGCTGCTGGACCACGGTCAGGAAGCCCAAGCCTCAAGCGCGCTCAAAGCCATTGATACGACGCGGATTTCGCCAATCGAAGTCTCCGCCGAACTCAACGCGGTGAGCGTGCTTCCGCGCGGCGGCACGGCGCCATCGGCCCGCGCACGCGCTATCGATTAACACAGACCGTCGACGGGGTTCGATCTCACCCCGCTGGGGAAGTTCATTGCATTTTTACAAAGGCCACATATTGTGCACCGCAACATATTGACGTCTGGGGCCAGGAAAATCGAATGCTGTACACGCTCGTTGAATTAAACCGCGCGGCCATGGCCCCTTTGCGCATGGCGGCCAAGGCCAGCCGCATCGCCGCCCAAAGCCCTCTGAACCCATTTGCAAAAACCGATTACGGCCGCGCCCTCGGCGCGATGACCGACGTTTTCGAAAGCGCTACACGCTTCTACGGCAAGCCCGATTGGCAAATCGACTCGACCCGTATCAACTCAGTTGAAGTGGCCGTGACGCCCGAAACGGCCTGGTCATCGCCCTGGTGCAAGCTGGTGCATTTCAAGCGCGATGAGCGCTCCATGGCATTCGCCTGCGGAGAAGACGCCGCGCCGCAGCCACGTCTGATGATCGTTGCGCCGCTCTCAGGTCACTACGCAACCCTCTTGCGCGGCACCGTCGAGGCGTTCCTGCCGACCCATGAAGTCTACATCACCGACTGGGCCGATGCACGCATGGCGCCGATCTGGCTGGGTCGGTTCGACCTTGATGACTATATCGACCACATTCAGATCATGCTGCGTGAAGTGGGTGCCGGCGCAAACCTTCTAGCGGTGTGTCAGCCGGGTCCTCCTTCGCTTGCCGCAATCGCCCTGATGGCAGAAGACAACAGCCCGCATCTGCCCGCCACAATGACTTTCATGGGCTCGCCGATTGATTGCCGCAAATCCCCAACCGTTCCAAACCTGCTCGCTGAAGAGCGCGACTTCAGCTGGTTCGAACAGAATATGATCTACACGGTGCCAGCGCCCTATCCCGGCATGGGCCGGCGCGTTTACCCGGGCTTTGTGCAGCTTTCCAGCTTCATGAACATGAATTGGGGACGCCATGTCGACGCCCATTGGCGTTTCTTCAATCATCTGGTCGAAGGCGATGGCGACGGCATTGAAAAGCATCGCGGCTTCTATGATGAGTATCTCTCGGTCCTTGACCTGACCGAAGAGTTCTACCTGCAGACCATCCAGCGCGTCTTCCAGGAGCACCACCTTGCCCGCGGTATCTTCAAGCATCGCGGCCGGCTGGTGAAGCCTGAGTTGATCGAGACCGTCGCCCTGATGACTGTCGAGGGCGAAAAGGACGATATATCAGGCATCGGCCAGACCCAGGCGGCCCATACGCTGTGCACCGGCATCCCAGACCATATGCAACTGGACTACATCCAACCTGAAGTCGGCCATTATGGCGTGTTCAACGGGTCGCGCTTCCGCTCTGAAATCGTGCCCCGCGTGAATGAGTTCATCAACAGGTTCGCTCCGGAAGCGGCGGGCTCAGTTGCTCAGACCACGAAACCACACCTGCGCCGGGTGGTCTGACCCTACGATTTTGGAACGCCCTCGGGTAACCTCGGCAACCCGTCGTCGAAGTCAAAGAAGGGCGCTTTTTCAGAAGTCCAGATATGGACAACCGGGTCTGCGGGCAGTGGGCTATCCAAACTTCCGATGCGCAAAACTGCGCGTTTTTGTTCAGGATACAGAGCGACTAAATGGGTACCGCACTTTGGGCAGAAGTAGCGGTGCTTTCCGGGGCTGGATTCGATAGACGCAACAACGTCACCGCCGACCGTCCATTGGAAGCCTTCATACGCCGTAAGCGCCGTGGTGTTGAAGGCGGCAGAATGGATTTTTCGGCAGCTTTCGCAGTGGCAGTGTCCCAATGGAGACAGAAGCCCGCGCGCCTCATATTGAACGGCTTTGCAGAAACAGCTGCCCTTCAGTGAATCACTCATTCCATTACCCCCAACTAACGACAATCCAAGCTTGTTCTGTCGCTTCACGCGCAGCAAGCTCAAACTCGTCAGAATGGAGAAACGCCGACCCAACTTTCCCCGTTCTGGTGAAACTTCGCGCGAAAGTTTCCCGCCGCCCGCGAGTTGTGCTTTTGGGAGATTGAGACGCGGGGATACCCAAGATGGAACTTTCGAAGCGCCGGGCTGGGCCGCGCGCGACCCTCTTTTTATGGCTGGCGTTTAGCCTCGCGGCGCTGGGACTCACGCTCTTTTCAGGCGTAAACCACGACTACAGCTCCTATGTCCAACACTGGCAGTTGCTGCTCGATTCCGCCAATCCGTGGGCTAGCGAACATCTGGGTCAACCGATCGATTTCAATGCCTATGGGCCGGGCAATCTTGCCCTCGCTCCCGCACTATCCCTCCACGCGCTGGCGCCAAAGATCTGCCTGGCTTTGACGATGTTCCTCGTCGCGCTGATGCTCTCTGATGAATCCGCGCAGCAGGGCACACGCGGCCGCGACGGGCTTCTTTCGCCAGCCTTCCTGCTTGCGCTGTGTCCACTCACGGCGGTTTACGTTTACGGGTTTGGGTCCAATGACGCCTTGGCCGCGCTTTCGGTCGCCGTTGCCCTGCGCATGCGGTCGAACGGCCGCTTTGCGCTGGCCGGAACGGCCCTGGCCATTGGAGCCCTGGTGAAATTCTACCCCCTCCTATTTGTCCCACTTTTCGCTTTTTCTGCAGATGGGCGAGTCCAACTTCGGACATTCATCTCGGCAACCGCCGTCTTTCTGGGTGGGATGGGAGCTGCCTATCTCGCCTGGGGGGCGGATATCTTTGCGCCCTTCCTCTACGCCACTGAGAGAGCCCCGAAGATGTTGTCGATCCTGCGCTTGCTGGACCCGGCATCCGCGCGGTTGGGAGGCGAAGCGATGGTGGAGTGGCTGATAGACTTCAACTCGCTTCTCGTTGTGGCCGTGGCCTCTCTCCTTGCCCTCTACGCGACTCTGGCGCGTCTCGACTGGCGGGTCGCCACGAGCACGGGGATATTCCTGATCCTGATGACCTATAAAGTCGGTCACCCGCACTTCTACCTGCCTTGGCTGGTGGCCTATGCTTGGCTCGGGACACAGGCCGCACCGAGCTGCGCCGTCTCTACACGCGCGACTTTGCTCCGCTGGCCATCTTTCTCAGCCTGTTCTCGCTGCTCGTCCTCGTCAGCGGTTTCACCGGACAGGAGTGGTACTTGCACGGGCCCTGGCGCATCGCCCGCCCACTTGGCGCGGCAGCCTTCAACCTATTGGCGCTTTACGGGCTTTGGCGGGCACGCGGGGTATTGCTGAAGTCCCCAATCAGAGGGTTTTCCCTTAGCTGGTAGGGTCCTCGTCTTCAAAGAGGCCGGCTTGCATTTGCCCGGGCGGCTTGAGACCCATGCGCTGATAGGCCAGCGGCGCCGCCACACGGCCGCGCGGCGTGCGGGCGACATAGCCCTTTTGCATCAGAAATGGCTCGATGACGTCCTCGACGCTGTCGCGCGCCTCGCTGAGCACGGCGGCCAGGGTATCGATACCGACGGGGCCGCCTGCATAGGTCTTCACGAGGGCGTCGAGATAGCGCCGGTCGAGGGCGTCCAGGCCTTCTTCGTCGACTTCGAGGCGAGCGAGCGCGCGATCGGCAGCATGTCGATCAATCTTCGTGCCCTCGGCATCGGCAAAATCGCGCACCCTGCGCAGGAGCCGCAGGGCAATTCTTGGGGTCCCACGAGCGCGGCGGGCGATTTCCACCGCACCATCTTCGGTGATCGGAGCCTGTAACTTTGCAGCAGCCGCGCGCACGATCAATGAGAGCTGTTCCGGCTCATAGAATTGTAGGCGAACCGGGATGCCAAACCGGTCGCGCAGGGGCGTTGCGAGCAGGCCAGCCCGTGTGGTTGCACCAACCAGCGTAAAGGGCTGCAGGTCCAGCCGGACAGACCGCGCTGACGGCCCCTCCCCGATCACGATATCAACCGCATAGTCCTCCATGGCCGGATATAGGATTTCCTCTACGGCGGCGGGCAGGCGGTGGATCTCGTCAATGAAGAGAACGTCATTGGCTTCGAGATTGGTAAGGATCGCGACGAGATCTCCGGCCTTGGCAATGACCGGACCTGAGGTGGCGCGAAAACCAACGCCCATTTCCCGCGAAAGGATCTGCGCCAGCGTCGTCTTGCCAAGCCCTGGCGGGCCAAACAGCAGCACGTGATCGAGCGCTTCGGCCCGGCCCCGCGCCGCCTCAACATACACTTTCAGGTTCGATTTCGCCGTATCCTGACCGATGTAATCGGCGAAGGTTTGCGGCCGCAGCGCCCGGTCCAGCGCCTCGCCGATCTGCGCCTCTGGGTCAGTGATCGATCCTTCCCGGCTCATGATGGGTTAAGCTCTTTGAGCGCGGCTTTGATCAGGGCAGCGGTGTCAGCCTCGCCGTCAGACTTGGCGGCGGCAGCCACTGCGCGGGCGGCATCTGTGGGGCCATAGCCAAGGTTTTGCAGAGCCGAGATAGCTTCCTGCCGCGCGCCGCTTGCGGGAGCAGTGGCTTGGCTTGCTAGGCCCGGCACAGCCTGCACGCCGAAGCTACCGAACCGGCCCAGCGGCGGGGCCTTGCCCGCCAGTTCGCCCACGATCCGCTCTGCCAACTTCTTGCCGACGCCCTTGGCGCGCGTGACCGTGGCCACGTCTCCCAGCGCGATGGCGTCCATAAGTTCGGCCGGACTGATCGCATCCAGCAGTGCCATTGCCGCCTTCCCCGCCACGCCGTGGACATCCTGCAAGCGGACAAACCATGCGCGCTCTTCATCCGTCGGGAAGGCGTACATGGTGATCGAGTTTTCCGTGACCTTGGTCTCGATATGAAGCTCGGCCTGATCGCCCGGGCTGAGCTTGGCCAGCAGGCGCGAGCCTGCCTGGGCCACATAGCCAACGCCGTTCACATCGATCAGCACGGTGTCTGCGCCGACAGCCGCAATCTCGCCCTTCAGCCGGCCGATAATCATGCCACCCTCCCCGGCGCGTTGTGGAAGTGTGCTGCGCAAATGGCGCAAGCAAGCGCGTCGGCGGCGTCAGCCGTGACCTTTCCTGCCCGGGGCAGAAGGCGCTGGACCATGAACGCGACCTGGTCCTTGTCTGCCCCACCCGTGCCCACAACGGCGAGCTTGATCTGGCGCGGGGCATGCTCGGAGACGGTGACGCCCTCCCGCGCCAGCGCTGCCATGGCTGCGCCGCGGGCTTGGCCGAGCTTTAGAGCACTCCGCGGACCCGCATTCACGAGAGTTTCCTCAACGCCCGCTGCATGGGGACGGTGAGCCAGTACCAGTGCAGACACCTCGGAGAAGATGCCCGCGAGCCGGACGGCCAGGGGGGCACTGGGGTCCACTTTGATCACGCCATGGGCCACATGGATGAGCCGAGCACCAACTTGATCAACAACGCCCCACCCCGTGGCACGCAAACCAGGGTCGATCCCGAGAATACGATTCGTCTGTGTCATAGGGCTGTAGTGTAACGCGTGTGATTAACAGCGTCTTGCGATTTTCGCGGTTTGTTCAGGTCTCCCGAAAAATCTTGGCAGTCCTGGAGGGTCGGCATTTGGTCTTTTTGTGCGGGCTAGAACTGGAACTTAAGGTAAGTCGGTTCACACGACCCGCCCCGCTTATCGAAGGCACGATCCAAACTGTTCTGACTAAGAAACGCGTTCCACCATCATGTGCTTGATCTTGGCGATTGCTTTGGCCGGGTTCAGCCCCTTGGGGCACACCTGGGCGCAATTCATGATGGTGTGGCAGCGGTAGAGCTTGAAGGGGTCTTCCAGGTCATCCAGGCGATCACCGGTGGCTTCGTCACGTGAGTCGATCAGCCAGCGATAGGCCTGGAGCAGCGCCGCAGGGCCGAGATATTTGTCGCCATTCCACCAGTAAGACGGGCAGGACGTCGAACAGGACGCGCACAGGATGCACTCATAAAGCCCATCAAGCTCTTCGCGATCTGCTTCCGACTGCTTCCATTCCTTCTCAGGTTCGGGTGTGTCGGTCTTCAGGAACGGCTGCACATAAGCGTGCTGTGCGTAAAAATTCGTCAGGTCGGGGACCAGGTCACGCACGACAGGCAAGTGCGGTAGCGGCGCGATTGTAATGGTCGAACCGGCGATCTCGTCCCAGCCTTTGGTGCAGGCAATCGTGTTATGGCCACCAATGTTCATGGCGCAGGAACCGCAAACGCCTTCGCGGCACGACCGACGGAACGCCAAGGTCGGATCGACCTTGTTCTTGATGTAGAAAAGAACGTCCAGGATCATCGGACCGCATTTGTCGAGGTCGACCCAATAGGTGTCCCAGCGCGGGTTTCCGCCCTCTTCGGGGCTGTAGCGGTAAACCTTGAACTTCTTGAGCTTCGTGGCGCCTTCCGGCTTTGGCCACGTCTTGCCTGTGGTGAGTTTTGAATTACGCGGAAGCGTCAACTGAACCATGGCGAAGCTCTGTTCCCTGTTGCTCTAAAACTGACTTATCCGTTTGCGGCCAAAACACTACGGCGAGCGCCGCGTCTGGACGCTATGCCGCACCGATTTGCCCGGACCTGTCCGTCGATCCGGCTGGGCGGGCGCCTCGCAGAAATTCTCGGATGCCCAAGCTAGGACCGGTCGCTCAAGTCGAACGACCGGCTCTGAGGCCAGAACTTGTATTGCAGTGTCCAGATCACCAGACCCGAACCTGGATCAATAGACCCGCTTTTTCGGCTCGATGTAGCCCACATCATTGGACATGGTGTAGTCGTGGATCGGGCGGTAATCGATGGATACGCGCCCGCCATCATCGACCCATGCCAGGGTGTGCTTCATCCAGTTGGTGTCGTCGCGATCCGCAAAATCTTCCCGGGCGTGGGCGCCGCGGCTTTCCTCGCGGTTGGCTGCTGAGTTAACGGTGACTGCAGCCTGCGCGATGAGGTTGTCGAACTCGAGCGCCTCGACCAGATCCGTGTTCCAGATCATCCCGCGATCTTTCACATCAAGCCCTGGCAGTTTGTCGAATACGCCGTCGATGCGCTCTACGCCTTCTCGCAGGATGTCACCGGTGCGGAACACCGCGCAGTTCTCCTGCATTGCTTTCTGCATCTCGAGGCGGAGGTCTGCGACTGGCTGATCGCCCGACGCATTCCGCAGCTTATCGAGGCGGCCGACATGTTTGTCCGTCCAGGCATCCGAGATGTCAGGCTGGCTGGCACCGGCTTCAACAGTTCGCCCGCAATGCAGACCGGCTGCACGGCCGAACACCACCAGATCAATCAGGGAGTTCGAGCCAAGTCGGTTTGCACCGTGCACGGACACACATGCCGCTTCACCCACCGCCATCAGACCTGACACCACATGGTCAGGGTCCCCATTTGCCTTGGTCAGCACTTCGCCGTGATAATTCGTCGGAATTCCGCCCATATTGTAATGCACCGTCGGCAAAACAGGGATCGGTTCCTTGTTCACGTCGACCCCTGAGAAGACCCGCGCGGTCTCCGAAATGCCCGGAAGACGTTCCGCCAGCGTTTCCGGCGGCAAATGGTCAAGGTGCAGGTAGATATGGTCCTTGCCTTCGCCCACGCCGCGGCCCTCGCGGATTTCAATCGTCATGGACCGAGAAACCATATCTCGCGGGGCCAGGTCTTTCACGCTGGGCGCATAGCGCTCCATGAAGCGCTCACCTTCGGAATTGGTGAGATACCCGCCTTCGCCGCGGGCGCCCTCAGTGATCAGGCAGCCCGCGCCATAAATGCCGGTGGGGTGGAACTGGATGAACTCCATATCCTGGAGCGGCAAACCAGCGCGGAGCACCATGGCATTGCCGTCGCCCGTACATGTGTGGGCCGACGTACATGAGAAATAGGCCCGGCCATATCCGCCCGTCGCCAAAACCGTTTTCTGGGCGCTGAAGCGATGGAGCGTTCCATCGTCCAGTTTCCAGGCCGTCACGCCGCGGCAGACGCCTTCATCATCCATGATGAGGTCCATGGCGAAGTATTCGATGAAGAACTCGGTCTCGTTTTTCACGCACTGGCCATAGAGCGTGTGGAGCATTGCGTGCCCCGTTCGGTCTGCCGCTGCGCAGGTGCGTTGCACAGGCGGACCCTCGCCATACTCGGTTGTGTGGCCGCCAAACGGGCGCTGATAGATTTTGCCCTCAGGGTTGCGCGAGAACGGCATGCCCCAGTGCTCAAGCTCATACACAGCGGCTGGCGCTTCACGGCAGAGATACTCGATCGCATCCTGGTCGCCGAGCCAGTCGGAACCCTTGACGGTGTCATACATGTGCCAGCGCCAATCGTCCGGGCCCATGTTGCCCAGGCTTGCGGCGATGCCACCCTGCGCAGCCACCGTATGGGACCGTGTTGGGAAGACTTTGGAGATACAGGCGGTGCGAAGACCAGCTTGTGCGGCGCCCAAAGCAGCACGAAGGCCCGAGCCGCCAGCGCCGACTACAACAACGTCATAGGTGTGATCAGTCCACTCATACTCGCTCATATCGATCGTCCTCCCGAAGCCAGCACCTTCAGGCGCCAACCGAAATCCAGATTTTCAGAACGCTGAGCGCGGTGACGGCGAACAGGGCCAATGTGGCAAACGTGTTCGCAATCAACAGCGCGCTCTTCCTTCCACTCTTGTTGATATAATCCTCGATGACGACCTGCATACCGAGACGCATGTGGTAGAAGGCCGCGCCGAACGTCAAAATCAGTAGAATCGCATTCCAGGGTTGCGCCACCCAAGCCTGGGCACCCGCAAAGCCTGCCTGGCTTGCATGGATAACCGAGTAGAGGAACCACGGGACCAGAAAAATCAGAGCGATTGCTGACACACGCTGGCGGATATGGTGGTCCGTGCCGGCCTTGGCGGATCCCAATCCGCGTGCGCGGGCCATGGGCGTGGAGAAGTCTGGGGACGAAGCCATGAAAAGCCCTCCTAGATGAAGGTTGCGGCGGCCCAGAGACCAGCGGCCCCCACGATCGCGAAAAGGAAATTGAAGGCCGACCATGTGCTGGCCGTCTTCGGGTCGAAGCCGATGCGAGGGCCGTCCCACAGCAAGTGGCGAATCCCGTTGGCGAAGTGGTAGAGGACGGCTGCCGCCCAGAGCACCAGCAAGATCTGTCCGGGGATCGAGGTAATCAACGTCTCAATCAACTGGTAGAATTGGGGCGCCTCGCCCGTGGTTTGAGGCGTCAGCGTCAGCGCGAAAATCCAGGCTGCAATCAAAGCACTTCCAAAATAGAGCGCAGACCCGGTAATCCGGTGCATGATCGAGGCGAGCATTGTCAGGTGGAACCGCCACACCTGCAGATGGGGCGACAGGGGTCGCGGATCGGTCCAATCACCACTTGACATGCACTTGCCTCACTTGCGTTCGCATTCTGTCGGTGTTCTTAGAGAGGCATGGGTAGGTGTCAACGCGCGCTTTTGGTTCCGGGCATGCGCCACTTTGTCGTGGCGATTTCCTTTGTATTTCTAAGGGCTCCCGCGCATGCCGAACCACCGCTTCAAAGTGAAAGCGCACAGATAGATTCGCTCGAAGCGGTTATAGAAGACTATGCTGCGTTCCAGCGCACGCACGAGCCAAGCGCCGCAGCGCGCGGCACAGGGACTGGACCCGTCGCCTGGACGGACACTTCGCGTGCTGCGACCATACAACAGGCGCGTGAAGCGGCGGCTTTGCTCAATCGATTAGAGTCGGTTTCAAGCGATCAGGTGATCGACACCGCGATTCTTGAGCACCTCCTCAATGGTGTCGTTATGCGCTCCGAGATCGATAGCGCGCGTATACCGTTCACTGGTGACAGTGGATTTCATTCATCGCCCGTCTTTGCCGCTGCCCGCGCACGCCTTCGCAGTGTTGAGGATGCGGAAGCCTACATTGCCAGGCTCAACGACACGCCGCGCTACTTCGAGACCAGCATCGAAAATATGCGCCGCGGCATGGCCAGCGGTTGGACATCACACTCCGACCCGCTGAACACGGTCATCTCGCAGGTCAAAGAGCAGACCGAGTCGCGCGCCGAAGACTCCGATTTGTATGCCCCATTGGGGGACCTACCGGACAGCATCGCAACCGCAGACAGAGCGCGCCTGACCCGAGAGGGTCTGATCGCAGTTGAAGCTGCGTTGGACGCTTATGAGACACTCGAGACCTTTCTCGAGAAGGATTACGCACCTAGGACCCGCACAGCACCGGGCCTCGCGGGCCTGCGCGGTGGCCGCCAAGCCTATGCCCGCCTGGTCGACTTTCACACCGCAGGCGCCGGATTGAGCCCAGAAGAAATCCACACAATCGGCCAAAACGAAGTCGCTCGCATCCGGGAAGAGATGAAGGCGATCATCGAAGAGGTTGGATTCGCGGGCGACTTTGACGGCTTTCTCCGTTTCCTCCGCGAAGACTCCCGCTTTTACGCCCGCACGCCTCAGGACTTGCTGGAAAAGGCGTCGACCATCTCCAAACGCCTCGATGCAAGCCTCCCCCAATTCTTTGGTCGCCTTCCGCGTCTGCCCTATGGCGTCTCACCCGTGCCAGCCTCGATTGCTCCGGGGTATACCACCGGGCGGTATGCCCAGGGCGACCCTGAGACCGGACGCTCGGGCACCTACTTGGTCAACACGTTTCGCCTGGACCAGCGACCGCTCTACGAGTTGCCAGCCCTGACTGCCCACGAGGCTGTGCCAGGCCACCACCTTCAAATCGCCCTCGCCCAGGAAATGCGGGATGTGCCGGACTTCCGCCGCTCATTCTACGCTACTGCGTTTGGTGAAGGCTGGGCGCTGTATGCGGAAAAACTTGCTGGCGAAGCGGGCATCTACACTACGCCCTATGAGCGGTTCGGCGCCCTGTCCTATGAGATGTGGCGCGCCTGTCGCCTCGTGGCAGATACAGGCCTGCACTGGTATGGCTGGTCCCGCGCGCAAGCAGAAGCCTGTTTTATAGAGAACACGGCGCTCAGCCCGCTGAACATTGAAACTGAAGTCACACGCTACATCGGTTGGCCGGGTCAGGCGGTCGCGTACAAAGTCGGCGAGCTCAAAATTCTGGAATTGCGCGGAGAGGCCGAAAACGCCCTTGGTGCCGACTTTGACCTGCGCGCCTTCCACGATCATTTGCTCGGTGAAGGCTCCATGCCTCTTTCGACGCTCCAGGCCCGTATGAGGCAGTGGGTCGAAGATCAAAAAGCGGTCCTGCCGCTAACGGCAGAATCCCGAACGCCTTGAGATGAAGATCACGATCATCGAAACGGGCCGTCCGATGGCGTCACTTCGTAGTCGATTTCCCGACTATCCAGAGATGTTCTCAGACCTCATCGGCGGTGCAAAGCCAGGCCTTTCTTTTGAAAGCTGCGCCTTGGGCAATGGAGAACGGCTGCCTGACCCGGAAAGCCTCGACGGCATCCTGATCACAGGCTCACCGGTGGGCGTTTATGATCCTGAGCCATGGATGTCGCCGCTCATGGATTTCATCCGTTGGGCAGCCGCAGCACGGACACCCCAAGTGGGCATCTGCTTTGGGCACCAGGCCATCGCACAAGCCCTTGGGGGCCAGGTCAAGAAATCGGATAAGGGCTGGGGCCTGGGCAGGCATTCCTATGATATCACCTCGAATGCCCCCTGGATGGGCGAGCGAGACCAAGACACGTTTTCGCTCGCCGTGAGCCATCAGGACCAGGTCATCGCTCCACCGCCGGGCGCCGCTGTCACCGCGGCCTCTGACTTCTGCCCCTATGCAGGTCTGTCCTATATTCAGGGTCCCGCGATCAGCTTCCAAGGGCACCCCGAGTTTTCTGATGCCTTCGCCACAGCCCTCTATGAGAACCGGCGCGGAGCTCCGCTGTCAGACGCCCAGGTGGACTCAGCGACGGCATCCCTCTCCAAACCGCACGATAACGCCCTTCTCGGGCAGTGGATTGCCGCCTTCTACCTCAATGCGGCAGCGGCCGCCTCCTGATCTGCAAGCTTTCCCACGCGATTCAATCTGTTACGCTCACCCAATCTTTTGAAATGGGGAGTGCATCATGGGACGCGATTATCGTTGGGATGTGTCACGACCGAGGGACCGCCACCTCATGCCCGGCGGCCCCAAACGGATCCTTGCGCTGGATGGCGGTGGAATTCGCGGCCTGCTCACGTGTGGGATCTTGCGACATATCGAAGACACCCTGAGGGAGCGTATTCCGCCCGGACCTGAACGCGACAGCTTCGTTCTCGCTGACTATTATGACTTCATTGGCGGCACGTCGACAGGCTCGATCGTGGCGGCATGGCTGGCACTGGGGAAGCCGGTCAAGGACCTTCAGGATCTCTATATGACCATGGGATCTGAGATTTTCGCGAGCCCACGCGTCCTGCCTCAAATTTTCGTCTCGCGTTTCGATGCGGACAAGCTCGACGACCAATTGCGCACCCATCTCGGTGACATGACACTGGACACAGATGCTCTCAAAACCGGATTGGGCGTGACGGCGAAACGCATGGATTCCGGCTCCGCATGGGTCATCACAAACAATCCAAAGGCGAAGTTCTGGGAACGCTCGGATGAGAATGACAGGCCAAACAAGGACTATGTCCTGCGCAACGTCGTCCGCGCCAGTGCCGCTGCGCCAGCTTATTTCGACCATGTGGAGGTGCAGATTGAAGACGGGGCTGAACCTGGTGCCTTCATGGACGGGGCCGTGGCTGGGCTCAACAATCCATCGGTCGCATTCTGGCTCTACACGACCCTGGCGGGCTATGGTCTGGAATGGCCCACGGGCGCTGACAATCTGCTGATCACATCCGTCGGCACCGGTGAGTTCCGCCAGCGCTTCACCAGCCGGAAGCTCGGGCGGATGGTGGCGGTACAGCAGGCCATTTTCTCGCTGGCGGGCTCAATCCAGGATGTTGGCAAGAACCAGATTCAGATCATGCAGGCCCTGTCCCGACCACGCCATCCCTATCCCACCAATGCCGATGTCGACAGCCTGGCCAACCCCTGGGACCTGGAACGCGGTTTTGCAGCCCCCTACTGCATAACGCCCGAGCCCCTGTTTGAATTCCAGCGCTACGACGCCGTGCTGGATAGCAAAGGGCTGGAGCGGCTTGGCATTTATGAGGAAGGTGAGCCCCTCGGCCCGGGAAAGATCAGCAAACTGCAGAAGATGGACTGCGCGGAAAACAAGAACCTGCAAAGGCTAAAGCGCATCGGGGAACGCACCGGAGACCTCTACGTCAAGCCAGAGCATTTCCCGCCCCAGTTCAACACGCCCGCCATGGCATACTGACCCGCGCCTCACCGGGTTCATCGCAACAGACACAGAAAAAAGGGCGACCCAACCGGGCCGCCCTTTTCAATTTCGACTTGGCCAAACCTTACCAGGACTTCGCCACCGTGATGCCATAAGTCGCTGGCTCGTTCAGGAACACGTTTGTGAACAGGCCCGAACTGTCATCGGTGAGGTAGGCCCCGGTGATGACCTCTTCATCGGTGATGTTCTTGCCGAACACTTCAACGCTCAGGCCGTTGGAATTATTGTAAATTCCGGCGCTGACATTGAGATTGGTCCAGCTCTCAAGGACATCTCGATTGGTGTTCCAGATCCGCGAGAAGCTATCACCCTGATAGTAGAAGTCGCCACGGACGCGGAGGTCCCAATCGCTGTTGCGATAGCTTTCCCAAGTGTACTCGGCGCCAAGGTTGAACGTGACATCCGGCGTGCCAGGCAGGGCGTTCCCGTCAAGGTCCTGGGCGTCGCCGTCGAATGGCTGGAAGGCCGTGGCTGTTTGGGTCGCACCATTCGTGTCAGTGTAGCTGACCGTTACGCCATCAAGTCCAAACAGTCCCTCAGCGCCGACGAGTGCCCCGGAACATAGACCAAGGGTATCCCCCGGGTTTGCCAAGCCGCCCTGAATCGCCCCGAGCAAGGTCGCGTACCCCTGAGCGGACACGACACAATTCGACGCATCGGCGAAGTTCTTCAGAACGACGAGGTCAGATCGGCCATTCGTCCGGTCGAGGACGTCCACAGCGAAGGTGTCGACAACCTGGGCGTCCAGGAGGCCGAGATTGGCATTGATGATGAAGGTCGAAGCCGGGTTCCAGATTGTCTCGATCTCTGCGCCAGTGATTTCGGCGTCCACATTGAAGTTTGCCGACGTCCGGTTCACGATCGCGCTGATCTGATAGCCCTCGTAATTGTAGAGGAAGGCTGTCGCATTCAGCTGCATAGCGCCGTTTGCAAGCGTGTTTTTCGTCCCGATTTCGTAGGAGTCTACAAACTCCGGGTCGAAGGTCTGGGGTACGCCGGAGGTGTTGTTGGCCGGCTGGGGCGGGTTGATGCCACCTCCTTTATAGCCCCGCGAATAGAAGGCGTAGAACAGCGAGTCTTCTGACCAGCTGAGGTTCGGTGACCAGTCAAACCCGATCCGGCCCGTGACCTCCTCGAATTGTGCGTTTAAAGTTCCATCGCCGCCATCGTCGTTGGATGCACCAGGGTTCGGTACGCTAGCAATCGGGTCAGGGATTACGGCGTCGGGTACCGCCAGGAAGGTCGGCGTGTTACGCACTTCCTTTTGGTCATCAGTGTAACGAAGCCCGAGCGTAAACTGCAAATCGTCCGTGACGTCAAAATAGCCTTCACCAAACACGGCAAAGCTATCCAAAGTGTAGGGCGTGATAGTACGGAAATAGTTCCGGTCTGTGCCATTGCCGAGATTGTCGAGGGCCGTCGCACCCGCATTTGCCGGATCAGCGATCGAAAACACGGGGGAACCGCCTGCGAGGACCGCCGCAGCATTGTTGGCCTGCACGAAGGCTGAGCCTGTGTTGAAGAACACATAGTAGCTTTCCTGCAGAGCTGGACCCTGGTTGATTTCATAGTCGAGCTTGATGGCGCCCAGATTGAAATTGAAACGGCCATCAAAGTCGGACTGGAGCCGCAATTCGTGGGAATACTGCTCGGTATCGGAGCCCGAGATATCGGTCTGTTCGAGGAAGTTTGCCTGTCCCAACTGCGGGTCGCTGACGACACCACCTGGGAACAGGGTTGGGTACGCGGCCTGGATTAACGGAGCAGCTGCCCCGTTCAACGCTGTGAATGGACCCGGCGCCGTATTGAACTCAAATGCCGGCGCTGTTTCGTTGTAGTCCTCCTGGGAGGTGTTTTCGCGCTCATTCAAAGCCCCGAGATAGGTCACTGTCAGCGCATCGGTAAGGTCAAACTCACCGCGCCACATAACGAAAGTCTGCTCTGTCTCGAAGGTCGGGTCGAATGAGCTTTCAATCGTGCGGAAGTCCGGATTGATAGCGCCAGGTTCATTGAGATTGAACAAGTTACCGTCTGCATTGATATTGCCGGTTACGCCAGCCAGCGCGCCGAAAACACCGCCGCCAAGGGTCGAGGCCTGGTTGATGCCGCCCAGCGATGCAGGGCTCTCAATGGCAGCGTCCACGCAGCCTTGCGATGTAATGAGCTGATCAAATGCCGAGATTGGAATTCCCGAGAAAGACGTATCCGTCGGGTCTGTTGCGCAGAATTGCTTACCGGAGCGAAGCCGTGAGTCATCCTCGTTGAAATGCTCCACCATGAGCAAACCGCGGAAGCGGTCCGTCGGTTCGAACGCCAGAGAAGCGCGCACCGAATAGAGCTCGCGATCATCAATATCGTTGCCCGTGGTCAGATTGTCCACGAAGCCGTCACGGGTCAGGTATGAGCCCGCCAGGCGAAGTGCTGCCGTCTCGCCAAGCGGAAGGTTCAGCATGCCCTTGGCTTTGACGGTGTTGAAATTTCCGTAGGTAAAGCGAGCATTGGCCTGAAACTCTTCAAGCACAGGCTTGGCCGTAATGATGTTGACCACGCCCCCCGTCGCATTCCGACCGTAGAGTGTTCCTTGCGGACCACGCAGCGTCTCGACCCGTTCCACGTCATAGAACTCGGCTTCAAACAAGCTGTTGCTGGTGAGCGGCACGTCATTGAGGTGGACACCGACACCCTCATCGGCGGCGGTCGAAACAGCATCGACTCCGATGCCGCGAATACGGAAGTTGAAGCCGCCGAAATTTCCTTTGGTGAAGTTCACATTTGGAATCGACTTCACCAGGTCAGGACCGCCAGCAAGTTGGAGCTTCTCCAACGCGCCCTCATCAAAAGCTGACACGGCGATCGGAACGTCCTGAATTGATTCCTCTTGTTTCTGGGTCGTCACCACGACCGTGCCAAGTGTCCTCGGCGAAGCCGTGTCTTCGGCCTGTTGCGCAATTGCGCCCGGCGCCGTGAAGGCGAGGGCCATTGCAGAAGCGCCCAAAAACAGGGCGGATTTCGAGTCCAGTGTCGTTTTCATGTTCTACCTCCCGGCCACGCCCGGTTTTTCCGGGTCGGGCGATTGCGTTTCCTCATCGGGCCTCTCCTTTTGTTGGAAAGTGCCTCACTTGGCATGACACAGTGACGCAACGTGTCTTGTCAATGTCTGACACCCTGTAGAATCTATTCCGATGAGCAGGCGTGTCGTAAAAGTGACGCAGTAATCGCCCGCGCTTATTGAGGGTGCCCTAGGGGAAGAGTGGAAGGGATAATTTCATGTCCGCAGAGCAAAACCGCGCCCTCGTACTGTTCTCTGGTGGGCAGGATTCGACCGTTTGCCTCGCCTGGGCGCTGTCGCGATACGACCATGTCGAGACTGTGGGATTCGATTATGGCCAGCGGCATGCGGTGGAACTGGAAAGCCGCCAACACATTCGCGGCCATATACGGGATGGCTTCGCGAACTGGGCAGACCGCCTCGGCCCGGATCATATGTTGGACGCTGGCGGGCTGCGTGAGGTCGGCGAGACCGCGATGACCCACGAGACGAAGATCGAAATGACAGCGGCGGGCCTGCCCAACACATTTGTGCCCGGGCGGAACCTAATGTTCATTGTCCTCGCCGCTGCCCTCGCCTATCGCCGCGCCATACCGCACATTATTGGCGGGATGTGCGAGACCGACTATTCGGGCTATCCGGACTGCCGCCGCGAAGCCCTCGACGCCCAGATGCGCGCCATCTTTCTGGGCATGGAATATCCGCTCAAGCTGAAGACGCCGCTGATGGAGCTGGACAAGGCCGCCACGTGGGCACTTGGCGAAAAGCTTGGTGGCGAGGAATTCACCCAGATCGTCATTGAAGACAGCCACACATGCTATCGTGGAGACCGGGACCACAAGCATGAGTGGGGGTATGGCTGTGGGAATTGCCCTGCCTGCGACCTGCGCTCAAACGGATACAAGAAATGGAAGATGGGCGCGGTATGATGCGGGTCGCAGTAGACATCCGCCCTCGCAATTCGCTATCGAAGCGGACTTGATCGAAATCGGAAAACGCAATGGCATCGGACCTCGCAGCGCCAAAAACTGACACCCCCCTCGCCGCACCGTCGGGGCAGACCTTTCGCGTGTCCAAGGCCGCAACGTTCGAGGCCGCCCATTATATGGGCCACAAGGCCGAAGGGCATCCCTACAAGCACGTCCACGGACACTCCTTCCGCGTGGAGATCACCATTGCGGGCCAGGTGAAGCCCGGTGAAGAATGGGTGCAGGATTTCGGCGATGTGACAGCGGCTTTGGAAGGTGTGGCCGGCCGGCTTGACCACACATTGCTGAACGAGATTCCAGGCCTTGAAGTTCCAACGCTAGAGCGACTTTGCCTCTGGATCGCCAACGCCCTGAAGCCCGCCCTGCCCGGTCTTGCCGCGGTGGAAGTCTCTCGCCCGAGCCTGAATGAGCGCGTCGTTCTGGAGCTCTAGAAGGCGCGCACGGGCCCGGACAAATCTGATAGACTATCCCGCAGGGGTCGGATCATAACCCGGCCGGGATCCTGTGGGCCGGGGAACTCCAAAGCTCCGCGAGCGGCGACCTCAAAGCCGAGTTCACCGAAATACGCTGGTGCGCCGATCAAAACGGCAAGCGGCCAGCCCGAACCGGTGCCCGCCTCGAGCGCTTCGCCGGTGATCGAAAGGCCAAGGCGCTGGCCTTGATGCTTTGGCGCAACCGCGACGGGGCCATAAAAGAGTGCAGGCGTCTCGCCCACGCGGATAGGCCAGACCCGGCACACGCCGATGATCTGCCTATCCAACCGCGCGACCCGCGTTATTTCGGGCAAGGAGTGGTTGTATTCGCGCAGGCGCTCGGCGGTTTTGGCAAAGTGCCCAGGCCCGAAGGTGACGTCGAAAAGCGCTTCAATTTCATCGGCGTCCCGTGCCGGGGACTCCGGCACGATTTTGAGGGTGCCCGCGGACGCGTCAGGCCGAAGCATCATGCGCTTTCACGGCAAGGGCATCACGCGGTGTAACATCAGGGAATGCAGGATCCGCCGTAGCCGGATCAAAGTACTTCCAGCTCCGCGCACACTTGATACCCTCTGCAGTACTCACTGTTACGCCTTCGCCGCCACTCTCTGCATTTCGAAATGCGTGGTCCGGGATACCTTGACCCTCCACGAATGTGACGCCGCTGACAATGCAAAAGTCAGCAAACCATGCTTCTTGATCGCCAGCGTAAACAGGATCTTGCTCGACCAACTTACGTAGCTCTAGAAGCGCGGCCGGACCTGAAAAGTAGATTGCCACTTTCGCTTCCAAGCTGGAGCCAATGCGTTTGGCGCGTCTTTCGACCTCAAGGGCTCCCAAGACTGTTGACCGCAATGAGAGTACGACGGTCACTACGTTAGAGACGTCGTGATCTCGCCAATCAGCGGGCGTACCGGGGAAGGTCTTCAAATGCACGCTGTCGCCCTCGAAGCCAGAATTCCAGAACGCATCTTCGGTGGTGAAGGGCATGATCGGGGCGAGCCAGACAATGAGCCGCTCCAACACAGCGTTCATCACCGTGCGCGCGGCGCGCCGGCGATTGCCAAAGGCCGCCGTAGCCTCATCCCAATGATCCGCCGTGGCGGCCACCGGGTCGCAATAGAGGCTGTCCTTGCGGATATCGAAATACACGGCTGACAGGTCCACGGCGCAGAAATTCACCAGCGCGGCCATGATTTTCTTGAAGTCATAGACGTCATAGGCCTCGCGCACGAGGGTATCGAGTTCAGACAAGCGGTGCAGCACCCAGCGTTCCAGGCTGGGCATATCCGTCGGATCCAGTGCTTCATCGGCGGTGAACCCCGCCGTTGCGCCGAGCAGGTATTTCAACGTGTTGCGCAGGCGACGATACGTGTCTGCGGTGCGCTTCAGGATTTCATCGGAGATGCGCAGGTCTTCAGTAAAGTCCGCGCTCGCAGCCCAGATGCGCAGGATTTCGATACCATACTGCTTCTGGACCTGCTGTGGCTCGATCGTGTTGCCGATGGACTTGGACATTTTCTTGCCCTCGCTGTCCACGATGAAGCCGTGAGTCAGCACGTCCTTGTAAGGCGCCAAGCCCCGCGTGGCGCAGCATTCAAGCAGCGAAGACTGGAACCAGCCGCGATGCTGGTCTGAGCCTTCGAGATAGAGATCGGCGCGGCCAGATGTGTCATCGATGATGCCCCGGGCACGTAGAGCAAAGGCGTGAGTCGTGCCGCTGTCGAACCAGACGTCCAGCACATCGGTCACTTTCTCCCAGTCGGCGGCATTGCCCGCATCGCCCAACAGCTCTTCCACTGGCGTGTCGAACCAGGCCTCCACGCCGCGCGCAGCGATAGCAGCCTTGATGCGCACATTGACGGCTTCGGCCTGCTCGGCTGGCAGGGCGGCAGTGTGGGGTTGGCCGTCAGCATTGACGAAAATGGTAAGCGGCACGCCCCAATTGCGCTGGCGGGAAACGAGCCAATCGGGGCGATCGGCCACCATCGCCTCCAGCCGGTTGCGGCCCGTGGCGGGGTAGAAGTCCACATCCTTGAGCGCGCCCATGACAAGCTCACGCAGCGGCGGCGATCCATCGCTGCCGGGCTGGTCCATGGCGATGAACCATTGGGGCGTGGCGCGGCGGATCACCGGCGCCTTGGAGCGCCAGGAATGGGCATCGCGAATGGTGGTCAGGCCGCGTGCGAGCAGGTTCCCGCTCTCGGCCAAGGCCTTGATCACCTCATCATTGGCCTTGCCCGCCTGGCCGCGTTTCTTGCCGGACGTGCGCACGATATCGAGGCCTGCAAATCTTGGCACGTTGTCTGTGTAACGACCGTCAGGGTCGACGATATCCCTTACGGCGGCAAACGCCTTCCAGTCCCGCCCAAACGACCGGTTCATCTTGTTTTGATCTGCCGTCAGCGACAGCCAAGCGGCGTAGTCGTCTTCACCATGCGCCGGGGCGGTGTGCACGAAACCTGTACCGGTATCATCGGTCACGTGGTCACCGGCAATCATGGGCACGGCATGGCTAAAGAACTTGTACTCACGGTCGGGTTCATAACCGAACTCTTCCAGAGGATGTGAGAGCGAGAGAATGTCCTCTGGGTTCACGTCACATAGGCGTTTGAATGTCAGCACTTTCGCGGCTTCGAACACGCTCTCGGCCAGATTGTCGGCGAGGATGAATGTCTCGCCCACGTTCGTATATGGAGCAAAACCAAGCTCCTCCTCGGAAGTCACCGTTTCAACTTGATAGGCGCCATATGATATCGAGGGGTTGAAGCACACTGCCTGGTTGGCTGGGATCGTCCAGGGCGTGGTTGTCCAGATTACGACGTGTGCGATGGACCATTCCGGTTGTTCGCCTGACTCCGTCGCTGCAAGCCTGCCCAAAGGAAACTTCACCCAGATCACCGGCACTTTCCGGTCGTGGTACTCCACCTCCGCCTCGGCGAGCGCTGTGCGTTCCACCGGGCTCCACATGACGGGCTTGGCGCCGCGTACAAGGCGGCCGGACATCGCCACGTCGAGGAATTCGCCGACAATGGCGGCCTCGCTCTCAAACGCCATGGTGAGATATGGGTCGTCCCATTCGCCTTCGATGCCGAGGGCGCGGAACTCTTTTCTCTGCACCTCGACCCATTCAGCCGCATAGGACCGGCAGCGTTCGCGGAACTCCGCGCCGCCCACATCATCCTTGGAGCGGCCCTTGCCGCGGAACTCTTCCTCGACCTTCCACTCGATGGGCAGGCCGTGGCAGTCCCAGCCCGGCAGGTATGAGGCGTCAAAGCCCATCATCCGGTGGCTGCGCACGCAGATGTCCTTCAGGATCTTGTTCATCGCCGTGCCGAGGTGGATGTGCCCATTGGCATAGGGCGGGCCGTCATGGAGCAGCCAGGGCTCGGCGCCTGCGCGGGCTTCGCGCATGCGGTCATAGAGCTTCATCTCGTCCCAGCGGGCGATGAATTCGGGCTCGCGCCTGGAGAGTTGCCCCCGGTCGGTAAACTCGGTTTTTGGAAGGAAGATCGTATCGCGATAATCGCGCGGTTCAGTCTCGGATGTCATGGGGTGCGACCTGATTGGCGTGGGAATGGAATAGCGCAAAACTCCCGGCCGGGGGACGCGAATGGCGCGTCACCGCCCGACCGGGCCGCGAATTCGTATGATGCGCAGCGCTACCATTGGCGCGGCATTAGCAAAGCTTGGCGGGAGTGTCACGCGCGCAAAGCGTCTCCCGTTGCGCGATTGGCAGCAAGCCTCGACTTCGCATCCTCCACATCGACATGCATTTGCGCAATCATGTCATCCAATGCGTCGAATTTCAGTTCGGGCCGAAGAAAGGCCACAAGCGCCACTTCCAGCCATTTTCCATACAGGTCGCCATCCCAGTCGAACAGGAACGTCTCCAATAGCGGATCGCGCAAACCGGTCGTGGGCGTGCGCCCGAAATTGGCCACGCCGTTGATCCACGCCCCGTCCCGGCCAATGCGCGCGCGCACGGCATAGACGCCATGGCGGGGATGGATCAGGTCTGGCAGGTGGAGATTGGCCGTCGGAAAGCCCAGGTGTCGGCCCTGTTTCTCGCCATGTTCCACGGCGCCATCGGCGACCCAGGCATGACCGAGCATCGCGGCGGCAGTCTCGGGCTCGCCAGCCCGAAGGGCCTGCCGGATCGCCGTGGATGATGCTTTCTCCCCGGCATCATTCGGCACTTGTTCGACGACAGAAACGCCAAAGCCATGGGCGCGGCCAAGCGAAGCGAGTCTCTGCGCGTCTCCCATCCGCCCGCGGCCAAAGCGGAAATCAAACCCAACGGTGACATGGGCCGCACCAAGACCCTTCACCAGAACGTCGCGTGCGAATTCCTCATCCGTCATGCCCGCCATGTCCGCATTGAAGGGCAATTCGAAGACCGCATCAGCGCCAGCCGCCAGAATTTTCGCATTACGGCGCTCGGGGCGGAAAATCCTGAAGGTCGGGTCGGTTGGCCGGAAAAATGCCCGCGGTGGTGGCTCAAAGGTCGCCACACCGAGCGGGGCCCCCGCCAGACGTGCCGTTTCCATCACAGCCAGATGGCCAGCATGAAGCCCGTCAAAGTTTCCGAGTGCAACCGAAAAGCCCCGAGCCTCGGGCGGAATGGATGTAAAATCAGCGTAGACGGCCATTCACGCTTTGTAACGCAATCGCGGAGAAGCGATAGGGGCCGGATTTGTCCTAACCGGAAACTTCAGCGCCCCACACTTCGCGCACACGGGCATCTCTGCCACAGGCCTGACGGTAGAAGTTGTACTTCAGCGGCGCCTTGACGTGGTAGTTCTGGTGGTAGTTTTCGGCGGGATAGAAGGCCGATGCATCACGCACGGGGGTGACCACAGGGCCGGGCAGCACGCCCGAGGCTTCAATGGCGCCAATCGACTCTCGTGCGATGTCAGCCTGCTCGACATTCAGGGCAAAGATCGCCGTGGTGTAAGACGTCCCACGATCGCAGAACTGCCCGCCGGCGTCAGTTGGATCGATGTGGCGGAAAAAGTAGTCCACCATTTCTTCATAAGAAATCTGGTCCGCGTCGTAGCTGATGCGTACGGCTTCTATGTGGCCGTCATACTTGTGGCTCTCATAGGTAGGATTGAGGCTGTCCCCGCCGGTATAGCCGGATACGGTTTCCAGAACGCCTTCCAGTTTGTCGAAGTCGCTTTCCACACACCAGAAACAGCCTCCAGCGAAGATTGCCGTTTCGGTGTTTTCGGCCGTCTGAACTTCAATGGTCTGATCCTCCGCGCCCGCGCTGGTAACCGCGAAGGACGCAAGCGCAGCAAAAACCGCAATGATCAAACCGATCTGTAGATTGGACAGGGACTTCATTTAGACGACTCGTTTACTTTGTTCGTTCACGTCCATATGCGGCCTGGGATCAAAAATGCCAACGGCACGTACAGTCACAGATGCAAAAGCCTGATCACTGTTTCGCGAGGGACACGGTTCTTCGCCTGTCAGGCTGGTGGCAGGCCAATGACACGTACGGTTACGCGCGACGTTCGGCCGTCGGGGTCCACGGCGGATATCTGATAAAATCCAGCACGTTCTGGCCGCCATAGGGGTAGCCCAGCAGCGTCCTCCTCGGCTTGTTTGCCATCAATGTACCAGGTCAGTTCACCATCGCCGCGCCCGGACATGACAAAAGCCTTGGCTGCCCGACCGTTAAGGTCACCGGCCCAAAGGTCCGCGCCAGCCGGGGGAAAGAGAATTTGTGGCGGGCCAGCGGTTTCGAAAGTGCGCTGGGCCCCGCGCGGCGGCGCCGAAGAAACACTGTCCTGGGTCTGCTCCTGGGCAGATTCCTCCCCCAAATGATGCACTGCACGATCAGCGATCTCGAACAGAAGCGGCAGGGCCGCCGTGCGGCCAGTCTCCCCTGGCCGAGGCGCCCCATCGGCCCGGCCGACCCAAACGACGAGGGCAAGGTCGCCAACCACACCAGCCGCCCAAGCATCGCGAAACCCGTAGGACGTGCCGGTCTTGAATGCGATCTCGGGGGCATTCTCCGTCAGTCGGCCTGGCATACGTCCGCCGGGTGTTGGCGCCCGGCGCAGTATCGAGAGAATGCTCTCCGCGTTCTGGGCGCTCACCAGTCGATGGCCATCCCCGGATTGATCTTCGTCTTCCAGCCAGCAAAGCGGCTTTGCAATCCCCTCCTCGGCCAATGCTGCATAGAGTAAGGCGAGGTCCTGGGCCGAGAGCCCTGCTCCACCCAGTGCGATTGCGAGCCCCGCTTCGGTTTCCGCCCCGCCATTCAGCTGCGGATGGGCCCCGGACAGGGAGAGGTTCGCCGAAAACCTGGCTGGGCCTACCTCGGCAAGAGCAAGAACCGCCGGCACGTTCAACGAATGCTGCAAGGCCTCCGCAATCGTCACGTCACCACGGAACGACCGGTCAAAATTCTCCGGCTGGTAAGCCGCGAAGCGCTTGGGCAGATCTGATATCACGGTTCCGGGCGCGGCTATCCCGTCATCAAACGCCATCGCATAGATGAAGGGTTTCAGCGTAGATCCGGGAGAACGTGGCTGGGCCGTCAGATTCATCCACCCTCCGGGTCTTCGCCGGTTTGCAGAACCAACAAGCGCGCGAATGCAGCGGCTAGGCGTGTGCACAACCAGCGCGGACATCTGAACATCGGCTGGAAGAGCGTCCGTGCGCGCGGCCAGCAAAGATTCGAGCTCTAATTGGAGCGGGCCGTCGAGACTGGTGCGAACATCAAAGCCCCCACCCCGGCGTATGCGCCGCGCCGTTGCGGCGGCATGCCAGGCGTGGCTCGGAAAGTGGTGTCGTATCTCTGGCAGCGCCGCGGACCGCACCTCATCAGCCCTTTGAGCGGTGAGCACGCCGAAGCCCTCCAGTTTCGCCGCGATCACCGCCCGGCCGGTTTTTGCGCCATCGGGTTGCCGGTCGGGCCGGCGACGCTCCGGGCTTTGGGGCAGCGCAATCAACAGCGCGATTTCGTCATCGCCAAGCCTGTCCGGACCATGACCAAAATAGCTCCAGCTCGCCGCGCGCACACCTTCCAGATTGCCGCCATAGGGCGCCAGCGTCAGATAAAGCTCAAGGATCTCATCCTTTGAGAGACGCGCCTCAATCTGATGGGCGCGCACCATCTCAATCAGCTTCGAGCCGATCGTGCGCGGGCGAGGCTCCAAAAGCCGGGCGGTCTGCATGGTAATCGTAGAACCGCCGGAGACAACGCGCCCGGCATTGGCGCTTGTCACAGCCGCCCGGACCATTGCGATCCAGTCTACGCCAGAATGGGCATAAAAGCGCTTGTCTTCGACAGCGAGAAGTGCCTCGAGGAAGACCGGGTCGACCTCATCGAGATCGGCCGGCAATCGCCAGCGTCCCTCAGCTGTCGGGAAGGCTCGAAGGGGCCTCCCATCACGATCTGTGACCCATTGGCTGAGGTGTTCGCCGCGCTCGAGCGGCGGCGGGAACACTCGGTCCAACGCAAGAACGCTGAACACGATCGCCAGGACAACCCAGCCGACACGACGCCAGCGCACGCCCGAGAGACGCCCGCGAAACCGCTGCGTCCAGCTCGTCATATTACTGACCGCCGCCGGGTCCGCCGCTGACTGCATTGACGCTAAGCGCACTGGCGCGCGAACGCGCCTGAACCAGCGGACGGTACATGTCTTCCGCAACAGCTCCGGGCACGGCGAACTGGCCCGGCGTCATGGCCCGTACCACATAGGCCAATGTGCGATTCTGGGAGCGCACATCGATTGCGGCGACAAACCTGTCATCACGGGCTTCGGCAGTCTTTGGCTGTGCAATTGCGCCAATCCAGGCAAATGCGCCGTCATCGGTGCCCTCCCGGCGGCCATCGGCCGGACGAAGGATTGTTTCGATTTCGAAGCCAGCCGGCAACAAGTCCGCTACGATAAGCGGATTGGTGCGCCGCTCACCTGGATCAAGGGTTATCACAGTGACGATCTGATCACCCTGGTCAACATTGCCAAGGTCTACGGCGCGGCCCCGAAGGTCGAAGTACCGTTTCGTAATGTCCAGTCGGGACGAGATCGGTGGTGGGGCTTCCACGGGGCTGCCAGTCACAAACACCGTGCGATACACCGGTGCATCGCCTTCGTAGGTGAAAGTCACATCGGGCGAAATCTGGCTTTCCGCGATCCGGTAGCGCCGATCATTGTCGTTGCCGCGCCCTAACCCTTCGACTTTCATCTGAAAGGCGTCAGCATCGCCGCCCGTCAGCGCGTTTACGGCCAGCAAGAGGAAGGCTTTCTCCTGTGTTGTAAGCTCGCTGGGGTCAGGGATATCACTGCCGAGTCGTTCCGCCAGGCGCTCCACCACGCTTTCCAACTCTGCCTCGTGGGCAAGTGCAAGGATTGCAGCGATATCGCGCAGGGGCGTCTGATAGTAGTCGCCGTCATTGTCATAGCCGAGCCCGGCCTCTGCTGCCGAGAACGCATTGAGCGCGCGGGACCGGTCGCCCATCAGGGCTAGGGCCGCGCCGAGTTGCGCCTGGGCGAGCGGGCTTTCCATGTCGTCGAGTTCACGATCATGAAGGTAGCGCAATCTGGAGACGTCAGCTTGACCAGACTGGGCCAGCACGTAAAGCGCATACGGCGCAGAACGGTCCATCAACTTAGCTTGGGTATCGTTGTGCCAACGGCTTTCCCAAACATCCGTATCATAGCCATAGACGCGCCATGCATCGCCCGAAGCAATGGTTTGCAGGGCATCTGAAGCCCGGTCGAGAGCTTCGTTTGGCACCGAATACCCGGCCGCCTTGGCGCGATAGAGGAAGTCCGTGGTGAAAGCGCCAAGCCAGGGCGATACGCTGCGGTCTCCTTCGCGCCAAAGACCAAAGGCCCCGTCAGCCGATTGTCGGTTCAACACGCGATTGATCGCGGCCTGCACTTCCGTGCGGGCTTCAGCAGCGTCTCCGTCGGCTCCAAGCGCGACAAGCTGCTCAGCATAGATCAACGGCATAGCCCGGCTGATTGTCTGCTCCGTGCAGCCATAGGGATAGCGCGCCAGCGATGCATAGAGGGCGTTCTCATCCACCGGCAGGCTTGAGTAGCTGACCACGACATCAACGGAGCCCGGAACAAGGCCATCAACCATGTCCCGGGACAGGGCAAACGTCTCACCCGACGACATCAGTTCGGAATCAATTCGAGTGATCGGCAAGTAAGGAGACCGCGTCTGGATTTGGTACTCGCGATCTGCGCCGAAATTGTCCGGCCCATTCACGGCCAGACGCAGGCGCGAAATGCCCTCATCGCCCGCCGAAATCCGAACGGGGACATCCGCACGCTGGCCCTGGGGAAGTGTGCGCGAGATGTTACCATCGAGGGGTGTGACGTTGCCAGCACCCGTGACATTGGCCACGAACTCGCCAGTGGAGAGCTCCACATTGTCCAGGCTGGCGGTCACAACAGCCTCATCTCCTGGCGCAAGAAAGCGTGGGAGTATCAGTTCCGCGGGCGCAGGATCGCGCACAGTGATCGGCCGGGATGCTGATCCGAGGCCTTCTTCGGACCAAGCCACGGCCATCAGACGGAGCTCGCCGTTGAAGTCGGGCACATCAAACCGGACCTTTGCCGATCCGGAGCGCCCCACATCCACGATCCCGCTGAACAGGGCCACACTCTTGGTCGGGACAACGGACAAGCCCTCGCCGCCCAATTGGTCACCGCCGGAGCGGACTTCAGCAGGCAGTCCAAGATTCGGGTCCAGGAGGCGTCCGTAATCGTCATAGAGCGACACGCCGAGCGCCTTCTTCCCAAAGAAGTAAGAAACCGGGTCGGGACTCTGGAACTTGGTCAGTTGCAAGATGCCTTCATCTACCGCCGCCAGCGTCAGGAACACTGGTTGGCGGGGGCCGCCTGTGATCTCCACCTCGATCAGCTGTTCGCGATCCGGGCGCACGACATCAGGCGCATTAATCGCCAGGTCAAATGTACGCTCGCCCATATCCACGGGGGCATAAACGACGCCCACGGCTCGTCGGGGTTTGGCGTCCAGAACAGGATCGCGCGCCGTAAACACGCTCACCATGACATAGGCACCCTCGCCCCAGTCCTCGCTCACCGGCAGGGTCACGCGAGTGCCCTCTGCCGTTACCGGACGGGTTTCAACTGTCAGGATGCGGTCTGTGGCAACGACGATCTGCGCTTCACCATCATAGGGCGGTACGATCACGAATTCTGCATTGCGACCGGGCAAGACAGAATCATCGACCATCGAGACTTCGACCCGGTCTGGCGCTTCAACGCCGTCATCGGACACGCTGCCGCCCCAACCGACATAGAATGCCTTGGACGCCTCTGCGCCCGCCGGCCCATCGAGCATGAGTTCATAGGATCCCCAATCCAGATCCGTGACGGTGATCTCGCCCGTGGCTCCCTGGGCCGTCGACAGGATTCCTTCGCGCACTTCATCGACCGTGCGCGACCGGCGCCAGCGCCAGCGCTCGCCATCGCGATACCAGTCGTAATGGTAGTTGATCGATAGAAGCTTCCAGGACAATTCCGTGCCAGCAAGTCCACCATCAGCCCCCACGGCTGCAATCTTGAAGCTGACCGGCTCACCTTGCGGAGCGCGGCGCTCAAAACCAGGTTTGATGCCAAGGTAGAGCTGCGACGGGCGGTAAGGAATACGGACGCTTTCGCTCACGGCGCGGCCACCGGGCTCTTCGACATCCACGACCGTATTGAGGCGAAGCGGAAAGCTGCTGGACTGGCCACGCCGACGCGGCTCCAGAACAAGCGTGGCGACACCGGCACCATCGGTTACTGTACTACCAAGCTCGATCAGTTCTTCACGGAACTGCTCGTCATGGCGTCCAAAGCTGAAACCATCCAAGCCTTCGAACGGGCTCGGGTCGCGTTGCACGCGTGCACGCGCTGCAACCTCAAGCCCAGCCCCCGGCGCACCGTAGAGAAACCGCGCATTGACCTGAACGTCACGCGTCGTGCCGGCCCGGATGGGCGTGTCCTCGTCGGTCTCCAACTCAACGGCAATCCGCTGGGGTACAAAGTCCTCGACCGACCAGCTGACTTCGCCCGCACGGCCGGATCCATCCATCTCCAGCACGGCACGCCAGACACCGCGGGCGGCGTCGCGTGACATGATGTAGTCCAGCGCCACAGCGCCGCCTTCGGCCTCGGTGAAACGTAGTTTATGAGCCTCCAATCCGTTTGGCCGATAAACGACCAACTGGCCGGAGCGGCCATCGATTGCGCGCGCGGCCCGGTCGCGCAGGAGAGAGGTGATGAAGACCGTCTCACCCGGTCGGTAGATCCCGCGATCTGTGTACAGATAGGCATCGACCGGTCCAGGTGTGGCGCGCCCACCCGTGCCCAGTTCGGACAGATCTACAGGTGCACGGGTCAAGTCCAGCACAGCCAGATCGCCGCGTGCACCATACGCCAGGACCAGTTTCGGTGCGGCATTGCCCGTTCCCGCGAGTATCGGCTTATCGAAGCTCACCCGGCCATCGGCGCCGGTGCGTTGCTCTGCCAGAACATCATTATTGTAGGCCACCAATTGAACGTTGGCGTCCACCACTTCCTGGCCATCGCGCAAGGATCGCAATGTAAGATCGAGACCATGTTCGCCGCGATAGGCCGTCAGGGCCAAGTCTGTCAGCATGATCCAGCGCTTGGCAGACGCCGGAGGCCCGGCATTGCTCGCCAAGTCTTTTGCGTCTTCAATTTCTACAAAGTATGCCCCTGGCTCCAGAGCCCCGATAACATCAGAGAGTGGGAACACGGTGGTAACCGGTGCATTCTGCAGGGCATCGACCCGCATGGTGCCAGACCAGATCTCTTCGGCCACATCGCTGGCTCGTCGGTCTCCGTACAGATAGGTATAGCTGCCCTGCTGGGCGGTGGCGCCCTGGTCGATGGATTTGTCGTACAAAACCCTGTCGGGCACGTGGGAGACGGTGATGTTCACCTGCTCCACATTCACCGTTTCGATTGGCAGACCATCGGCTTCCTCGCGCGGCAGGATCACACCAGCACCACGGAAACCGACATATGGGGGGCGATCAGCAAAATCGATCGGCACGTCTTCGGTGGTCTCAAGCGCGCGACCATCGGCGGCGGGCAAACCCGACTTCAGGATCGCTGTACGGCTGGTGCCGAATTCAAGTCCGCCAACACACAGGTCGGATCCTTCCACAGAGAGCGCAGGCTGGAAGGCGGGGCGGAATTCAATGAAGGGGGAATAGTCTGTGTTGGCATCCAGGGGGCTTGAGAACACAAAGCACGCGACCGGCGTGTCTCCCGCCGTATTGATGCGATATCGGTAATAGGTGAAGTCGACTTCGTTCTCTGCTGCAATGCGTTGGCGTTCCCGCTCGCGGCGATTGGCAGCGTTCTGGTCTCGCCGGGAGCGTTCAACAACGTCGCCCTCGGTGTCCTCTATGGATGCGACATCCGCCGGTGTATCGGATCCTCCGCCGCTTCCGCACGCAGCGAGGAGCATAGCGGCTCCGATAGCGAAAATGCTCTTATGCCATAGCGGCTTACGCATTGGATGCCTCCTATCCAACCCCGACCACCGTTTAAGCATGAGTCATGATTGCGCGAAAGCCGCCTGAATTACGGCATGTCTGCGTCCATATGGCGAAATCAGATTGAAAGGCTCAGCTTACACTGCCGCCCTCGCCCTCATCCGTGGGCGTGTCGAGTTCAATCTGGAAAAATTCGCGCATCTGCTCGAGGGCATCATTCATATCCCGCGCGCGGCCGGATTGGACGAAAGCACGGGCATAGTGGCGCGCCAGATCCGCAAGAAACAGTCCGACCTCATCGGCCCCGTTAAAGAAGCCGGGATCAAGCATCACTTGCTGGCCGCCTTCCTCGAGGGGGAACGCCACCAGGAAGGGTTGCAGATTGTCGTCGTTTCGCATGGAATCTTTTGCTTTCTAAACCGTCGAGCCGTTTCGCAAGCGGGTTTCGGCGCGCTCCACGATCGCCTCGATCCGGTCTACCGCGGTCTCAATAATGGCCGTGGCTTTCGCTTCCACATCGCCTGCCGATGCCCCGGCATGGCCACGGGCCGCATGCAACTCATCCAGCAGGGACAAGGCCGCCACCAACAAAAGCCGGTCTTCACCAACATCCCCGACGGCGGACGCAATCTTTCGCAGGCGCCCATCGAGCTCGCGTCCCAGGTCAGACAACCTCTGTTCCTGCCCCGGCGCACAGGCGACTGTGTAGGCGCGACCGTAAACCTGAATATCTGCCTTCGCCACGCCCCGCTCCCGCCTAGTCTTCCCTGGAAAGTGCTGCGCGCACTTCCTCAATGGCGGACCCCAGCGCTTCCGACGCTTCGTCGGCAAGCCCCTGCAGTGCAGCTTCTCGGGCAACAGAGGCATCCAATTCTTCTGAAAGCCTGTCGCGATCGAGCAAAAGCGCAAGGCGCTCACGCTGTAGCGCACCCGGGTCTCCGGCGCGCTCCATCAAGCTGTCGAGACTGCCTTCCAGCCGCTTTAGCGCTTTATCCAGTCGCGCTGCTGCCTCATCCATCCGAGTCATGGCAAAACCAGTAACGTTAGAAACTTCACCCGCCAAGTCGCTTGACGCTTGATAAAGCATGGCGCAATCGACCCACAAATACGAGGGAATCGGGATGTCAGTTACAAACCGCGATATGGCCAACGCCATCAGAGCGCTCTCAATGGATGCTGTGGAGCAGGCAAAATCAGGCCATGTGGGCGCGCCGCTTGGTCTAGCAGATGTCGCTACGGCGCTCTGGACACGCCATTTGAAACACGACCCGAAAGCGCCTGACTGGGCCGATCGCGACCGGTTCGTGCTGTCGGTGGGCCATGGCTCAATGCTGCTTTATTCCCTGCTGCACCTCACCGGTTATAACAGCGTCAGCCGCGACGATATACGCAATTTCCGCCAACTCGGCGCCAGCACGCCGGGTCACCCGGAAAACTTCGTCACGCCGGGCGTGGAAACGACGACCGGTCCTCTGGGCCAGGGCATCGCAACCGCCGTCGGCATGGCCATCGCCGAGCGCCATTTGAACGCCCGCTTTGGCGACGATCTCGTTGACCACCACACCTGGGTCATGGCGGGCGACGGCTGCCTTATGGAGGGCATTAGCCAGGAAGCAATCACGCTCGCCGGGCACCTGAAGCTGAACAAACTGATTGTCTTGTTTGACGACAATGCGGTGACCATTGATGGCGGTACGGACCTGTCGGACTCTACCGACCAGTGCGCACGATTTGACGCCTCGGGCTGGGTGACGCGGCGCATCGACGGCCATGACGAGGTCGAGATCGAGGCCGCGCTGAGCTGGGCGAAAACCCAGGACCGGCCGGTCATGATCGCTTGTAAAACCCGGATTGGATACGGCGCGCCGACCATCGAAGGCACCGGAAAGGCCCATGGTGGCCCCTATGGCCCGGAGGAAATCGCGGGCATCCGCGAAAACATCGGCTGGCCCCATCCGCCATTCGAAGTCCCCGGCGAGATCGAAGCTGCCTGGGTGGAAGCGGGTAAGCGTTGTGATAGCGAGCGCACAAGTTGGGGCCTCAGACTAAATGCATCAGGCCAAGCTGGGGCATTCCAAAGCGCGCTGGACGGTGTCCTTCCGGAAGACCTCACCGCCCAACTGGAAGCGCATAAGACAAGCGTGATCGAGGGCGGCAAGGACGACGCCACCCGCAAATGGTCCGGCGCCGCGCTGGAAGTCCTTACCAAAGCCATCCCGGAAATGGTGGGCGGCTCGGCCGACCTTTCGGGGTCCAACAATACCAAGACCAGCGTCACCACGCCCATAACCCCGCAAGACTGGTCCGGACGCTACATCCACTATGGTGTGCGCGAACACGCCATGGCGGCGGCGATGAATGGCATGGCGCTCCATGGCGGCATCATCCCCTATTCCGGAACATTCCTTATCTTTTCTGACTACTCCCGGGCAGCCATCCGAATTGGCGCGCTGATGGGGCTGCGGGTTGTTCACGTGATGACCCACGACTCCATTGGTCTGGGCGAAGATGGGCCAACGCACCAGCCGGTTGAGCAGATCGCCTCCCTGCGCGCCATGCCGAAGATGCGCGTATTCCGCCCGTGTGACGGTGTGGAAGCTGCCGAGTGCTGGCAACTGGCGCTGGAACACACCGACGGGCCGAGCACGATGGCACTGACCCGCCAGAAAGTCGCCAGCCAGCGCAAGGATGCCACCGGCAACCCCAGCGCGCGGGGCGCCTATGTGCTTTCGGACGCCGATGACGCCAAAGCAGTGATCATCGCCACGGGCTCGGAAGTTGAAATCGCCATGGACGCCCAAAAGGCGCTCGCTGCCGATGGCGTCCCCGTGCGAGTGGTCTCGATGCCCTGCATGGACCTGTTTGAAGTCCAGGATGAAGCCTATCAGGACGAGGTGCTTGGCGCAGAGCTGCCCAAAGTGGCGGTAGAGGCAGGCGTGCGTTTCGGATGGGACCGCTGGATTGGGCGCAAGGGCGGCTTCGTCGGCATGTCCAGCTTCGGCGCGAGTGCCCCCTACAAGGATCTCTACCAGCATTTTGGCATTACGGCTGAAGCCGTGGTCGAGGCCGTGAAGGCGCGCCTGTAGGCCCCGCAAGCAATACCATCGCGCCGGGACTTCGGGGCGCGAAACTTGCACGTGCGCCTGCGCCATCATGGCGTTGGACTTCGGGTGGACGTAAGCGCCAACCGGGTCTACACGCTGCAAAAGATTTGCAAAGACGCAAGCTGAGAGAGGGAATTCAATGGCCGTTCGTGTTGCAATCAATGGGTTTGGCCGTATCGGCCGCCTCGTTCTCCGCTCCATCATCGAGCATGACCGCAAGGACATTGAAGTCGTTTCGATCAACGATCTTGGCCCCATCGAAACCAACGCCCACCTGCTCCAATATGACAGCGTTCACGGTCGCCTGCCCCAGGATGTGACAGTTGACGGCGACACGATCATAGTTGGCGATCGTACTTTCAAATGCACCTCGGTTCGCGATCCCAAAGAATTGCCCCATGGCGAGATGGGCGTCGATATCGCGATGGAGTGCACGGGCATCTTCACGGCCAAGGACGCGGCAAGCGCCCACCTTGATGCCGGTGCCAAGCGCGTCCTCGTCTCCGCTCCAGCGTCCGGCGCTGACAAGACCATCGTTTATGGCGTGAACCACTCGACCCTCACGGCAGACGACACGGTGGTCTCGAATGCGTCGTGCACGACAAACTGCCTCAGCCCCGTTGCGAAAGTCCTGAACGAACTTGTCGGCATCGAGCGCGGCTACATGACGACGGTGCACGCCTATACCGGCGACCAGCCAACACTCGACCGCATGCACAAGGACCTCTATCGCGCACGCGCCGCGGCGAACTCCATGATTCCAACGTCCACCGGCGCCGCAAAGGCTGTGGGTCTGGTCCTGCCAGAACTCGCAGGCAAGCTGAACGGCTCCGCAGTACGCGTTCCCACGCCCAACGTGTCCATGGTCGACCTTGTGTTCGACGCCGGGCGCGAGACCGATGTGGAAGAGATCAATGCCGCATTGAAGGCTGCTTCCGAAGGCGCCATGCAGGGCATCCTTGGCTACTCCGAAGCACCGCTCGTCTCGGCCGATTTCAACCACAACCCTGCCAGCTCAACCGTGGCATCGGCCGGCACAAACGTCACCGACAAGACCCTGGTCCGCGTTCTGGCCTGGTATGACAATGAGTGGGGCTTTGCGACCCGCATGTCCGACACCGCCGTTCACATGGGCGGCCTCATCTAATCCCTGGCGGGCTCCGGAAACGGGGCCCGTTTTTCTTTGTCAGCAGGCACTTCCATGAGCAGCTTCAAGACCCTGGACGACCTCGGCGACCTGTCGGGCAAGCGCGTCCTCATCCGCGTAGATATCAACGTTCCCATGGCAGACGGCAAAGTCACCGACGACACGCGGATGCGCGCCGCCGTGCCTACAATCAAGGATGTGCTGGCCAAGGGGGGTCTGCCAATCCTGTTGGCGCACTTTGGCCGACCCAAAGGAAAGCAGGTGCCGGAAATGTCCCTGGCGCCGCTGGCAGCCCCCATGGCCGATCTTCTCGGGTCGCCCGTGACATTCAGCGAGCGCCCGCGCACGCCTGAGCCCGGAGAGACGGTGCTGGTCGAAAACACGCGGTTCACGCCGATGGAAGAGGCCAATGACCCACAGATGGCGCAGTTCCTCGCCTCTTGCGGCGACGTGTTCGTCAACGACGCCTTTTCTGCCGCGCACCGGGCCCATGCTTCTACCGAAGGTGTGGCAAGGCTTCTGCCATCGGCAGCGGGTCGCTCCATGCAGGCAGAACTGGAAGCTCTTGATGCCGCGCTGGGCGCACCCGAGCGCCCGGTCCTCGCCGTCGTGGGCGGCGCAAAAGTGTCCTCCAAGATCGATCTGCTGAAAAACCTCGTCAGCAAGGTGGACGCGCTCGCGATCGGCGGCGGAATGGCAAATACATTCCTAGCAGCGCGGGGCCACAGCGTTGGCGCGTCCCTCTGCGAACACGACCTCGCTGACACCGCCAAAGAGATCGAAGCCAACGCCAAGGCAGCAGGGTGCGACATCATCCTGCCGAAGGACGTCGTGGTCGCAAAAGAATTCGCAGCAAACGCACCTAGCCGGATCTGCGGCCTCGACGAGGTGGCCGACAATGAAATGATCCTGGATGCGGGACCGCAAACCGTTGCGATCCTGGCGCTGGCGATGGACACGGCGAAAACGCTGGTCTGGAACGGCCCGCTCGGCGCCTTTGAGATCGAACCGTTCGATGCCGCAACCGTTGCCGCTGCGAAAGCCGCCGGGCAACGCGCCAAGGAAGGCAAGCTGATCGCCGTGGCCGGGGGCGGAGACACGGTTGCTGCGCTCAACCATGCCGGAGCCGCAGAAGACTTCACGTTCGTCTCAACTGCTGGCGGTGCGTTTCTTGAATGGATGGAGGGCAAGGCGCTGCCAGGCGTCGAAGCGCTGAAATAACAAGCTCAGTAGATTTGGGACCTAGGAGGAAGACATGGCCCACACAGACATGACCGCGAAGATTGCCAGTGGGGCTGGCTTTATCGCCGCGCTCGATCAATCAGGCGGTTCAACGCCGAAAGCGCTGCGCGCCTATGGCGTCGGCGAAGATGCCTATTCGAACGACGAAGAAATGTTCGGCCTGATCCACGACATGCGTGCACGCATCGTCAAAGCACCCGCCTTCACGGGCGAAAAAGTGATTGGTGCGATCCTGTTTGAGCGGACCATGGACGGGGAAATCGATGGCACGCCAACAGCAGAGTTCCTCTGGAATTCGCGCGGCGTGGTTCCGTTCCTGAAGGTCGATAAGGGCCTGGCCGACGAAGATAACGGCGTCCAGATCATGAAGCCGATGCCCGAGTTGGACGCCCTGTGCGCCCGTGCGGTCGAAAAGGGCATTTTCGGCACCAAGATGCGCTCCAACATCAATTCCGCCAATGCCGATGGCATCGCCGCGGTTGTCGCCCAACAGTTCGAAGTCGGCCACCAGATTCTCGGCCACGGCCTCGTACCGATCATTGAGCCCGAAGTGAACATCAAGGCGCCCGACAAGGCCGAAGCGGAAGCCATGCTGCGCGACGAGATCGCAAAGCATCTCGATGCGGTACCGGCGGATCAGCAAGTCATGCTGAAGCTGACGCTTCCAGAAACAGCGAACCACTACAAACCGCTGATCGACCACCCGCGCTGCATGCGCGTTGTGGCGCTGTCGGGCGGGTATTCACGTGAAGAGGCCTGCGAACGCCTGGCCCGGAACACCGGCATGATTGCCAGCTTCTCCCGCGCTTTGACTGAAGGCCTTTCCGCCGGCCAGTCGGACGGGGAATTCAACACCACGCTCGGCGCCACAATCTCAACGATCTGCGACGCGTCCTGCGCGGGTTAAGGCAATCCCGATTTGGCAGTTTGAAAGGGCGGCCTGTTTCGGTCGCCCTTTTTCGTTTATCCTGTCTCCATGCTTGAAATGCGCCCCTCCTGCGAATGCTGCGACACAGACCTCCCGGCGGATCAGCCCGGCGCTGTGATCTGTTCTTTTGAATGCACGTTTTGCGAGCCCTGCGCGGAAGATGTCCTGAAGGGTGTCTGCCCGAATTGCGGTGGCGGGTTCACACCGCGTCCCACCCGCACTGGCGCTGCGCTGGCAAGGCACCCTGCCTCCACCAAGCGCATTGTGAAGGCGGAAGGCTGCGTTTAAGCCCATTCCATGACAGATGAGCCCATTCGCGAACGCCCGCGCCTTTACCTGATCACACCACCCGTCATCGAAGATGTGGCTGCCTTCAAGACAAGCCTGTTCTGCGCGCTTGATGCCGGAGATGTCGCCTGTGTGCAGTTACGTCTGAAGGCTGGCGACCGGATTGATGAAGCAGCGACAACCCGCCTGGCTGAAGCGGTGATGGAGGAGATTCAGTCCAGGGACACTACAGTCATTATCAATGACAGCATCGACCTGGCGCTCACCCTCGGCGCCGACGGCGTTCACCTAGGCGCAGAAGATGGCAGCATCAGCGATGCCCGCGCGCGTCTGGGAGCTGATGCGATCGTAGGCGCCACGTGCAAATCCTCTCGCCATATTGCCATGGAGGCAGGCGAAGCGGGGGCCGACTATGTGGCCTTTGGCGCGTTCTATCCGACGACGACGAAGGACAGTGCCACACCGGCCGATGTGAAAGTGCTGCAATTCTGGCAGGAAGCCATGACCCTGCCGTGCGTCGCAATCGGCGGAGTCACCCCTGCGAATGCAGCGCCGCTCGTGCGCGCTGGGGCCGATTTCCTGGCCGTGAGCAGCGGTGTTTGGGGCCATGCTGACGGTCCTGGCGCGGCGGTGGGCTCCTTCAATGCGCTCTTTGACCAGTTCCACCAATCCTGGCGCAGCGAAGCGACCTAGTTGCCAGCGGCCTCGGTTTCATCAGCATCTATAGTGAAGCCCTCTGTGTAGGGCTTTTCGGCGTCAGGCTCTGTTGCGGGCACGTCGCCATGGTCGCGAAAGAAGATAAACGCGACCTCGGCAACAAGACGCCAGATCAGGATGGCAAACACCGCCTGCAGCGGCGCCGCGATGAGCGTTCCTACCGCATAGAAAAAGTCGGCAAAGAGATAGCCGAGCGCACCAATCATTCGCAGGACAGCCCAGCCGATGATGATGATCAGTCCCACAAAATAGGTAATGCGGGTCAGGCTCGCGCCGATGAGCTCGTCAAAGCTCAGGAATTTCTCGATCCAATTCGGGCCCATAGCGCCCTCCAAAAACAGAACTCACCAGCGTCCTACACGCTGACAGGTCCCATGGGCAAATCCGGGCGGACCGCCTGCACTGCTTGACCCTTATGCGCCCCCCCGCTAGGCCCCGCACACGGAATTGAAAACGAGACCCCTCCATGGCCAAGATCAACGGCAACGAAATTAAACCCGGCACGGTGATCGAGCATCAAGGCTCAGTCTGGCGCGCGATGAAGACCAATGCGGTGAAACCCGGCAAGGGCGGCGCATTCAACCAGGTCGAGCTGCGCAACCTGATGAACGGCTCAAAGCTCAATGAGCGTTTCCGCGCCAACGAGACGGTTGAGAAAGTCCGCCTCGAGCAAAAGGAATTCCAGTTCCTCTTTGATACAGGCGAAGCCTACACCTTCATGGACCAGGAGACGTTCGACCAGATCGAGCTGCAACATGACTTTCTGGGCGACCAGGGCGCTTACCTCCAGGATGGAATGGTCGTGGAAATCGAATTCTACGAGACGACGCCGATCGGCGTTGCACTGCCTGAGCAAGTGGTGCTGGAAATCGTGGAGACCGAGCCTGTCGTGAAAGGCCAGACCGCCGCGAATAGCTTCAAGCCGGCAACCTGTGATAACGGCATTCGCGTGATGGTGCCTCCCTTCGTGGGCCAGGGCGAAAAGATCGTCGTGCAAACGGCCGACAGCACATATCTCCGTCGCTCGGACTGAGGCGCGCTGAATGTCCAAACCTTCTGCCGTCGGTAATGTGATGATCCAGGCCGCACGCGATGCGGGCCGCGCCCTTGCGCGTGATTTTGGTGAAGTTGAGCACCTGCAGGTTTCGAAGAAAGGGCCTGCGGATTTCGTTTCCAACGCCGACCACAAAGCCGAGAAGATCATTTATGAAGCGCTTTCCAAGGCGCGGCCCGGCTACGGCTTCATCATGGAAGAGTCCGGCGTGGTGGAAGGTACCGACAAGTCCAACACCTTCATCATCGATCCCCTCGACGGCACGCTGAACTTTCTCCATGGCCAACCGCACTTTGCAGTGTCCATTGGCTTGCTGCGGGAAGGAAAACTGTTTGCCGGTGTTGTTTATGACGTCGCGAAGAATGAGATCTTTTGGGCCGAGACCGGACGCGGCTGTTGGCTGGAGCAGCGCAAGCTCGTTGTGGCAGCGCGCCGCAAGATGGGTGAGGCGGTGATTGCGACTGGAACACCCTGGCTGGGCCAGAGCGAAGCGGTGCACGAGACCTTCTGGGGCGAGATGGCGGCCCTGACGCCCGTTTGCGCTGGGCTCCGCAGATATGGCTCCGCCGCTCTGGATCTGGCCTATGTCGCCGCTGGCCGGTTTGACGGCTTCTGGGAGCGGGGCCTGAAACCCTGGGACATCGCAGCCGGAATCGTACTGGTGCGCGAGGCTGGCGGACTGGCCGAGGAAATCGACGGCGGCGACGTGCTGCGCACCGGATCGATCCTGGCATCGAATGAAGCGCTGATGCCGGAATTGCGGATGCGCCTTCGCAAGGCCAAAGCCTTCAAAAAGGCCCTCGACGACGCGGACTGACGACAAAAAGCAACTGTCACGCGAACTCACTTGACCCTCTTCGCCGCGCCTCTAACCATCGCGCGCGTCTTGAATTGGGGACATGTATGGACATCCGGGAAGCGAGCCTCGGTACGCTGCTTCATGAGCCAGAAGTTCTTGTCATGGCCCGCTACCAGCGGCGCTATGAATGGCAAGTTTCGGAATTCGAACAGTTGATGACGGACCTGTTCGGCGCGCTGAATTCTGGCGGTCAGGGCGCCGAACCGTCGCCCTATTTCATGGGCTCGGTCATTCTGTATCGCAATGCAGACGAATGGCTGGAAGTGGTCGATGGCCAGCAGCGCCTCACCTCCATGTCCCTGATCTTGCTGGCCGCGCGAGAACTGACCGACAACAGCCGGGCACGCGACGAAATCTGCAAGTTCATCGTCAAGCCAGCCGACCCGGAGACCGGAACGGAAGCGCGGTTTCGATTGACCCTCCACCGGGGTGATCAGGAGTTCTACGCCCGCAAGATCTTTCCGCTGGGCAGCGCCCGTTCCTTGCACAATGCGCCGCTGCCGGACCGCGACAGCCATGCCTGCCTGCAGCGAAACTTCCTGCGTGCCTATGCACACCTGCGCGATTTGAGTGACGAGACCTTCCGTGCGTTTCTCACATTCCTGCTCAATGACACCCGATTCGTACGCATAGAAGTTCCGCGCATGGGCGACCCTTTCAGGGTGTTCGAGACCGTCAACAGCCGAGGGCGCAAGCTGCGCGGAGATGATGTCGTGCGCTTCGCCCTCGTGGAATTTGCCGGGGAAAGCGATCAAGATCGCGACGAGTTGCTCGGGCTTTGGGACGAAGTCGAAGCAGACCTTGGCGAGCGCGGTATGCGCGACTTCCTGCAAACCTGGCGACGCGAAATCCTCCATGGTCGCCAATCGAACCGGTCGATGACCGCGGATATTCTGTCGGCATTCGAGTCTCGCTCGGATGCCCGGACGTTTCTGCAGGAAAGACTTTCGCGCAACGTTGGGATCTTTCGGGAGATTGCCACCGGCAACAGCGAGTTGCCCGAAGGCCCCGAAAAGGAACAGATCGACAAGGCGCTTTTGTCCCTGCAACTCATCGACCACCGCGACAGCGGCGTGGAGGAATGGCGCAACATTGCCCAAGTCGCCCTGCGCCGCTTTAGAGGTGCTCCTGCCCGCCTCGCAAATGTGATGACGGAGCTTGAGCGCCTGTGTTGGTACTATTACCTCATCAGCGATCGCAAAGGGGTCGTAACGGACCGTCGCCGTCATTTTGCGGACTTGTCCCAGCGTGTTCTCAAGGAAACGCCAGATGCGTTCCTGAGATCGCTTTCGCTGAACCAGGATCGCAAGGATACCATGCGGATGGTGATCCAGGGCCCACATGATCCGAAAGCAAAGTACCTGCGATCCCTCATGGTTCGCCTCGAAATGGCCGTTCAGGCGGGTGTGCCGAGGGTCGACCGAAACGACGTCTCGGTGGAGCACATCCTCCCGGTGAAGCCCCGCAAGAACAGCTATTGGGAACGCCAGTTCTCTGCCGATGCCCGCGTCCAGCGTGAATACGTGCAAAAGCTCGGCAATCTGGCGCTTGTGCCTCCGTCGCTGAATTCCAGCCTCGGCAACAAGGTCTACAAGACCAAACGAAAACTGGTCTGTCAGGCCGGCGCCCACAGCTATTTCGCCACGGCCGCAGTGTTCGCCGAACATGCCGACTGGACCAAGCGGATTGTGGACGAGCGTAACAAGATGTTCCTGCGCGCGCTCTGTGACGATTTCGATATTCACGCTGCCACCTACCGCGCCTGATCGAAGCTCAACTGGGCTCTCCGCTCGACATTGCTCGAAATTTGCATCACCACGGCAGGCATTGGTGTTTTCGCCATACTTTTGCGTGATGGTTTTAAGACACCGCGACCCACGATAGTGTTGGGAATCACTGAGACAGGAACGAAGCTGCCATGACCGACAAACCCGTCAGCGCCGATATGGCTGCGAATGCGGTGTTCCTGTCGGGCATCGAGAAAAGCGACCTTCATATTGTTGATGAGCTGATTCAGGAGCGCTGCCCGTCCTTTGTCGGACATTGGTCCTGGCCTGTGATGCGTCCCCTGCTCTACAGTCTGCTTGGCTATGACAATGCCCGCGCCATGGCCGACCATTTGATGACGCTGAATGGCGAGCAGTCTTTCAACTACCTTTCCGGAAAGCTGGATATGCGCGTCTCCAGCCAGGGCATCGAAAACCTGCCCCGCGAAGGCCGGGTCATTGTGGCGGCAAACCACCCGACCGGTCTGGCGGATGGAATCGCCGTTTGGGACGCCCTGCGGGAGGTCCGACAGGATATTGTTGTGTTCGCCAACGCTGATGCCGTACGCGTCAATCCCCGCTTCACGGATGTGATTATACCGGTTGAATGGCTGATGGACAAACGCTCTCCGGCCAAGACACGCGAGACCCTTCGCCGGGCCGCAGAAGCCTTTGCCGAAGAAAAGTGCGTGGTGATTTTCCCATCCGGGAAACTGGCTCGCATGATCGATGGTGCACTCTGGGAACAGCCTTGGTTCACCACGGTCGTCGGCCTGGCGAAGAAACAGAAAGCGCCGATCTGCCCGCTCAACGTTAAGGCCCGCAACTCGCGCCTCTTCTACTTGTTCTCGAAGCTGAATGGGGAACTGCGCGACATCACCCTGTTCCATGAACTCCTCAACAAACGCCGTTCGCGCTTCGACCTGACCTTCGGCCCTCTGATCCAACCGGACGCTCTCGCCGGGCCGGGCCAGGACGTCACGGACGCACTCAAGGAGTTCATTTCCTACGAGTTGACCGGAAAGCCAGAGCTTAGCTTCCCGGCCCTCCCGGTCGGATAGGTCGAGGCGATCAGGTGGCTGATCGCTCCCCGTACCACTGCACATTCCGGGTCATGAACATCGTGATCGCGATGGCTGCGAAACTCGCAATCGCACCGGCCAGTAGCGCGTGGTCTTCAGCCCGCATCAAGACGTAGATCAGACCATAGATACCGCTCAGGGCGGCGAAAGCTTTCAGGCCAGTTGCAAGCGATCTGAAAACGCTCACCGAATAGAGCGAGATCAGCCCAACTGTCATGCCAGAAGCAATCGCGAAGGCGAGGTCAAATCCCATCCGTTCGGCAAAGGCGAGCAGGAGTAGGTAAAAGATGCTCTGGGCCAGTCCAACGAGGACATACTGCGCCGGATGCGCCCGCGCCTTCTGGGTAATCTCGAACAGAAAATACGCCAAAAAGACAAATCCGATGAACATCGCCGCATACTTCAGGGCGCGCTCTACGCTTTGATAGGGATTGGCAGGTCGGACAAATCGCACCGCCATATCGCGCGTATTCCATTGGGAAAACTGATGCAGGTCAATCTGCGATCCCGCGCCGGGAATGCCTCGCGCGAGGTAAGGCAGGTCCCAATTGGCTTCAAAGCCCGGTGTCTCGTCGCCAGCGGTATGGCTGAGCGGTAGAACGCCGCCCGTGAAGCTCGGAGAGTCCCAGTTGCTGGTCATTGCCACCTGGGTGTTCTTTGCGAAAGGAGCGATGGAAAACCGCTCTGCCCCAGAAAGCTGGAACGCCATGTTGACGATAAACGGGGCGTTCCGCGTCTCAAGATCGACGAGTTCGGCGCCAGCCAAAGTCAGCCCCGAAGACGGCACGGGGCGATACTGGGTGTGGTCCTGATAGCCGCCCGAGGGTGCGGGTTCCACATTCAGGGCCCGCCCGTCGACCGAAAGGCTGAGCCCGCCGCGCAGTCCGCGCGTATCCTGTACACCGGAATAAATCCGGACATCGGACCAGATCGGCGTGGCGTCTTCCAGGAAGGCAGCGCGAAGGGCTTCGGGTTGGAAACGCGCCTCGATCGCCATGTCAGCGGTAAACACCGGCACGAGGTAAAGCCCGCGCTTGCGCTCTTCGACGGTGACGTTTGATTGTACGGATCCCGTTTCGGCAAAAGCAATCGCATGGCCGTAGACGACTGTGTTGGGCTTGTCCGGATTGGGCGTGCGCGCGAAGGGCACCGCAATGAAGGGGCCCAGCACGGCTTGGGCACCGCCGACTTTTTCCGACACTTCGCGGACGGCCTGGGCCTGGCCCGAAGTGCGCTCAGCCACAACGCCGTAGACGAACAGCGCCGGGATCGCCATCAGCAGCGCGAGCGCGCAAACGAGAATGAGTTTCAGGCCCGCCGAGCGTTTGGGTAAGAGTCGCTCGAACGGGTTTAGCCCAGACGGTCCACCGGGCGGTGGCGCGCTGGATGTGTCGACCGTGGAAGTCATCGGCCAGTCTCCTTGCAAGATCATTTTTTGCGAGCTTGCTGGATGACGCCAAGACGGGGCGGGAATGGGGCGCGAGCGCGGCGCCCCCATGGAAGATTACGGTTTTGTTGGGATGGCGGCGTCTAGACCTTCACGCCCGCCTTTTCCGCATCTGCCAGGAAAGCCGCGAGGCCCTTGTCGGTCAGCGGATGCTTCACCAGGCTCGTGAGCACGTTCGGCGGCACGGTGGCAACATCTGCGCCCATCATAGCTGAGAGCTTCACATGGTTCGGAGAGCGGATGGATGCGGCAAGGATTTCCGTGTCAAACATGTAGTTGTCATAGATGGTGCGGATTTCCTGGATGAGTTCCATGCCATCAACATTGATGTCGTCCAGCCGGCCGATGAAGGGCGAGATGAATGCCGCCCCCGCCTTGGCCGCCAGAAGGGCCTGATTGGCGGAGAAACACAGGGTGACGTTCACCGCAGTGCCTTCGTCGGCCAACACGCGGCACGTCTTCAATCCGTCCAGGGTGAGCGGCACCTTGACGGCCACATTGTCCGCAATGTTTGCGAGGGTGCGACCCTCGGAGAGCATCGTTTCATGGTCTGTGGCGACCACTTCGGCGCTGACAGGCCCGTCTACAATCTCGCAGATTTCAGCGATGACCTCCTGAAACGGGCGGCCGGACTTAGCCACAAGCGACGGGTTCGTGGTCACCCCATCGATCAGGCCCGTGGCCTGAAGTTCGGTGATGGCGGCCGTGTCAGCGGTATCGACAAAAAACTTCATGGGTGCGCTCCCTCAGAATCTTCGCGAAGCGGTAGCGCAATCCGCGCCGAGCTACCACTCCATACCCATCTGCTTCTTCATCCAATCGGAGAATGTACCTGGTTTTTCCAGACTTTTCGGATCCAGCGTGCCGAAAGCGACGAGCGGACCATTGCTGGTTTCCAGGCGGACACCGGCAATCTTGTCACCCATGCCAGACCAGTCCAGGTCCCGCGGATCGACAATCAGCATGACACGCGTACCACCATCGCCGGTCTCATCGCGGCCGAACACGAGCCCATAGACCTTTTCGCGGCCCCAAAGACCGGAACTGCGCGCCTGGAGTTTTCCATCAAGCAGGACATCGTCCCAGAACATGCGCCGGCGCCACTGCAGGACGTGCATGTTGTCTTCGCTCATGATCTTCAGGTCGACTTCACTCGTCGTGATCCGAACAATGTCTGCGGTGAGATGATTCATGGTGCGAGTTCCCGGAGCGACTTATTGATTATCAATATGGTGCTTGGTGGGCCAATTCAAGGGGCATGGTGGCGAAGATATTCATTGAATGGCCCAGCACCGGCGCCCGCAAACCCGGTCGGGCGCGGTGATTGGGCGAAAAAGCAGGATGGGCCGGTGGCCGCGGGTCAACTCGTGTTCAGATGCGCGGGCTCGGCGAAACAGCCCAATGGCAGACGGGCGCGCCTTCCTTTCCCTACGAGCGAAAGACCGAAAGTGGAGGCGTGCAGTGCTTCGATGGAGAGAGCTATGCGCTTTGAAAGGTCGACCCCCCTCAGACCGCACGTCGCTGAATCGCACATCAGGGAGAGCGGAACGCGGCGCGAAAGGAAGGGATTTCCAATATCAAGCGTCGCGAGACGCACGCGCCGCGCTCCCGCTCCAGTCCCGCATCCCACGTAGGCGCGTCGGGATCGATCACCTCATAAATCCGGATTGCGCCCCACCATGTGACCTGAAAGCTGATGAGCCCGTTGCCGCTTGCTTCAATGCGCAGGCGCAGGAAGTGCGCGAACTTCCACAGGTTCCAGAAGAAAACCGGCCAGAAGAGCGGGTGCACGATTTCGCGCCAGCGCAGGATTTGGGAACGGGTGTCCATGGCCGCCAAGCTGACATGGCGCAGAGGCCGGTCGGACCTGTCGGCACCTCTCCCCAATGCAAAAGGCCCGCAGACCTCGGGTCTGCGGGCCTTTCTCGATGGGTTTATTCTCAGGAAATCCTATTCGCCATCCATCAGGCGTTTGGTGAGATAGGTGAATTCGAGGGCAGAGCGACGAGCCCGCTCAACCTGGTTGGCGGCGGCGGAATGGCCGCCATCAATGTTCTCGAAGTAATAAAAGGGCAGGCCCGCTTCTTCGAACTTCGCAGCCATTTTCCGGGCATGGCCAGGGTGCACCCGGTCATCCTTTGTGGAGGTCACAAAGAACGGTGTGGGGTACGCGGCCTCTGCATCGAAGTTCTGATAGGGCGAAATGGTCTCCAGGAAGGCACGCTCTTCAGGCACGTCCGGGGAGCCATATTCGTCCACCCAGGACGCTCCTGCCAGCAGTAAGTGGTACCGCATCATATCCAGCAGCGGCACCTGCACGACCACGGCGTTCCAGAGGTCCGGCCGCTGATTCAGCATGACACCCATCAGGAGGCCGCCGTTTGAGCCGCCCATGATGCCGAGCTTGTCGGGTGTGGTGAGGCCACTGTCGATGATGTCCTCACCGACGGCGATGAAGTCGTCATAGATGCGTTGGCGATTGAGCTTCAGCCCAGCCTGGTGCCATTCAGGCCCAAACTCGCCGCCGCCGCGAATGTTGGCGAGGACATAGGCCCCGCCCTCTTCCAGCCACAGACGGCCAACGGTCGCGCTGTAGGACGGGTTGAGAGTCACCTGGAAGCCACCATAGCCGTAGAGCAGTGTGGGCGTGGCGCCGTCCATGACCGTATCTTCCGCGCGCACCACGAAATACGGAATTTCCGTTCCGTCAGCGGATGTCGCGAATTTCTGCTCGACGACGAGCCCTTCAGCATCGAACTTGGCCGGCAGAGACTTCAGCGACGTCGTCGCGCCGGTCTCGCTGTTCCATTCGAGCAGGGAGTCCGGTGTCAGGAAGCCCTCATAGTTGAGGAAAACTTCGCTCTCATCACTGTCGGCAAAGGCAACGCCGGCCTGTCCCGGTCCTGGCAGGGCAATCGAACTGGTGCGCCAGCCGTTTTCCGTCGCATCCAGGCGAAGGACCTTGCCAACGACTGTGTCGTTGATCGAGACCAGCGCGGTGTCCTTGGAAATCGAAACGCCACGCACGGCTTGTTTTTCGTTCGGGCGGAAGACAAGGCTTGTGCGCGGCAGGGCGCCCGTGTCGAGGAAGTCCTGCACGCTGAAAGCGATGAGGTCGCCGGATTTGAACGCGGACTGGCCTTCCGGCGCCCAATCCTGTTCCAGGGTGACCAGCAACTTGCCATCATAAATGCCCTGCGGCGTCGATTTGGGCGGGATTGGCCATTGGATAGCGTCGCCGCCATCGGCCGGGAAGTACCAGTATTTCGACGTGAAGAATGTGTCAGCTTCTACAGCGCCCTGCAGCCGAGTGCCGTCTTCCATTTCAAGGGCAAAGGGCCAGACGCCCACATCGGTCTTGTCGCCTGAATAGAGCGTTTCAGCCGATTCCAGCGGTGTGCCGCGGGTCCAGCGCTTGACGACGGATGGATAGCCGCTTTCGGTGAGGGTCGAGCCATCGCCGCCCCAATCCGTGCCCACCAGCATAGTGTCCCGGTCGACCCAGGTGAGGCCCTGCTTGGCTTCCGGTGTGGTGAAACCGCCCTCGACGAAGGACTTCATCTCAAGGTCAAACTCGCGGGTTTCCACCGCGTCCTTGCCGCCATTGGACAATGAGATCATGCAGACCGTGGCGCCGCCATCCTCGGGATCAAAGCAGTTCGACCCCTTGAACACCCAGTTGGCGTCTTCAGCTGCGGCCAGAGCATCGAAGTCAAGCACCGTCTCCCAATCCGGATCAGCGCTGCGATAGCTATCCATGCTGGTGCGGCGCCAGAGGCCGCGCACATTCGTCTCGTCCTGCCAGAAATTGTACGCCATCCCACCGCGCACGCTGACATACGGGATACGCTCATTGGAGGTCGCAATATCCGTGGCGGCGGCGAGGTAGCCTTCATACTTCGGATGGGCCTCGAGGATCTCCAGAGAGCGTTCATTCTGCCCGCGCACCCAGGCCAGGGCGCGCTCACCCTCCACCTCTTCCATCCACAGGAATGGGTCTTCGGCCATCGCCGCATCAGTCATGGTATCATCGGTCTCCGGCATTTCTGGCGCTTCGGCCACGGGCGGGGCATCGGGCGCAACCGCAGGCGCCAGGTCTTCGGTATCGCCCGTGGTGGCACACCCAGACAAGATCAGTCCGAGCAGGGCCGTGCTCGCAAGATATTTGCGCATTTTATGTCCTCGCATGTGGTCCTCGTTGCGCAGCATATGACGCAGGGCGCGAAGTTTTTGCAAGCCGTCGATGGGTCAAGGCGGGCCGAAGGGCTTTGCCAGATGCCCCACCCGTGTATTAACTCTGTGAAACAAAAGCCTTGGGGAGAGGCATGGCCGACATCTTCATATCCTACAAGCGCGAGGACAAACATCTCGCAGAGGACACGATCCACGCCCTGAAACAGGCGGGGTTTTCGGTCTGGTACGACGATCGGATCGATCCCCACACCAGTTGGGACGAGACAATCGAGCGCGAGATTGCGGCGGCAAAGGCCGTTGTCGTGCTCTGGACGCCGCGCTCGGTGGCCAGCCAATGGGTACGCACCGAGGCCGACTATGCCGCCCAGCACGGCAAGATTGTGCCGGTCATGCTGGAACAGAGCGCCGTGCCGCTGGCTTACCGGCGCACACAGTTCGCCGATCTCACCCAGTGGGGCGGCAATGCGGACGACAGGAACTTCGAGAAGCTGACGGGCTGGGTGCGCGGCCTTGTGGATGGCAGCGGTTCCGGCCCCGAAAGCATTGGCGCATCCACTTTTGGCGCAGAACCCACACGGAAGAAGAAAGGGAGCCGGCTGCCCATGCTCGCCGCCCTCGCCGTGTTGCTCATTGGCGGCGCAGGCGCGCTTTACGCTGGCGGGATCATTGGCCCGGACATGTTTGACCCACCTCCACCGCAGGACGAGACACCCGTTGCCGACGTGCCCGCAGGCCCGACAGCCGAAGAGATCGCCGCCCAGCGCGAGGCAGACCGCCAGGCCGCCGCCCAGGCCGAGCGCGACCGAATCGCCCAGGAAGAGGCCGACCGGATTGCCGCCATCCCGTCCTGCTTCAGGGTTCGTTTGGTGGCAGACGATGAAGATTCCAGGGGCGCAAACTGGGATTTCCCGGCCCCCAGCCCCGACCCCCACGTTACGAGCAGCAGCCATCGCAGCCTCCGGTTTGGCTGTGACAACACCTATAGCTGCAACAGCGGACGCATCGATAATCCAAGCAAGCTTGAGCAGGTCGCCCTGCTCATCCAGGACGAAGACATCGATCAGGACGACCTTATGGGCGCCGGCAATTGTGGCATCCCGTCGTCGCGTTGCCGGGTCGGTCGGGTCACAGTGGATGTGGATCGCTGTTGATACGGGCGCCATTCTGAGCAGGCCGGTCGCGGGCTGACCGCGCGACGGTGGACGTGATCGCGGCAACGCACCCGGGCTGAACCTGCTATCGGTTACACGGCAAACTCACGCGCAGTTGAGCTGAGTTTAATTGCAAACGGCCCGTCTGAAGTGAGTTTGCGGGGCGCGACACCCGATCGCATCCGCAACGCTTCAGAAGGTCACTCTCCATGCAAATTCACCGGCTCAGCGCAGCCCTTGCCGCCGTCGCCCTTGTCTCAACGCCTGCCGCCCTGGCTCAATCCGGCGACTTTGCCGTGTTTGCCGAGGCCAATGGGCAAGGTTCTACATCCGTTGACTATGGCCCCTATCGGGAATTCTTCAGCGCCCTCTCCGTTCAAGAACGCGGCCGGACGCTCGTGGCCTATGATGCAGTCCGCGAAAGCGCCGGCAGCTTCCTTGCCGCCTATGCAAATGGCCTTTCTCGGGTAGACGTGACCGCACTCAAGCGGGACGATCAACTCGCATTCTGGCTCAATGCCCGAAACATGCTGGTTGTGAAGGCGCTTTCGGAAGAGCGGTCCCTGCGCGGGTTCGATAATAAACGCGGCACGCCAATGGCCCCTGGCCCGCTCTGGACAGAGCCTCGGATCACCATCAACGGTGTGGATCTGTCGATCCAAGACATCGAAACTGAAATCATCCTGGCAGGCTGGGACAGCCCATACGTGCTCTATGGTCTGTACCAAGGCCTTGAAGGCGGACCGCCCCTGCGCGCCGAGCCTTTCCTGGGCGAAACCGTACACGCGACGCTCACCGGCATTGCGCAAGACTACACCGATGACCGCGATATCGTCCGTGTACGCCGCAACACGGTTCGGCTCGGTGAATTCTACGAATGGTACGCCCCGGTCGCCTTTGACGGCGATTCCTCTGCGCTGCTCGCCCATGTCAGCGAAGCTTCAGGCAAGTCCGATGTGGCCACGCCGGGCCTCGAGCTCGACTTCAAATCGATGTCGACCAGTGTCGAACAGTTCCGTGTGCGCCAGCGCAGTTCGGGCGGGTTCGGAAGCGGTAGCAGCTCCGGCGGCGGCTTTGGACGCGGATCCTGAGGCACGCCACGTAAGAATCGGAACGCTGCGCCATGATTGGGATGTTCAACGCCGAAACGCCGGCACAGGGCCGAGTATCAATGGGCTCAGTTCCCATTGCTCTATGTGGGCTCGTGGCGAGCCTGCTGGGACTGGCAGTGCTGTCTTCGGCGTTCCCCTATGGCGCAGCGATCGCAGATACACCGTGGGCGGCTTACATCGCCCTCGGCACGCTCTCCGGCGGGGCCTTCCTGTGGATGGTGTCGCGCCTGGCTGGCCAAGCCCCGACACGGCGCCTGTTGATAATAATTTTCCTGGCAGGTCTGGCCGCGCGGCTCGCCATGTTCGGCTCCACACCCGTCTTTGAGGACGATTGGTATCGCTATCTTTGGGATGGCGCCGCCGTGGCCAATGGAATTGACCCTTATGCCTTTCCGCCCGCCTCAGGGGCGCCCGTGGACGCTTTTGGAACGCCCCGCCCCCTCGCAAGCGACCCCGATCTTGCTCGGCTCCAAACGCTGGCGATGGACGCGCAGCAGATCCATGAACGGATTAACTTCCCCTATCTTTCAACGATTTATCCGCCGATCGCCCAGGCGGGTTTTGGACTGTCCCATATCATTTCACCGTATTCACTCACGGCGTGGCGCGGCCTGCTGCTGGTCGCTGACCTGGCCGGGTTCCTGATACTGTTGCAGATTCTGCGTCGCTTGGATCGCTCTCCCCTCTGGAGCGCGACCTACTGGCTGAACCCGCTTGTCATCGTTCAAGTCTTTGGCGCCGGGCATATGGACGGACTGCTGGTGCCGTTCCTGCTGGCTGCCATCTGGATGGGGCTGGCAAACCGTCCGGGCCTGACAGGGGCTGCCCTGGCGGGGGCTGTTGGGGTCAAGCTCTGGCCGCTGATCCTGTTTCCCGCCCTCGCAATGCGGTTCTGGCGCAGCGGCTCAGGCAGGTTCTGGTTTACGACCGTGTTTGGCATTCTGGTGGCGCTACTGCTCGCCCCCCAGGCCCTGCGCGCGATCCAGCCCGACGATGGTCTTGGCGCATATTCTTCGTCCTGGCAGACCCATGCCTTCCTGTTTCCACTCATCAGCGACGGCCTGATTGGGTGGCTGGATGGCGGAGACAGCCTGACACGGCTGCTTGTGGCCGGGGCGGTTTCGATTGCCGCGCTCGGGACGGCACTTCGCCTAGGCCGCGACGACGATATCGGGCTCGTCAGGGCGGCTCTGCTCGTGATCGGCGCGCTGATTTTCCTCTCGCCCACCGGGTATCCCTGGTACGTTGTCTGGGCTGCGCCGCTTTTGGCGATTGTCCCCAATCGCGGCCTGCTGCTGCTCACCCTGACCGCCCCGCTCTACCACCTGCGCTTTGTTCTGGGCGACGATGACGCGGTCTACCTTTGGCTGGTCGTGCCCGCCGCCTTCCTGCCAGCTCTCATACTGTTTGTTCGCGATAGTCTGCATACGGAGGCAACGCCATGACCGAGGTGGCCGTCATCATCCCTGCCCTGAACGAAGCTGGCGCCATTGGCGACGTTGTGCGCGGTGCGCTCCGCCACACCCGCCGGGTGATCGTGGCCGACAATGGCTCCACCGATGGCACGGGCGAGATTGCGCGAGACGCCGGGGCCGACGTCGTGTGCGTGCCCAAGCCCGGCTATGGCCGCGCTTGCCTGGCGGGCGTGGAGCGCGCCGGGCCGGTGGACGTGCTGTTCTTCATGGATGGCGACAATTCTGACCGGCCGGAAGACATCCCCCGCCTTCTCAAACCGATACAGGATGGGAGCGCGGACTTCGTCATCGGTTCGCGGGCGCTCGGGAGCCCAAAAGCTGGATCGCTGAGCCTCGCGCAACGTTGGGGGAACTGGCTCGCGTGCCGCCTGATGGGGTGTATCTGGGGCGGGACGTTTACCGATCTCGGTCCCATGCGGGCAATCCGGCGCAGCGCCTATGAGCAGCTCTCCATGTCCGCGCCGACATTCGGCTGGACCGTTGAAATGCAGGTGCGCGCCCTCAAGGCGGGCTTACGCGTCCTCGACCTTCCCGTTGACTATCGCGCCCGGGTCGGGACGTCCAAAATCTCCGGAACGGTGAAGGGCGTTGTCATGGCGGGCACCTATATCCTCGGCACGATCGCCGCTGAAGCCCTCAGCGGCCCACGCGCGTTGCGGACACAAGACCCGGCACGTGATCAGTCGGCACTTCGCCTCAAGGCGAGGAGGGCCTGTTCCTGCACGCCCTCACTGGCGCAGCAGAGGAGTTGTCCGCCGCACGCCGTGGCGGGTCGACCGAGCCAATCCGTGGCCAGTCCGCCCGCACCGCGCACCACAGCGATCAGGGCAGCTGCATCCCAGGGCGCAAGCCCGCTTTCCGCCACCAGGTCCAGCGTCCCGGCCGCCAGCCGGGCATAGCCATAGGCATCCAGCCCATAGCGGCTGATACGCGCCGTTGCGCGCAGATGGGTCCAGGCGCCCTCTTCTGCCGGTTTAAAGATGAAAGGATCAGTCGTTGCGATGCGCGCCTCACGCAGGTCCTGGCATGGCGAAACCCGCAAGGCCGCGCGCCCCTTCGGCGTGTCCAGACGTGCACCTTCGGGCCACCCCAAATAGGTCTCGCCGAGGGCTGGACACGCAATTGCGCCATAGACCGGGACATCATTCGGCCCCGCAACGCCGATCAAAGTGGTCCAACTGGTCAGTCCAGCCACATAGGCGCGCGTGCCATCAATCGGATCAAGGTACCATGTCCAGCCGCTGGTGCCCTCGCGGGTCCCGTGCTCTTCGCCGACAATCGTGTCGTCGGGACGCTCCACTTCGAGCACGGCGCGGATCGCGGCTTCCGCATCCTGGTCCGCAACGGTGACGGGGTCATAGCCCGTGTCGGCCTTGTTCACCGTTTCAGGCTCAGCGCGGAAGTGTTTCAGAGTGACCGGCTCTGAAAGCGCAAGCAGACGCTGGATCAGATCCAGCGTCCATGCATGTTCGGTCGGGATGTGTTGGGTCATGTGCCAAGCCCTTTATGGGGCTCGGCAGTCAGGTCAAGCTGCGCCGCCTTGTTCGTCAGCTTCGGTCTGGAGCGCTTTTGCAAGTTCCAGAAGGCGACGGCGAGGCCGCTCTGACAGGCGATAGTAGGCGCGCACCAGTTCCAGGGTCTCTTTCTGGCTCAGAATGTCGCCTTCGAGTTTTTCAGCGTCATTAGCAGCGCTCACCATGGTGTCGGCAGGCTTGATACCGTCAAAGAAGTACTGAACCGAAACGTTCAGAGCGCGTGAGAGATCATAAAGACGCGAAGAGGTGACGCGGTTTGCGCCGCACTCATACTTCTGAATCTGTTGGAAACGCACGCCCACCTGGCTCGCCAGGTCTTGCTGGGTCATGCCCAGAAGGCGGCGGCGGCGGCGCAGGCGTTTGCCTACGTGAAGGTCTACATCGTCGGCCATGGTTTCACTCCTCAACAGTCCCCGAGCCGCCATGCGAGCGTCTCGTTCTAGGATGGCTGGGATGTGAGAGAGCAAAGCTGGTGCCAACTGGGCCAAAACCTTTCTGGCGCGTTAGGAATATTGTGGCGAGAATTGGGAAATGTTGCGACTGCGAAAATAGGGGTTGATCTTTTTGCGGCGCACAATAATCTCAACTTAGCACTTCGGTGCTGACGCCTCTTGGCGTTTCCTCCCTTTACCTTATCGCCGTGCTGGCTTTCCAGCACGGCCTTTTTTTTGGGGGGAGAGAAAGAGCGGCCAGATCAGGCCATCTTTCGGGCCTGGCGGGCCACAAACGCTGATATCTCAGCAATCAGTTGACCCATATGGTTTGCCATGCGGGGAAACGTGTCGTGACGAAGCACACGCGTTTCATCCATATAAAGGTCTCTGCGAATCTCGATTTGAAGCGCATGAACGCTGCGCCGGGGGCGGCCATAGCGAAGTGTCGTGTACCCGCCCGCATAGGGCGCGTTTCGCGCGACGCTGTATCCCAGCTTCCGAAACTTCGATTCCACAAGGCCCGTCAGCTTTGGCGAGCACGACGAACCGAACCTGTCCCCCAAGACGATATCGGCCAAGGGCCTGCGCCCCGGTTGGCGCGACGGCATGGAGTGGCAATCGATCAGAAATGAAACGCCATGGGACTCCCGCAGGGCCTTCAATGTTGTGGACAGATGCGCGTGGTAGGCGTCGTGCACATCGCGCAAGCGGGCTTCGCCCTCGGCCGGGTCCAACCGCCCGCGATAAATCGTATGCCCCCGCGCCCCCACGCGCGGAATACAGCCGAGCCCAGCTTCGACCCGCGGCCCGGGCAGGCCGCACTGACGTGGCGGCGGCCCATCGAACATGCGTCGGTCCAATTCCAGCGGGTCGCGGTTCAGATCGACGAAGCCCCGGGCATATCGCGCGAGAATAAGCCCTGCCCCAGCCTCACGCGCCGGGGCAATTAGGTCATCCACAAAGGCGTCTTCCGTGCGCTGGAGATCAATCAGGGGCACGCACAGCGCCTCTCGCATGGTGTCTGGATAGTGCTGCCCAGAATGGGGAGACGCGAAAATCAAAGGCAGGTCTGGCGCGGATGGCGCCTGGAAATCAAACGGGGCGGCGTAGGAAAAAGTGGCGTTTTCCCCCGAGGGGCGAGCATCAGGGGCGGAAAACGGAGCAGCAAGCGACATGTATCCAATGGTTTGCGAAACCGGGCAAAGGTCAAGGAAAAGTCTCTGTGCGTTCATGGTCGATTTACTCAAATCACCCTACCTGCGATAAACCGATTAAGCGGCTCCGAGGCACCGATGACGAAAATCCTCCTGGCGGAAGATGATGATTCCATGCGCACCTTCCTGGCAGCAGCCCTGCGCCGCGCTGGACATGACGTGCAAGACTATGCCGATGGCGAGGGCGCCCTTGAGGCGCTGGAGCGGGAAGTCTTCGACCTGTTGCTCACCGATATTGTGATGCCCGGCCTGGATGGCATTGAGCTGGCACGCCGCGGCGCCGAACTCGACCCGGCCATGAAGATCGTCTTCATCACCGGATTTGCCGCCGTCGCGCTCGCCTCGGGCGCCCCCACACCGGCGGGGGCCAAAGTGCTGTCGAAACCCTTCCACCTGCGCGAGATCGTTGACGAGGTTGACCGCGTGATGGCGGCCTGAAGCCCGAAGCGCATCCCATGAGGTTCCAGCACATCAATCTGGCCGTGCGTGACCCCGAAGTCTCTGCGAATTTCTACAAGACCTATTTGATGCCTGGCGCTGAAACCGTCTGGCTGGGCGCCTCTCTCCACCTGCGCGATGCCCGTGGCAGCGACATGGCCTTTCAGGCCGCTGCTGCGACGGGAGACATAATAAAGCCCGAGGCACATGGCGCCCACCATGGATTTCTCGCAGCCTCCGCAGCCGAAATCGATTCGCTCGCCGCGCGGCTGACCGCCGAAGGCGTCGACCTCGTCGAAGACGACACCGAAGCGGGCTTCAGGGCCATCAAGTTCGCAGATCCCGACGGATATGTCTGCGAGGTCTATTGGGAGGGAAACTGGCCGCCCGACGCCGACAGCTAAGCGCGCATCTTCCGCTTGACGCCCGCGGCGAGATACGCCATGACCGCGCCTTTCCTGGTCGGGCGGTTAGCTCAGCGGTAGAGCACTACGTTGACATCGTAGGGGTCACTGGTTCGATCCCAGTACCGCCCACCATTGTTTTCAAGGACTTAGAGCCCTTTTTGCCGGATTTACCACCCTCGGACTGGCAACGCTCTTGATCTGCCCCATCGGGGTGGTCCAACCGGATTGTTAGTCGCGGCGGTTGCCATGTAGCGGCGCTCATGCCGCTACATCCACAAAGTAAGGCGGCATGAGCGCCGCGGGCAAGATGGTTTCTGGCGCGGGAGGCCGATAGC
>JBCBUL010000014.1:0-70869 GCA_039818165.1 Pseudomonadota bacterium | reverse complement strand
GTGCCGACAGGAACATGCCCGGAATTCCCCAGATCGCTCCCCAAATGGCGAGGGACAACAAAACAACGAGGGCGGAAAGGTTCAGGGAGTCTCCCATCATGCGAGGTTGCAAGAAGTTGCCGATGGCAAATTGCCAGAAGCTGACGGCTGCAAAAACCAGCGCAGTATAGATGTATGTATCCTGGGGGGACGTGCCTGGAACCCAGGCAGGGATGTCTGGCTGAACGATTGCAAACAAAGGGGGCACCAACGCTGCAACGATCGATCCAATGGTCGGAATGTAGTTCAGCACAAAGATCAGTGCCGACAGAAACAGCGCGTTCTCGACGCCCAACAGCTGCAGCGTGGCATAGGTCAACACCGTTATCAGCACGGAGACCACTGTCTGCGTCCACAGATACGACTCAATGCCCTTGCGCGCCGCTTCTGCGACTTCTGTGACCTGGGCACGTTTTTCAGTGTCCGGGAAGATCCTGTCGAGTTTCTTCGACCAGGTAGATTGGGCGAGGAACAGGAAGCCGACATAGATCAGGATCAGAACGATATCGCCGCTCAACTCGCCAACTGCATTGGCGATTGGGCCGATAAGCCTTTGTCCGGTTTCGTTGAAGAGCAATTGGGTCAGGCTCGGCGCGTCTTCGGCCATGCCGACCACGCCATAGATATCGCCAATCAGTTCGTTGATGCGGCGCTCATAGTCAGCGGCGTTCTTGCCGCCAAACTGGGCAATGCCCTGGGCCATCAGGGCGATGAAGCCGATAAAGCCTCCGATCACCGCCACAATTGATATTCCGCGTGACAACGCCCTCTGGTCGCCAGGTACCAGATCATCCAGCACGCGGGCAAAACCCTCCATGGTCAGGAACAGGAACACGGCCAGGGCGAAGGGCGCCATGATCCCGCGCCCGAGATAGAGCACGGCGATTATTATGCCGGCTGCGATAATCCAGAGCGCGGTGCGTGTTGCAGTGTCCATGACCAATCCTCCCCAGACGGGACATGCCTAACGTGTCCGACGTCAGGCAGTGGGGGTCAAGGACCCTGGGTCGCCCATGCTGGACCTGGCGCACGCGCCCTGTAGACTGAAAGAAAACCGCTGGGAGGCCGATACAATGTTGAAACGCGTACTATTGGGCCTCATCGGAGCGCTCGCAATCATTGTGGGCATCGTGCTGTTTCGTACGTTCTCCTATGGCGGCGCTACGGAGGCAGTCGCGGTCGACTTACCCCCAGTGCCCGAGATTTCGGCGCAGGCGGCAGCCGATAATCTCAGTGAAGCGCTCCAGTTCAAGACCATCACAGTTGCGCCCGGCGATCCCAGGCCGGGAAGCGAAGGACCTTGGCTGGACCTGCATGCCTGGCTGGAGGGCACCTATCCCGCAGCCCATACAGCAATGACCAGGGAGCTCGTCGCGGACTATACGCTGCTCTACACCTGGGCGGGCAGCGATGCTTCGCTGGAACCATTGTTGTTGATGGCCCACCAGGATGTCGTGCCCGTCAACATCGGCACAGAAACCGACTGGACCGCGCCCCCATTCGCTGGCGATATTGTCGATGGCTATCTCTACGGTCGCGGCACAATTGACGATAAGGGCTCCATGGTGGCCCTTATGGAGGCGGCTGAAGCGCTTGCCCTATCGGGATTTTCTCCGCGCCGAACGGTGTACTTCCTGTTTGGCCATGATGAGGAGGTCTCAGGGTCAGGCGCTGCCGCGGGCGTAGAGTTGCTGAAAACGCGCAACGTGTCGCCCATCATGGCGCTGGATGAGGGCTTTATGATCGTAGACCCGTCTCCGCTCACGGGCGCGCCCATGGGCTTCATCGGGGTGGCGGAAAAAGGTTATGTCACCCTGTCCATCACGGCGGTGGCCGATGGCGGACATAGCTCTGCGCCGCCGCGCAACTCCGCGCCAGTGCGGCTGGCCCGCGCGCTCGTTGCGTTGGATGAAAACCAGATGCCAGCGGATTTCTCCAAATCCCCGATCAAGGAATTGCTGGAAGCCAGCGCCCCCGACATGCCCTTCATGCAGCGCATGGCGTTTGCGAATATGTGGCTGTTCGGCGGCATGGTTGAGGAGCAGATGTCTGCGATCGCAACCGCCAATGCGATGATCCGCACGACGACCGCGCCCACAATGATGGTGGGGTCTGCGAAGGAAAACGTGCTTGCCCAGCGCGCCACGGCGGTGGTGAATTTCAGGATCCACCCCAACGATACCCAAGAGTCGATCCTGCAGCATGTCCGCGATGTGACCGGCGATATCGAAAATCTCGAGATCGAATTGGGCCGGGGCGGTATCCGCGGGGCAGGTGCCTCGCCGGTCTCCTCCACCGAGAATCTGGCTTATGGGGTGCTCGCAGCAGTCGCCCGTGAGGCCGGCGATGGGGCCGCTGTAGCGCCTGGTCTCGTGCTGGGGGCTACCGATGGGCGCTACGCCACCGCTATCACGGATTCAGTCTACCGTTTCGTTCCTGCGGTGATGAGCCCAGAAGACCTGACCGGTTTCCATGGCACCAATGAGCGGATTTCTGTCGAGAATATGGGGCGCATGGCGCGCGGGTATGCTCAGATTATCGCTGCTTTGGATGCGGCCGGTGAATGAACCCGTTAGGGACGCTCCCACACTTCAGCGCTGACCCCGCGCCAGACGTCCACGCGTGTTTGAGAGTATCCGGACTCTGACAGACGCGCCCGAAGGATTTCTGGTTCGCCGTCATTACAAAGGAAGTCCGGTTTCAGGAACACCATGCGGGGTGCTCGCTCAACCGCGTCATCCCAGGCAATGGTGGCAGTCTCCATCCAGGGTGAATAGCGATGTTTATCCACGGCATTGGCGCCTGATATGGGCACGCCGTAATTGTCGCGCCAATGGGGCAGGGAGAGGTCCCACATGCCCGCATTGTCATGCACCCATACCTCGGCGGACTGACGGTAAACATCGACAGTGGGCCACGTGAACGTGTCGCAGATGATAAGGGCGTTGCCGGGTACATCGTGGGCCGCCACGGCGGCGCGCCAGTCCTGTATCAGATGGGCGCCGAGATTGGCCTGGGAATCGCCTCGCAGTGTGTAGGCAGCCGCCGACCATGCCGAAGCGAGCAAGGCAAAGCCCGTAAGCCCGCCGGCGAGCCAGGTGCGCCGACCATGGGCTGCAAGATATCCGATCGCCAGGGCGCCCCCAATCGCGGCTGGCAGGATAATACGCTCCATATAGACCGGCTTGTAGATGAAGCCGATCAGCCAGATGAAGAGCGGGAACGCGGCGCCATGGGCGAGGATCAGCGCGAGTGACCACCCTGGGCGCGCAAGGCTGAGCGCCCCGCCTGCGACCACGGCGAGAAAGAAGACCGCCAGTAAAACACCGGGCACGCTGTTCGGCCCGATCGTCGCCGCGAGCGTGGTGGCGGCAGACACCGCATCCATCTGCAACAGCCAGTCAAACACATCTGATGTGCCCAGCATGACCCGGAGCCAGGGCAACCACGCAGCGATCGCCAGGGCGTTCACAGCGGCAAGTTTCCAGGTAAATTCGATGAAGCGTGCGGTGGCCGTGGCCAGCACCCAGCCGCACAGCACCCCGTTGAGGACAAACAGATAAAGTATCGCGGTATTGTGCGTGTAAAGCGCCAAAACGGCGCTGACCGTGTAGATCGCCGCCCACTTCAAAAGCCCGTTATCCCTAAGCGCTGTTCCGGCGGCGAGCTTCTCGGCCACGGCATGCAGGGCCCAGGCCGCAAAGGCGATGAGCATCAGCAGCTGAGCGTAGTTTCGGCCATTGTTCGCGTACACGAGCATGGTGAAGGAGAAGGCCATTACAGCCAGCGCCACCAAGGCACCCACCGGCCCCATTAGGCGCCGGGACAGCAGGTAAATCGGTGCGAGCATGATGACCGAAAACAGCGCAGAGGGCAGGCGAACTGCCACTGCTCCGTCAAAAAACATGTCTGACACTTTGACGACGGCAAAATGCAGAGCGGGATGGCTGTCAAAAGGGACTGAGAATAGCAGGGAGAAACTGTGACCTGCTGAGGCCAGCGTGTAGCCCTCGTCAATCCAGAGGGAGTCCTGCGTTAGCGTGGCGAGGCGAAGAAGGAGGGCGATCAGGAACAGTCCAACCAACCAAAGGCGTTCCTGGGCGAGGGGCATTGTCCTTGCCGGGCGCCATTCGGCCCTGAGTGGCGCAAACAGGGCCGTGATGCCTGCTTCCCGGCTAGAATTGTCTGAAACTGGATCAATTGCCATCGGGGCGGCCTCGCTATCCGTCTGCCCTCGCAGGCAACTCGGTCACGCCCATGCAAGAGCGCAACCAAATTAGCCCCTCACACGAATTCCGAGCCAGAATTTCGTGAAGACGGCTCCGCGATGGCGGATTGTACCGAGAAAAGCCTATTGGCTTCCTGCCAGATGGGGCTGTCGTCGCCCGGCCAGGATCATCAGGGCGACAAACCCGATCGATGTGCCCTGGGAAGAGAACACTTCCAGCATGCCGGCGATAAACCAGGACCGGAGTGCGCCAGTGTCGTCTGGTTGACCTTGACCCGTGGCTTGCACCGTGAGCTCGGCAAAATCGCCTCGGGCCGTTACAATTCGGGCCTGGAGGTCTGCGCGCCGGCGCGCCTGGCCAAGCTCATCCAGGGCGGCGCGGTAAGGGCGCTCATTGGTACGCCCGACCCTTTCAACCTCTGCAATATAGGCTTCCAGCCCTTCGATTGAGCGCACGTCTAGGTCAATTCCATCGAGCTCGGTACGCCAGTCCGCGATCTGGGCTTCCAGGACACTCGCCCGCGCCGCAGCGGCCTGCGCCGCGCTTTCACGCCCGGCCACTGCACTCTGCATGTAGAGTTGTGTGCCCACCAGGCTGGTGGCTGCTCCGGCAAGGGCGATGACCATCGCGCGCCCTGCTTCCCAAAAGCGCCGGCTGGCGCCATGCCAGTACGCGAATGTGAAGCCGCCAAAACTGCACACGCAGGCTATGATTCCGGTCCAACCCCAGACTCTGGACTGGAACGGGTCGTCCACCATGCCAGCGAAGGCCTGGAAATTCGCAAAGCCCGACATGGCCGCCGCCAACAGGCCCACGCCGAGAAAAACCAGCGCCAGGAGCGCGATGATGATCTTTTCGCCTAAGTGCGTGCGCTGGTGTGAGCCGATGGAATTTGACCGAGGATTATCCTCAACACCGACAGCATGGAGAGTTGGGCTCTTGCCAATGGGGATTACGGCGCGGGACGCTTCCGATGGATCGCTTTCGATGACACGGTCATGTTGAGCCGAAAGCGCCACGCTGCGCCCGTCGGCATCAATCGCTTCAGTTTGGTGGGCGTCGCTCATCGCCTGTGCGGGCCCTCGCCGGATAGCCGGTTGCTTGAACAAGTATTTCAATGGCTCGTCGTAACGGTCCCCGCATGCGTCACAGGTGAGGCGCGAACCGTCATCAGACAATTGCAGGGCGATGGCGCCGCAACCCTCTGCTTTGCATCTCACACCGCCGATCTGTCCGGTGTCCGGATCGTAAGTAAAACCTCGATCCGAGATCGTCTGGAGAACGCGCTCAAATAGTGTTTTTTCTGCCGCGCCCATCCCCGCACCCCTACGAATGTTCTGTTTTTGTACATGTCTGATAATGCCCGCGCAAGTAAAAAATTCGCGCCATGCAATCGCGCGGGGGCGTCATGGCGAATTGTCTCGCTTGCGCGCAAGTGCGTGGCGGTTAAACCTTGCGCAACGCTTGCAGTTGACCATCTGCGGCAACAGTGGCCCAGCGAACGGGCTGCTTTGATGGAGAGAAAACCACGACTATGACGCCCCGTTCAAAAGCGATCCCCAAATCCTGGGACACATTCGATTTTTCCAGCCTGTTTTCGGCGTTCCTGTATCCCGCATTGGGACTTGCCGTGCTGATCACGATAGTGATCCTGGGCCTCGCCCTTGAAAGCCTGTCCTTGCATTGGTGGTACTTGCCGGTCGGCCTCGCCGTTGTGGCGGCCAGCGTCTTTGTCTGCAATATGGGCATCGGCCCGCTTCACCGGATTATACAGCATCGAGCTGGCGAGCTTCGCGCTCCGGGGCAGGTGCTCACCATGATCAATCTGATGATCGCCATGCAGGGCGAGGTGAAGGCCTGGGTGAACTACCATTCCCAGCACCACCGCTTTTCCGACAAGCCGGGCGACCCGCACAACCCGTTTGAGTCAAAGCGCTGGGCCTGGGTCGGCTGGATCCTGTTCCGCGATGCCAAAGACATGGCGCGGCCCATGCCGATGTGGCTGAAAACCCAGCCGATTATCCTCTGGATGGACCGAAACTATATGCGGCTGTCCTTTGTTTTGCACTTTGTGTTGCCAGCGGTCATTTATGCAATCGTCTGGGCGGCCGGAGGCTCCCTTGTCCTCACCGCGATTCTGCACGCCTGTTTTGTGATCGGCCGGGCGGTGCAGTTCCACGCGACGACCTATGGCATCAACGTGTTGGGTCACCTCAAGACGCCTGTCTGGGCTGACCACCTGATCGGTCTGCTGACCGGAGGTGAAGCCTTCCATGATCACCACCATGACGAACCGCAAAGCGCGCTGCATCGCCCTCGCAAGGGCATCTGGAATCGGATTGTTGATTACAACGGAACGGCGCTTCTTGTGATGGAAAAGATCGGTTGGGTGAAGAACCTGAAGATCGCGCCACAATTCGCCTAAGCGGGATCCGCCGGTCTCATCTCGTACATTTGGTTTGTATTTAAAAAAGGGCGGCCTTTGATGAGGCCGCCCTTTCTCATTGGATGTTCCAGATAAAGTTTATCGCGTTTTCTAGATGTCGCGGGCGGCGGCCATTGAGCCTGCTGTGGTGACACCTCTGAGGATGACGTCCACGCGGCGGTTCTGGGCCCGGCCCGCGCGGGTGTCATTGCTGGCAACGGGAGAGGTTTCGCCCTCACCAGACGTTGCGATCCGCCCGGCGGAAATGCCTTCATTTTGGAGGAAGCGGGAAGCTGCGGCAGCCCGGCGCTCTGACAGGGACTGGTTCCAGACTTCCGGACCGGTGGAGTCGGTATGTCCGACCAGTTCAACGGCAACGCCGCCATACGTGCTGAGGAACTGAGACAGCGCTGTCATCCGTGCATCGCCCGCCACGGTGAGCTTGGATTGGTCAAAGCCAAAGCCCAGGCCGGGGCAGGACAGTGCAACGGTTCCGCTGCCGCGGTCGGTCATGGTGCAGCGCATGGTGCCGGCCAGGAGGTTCAGGGTCTGGCTCATACTTGTCCCGGTTGGGCGGGGCGCGGCCTGACAGGCGGCCAGATCAGCCTTGCACTGCATGGCTTCGCCGGAGGCGGTCTCAAGGTCTGAACGAAGGCCATCGGCGGCCTCGCGGGCCTCACCAAGCTCTCCTTCAGCAATGGCGACCTGAGCATAGGCATCGCTGAGTTCGACGGTCTTGTCGTAGGTATTTGCTTCTCCAGATTCTAGGGCGGCTTCAGCGTCGCCCAGGAAGCCTGCCGCGCGCGAATAGGCTGTGCTGGATGTGCCGTAAGCGGCTGCGGCTTCCACGCGGTCACGCGCTGTGTCCAGTCGGCCATCGGGTTCCAGGGTTGTTGCGCAGGCGGTCACAAGCAGGAGGCTGCCTGCTGCACCGATCCATTTGAGCTGTTTGATCATTCTCACCATCTCCTTCACGGTCTTTTCTAGCCGTTGGTGTTAACCAAGACCGGGGTTCAAGCACGGCGCGGCGCATCTCCCAAAATCAATTCGCGTGTTGCGCGAGTCTCTGGCGCCAGCGCCAAGATCACTGGCGCGCCTAGATCAGCTTCTGCTAGGGAGCGCCATGGCCAAAAATTATACCTATGACGGCGGCGAACCCGTACGCGTGAACAAGTGGCTCGCACAACAGGGTGTGTGCTCGCGGCGCGAGGCCGAAGGGCTGATTGAGGCGGGGCTGGTCCTGATCAATGGCCGGAAGCTGGACTCGCCCGGACACAAGATTTCACCGGGTGAAACCCTGACTGTTTCAGAGCGCGGAAACACAGCGCTCGCGAACAAGCTGACCGTTGTGTTGAACAAGCCCGAGGGCATCGTTTCTGGTACTCCCGAGGACGATCAGATCCCGGCCGTGCGTCTGCTGACGCGCAAGGCTTTACACGGGGCGAGCGACGTCATTCCCGGGCGCAGGCACAAGCTCGCGCCCGTTGGGCGGCTGGACCAGGACAGCCATGGCCTGCTGATCCTCTCGGAGGATGGCGTGGTGGCCAAGGCCGTCATCGGGCCGGAGTCCGACATGGATAAGGAGTATATTGTGCGCGTGCGCGGGGCGATTGCCGAGACAGCGCTGGAGAAGCTGCGCCACGGCCTGACCCTGGATGGACGCCGCCTGAAGCGGGCGGTGGTGGAGCGGCTGGGCGAGCAGACGCTGCGCTTTGTTCTGCGCGAGGGGCGCAACCGGCAGATCCGTCGTATGTGCGACCTTGTCGGCATCCGAGTCATCGACTTGAAACGTGAGCGCATCGGACCGCTGGAACTCGGCACATTGCCAGAGGGCAAGTGGCGCCCGCTAACGCTGCAGGAGCGCGACGCGCTTATCGCCGCTGGCAAGCCTAAAACGCGTCCGCTGGGCCCTCGCCGACAATCCGCGTCCGCGCCACGCCGAGGCGGACAAGGGCAACCGCGAAAAGGAAAACCGCAATCGCGGCGCTCATCCCGGCCCGGGCCTGCAAAGCGCTAAACGCTTCGGGATAATCGGCATAAAGTCGGGGCATACCCATGAGGCCGAGCTGCGCCTGAAGAATAATCATGACGGTCCACGCCAGGGTGATCGCCCCGGCGAGGACCACACTCAGCCAACCCAACATCTCTTTGCCGGCTTTCCGCGCTACAGCTGACCAGAGCCCCAGCATCAAAAGAGCCAGCGCGCCGCCGCCGGCGTGCCATGCAGCCACCGTGTAATAGGTGTCGTGCAGAACATGATCCGGTCCAACCTCGTTCAGCACGAGATGCAGATAGGCCGCGATCGCAGCCAGGAAAAGCGCAAAGACAAGCCAGGGCGCGGCAGCCCGGCGTGACGGCTGGTCACGGAAACAGGCGAGGGACGCGGCGATGACGGAAACGCCAACCGCTGCGATGCCAACGGCAGATAAGTCGACGGCAAAACCGCGTTGGCGCATGAGCAGGGCGGAGGCGATGAAGATCGCGGCTAACAGGAGAAGCGCGCCAGCGGCGACGCGCTCGCTGATCGCGATGGGCGATGACTTCGAACGAAAGCTGGCAAGGTGCAGGCATCCAACCGCGCCAAGTCCTGTGACAGGCAGGGCGGAAACAGCCACCACGCTATCGATGGCCCAAAACTCCAAGTGCAATTGAGGCGCGGGTTCGCCGCCAGACAAATAGACCTGCTGACCCGGCGCAAACAGCTCGGCTTGCATCACGAGCCCTGCCACGAGAGCGACAAAAAGCCAGATCAGCGCTATGGCGAGTGCCGCTCGGAGCATCATGCTTCGGCGTGCGCGATTGCGGCAAGCCCTTCGCGATAGGTCGGGTAGGCCGGGCGCCATCCGAGGGCGGACTTCGCCCGGGCATTGGAGACGCGCTTACACTCGGCGTAGAAACTGGCCGCCATGGGCGAAAGGTCGGCGTCTTCGATGGCGATTTCCGGTGGTGGCGCTGTGCCCAAAAGCGCCGCGGCGTGGGCGATCACGTCCTGGGGCGGGGCCGGTTCATCATCGGTCAGGTGAAACACGCCACGGGCGCCGGTCAACAAGATCGCTTCGAGGCCGCTTGCGATATCATCCACATGGACCCGGCTGAAGACCTGTCCCGGCTTCACGATACGCCGTGCAGATCCGGACCGCACCCGGTCCAGTGGCGACCGGCCGGGCCCGTAAATCCCCGGCAAGCGTACGATAGCGAGGGGGCGGTTTGTGCTCGCCCATTGGCATTCCGCCAACACACGGGCCTCGGCCCGGGTGCTCTGGGGATTGAGCGGGCTCCATTCAAACGCCCACGCCCCGCCAAGATCGCCGTAGACGCCTGTTGTGGAGAGGTAGGTGATGGAACGAGCGGTATCAGCCCAATCGCCCGCTTTCGCGAAGGCGGGGCATCCGGCGTCCGTCGGTGGAATGGAGACAAGCCAGTCGCTTTCGTCCGGTGGGGCCATTCCCGCATCGAAGGTATCGGCTTCAATTCCCCGCATCCTTAGGCTCTCAGCCTTCCCTTCGCTGCGGACTGTCCCCCCAATACGCCAGCCTGAAGCGCCCATACGCGCGGCCAGTTGCAGGGCAGAGTAGCCGAGGCCAAAACAGTAGAGACTGCGTTGCGGATCTGTCATTTGCGGTCCATCCGGTCCACCTCTAGGGCTCAAGCCAGCCAAGTCTATGCCGAGGGGGTCCCGCCTGTGTCCAGCCTGCCTGTCATCATCTCTGCCCTTGCCCTGATGCAAGGCGCACCCCTGACCGAAGCGGGGCGGGCCGTCCAGGCTGAAGAGGCCCAGCGGCTGGCCAATTGTCTGGACCTTGTCGAGACCGATCCGGAAACCGCCTATGAGGACGGTCTGGCCTGGTTGTCCGATGGCGGGCGGCCGGGCGCGCGCCATTGTGCAGCTGTCGCACTCATTGCGCTTGGGCACCCTGAAGAAGGCGCCGCTCGGCTTGAAGAACTGGCAAACGCGCCCGATGCTGGCGGTCTTGATGCCCGCACGGCGTATCTTGGCCAGGCCGGGAATGCCTGGTTGCTGGCAGGGGCGCCTGAAGCGGCGATCCTGACGCTGACCAATGCCCTGAAACTGGCGCCCGATGATGCCGACCTGCGCAAGGACCGCGCGGCCGCTCTCATTGCCTCTGAGCGCTGGCAGGAAGCGGTCACGGACCTGGACTTCGCGGTCGACGCCATGCCGCTGGACGCCCAAGCTCTGACACTGCGCGCCCGGGCCTTCATGGAGATGGAGCGGTTTGATAACGCGTTGGCAGATATTGAGACCGCGCGGGGCTCGGCCCCGGACAATATCGACATTCTGGTGCTTCGCGGCGAAATCCGAGAGGCCCAGCGGGTCGCCGGGCGCTAAATTCGTGAGATCGCGCTGACGGGCGCGTCGAGCAAGAGCAGGTCTCCGAAGCGCTGCACGTTTCCTGAGATGGAAACCGGATCGGCCACAAATTCCAGCAAGTCTGGCCCATGGGCCGCACCGGCATCGGTCATGATCATGAGAGCGGCCTGATCCGCGCGATCCTTCACGTAGAAGGCAGGCGGGATGCCACCGCGTATGCAGAGGCTGGCGCAGGACTTGTGCACCTTGCCTTCCGAGGGACGCATGGCGCCGAACCAGCATTTGCTGTCCAGGATTTCGCCTTCCAATGAGACTTGAGTCAGAGGTGTAGGCGCCGGGAACGCCAGATCGCCGATGCTGCCGGCCGGGTCTTCGGCGATCCAGTCCATGCCATCGACAACGGCGATCATGGCGTGGCGGCCCCGCTGGATGAGTGAGCCCTTCACAATCACCGGCTCGCCCGCCAATGCACCGATCCGTGCAGCCACACCGCACTTGCCCTGACAGCCGAGCAGCGCGGTGCGCGGCGTACCGTCCAGGTCGAGCGTGCGCAGCATGGCGTAGGGCTCCGAGGTGGCGATTCCCCGCCATTCCCGAATGTCGCCCATCGCCCAGTCACCGGGGCCAGCTGGCTTTTGAAACGCCGCGACCGTGCCTGCCGTGGCCGCGGTGCCTGCCATGAGGGCGAGCCCGGCGCGGACAAAGAAGCGGCGGTCTATGGCTGGCGTGTCAGCCCAACCGATGAAGAAATCGTCCTTGCTCATGCGGGCGCTCCGATCAGGCTTGGTGGTGTGGGCGTGCCCGGCGCATTCGGCTCAGGGTTCACATAAACCACGCCGTCTTCGATACGCGTCTGATACGTCGCGATCTTCTCAGTGAACGGCGGCGGCGACTGGCCGTCTTCCATGCGATACTGGAAGCCATGCCAGGGGCAGGTGATGCAGCCATCGACGATCTTGCCTTCGCCGAGCGGTCCACCCTGGTGGCGGCAGACATTCGACACGGCGGACACTTTTTCGCCGTCGCGGAACACCGCAATCGCTTCGCCCGATGCGGGCCGGATGATCTTGGCGCGCGCATCTTCCATCTCGCTGACCGCGGCAACCTTCAGCCAACCCTCGAGCGTGGTGCCTTGGGTCGATGACAGACTGGCGAGCCCCGTCGTCAGGTGCAGGCCTGTCACCGTCACTGCGCTCAGTCCGAGCAGGGCCACATAGACCGGATGCTTCTCGAACTGGATCGCACCCAACGCAACATGGACCACCAGCAGCCCGAAGGCGACATAGACGCCCATATGCAGCGCCTTCCAGGGGCCTGGTCCAAGGTTCGCGTTCCAGAAATCATGGCTGGTCGCGGCCATCAGGAACATGATGAGCAGAGCGACAAAGCCGAGGCTTTCAAAGGGAAAGCCCGACAGGCTGTCATAGCGCGGATTGGAGGCGAACACCGACACCAAAGGGTTCATCTCGGAAAACCCGTGATACCACATGATCGTCAGCCCAGCATGGACCAGCGCCACCAGAAAGGTCGTCACACCGAGATGGCGACGATTGTAGAGGAACGGTTTGAAGCGGTCGGTCAGCCGAGCCAGCGGGCCGATACAAAGAATGAAGGTGAGCAGCAGGAAGGCCAGGGTGCCGGTGGCGCGGATGATGATCTGCACCGGGTGAAGACTCTCGCCGCTGGGCTGGGTCGCGACACTGATCGCGATGAAGCCAACCAGATACAGCGCAATGCCCACGAGCAGCCAGAGATCGAACCGCGTCTTGAAGGGAGTCCACTGAACGGCCTTGTAGTCGTGTGACATCACTCGGTCTCCAGCATCAATTCGCCCGGAAGGGCTTCATTCACCGGACTTGCGGGCCGGTTCATGACGGCCAGAGTGAGGACCACCATTGCGGCCGGACCAATCAAGGCCCAAAGCGCCAAGTGCCATTTTCGATGCGCGCGTTTCATGAGATCGGCGGCTCCGTTTGGGTGAAGAGTTTTGCCAGCATCAGCGGCCAGAGCCCGACAATGCCGGGCAGGATGAGCAGGCGCACGCGGAGCGGCAGGCCCTTTCCCCTGGCGGCAGGGTCGATGCGACCTGCGCCTCCGAACATGTAGATCAGCCCGACCAACAATCCCGCGGCGAAGTAGAGCCCCAGCGCGAGAACGATCATCTCTGCGGTAGCAACGCTCATGATCGCACCACGCCCGCATAGGCTACGCCGGACAGGTCTGCCATCTCGCGGCTGACCGTAGTCAGGTCATCGATGTTGAAATCAGACAGGCTGGAATATCCGCACGCCCGGGCCAGAACCGCCATGAGTTCCGTGGATGCGTCGAAGAAGTTCTTCAGACGTTGGGCTGATTTCTCCACCACCAGCCGGGAGACCAGATGGGGTTTTTGGCTGGCTATGCCGACGGGGCAATTATTGGTGTGGCAAGCGCGCATGGCGATGCAGCCAATCGCTTGCATGGCCGCGTTCGAAACCGCGATGGCATCGGCGCCGAGGGCCAAGGCTTTCACGAAATCGGCCGGTGTGCGCAGGCCGCCCGTGATCACGAGAGTCACGTCGCTTCTGCCAGATGAGTCCAGGTGCCGGCGGGCGCGGGCCAGGGCAGGGATCGTGGGGACCGAGATATTATCCCGAAATATTGTCGGCGCCGCGCCGGTTCCGCCGCCGCGCCCGTCCAGGATGATATAGTCAACGCCGACGTCCAGCGCCGCGTCGATGTCTCTCTCGATGTGTTGGGCAGACAATTTATAGCCGATGGGATTGCCGCCGGTTCTGCTGCGGACCTCGTCTGCAAATTCCTTGACCTGGGAGACTTCCGTCCAGTCTGGAAACCGCGGTGGGGAAATGGCGGACTGGCCTTCTTCGAGGCCGCGCACTTCGGCAATCTTGCCCTTCACCTTGTTGCCGGGCAGATGTCCGCCGGTGCCGGTCTTGGCGCCCTGGCCGCCTTTGAAGTGGAAGGCCTGGACGCGCTCGAGCTTGTCCCAGGAAAAGCCGAACCGGCCAGAAGCCAGTTCGTAGAAATAGCGCGTATTGGCCGCCTGTTCTTCCGGCAGCATGCCGCCCTCGCCAGAGCAGATGCCTGTGCCCGCCAATTCCGCCCCGCGCGCCATGGCAACCTTGGCGGGCTCCGACAGCGCGCCGAAACTCATGTCCGACACGAACAGCGGAATATCCAGGCGAAGGGGTTTTTGCGCATTCGGACCGATCACGACGGATGTATCGACCGGGTCATCATCCAGAAGGGGCATTTTCTGGAGCTGGGCTGTGAGGAGTTGGATATCGTCCCACTCCGGCAAGTCCTGGCGCGGTATGCCCATGGCGTCGACCACGCCGTGGTGACCAACCTTTGAAAGACCATCGCGGGCATATTGCTGGATCAGATTGTTATGGGGCTCGGGGTGGGGCGCGTGGCTCGGATCCTGGTAGAGGCCCAGATAGTCGTCGCGCTGATAGGGCTGCGGGTTGGTCTTGGCCCAGTCGGCGATCTCATCGGCATCGACCAGGACGTCATTGCCATCAATCCAGGCCTTGAACTTGGGCAGGGCCTCGGAATTTTCATACTCCGAAACGCCCGTATCGAGCCGGTAATCCCAATTGTGGACGCCGCAGATGAGGTTGTCATTCGCGTCGACATGGCCGTCGGCCATCAGCGCGCCGCGGTGCAGACAACGCCCATAGAAGACTGAAATCTCGTCGTCGAAGCGAACGACCACCAAATCCACTTCCCCAACAAGTGCATATTCGGGCTCTCGATCTTTCAGATGATCCCATTTGGCGACGACTTGAGTGTTCATGCTGGGCCTGTCCCTCTTCGTTTCGACGTTCCCCTATCGATCACTTTCATGGCACACCAATCACAGAGGCTCAAAAAATTCGTGATAAACTCTTGAGGTGCATGATTAATGGCGTTCCGATAGGGCTCGTCCGCAAGCGCAAGGGGACCCCAATGACCGAAAAGACGACACTTACATGGCACAAGGTCGCCGAGCCTGGCGAAGTGGCCGAGGGACGGGTGAAATCCGCTACAGCGGGCAGCCAGTCTGTCGCTCTGGTCCATTTCGACGGTCAGTATGCGGCAATGGACAACAAGTGCCCCCACCAGGGCGGTCCGCTCGGTGGGGTCCATCGAAAAGGGCATCGAGGACAAGTGCTGGCTGCGATGCCCCTGGCATGGCTGGGACTTTGATCCGCTGACTGGAAAGCCCCCCGGCGGCCACGAAGACACGGGCCAGACGATGTTCGACGTCGAAACCCGCGAAGACGGGATTTATGTCGGCGTACCTTCCGAACCGCCGCGCGCGCGGACTGTCGCCGACGTGATGGCCGAAACGATGACCAATTGGGGCGTCACCAGCGTGTTCGGCATGGTTGGCCACTCCAATCTCGGCCTTGCCGATGCCCTTCGCGTGCAGGAATCCGAGGGGCGGCTCAGCTATTACGGCATCCGCCACGAGGGCGCGGCGGCTTTCGCCTGCTCGGGTTATGGCAAGCTCACCGGTCGTCCCGCGGCTGCGCTCACCATTGCCGGCCCGGGCGCAACAAACCTGATCACCGGGCTCTGGGACGCGAAGGTAGATGGAGCGCCCGCCCTCGCTTTGACCGGCCAGGTGCAGGACCAGGTCGTCGGAGTCCACGCCTTTCAGGACATCGACCTGGAAGCCGCGTTCGAAGCCGTTTCAGCCTTTTCCCAGACCGTGCATCCGGAATCTGACCACGCCCTCCTGATGACCCAGGCGATCAAAACCGCCATCCTCGAGCGCGGCGTCGGGCACTTGGTCTTCCCGGACAATGTTCAGCCAAAACCCGCTCCGGAGGGCGCCAAGGCGCAAGGCCCGGCCGGGCGGATGGCGGACTTGCGTGTGGCCCCGCCGGAAAGCGCCCTGCATGAGGCCGCCAGGCTCCTGAAAGCCGCCAAGCGCCCGATGATCATCGTCGGCTATGGCGCGCTGGACGGGATGGATGCGGTTATCGCCCTGGCTGACAAACTTGGCGCGCCCGTGGCGACCACCTTCAAGGCGAAGGGCCAGATCGGCGACGATCACTCCCTCGCCGCTGGCGTCATGGGCCGGTCGGGCACCCCGATCGCTAGCTGGTTCATGAACGAGGCTGATCTACTCGTCGTCTTCGGCTCCTCCTTCTCCGACCATACCGGGATCTATGAGGGCGCACCCACCATCCAGGTGGACACCGATCCCATGCGCCTGGCCAAACGCCACCCCGTCACCGTGCCCGTGATGGGCGATGTGGGCGTCACGGCCACCCAGCTTGCCGCCGCCATGGACGGCGCCGCTGCGACGGACCTGCGCGGCGAAGTGGCCGAGCGCTGGCGCCTTTGGCGCATTGAAAAGGCCAATCGCGAGGGCGAGGACCGCGGCAAAGGCGTCTCCGCCGCCGCCTTGTTCGCTGCCTTGACGCGCCACGCCCCTGCCGATGCGATCCTGCCAGTGGATGTGGGGAACAACACGTACAGCTTCGGGCGCTATTTTGAGCCGACGGGCCAGCAGCGCGTACTGATGTCGGGCTATCTTGGCTCGATCGGATTCTCTTTTCCGGCCGCCATGGGGGCCTGGGCCGCGACCCGGGAAGATGGGCCGTATAAGGGCCGGAAGGTCATCTCGGTGTCCGGCGATGGCGGCTTTGGCCAATACGCCATGGAATTCACCACGGCAGTCAAATACGGCATGAACATCACCCATGTTCTCATGAACAATTCCGAGCTTGGAAAAATCTCCAAGGAGCAAAAGGCCGCCGAATTCCCCGTCTGGCAGACCAGCCTCGTCAATCCGAGTTTCGCCGGTTTTGCCCGATCCTGCGGCGGCATGGGCGAGCAGGTGAAAACACGCGAGCAACTGGACGAGGCCCTGGCCAAGGCGATTGCCTATAACGGCCCCGCCCTGGTCGAGGTCATGACCGATGCGGAGCTGATGTGATGACAACGCCCCATGTCGCACATCCCATGGAAGGCATGACGGGCGGGACCTCGCTGGAACACCTTCCTTTCGGCCTCGACGAACCGGTGATGCATGCCCTGGAAGGCCTTGCCATTTGCATCGACCTGTTCGGAGTCGGGCTGATCCTGTTTGGCTTTTTCGTTGCCTTGTTTCGTCTGCTGGCGGGCCTGCGCCACGGCATTGGGCTGACCCACAATCTGGGCAATCTGAACACGGCCCGGGCGATTCTGGGCACCTATATTCTCACTGGCCTAGAATTCATGATCGCGTCGGACATTGTCCACACTGTGATCACGCGGGAGCTGACGGATCTCATCTTTGTGGGCCTCCTTGTCCTGATCCGAACCGCCATTTCCTTCTTCCTTGGCAAGGAAGTCATGGAGCTGGAAAAAGAGCACTGACGCCCGGGCTTTGCGCGACTCACCGTGGCCGATACACTCGCGTTTTCGGCGCGAGCAGAGTGCGGCATGGCAGTTCAACAAATCATGACCCAGATGGGATTGCGCAAACGGCTCTATCTGGAACTGGAGCCCGACGCCCGCGCGACGGGCGGCCTCTCGCGCACCAATGTTTTCATCGTCCTCCTCGTCGTGGCGAGCTTCATTGCGTTTGCCCTGGAAACCGAACCGTCCCTGCCGCCGGCGTGGAAAACCGGGATCGACTATTTCAACTATGCGATCCTCGCCATCTTTGCTGTCGAATACCTGATCCGGCTTTGGGCGGCGGGCGAAGACCCGCGCTATGCGGGCGTATCTGGCCGGGTGAAATACATGTTGTCGGCCAGTGCGCTGGCTGACCTTCTGGCCTTCGCGCCGGAATTGCTGTGGATCCTGTTCATCGGCACCGAAGGCGACCAGGCCCTGATGATCCTGCGGATCCTGCGGCTGACGCGTCTGGTGAAAATCGCCCGGTTCATGCCAGCCTTCGACATTCTGGGCGCTGCGCTGACGCGCTCGCGCGGGCAGCTTTTCACAACGCTCGCTGTCGCATTGGTGCTTGTCTATATCTCGGCGGTGCTCCTTTATTTCATTGAAGGCGTTGGCGCCGGTCGTGATGAATTCGCCTCGATTCCCCGGGCGGTCTGGTGGGCCATCGCGACCCTGACGACGGTGGGATACGGCGATGTGTACCCCGAAACTACGCTTGGGCGGGTCGCGGCGTCGTTCATTGCCCTTGCCGGAATTGGCGTGGTCGCCCTGCCGGCCGGTGTGTTCGCCAGCGCGTTTTCCGATGAACTTCGCGAGCGGGAAGACGCACGACGGGAAGCCGCCGCCCGGCGCGCCGCCATGGGACTGGAGGATGACGTGTCCAGCGAAGATGCCAGGCCGGGGACGGAATAGGCCGGGACTGGCGAAGAAGGCGAGGGTTTGAACCGTCCGCCCTCTACAGCTGACCCATTAGTGAGGGTCCTCAGCTGAAACATTCTTCGAACAGTCAGCCTGCGCACCGGCGCATCAAGACTCTCCTTGACTCTTTGTGGTTGGAACAAAATAAGAACTTGTGAGGCGTGAGCCCCATAAACTCCTGGCCCCGAGGGGAGAGGGCGGGGCGCATTTTAGCTTGAGCCGAAGAATGAAACGCTATCTTTCCCTATGGTTTCCCGACTGGCCACTGACGCGATTGAAGCGGGCGCGCGGCAAGGCTGTTGCACCACAGGCTCGCGCCCCTGAAGCGCCTTTCGCGCTGACAGAGGCCGGCGCCCATGGTCTGTGTATTGTTACGGCCAATCCAGCAGCTCAGCGTGAGGGCGTCATGCCGGGGCTGCGTTTTACCGATGCCAAAGCCCGCTGCCCTGGCCTTGTCTCAGAAGATATCGACCGTGGGGCAGATGCGCGTGCCCTGAAGCTCCTGGGCCATTGGATGGTGCGCTTTGCCCCGCTTGTGGCGATTGACGGCGATGATGGGCTGATGATCGAGATCACGGGCTGTGCCCATCTCTATGGCGGTGAACAGGAGATGATGGACCTTGCCGCCGCGCGGCTTGGGAGCAATGGGATCACTTGTCAGCTTGGCCTGGCGAGCACGCCAGGTGCCGCAAGTGCCCTGGCGCGGGCTGCTCCGCAAACCATTCTGCAGCCAGGAGATGAGCGCAGGGGGCTTGCAGCGTTGCCGATGACGGCGCTGCGCCTTTCGCAAGCGGCCCGAACCCTGCTGCGCCGGTTTGGGCTGACCCGGATCGGTCAGCTCTATGACATCGACCGCAAATCGCTGGCCCGGCGGTTTCGCTCGCGCGAGATGGCAGATGCGGCCTTGCTGAGGCTGGACCAGGCGCTTGGACAGCGGATTGAACCGCTCTCGCCCTTGCGGCCCGCGCCCGCCCATGCCGTTCGGCTCAATTGTCCTGAGCCGATTGCAACCGCTGAGGCTATTCGGCTCGGTCTGGCGCAGCTTGCCGATGAATTGTGCGATGATCTGGCAGGGCTTGGCCAGGGCGCGCGCGGGTTTGCCCTCGTGGCCTTTCGCGCGGATGGCGGGATGACGGATGTGCAGATCACACTTGCCCGCCCGGTGAGAGTGCCCGCACATATCCTGCGCCTGTTTGAAGAGAAGATAGACCGGATCGATCCGGGGTTCGGAATAGACTACCTGGTCTTGGAGGCTCACCGGGCCGGGCCAATGCAGACTGGAACGCCAGCATTTGCAGGGGACTTGGCGGGCCGCGATACTGACCCTGTCGCGCTGTCCGCCCTGGCAGACCGCATCTCTGCCCGTCTCGGTGATGGCTCCGTGCAGGTCGCCCATATGTGTGAGAGCCATCTGCCGGAGCGCGCCGAACAGTTCAAACCCTTCGACGGCAATCTCCCGGAGCAGCCTGTGCCTGCACCCCATGCAGGCCCAAGGCCGATCCGGATATTTGACCGGCCAGAGCAAGTGAAGGTTTTGGCTGAAGTGCCTGATGGCCCGCCGCAGCGCTTCATCTGGCGGCGCGTCACGCGACGTGTGGTGCGCGCAGACGGGCCCGAGCGTGTGAGCCCCGAATGGTGGCGCCATAGTGCAGCGCCGGACACGGCCACCAGCCCGGATGGGCTCGACAGAAAATGGCTCGCGCCCAAGCTCGACCCGCGCGCCGATGCAGACCTGATCGGCAAAATCCGCGCTGATCTTGAGGCAGAGCCTGCCACGGCGCCTGCGCGCAATCTCCCCCGGGCCCGTGACTATTACCGTATCGAGGATGCGGAGGGGCGGCGCTACTGGTTGTTTCGCAAAGGGCTCTATGGCGATGGGCGCGGTGGGCCGCCGGAATGGTTCATCCATGGGCTATTTGCATGACCGATTATGCAGAGCTGGCCGTCACGACGAACTTCTCTTTCCTGCGCGGTGCAAGCCATGGGGAAGAACTGGTGCACCAGGCCAAGGCACTTGGCCTTCAGGCAATAGGTATTGCTGATCGCAACACGCTGGCGGGTGTCGTGCGGGCCCATATCGCGGCCAAGGAAGCCGGTATGCGCATGTTGGTGGGCGCAAGACTTGTGCCCACCGATGGCCCGGAGCTGATCTGCTACCCCACCGACCGGGCCGCCTATGGTCGCCTCAGCCAGCTTCTCACGCTGGGAAAACGGCGCGCGGAGAAGGGCGCATGTGAGATCACGCTGGAAGACATTCTCGCCCATGGCGATGGGCAAGTGTTTATCGTCATGCCGCCGGACCGGCTGGACGGGACCTTTGCCGACACGCTTGAGCGTCTGGCGCAGGGCTGGGGGGGACGGATTTATCTGGCGGCACGCTACAGGTTTGCAGGTCAGGACCGGGAGATGATCGCGCGGTTGGCTGACCTGGGCGCCAAGGCGGGCGCGCCGATTATTGCCGTAAATGACGTGCTCTACCACGCCCCGGAGCGCAGGCCCCTGCAGGATGTCGTGACCTGCATCCGCGAACACTGCACCATCGAAGATGCCGGGTTCCGCCTGGAGGCCAATGCCGAGCGGCATTTGAAACCGCCGGAGGAAATGGCGCGCCTTTTCAAAGGATTTGAGCCTGCCCTGGCGCGTACGGTCGAGATTGCAGAGCGCTGCACCTTTTCGCTGGATGAACTGGCCTATGAGTATCCCGATGAGCCCGTGCCGCCCGGCAAGACCCCGCAGCAGCACTTGGAAGACCTGGCCTGGGCGGGCGCGGACTGGCGCTATCCCGGCGGCGTGCCGCGCAAGGTGATCGACGCGCTGGTGAAGGAACTCACCCTGATCGGTGAACTGGACTATGCGCCTTACTTTTTGACGGTCCATGACGTTGTGCGATGGGCGCGCGAGCATGACATTTTGTGCCAGGGGCGGGGGTCGGCGGCCAATTCCGCTGTCTGTTATTGCCTCGGTATCACCAGCGTCGACCCGACGATGACCAGCCTGCTGTTCGAGCGCTTTTTGACCAAGGAGCGCAAGGAGCCCCCGGACATCGATGTGGATTTCGAACATGAGCGGCGCGAAGAAGTCATCCAGTACGTTTATGAGCGCTATGGCCGCGCCCGCGCCGCGCTGACAGCTACGGTGATTTCCTATCGCCCACGCTCAGCCGTACGCGAAGTTTGCAAGGCGTTGGGTCTGTCAGAGGATGTATCGTCGGTGTTGGCGGGCACCGTCTGGGGCAGCTTCGGGCCTGATATAAAGCCCGGCCATATCCAGCAGGCAGGTCTTGATCCAGGCAACCCTATGGTGCGCCGCGCGATCACCCTGACGCGGCAGCTTATCGGGTTTCCGCGCCACCTGTCCCAACATGTTGGTGGCTTCGTGCTGACCCGGGGCCTGCTCACCGAGACGGTTCCGATCGGCAATGCCGCCATGGAAGACCGCACCTTCATCGAGTGGGACAAAGATGACATCTCGGCGCTGAACATCATGAAAGTGGATGTGCTGGGCCTCGGCATGCTAACCTGCATCCGCAAGGCCTTCGATCTTCTGCGCTTGCACAAGAATATTGATCATGACCTCGCAAGCGTCCCGCAAGGCGATACCGCGACCTATGACATGCTCTGCCGGGGGGAGAGCCTTGGCGTGTTCCAGGTCGAAAGCCGCGCACAGATGAACATGCTGCCGCGCCTGCGCCCGCGCGAATTCTACGATCTCGTCATCGAAGTTGCGATTGTCCGGCCAGGTCCGATCCAGGGCGACATGGTGCATCCCTATCTGCGTCGCAGGCAGGGGCTGGAGAAGCCGCGCTATCCCAGCCCCGCGCCGGAGCACGGCCCGCCTGATGAGTTGGAGCAGATCCTATGCCGCACCCTCGGCGTCCCCCTGTTTCAGGAACAGGCGATGCAGATTGCCATGGATGCAGCGAAGTTCTCTGCCGATGAAGCCAATGGCCTGCGCCGGGCCATGGCGACTTTCAGGAAGGTCGGCACAATCCAGAATTATCAGGATCTGATGGTCGAACGGATGGTGGCGCGTGGCTATGAGCGCGACTTTGCCCAACGCTGCTTCGATCAGGTGAAAGGCTTTGGCGAATATGGCTTTCCCGAAAGCCATGCGGCCAGTTTTGCCCTGCTGGTCTACATCTCGTCCTGGCTGAAATGCCACCATCCCGATGTGTTCTGCGCGGCCCTGCTTAACAGCCAGCCCATGGGCTTTTATGCGCCGGCCCAGATCGTGCGCGATGCCCGCGAAAACGGTGTTGAGGTGCGTGCTGCCGATGTGAACCTGTCGGATTGGGACAATACGCTTGAGCCCGTATCCCAGGACTCGGCAGCCCTGAGCACGATCCATCGCGGCGCGGAAGGCGTAGGGGAGACCAAAGACAGCAGCCGTGAGCGCGATCCATGTGAGCGCAGCGATACGGGATCAAACCAGAATGCAAAGCATAGCGGTGATCAGACAAGACTCGCGGTACGTCTTGGCCTGCGCCAGATTGACGGTCTGGGCGAGGATGAAATCGAGCAGATGCTGGAAGCACGCGGCGGTGGTTATGACGTACCAGAAGATATCCGCCGCCGATCTGGCATTACGAGGCGGGCATTGGAGCATCTGGCGGCTGCCGACGCATTCTGTTCCATGGGCCTGGACCGGCGCGCCGCGCTCTGGGCGGTACGCGGTGAGGCGAGCGGGGCGAGCCTGCCATTGTTTGCCGCCGCAGATGTGGCCGAGCAGGGCCGCGACGGGCTGACCCGATTGCCGATCATGCCAACCTCTGAACATGTCATTCAGGACTATCAGACGACCCGCCTATCGTTGAAGGATCATCCCATTTCGTTCCTGCGCGATCGCTATGCCCGGCTTGGTCTGCTCCCGGCGAGGGAGGCGTGCGCCCGCCCGAATGGGGCACGGGTCGAGCTTGGCGGCGTTGTCCTGGTGCGCCAGCGCCCCGGTTCGGCCGGTGGGGTATGCTTCATCACCATGGAAGACGAAACCGGTATCGCCAATCTTGTCGTCTGGCAGAAAGTGTTCGAGCGCTTTCGCTCCGTGGTGATGGGCGCGCGCATTCTGGTCGTGAAGGGCCGTGTGCAGACCGCGGACAACGTCACCCACATTGTTGCCGAGCAGCTGATTGACCGAACCTGCGATCTGGAACGGCTGTCTGAGGACGCCCAGAATGACCCGCTGAAGAATGCGCTGGACCGGGCCGATGAAGTCTTGCGTCCGATCCCAGAGCGTAAAGGCCCACCATCCCGGTCCGCAGGCCGTCACCCGCGGGACGTCCGCATCATCCCTGCCGGTCGGAATTTTCACTAAGCCGAAGTAACGGAGGTTCCCTCAAATGCCATGATGTGCGCCAGCGACATCAGGTTGTCCGGCGACACGCCAAGCATGCCCAGATATACCAAATGGTACATTGCTGCATGTCGGGGGGACATTATCTGACGGGCGTGCAAAACATGCATCTCAATCCAACTCCACAATCACATCTCTGCTGTAATTCCGATTACAGAACGGGGCATAGCGGCCTCCAAGCTGAATTCTAACCCCGAGGAGAAATTCATGCGATTTGAGGATCGACTGATACAGCTCGCCTATGAACTTGTCCTCGAGCCGACCAAACTGTTCGAACTTGATGACCTGCTCGACCAAAAGATCAGCCGCCTGATTGAAGCTGGAAATGACGTCCTGACCGAGCCCGACAAGACTCTTCAGGATGTCAGCCAATACTATGAAAGCGCGCTGGCTCTGGCAGAGCGTACGGAGCATTCTGCAACGCCAAAAGCGCGCCGTGCGATACGCTCCGAGGCCCTCTCATGGGTCATGGTCAATGATCAGGGGGTGATCACCAAGCTCAGCGAGGCGGCGCAGCAGAGCCTCGGCCTGAATATTGGCGAGCATCTGCACAAGGCTTTGTCAGACACTGCCGACAAACAGGCGTTCTGCAAAGGCCTGGCTGGGCTTCGCAACGCCTCGCCGGAGCCGGCCCTGGTATTGACCGTCCTGTCTGCGGCAACCGAGCGACTCAGCCAGCATATCGTTGAATGGGACCTGCATGACCCCGACGGTCCTGTAGCGATCGTCCAAGAGCTGAATATGAGTTGGGAAGACAGTGTTGGGCGCTTGTTCTCGCAGAGTTTGTCTCTCACGGCGGCCGAACTGGCGATATGCCGGGCAATCGTCAACGGCGTCAGCTTGCGCGACCTCGCGCAACAGCGGGGGCGCTCCCTTGGCACCGTTCGCAATCAGTTGAAGCACTTGTTGTCCAAACTGAACCTGAAGTCCCAGACAGAACTCGTCTGTTTGTATTCCGGTTTTTCCAAGCTCTCCAAACTGAACCAGGATGATCCGCAGCGGCCGTTCGGGGAAGAAGGCCGTCGCAAGCTTGAGGTTCTTGAGCTCGCTGACGGCAGTCATTTGGCAGTTGATGTTTGGGGCGATCCGGATGCCCGCCCGGTGCTCTATTTTCATCCCATGATCGGCGAGACTGGGCTGACACCAGAGGTGAAAGCGCTGTTCAAGGACAATGGCTACCGTCTGATTATGCCTTGGCGGCCGCATTTCGGCAGCACATCTGGATGCGGCACCGGGTTCGAGCAAGCCTATGGCTTCGCCCGAAGGCTCGCGGAACTACTCGACCATTTTGATGTTGCCACGTGTCCTATCATCGCAAGCCACGGGGCATCGCCCTATGCTTTCGCTTTTGCCCAAACTTTCCCCGACCGGTGTGAAGGTTTGGTCTTTGTGTGCACAACCCTGCCGATTGTTGGGGGAAATCAGCTGAAGAAGATGATCGCTCAAGTACGGGTGCCCTATTATCTGGCGAAGCATGCGCCGAGTGTGCTGCGCTTCTACTTAAGATCCATCGTCGCCAAAATTCAGGCAGGCTACGAAGACTCTTACATGAACCGCTTCTTCTCAGGCTCGTTGGCGGATCTGGACACGATTTCCGGCGCGGGAGTCAAAAAGATGATATTTGATTCAACGGCCTATGGGTATCTCAATGGGGTGGATGGCGGCGTTGAGGAGATACTGCTCAATGCAATGGACTGGAGTTCGCTCGCTGCATCGATCACGCAGCCCGTTCACCTTGTTTATGGTGAGCAAGACGTGCGAGACCGGGCTCAACTCATCGAAGACTTTCTGAAGATATTGCCGACCGCGCGCTTGGAGATCGTATCCGGGGCAGGTTCACTCGTTTTCTATCAAAGACCCGACGTTTTTGTTCAGCAATTACAAGAGCTAAACTGTAGCGCGGCGGCCTAAACGCGCTGTTTGTTCCATATGGGACATTCAAGCCGGACTCAGGGTGGGGCATCGCGGGACCAAAGCCGTTATCTTTGGAGCTCGCCCGATGGCACTTATCCGCAAACCCAGATCCCTCGCCCTTTTGGCCATGTCGTCAGTCTCGGCGCTCGCGCTGTCGCCGCATGCAAACGCCACGACCAATGAGACCATCACCGGCGTAACGTTCAACGGTGCCGGCGGCGTCTGTTCCATAAGCCCGACCGTGAGCCTTGGGGCCAACGCGGATGATGACACGGCAACCGCTGGCATTCAGGACTCCTTTCGGGTGGTCCTGTCTTCAAACACCACTCTGGGGGCTACACCCGGACCATCCCAGCTGTTCCAAACCACAGCCAATCAGGTCGCAACCGGAGCATTTCAGCAAACGCTCGTCTTCACCGTTCCGAGTAACCAGAATTTGGGCTCGACCATCGCGGTCAACGTGCTCGATACGACATCTGCAACTGCCAGTACGGGGCCAGCGAAGGCCGTGCGCACCCTCACGCTGTCGCAGATCAACGCCGCGGGTGGTGCATGTGCGACCCTTGCCGCCAATAGTGGTTTTAACGCCAACCGGCCTCCCGTGGCAGATGCGGGCACGGACATCCTGCTGAACAACTACACGCCTGGCGCGCCGGTCCAATTGGACGGAAGTGGCACCAGTGACCCAGATGGCGATACGCTGACCTATACTTGGTCCAACCCCACAGGACTGTTTGGCATCAGCTTCTCGGATCCAAATGCGGTGTCGCCGACCTTGTCAGTGTCTCCGGCCTTTTTCGGGAATTTTCCAACGGCGCAGTTTATCGTCAACCTCGAGGTCCGGGACGGAAATGGCGGTGTGGCGAACGACTCAATCATCGTCACACTCAACCGCGCCGCAGTGAATCAGGCGCCCGTCGCGAATGCCGGAAACAACATCTCCAACCCCAGCTATGTGTCAGGCACGCCGATCACACTGGACGGCAGCGGATCGTCCGATCCCGATGGCGACCCGTTGACCTACTCCTGGCGACAAATCAGCGGCCCGACCTGGGGTGTCAGCCTGACGAATACGTCCTCACCGCAGGCGACGTTCAGCGTCACCGGCATCTCTGCGGCGCGCCAATATGGTTTCGAACTGATGGTCAGCGATGGGCAGGCATCGTCCACGTCGACCGTGGTGGTGAATGTCGCGCCCGCACCAGTGAACCAGGCGCCCGTTGCCAATGCCGGCATTGATCGCAACATCAACGGGGTTGTGGGCGGCGATACGCTTCAGCTGAATGGAAATCGCAGCCAGGACCCAGACGGAGATCCGCTGACGGTATCATGGTCCCAAACCGGAGGTCCCTCAGGCATCACGTTTGACGACTCCACGGACATCAGTCCGGTGATCACATTCCCATCGGGGCTGACCGGGGCGCAAACCTTCACTTTGACACTGGCCGTCTCTGATCCTTCGGGCGCCCAATCGACTGACACCGTCGACATCATTGCAAACTACGCGGCCCCTGCGCAGTTGCTGACGGCGGGTCCGTCCAATCTGACCTATGCCAAAGTCTCGGGAGAGTGCCGCGTTTCGGCGGACCTCAGTGTGACAGGTATCACAGACGACGGCAGCGGCCGAGACGAGTATGAAGTCCGCCTCACGCCTGCCGGTACGCCGAACAACCGCATCGACTTTGGCCAGTCGAATTCGGTCCCCGTGGGTCAAAGTCAGAACGATCGCCTCTATGCGCGCATCCGGACCAACACGGTGAGCCTGTCCGGTTTAAGCGGGTCGGGCGATGATCTTGATTTTGCTGTTTTTGATCTGGCGGGATCACAACGTACCCAGGTCGGGACTGCGCGGGTCGACAAATCAGCCATGGCGGCGGCGGGCGGCGCGTGCTCCGATGTCGTGGCCCTGATTGATGGGGTCAACCGCTCGCCAACCGTGGATGCCGGCGCCGACGCAACCGTTACCGGTTTCAATGCGTCGAGCCAATTCAGTCTGACCGGCTCTGCAGCGGATGCCGACGGGGACGCTTTGACGTTTGCGTGGACCCAGGTTTCCGGACCTGCCGTTACAATCAGTGATGCGACGACGCTGACGCCCCAGATCAGCTATGATCCGGGGCAGGATCCTGCCCAACAGCAGGTGGTCCTTCGGCTGAGCGCAGATGATGGCACCAATCCCCCCGTTGCTGACGACATTACTCTGACCCTTGTGCCCAACAACGCGCCCGTGGCGGATGCGGGAAGCGACCAGACATTCGCCAATCTCGCGACCGGCGGCGTGGTTCAGCTCGACGCGGGCAATTCTTCGGACGTCAATAATGACAGCCTGACCTACGTCTGGACCCAAACTGCCGGGCCAACTGTCTCCCTATCTGATGCGGCGAATGTCGCGCCGAGTTTCACCGTCCCGGCAGGCCTCAGCGGGCAACAAACCCTCACATTCGACGTCACTGTGACAGACGGGGTCTCAAGCTCCTCTGATACCGTAGCGGTGACGTTTACCGTGAACGATCCGCCGACCGCAGACGCGGGTGCAGACCAGACCATTAATGCTCCCGGCCAATCGCGAACGGTGACACTGGACGGCAGCGCATCGAGCGATCCCGATGGCGACACGCTGAGCTATATGTGGAGCCAAACGAGCGGACGCTCCGTGACACTCAGCGATCCTGCGGCGCAATCACCGACATTTACTTACACATCGCCAACAGGAACGCCGCCCACGCGCGAAAGTTTCGTCTTCAGCCTGGTCGTCGATGATGGTGTGCAAACCTCGCCCGCTGATCAGATCAGTGTTGTCTTCGTCAACAACACGGCGCCGGTGGCGGATGCGGGCACCGCGCTTTCGGGTATTGATGCTGGAGACTTCGTGACGCTGGACGCCACGGCATCAACGGACCCGGATGGCGACGTGCTCAGCTATAGCTGGCGGCAGGTGTCTGGCCCGGGTGTCAGTCTGCAAAACGCCAGCAGCGCACGTCCGAGTTTCGTCGCACCCAACGTGTCGAATACGGCGTCGATCGTTTTCGAGGTTGAGGTGAGCGACGGTGACCTGACGGACACAGCCCGTGTGTCCGTCGAGGTGCGCCCGACAGGGTCCATCACGATTGTGCAGGTGGCGCAGGGCGGTGATCAGGTGTTCGGATTTACCTCAAGCCTCGCAGCACTTGCGACCACGATTGGAACAGCCAACGGATCTGGCCAGTTGGTCGCCACCAATGTTGTCACGGGCACATACACCGTCACCGCGGACGATCTGGGGGCCTCCGGGTTCGCGTTGACAGGGCTAAGCTGCTCTGATGATGACTCCCAGGTGGACGTGTCGACCCGAACGGCGACCATCGCCCTGGCGCCGGGTGAGGACGTCACCTGTACGTTTACCAGCGTGAACAGCCGCGGGGCGGCCCAGCAAGAAATCCGTGAGTTCCTCACGACGCGGAATTCACTCTTGCTGTCGAACGGCCCGGATCTGCAGCGCCGGATGGACCGGCTGAACGGAACTGTTCAACGCGGCACACTCAGTGCCGGTGGGTACGTTTTGCCGGGCTCGGATCAGCAGCCGGTGACCGCGGAACTCGACGTCGACGGCGGCCGGGTGGCGACCAGTCTGAAGACCTTTCAGTCTGGCAAGAGCGATAGCGTGAACATCGGAGAAGGCTCATTTGATGTGTGGGTCGAGGGCACATTTGCGACGTTCGATATTGCGGGGCGTAGCGGGGAGTTTTCGCTCTTCTATGGTGGGGTCGATTACTTGCTGAGCGAGGATGTCCTCATCGGTGGGCTGGTGCAGCTTGACCAGATCGACCAGGACGGTGACCGCACCGGGGGCGGGGCAGCCAGCGGCGATGGCTTTATGGTCGGCCCCTATCTGACGGCTCGATTGCTGGACAATCTGTACCTTGATGCCCGCGCTGCGTTCGGTCAGTCAGACAACACGGTCTCGCCACTCGGCACATATGAGGATGGGTTTGATACGGACCGTACACTGCTGGAAGCCAGCCTCTTCGGCGACTGGAAGCTGGAAGAAGACACCATTGTCCGGCCGACGGTGAGCTTTCGACATATCAGCGAGTCTCAAAACGCCTATACAGACAGTCTTGGCGTCGATATCCCGGGCCAGACTGTAGACCAGGGCGAGTTGAGCTTCGCCCCACGGATCCAGACACTCTGGGCGCCCGGCGGCACCGTGACCCTCAGACCCTATGCCGAGATTGAGGGGATTCTTTCATTCGGAGACGAACCGGAGGCGCTCCTTGGACAAGAAACGCGTCTTCGGTTTGAAGCCGGGTCCGATCTGTTCGGCGACGAAAACCTGCGCAGCAGTCTGGCGGTCTTCGCGGACGGTGTCGGCGCTGACCAGTACGAGGCTCAGGGTCTACGGTTCCAGTTCACCTACGCCTTTGACTAGGGCCATGACCCTGTCCAACGGGAGCCGCCCATGCTGGGCGGCTCTTTCCAATCCACACACGAAAGCAAACCCATGAAACACAGAACTCTTCTCGCTGCCGCCATTGCGATAGCCTGCAGCCCCTTCGCCCATGCCAATACGAATGCGGCCTGTGCGACCGCCGGGGATCATATCGCGACGGTGTTATCGAATCTGGACGGCGTTGACGCCCAGCACGTTGAAAGCATGAAGACTTTCAGCGCCGCGCAACTGGCGGCTCTGGATGTGAAAATCAGCCAGGGCGCTGTAGCCTTCGGCTTGAGTGAAGCAGATATGCATGCCGAGTCCAAGGCTGAGCGCGATGCAATGAAAGCCCAGATGTTCACCCGTTACGGTAACACGGAGCTGCACCGGGATTACGAGGAAATGCTCTTCAATTGCGTCCGGGCGTCAAGCGAGGTGGAGCTAGGTCAAACGCAAGAAGCGTTTCTGGCAACGGTCAATGAGATCCGTCGCCTGATCGGTTGATCCTCTTCATCCGAAACCGCAAGCGGCAGCCGACATCAGTATGTTAGTTGCCGCAGATGGGTGATGCTCCGCTCGACCGAGGCAAATGGATCTTCGGGGTTGTCGTGTTCGACGATGAAGTATGCCATTCCGGACTGGTCTGACTGGGCAAAGATCGATGGAAAGTCGATTGAACCATCGCCTACAGCGGTCATGGATTGGTCGTCGGCGGACATGTCCTTGACGTGGGAGAGCACGAAGCCGCCGGGATAGGCCTCAAAATAGCGGGCTGGTGCACGGCCCGCGAGGGCGAGCCAGTAGAGGTCCAGTTCCAGTTTCACATGGTTGCGGTCGATGCCGTCGAGAATGAGGTCAAAGGGCTCAACGCCATCAATCGGCTCAAACTCGAAAGCATGGTTATGATAGGCGAACTGGATACCCTTTTCGCTCGCCATCTCCCCGACCTCATTCATCAGCGCAACCCAGTCGCGCCACTGGTCAAGGGTCTGGCGTTCTTCCTCTGGCATCCAGGCGAGAATGATGAATTTGGCACCGAGTGCGACGGTCTCATCGATCTGCTGCTGTGGATTTTCGCGCAGGGCTTGCCAGTTCACGTGCGACGCAACGGGCTCCAGACCCAACTCGTCCAGTAGCGTTCGAACATCTGCCGGGTCGCGACCGAAGAAGCCGGCAAACTCGACCTGGTCGTAGCCGAGGTCCGCCACGCGCTGGAGCGTGCCTTCAAAGTCTTGCTCCATCGCGCTACGCAGGGTGTAGAGTTGGACGCCGATCTTATCGAGTTGGCGAACGTCTTCACTTTGATCAACAGGGGCAGGGGTCTCCGAACTCGTGCACCCGGCGATGATCACACCCGCGGCCAAAGCCAGGCCAAACGTGCGGACTGAAATCATTATCTGTTGTGAAATCATAACGTGCCATCCGTTGCAGGAGATTGAGGGTCCGTTGGAAGGGGCTGGGCCTGGGACGCCCATTTCCAGACCACAAAGCGCAAAGGCGTATCGCCGGTATTGGTGATCCCGTGAATATCCCACGGCGCAGCGTAAAGCGTGTCGCCGGCACTGGCAGCGAAATCCTCGCCATTGAGGTGCCAGCGCCCATTGCCTTCAATTACCATGAGGAACTCTTCCTCGGCATGCCTATGGGGCGGATGAATCTCCTGGCCGGGCTTAATGATCGCGACGCCGTTCAGAAGGTCGCGCGTGCTGAATGTCTCACCGTCAAAATAGGTGAGAAAGTCTCCCCATGTTTCGACAGAGCGTTGTGCGGACTGTTCCGACACCACCGCTGACGGCTTCGTATCCGGCGCTGGGTCGGGGATGGCGGTGGAATGGTGACACGCCGCACAGACCAGGAGCGGGGCGAAGAGGGTGTATCTCAACGTCATAGGGCGCCCTCTTCGAGCAGGTCTGCGGCGTGATTGGCTGCCCGTGCGGCCAGCGCCATGTAGGTGAGCGACGGGTTCTGGCAGGCGCTGGACGTCATGCAGGCGCCGTCGCTGATGAACAAGTTCTCCACATCATGGGCCTGGTTCCAGCCATTGAGGACAGACGTCTTCGGGTCCCGCCCCATCCGGGCCGTGCCCATCTCATGGATAATGTCGCCGGGATCGGTCAATTTGATAGGCGCGTCTTCGGATGTTCGGGTGACAACGGCGCCCGTCGCTTCGACCATGGCCTTCGCATCGCGAGAAGCCTTTTCGATCATCTTTTGCTCATTTTCCCGGTGTGTGACGTCCATGACCGGGATTGGCACGCCCCATTTGTCCGTCTTTGTCGCGTGGAGGAACATTCGATTGGACTCATGGGGCAGGACTTCGCCAAAAGCCTTCACCCGGAAATACCACGGGCCCGGGGTTCTGTTCTGGGCCTTGAAGTCTTCGCCGATACCTGGTCGATCGCCGCTCCATCCAAGTCGGCCACTGTTCCCCTGGAAAGCGAACCCGCGGACGAAGTCCTCCTCCTGGTTGTCCAGATTCACATAGCGAGGGATATAAATCCCGTTTGGGCGGCGCCCGAAATAGTATTTGTCCTTGTGGGCGTCGGGGAAAATGCCGAACGCTTCTGCGCCGCTGACATGGTCCATCATATTGCGCCCAACCTGACCGCTCGAATTGGCGAGCCCGTTAGGATTGGCTTCCGATGTGGAGTTTAGCAGGATGGAGGCGCTGGCGATCGCAGAGGCGTTCAGGAAGACGAGTTTGCTGCGATAGACCGTGCGCTCCATCGTGTTTCGATCAATCACACGCACGCCGGTGACGCGGCCCGTCGCCGGGTCATGTTCGAGGGAGTCGACGATGGCATCGGTGACAATGGTTGCGTTTCCAGTCCGCCGCGCTGCTGGAAGCGTTGCTGAGACGGCGGAAAAATACGCGCCGTAGATACAGCCCTTTTCGCAGCGAGACCGCGACAAACACCGCCCCCGCCCGAGCGCATTGTGTTCTGCTGTAGCCTCGCGCAGGTGTGCGGCACGGCCCGTGATCAGTTTGCGGCCCGGAAAGGCGGCTTCGATCCGTTCCTTTGCGTCCTCTTCGATGCAGGTCAGTTCAAACGGGGGGAGGAACTGGCTGTCAGGCAGCTGCGGCAGGTTCTCCGAACTGCCTGAAATCCCTGCGAACCGCTCAACATGGTCATACCACGGGGCAAGATCTTCATAGCGGATGGGCCAATCAACGCCGTAGCCGTCTTTCTTGTTGGCCTCAAAATCGATCGGAGCCCAGCGATAGGACTGGCGCGCCCACATGATGGATCGCCCGCCCAAATGATAACCGCGGCGCCAGATATAGGGCTTGCCCTCGGTGGTCTCGTAGGGATGGTCGCTATCCTTGACCCAGAGGTGTTTGCTCACATGGCTGAAGGCGTAGACGTGGCGCTGGATGCGATAGTCCTCATCCTTTTCCTTCTGGGTGAGGGGCGGGATTTCCGCTTCTTCCCAAGGCGTCAGGGAGTCCTTGGCGTGTTCAGGGCCAAATTCAGGTCCGCGCTCAAGGACGAGCACTTTGAGACCGCGCTCACTGAGTTCTTTCGCCGTCCATCCGCCGGACATGCCTGAACCCACAACGATCGCATCGAAATCACTCATCACAAATACTCCCTGAAACCACTATCAGACCGCCCATGTCCGCCCCACCTCTTCAAAGGGAAGGCAGGCGATCCACTCGCCGGGCACGGCCTCGTAGCGGAGCTCCTCGGTTGCCCCAGCCTCGCTGAGGTAGAAGGCCGCTCCGAGCGCAGTTTTGAACTCCTTGTAAAAGTCAGGTGCTCCGCCGCGCTCATATGCAGCGCGGTCCAGCGCTGAGACGGCAGCGACCTGGTCACCCGAAGCAGCATCCAGGAACGGGGCAGACTGCTGGCTTTCCAGATACTGCGAGATCTGATCCAGACCCGTGAGCCACCCATTGCGATCACCAGGTGACATCCAATCGACCAGGACGCGCTCCATCGCCTCGACCGCGCCGGCCTCGGTCGCGCCTAACGTGTCTGTTTTCGGGATGATGATGTCAGCCAGACGGTCCATGAGGGCCCGGTGGCTGGACGTATAGGTCAACGGCGATGTTGCCGGGGTTTCTGGGGCGGCGGCCTGGGGCGCTTGGCCGTTGCAGGCCGCAAGCGTTCCTGCAGAAGCCAGGGCAAACAGGCCCTGGACCATGGTGCGGCGTGAGAGATGTGTCATGGCGCTCTCCATTATTCTGCAGGTGCCGAAACGGGCTGTTTGGTGCGGGTGCGGTCCAGCAGCCAAAGGCCCGCGAAGATGAGCAGGAGCACCAGCGGCATGAGCGCGACGGTTTGGAACGAAACCTGTGCCGCCTGGGCCAGGACGGTATCCAGGGCAGGGCCGTCCTCCAAGGCGGCGAAGGCATCAGCGCTGCCAGCGGCTTCCAGTTTCGCCTGGTCATAGATGGCGCCAAGGCGCGGCAGGAAGAAGTAAATCGTGCCTGCGCCGGCGGACCCGATCAGGCCGATCGTCCATGCGCCTCCTTTGGGAAAACGCTCTGCAACGCCGGAGATCATGGTTGGCCAGAGGAAGCACACGCCTGCGCCCCAGAGCGTGGCGGCCAAGAGTGCGGTTATTGGAGAAGAGGCGATCGACAGCAGGTACAGCCCCACCGCGGCCATGAGGCATGACACCCAGAGCAGACCGATATCGGATATCCGGTGGGCAATAGGGCCTGCAAAGTGCCGCATCACAAACATGATGGCTGCGACGTAGACGAGCAGCAGGATGCCGCGCATGCCGACGACTTCTGAAAGGGCGATATCGACCCACTGTCCGGGTGCAAGCTCCGTTGCGGATGTGAGAACCATCGCGCCAAGCCAGATGAAAAAGATTGGGCGGCGGAATATCTCCGTGATCATATCACCGAAACCCACGCCCATGGCGGCGCGCTCTGTTTTCGGAAATGTCTGACCCAGGATTAGCGGAATGATGACGAGTGGAGGGACCATGACCAGCCCCATGGCCACCCGCCAATCGATGTCGAACTGACCAATCGCAACGCCAAGCAGGCCACCGGCAATAATACCGGCAGGCCACCAGGCATGGATAACGTTCATCCTGTGGGTTTTATCTTCGGGATAGAGCGCAGTTGTCATCGGATTGATGGTGGACTCGGTAAACCCCCAGCCCATCCCGTTGATGAGCATTCCCAGCCAGATGAGGCGGTATACACCTTGCCCATCTGCTAGCACATCGGCCGAGATGACGAGAAGCGGTCCGACGATGAAGAATACCGCCGCACAAATCAGCATCCGCCCCATTCCGATGATGTCGAGCAGGGGGCTGGTGATGAAGAGGGAGAGCGCAAAGCCCAGGAAGGCAACGCCCAGGGCCGCGCCGATCAATTGCCCGTCATTTATCGGGTCGAACGGGGTGATGTAATCGGCCTGGATATCGCTCGCCACGGCGGCGCGGAGCACGAAGCTGAAGGCCGCTGTGAACAAGCAAAGCACGCCAATCAGGAACAGCCGTCCCCTGTTTTCGAACGCCTCTGAATTCTGATCGCCAATGGCTTCAGACATCTAAATTCCTCCCAATGAGCGGGTTCGTGCCCGCTTTTATGTGTCGTTCAGTCCAAGAATTCTGCGGTTGGTGTTGGGGTCAGAGTCCCCGCCTGCAAAGTCGTCGAAGGCGCGCTCTGCTGGCCGGATCAGATGATCTCGAATGAAGGGGGCGCCTTCCCGGGCGCCGTCCTCTGGGTGCTTGAAGCAGCACTCCCATTCCAGCACGGCCCAGCCATCAAAACCGTATTGAGTGAGCTTTGAAAAAATCTGTCGGAAGTCGACTTGGCCATCGCCAAGGGACCTGAACCGACCGGGCCGGTTCTTCCAATCCTGATAGCCGCCATAGACACCTGCACGCCCGGAGGGCCGGAACTCGGCGTCTTTGACGTGAAACGCCCGAATGCGGTCGTGGTAAATGTCGATGAAGGACAGATAGTCGAGTTGCTGCAGGACAAAGTGGCTCGGATCATAGAGCATGTTGGCCCGCGGGTGCCCGCCCACGGCCTCCAGGAACATCTCAAACGTGACGCCGTCATGGATGTCTTCGCCTGGATGGACCTCGAAGCAAAGGTCGACGCCACTTTCTTCAAACTCATCGAGGATGGGTCGCCACCGACGCGCCAGTTCTGCGAAACCTTCTTCCACAAGCCCAGCGGGTCTCTGGGGCCACGGATACATCATTGGCCAGACAAGGGCGCCAGGGAAAGCCGCACAGGACTTCAAACCGAGCCTGCGACTGGCACGAGCCGCGCAGATCATCTGATCAACCGCCCATTCCTGTCGTTCAGCGGGCTTCCCGCGCAGATGCGGCGGGGCAAAAGCGTCAAAAAGCGTGTCATAGGCCGGGTGCACCGCCACCAATTGGCCTTGCAGGTGTGCAGACAGTTCGGTGATTGCGACTCCGGCCTCAGCGCAAACGCCGGTCAATTCATCGCAATAGTGCTGGCTCTCAGCGGCGAGCTTAAGATCCATGCAGCGAATATCATTCGAAGGCACCTGGACGCCGATGAAACCGGCGTCGGCCATCCACTTTGAGGCTGTCTGCAGCGTGGAAAAATGCCCCTCATCCTGCATGAATTGGGCGAGGAGAACGGCCGGCCCCCGGAGGCCGGTCTGCGCTTTCACCGCTTCAAGTGTTGCCGTATCAGCCATGGGTCACCTCCCGCCATTCGCCGCCAGACTCAGAGCTTCTGACAACGCTTTCAATGAACGCCATGCCGCGCAGGGCTTCGTGTATTCCCGGTACAAAAGGGTCTCCGATCCCGCGAACCTGTTTGGCGAAATCTGCGTAAAGCGTCGCAAACGCTTCGAGGTAGCCTTCCGGGTGACCCGAAGGCGTGCGGAACATCGCGGCGACATCGCTTCCCAGAGGCATGTTCGATCCGGCGCGCAGGCGCTCCTGGCGCCCATCGGCATGTTTGACCATCAGCGTGTTGGGCTCTTCCTGGACCCAGTCCAGGCCGGCCGCATCGCCATAGACCCTGAGGCGCAAATAGTTTTCTTCGCCCGCGCAAACCTGGCTTGCCATCAGGACGCCTGAAACATCTTCTCCCATTTTGAAGAATACCGCGCCGTCATCATCCAGTTGCCGCCCATCGACGACGGCCTGAAGCCAGGCGCGAACATCGGTCATGGGTTCGCCCAAAACAAACTCGGCTAAATTGTGGGCGTGTGATCCGATATCGCCGATGCAGCCCGCGAGCCCTGATTGGGTCGGGTCAGTGCGCCAACTGGCTTGTTTGTTGTCGCCTTCCAGACGGCTTGCGAGCCAGCCTTGTGTGTATTCAACGTAGACTTTTCTGACCCGCCCGAGAGCACCGGACCGGACACGTCGGCGTGCCTCGCGCACCATGGGGTAGCCGAGATATGTGTGTGTCAGGGCGTAGTGCTTGCCCGACGTTTGCACGGCATCGGCGAGCTGCCGGGCTTCTTTAAGTGTGCGCGTGGCGGGCTTGTCGCTGATAACGTGGAAGCCGGCGTTCAGGGCGGCGGCTGCCACTGGCAGATGAAGGTGATTGGGAGTGACGATCGCCACCGCTTCCATGCGCTGGTCATTCGGCAACTCGGCCTCGCGCGCCAGCATATCCTCCCAGCTTTCATAGCCACGTGATAGCGGTAAACCCAATTCGGAGGCGGATACGATGGCGCGATCGGGTTGGCTAGAGAGGGCACCGCAAACCAGTTCACAGCGGCCATCCAGCCGCATCGCATGTCTGTGAACAGCGCCGATAAAGGCGCCAATTCCCCCTCCAACCATCCCTATGCGCAGGGGCTCGATCACTTTGTTCTCCTCAGTTGATGAAAAACTGTCTATGTATGGCAACGTTGTCAACATTCGTTGTAGCTGTTTTTTGCGCCAAGACGCGAGGACGAGATGAAGCGGTTTATCTATGCGGCGGTGTTTTTCCTGGTCGCTTGCGCTCCAGCCAGCGAAGAACCGCAGGCGCCCGATGTTCAGCATGCGGAGCTCTACGAGGACACCGTTGCACCCGAAATCACCGAGTGGATGGCGGAACCGTCCATCCTCGTCTTCTCCAAAACGCTCGGCTGGCGCCACAATGAGGGGATCGCTGGTGCGGATCTATTCTTCGTGGAACTGGCGAGTGAACAGAACTACGGGATCTTCACCACGGCCAATGCCGGCGTGTTCAACGATGAAGATCTATCCCGTTTCGATGTTGTGATCTTCAACAACATGACCGGAGACAGTCTGAGCGCGGATCAGCAGGCCGCGTTCGAGGCCTGGTTGACCATTGGTGGTGGCTGGATCGGGCTGCACGGCGCTGGCGATGCCTCCCAAAGCGCCTGGCCTTGGTATCAGGAATCGCTCATCGGACCTCGGTTCATCGGTCATCCGGCGGCCCCCCAGTTTCAGGTCGCTCGGGTTGAAGTCCTCGATGCAGAACACCCGATCACACAGGGCATCCCGCTGGAATGGCGGCATCTGGATGAATGGTACAGTTTTGACAGCCCCGCCCAGGACCATGGTGCGCGCGTGCTCGCGGGGTTGGATGAAAGCACCTACAGCCCCCGCAATGATCAGTATGGTGAGGTTTCAGACCTGCGCATGGGCGAAGGCGCCATCAACCACCCCATCATTTGGGTGCGTTGCCCGGGCGAAGGGCGCGCGTTCTACTCCGCAATCGGCCACAGCCACTTAAGCTACCGGGACGAGACCTATCGAAAATTGCTGACCCAGGCCTTTCTCTGGGTCGATGGTCGCATCGATGCGCCCGGAATCGGCTGTTAAGGTTGAACCCAATCATAGGGCCGACGGGACAGCCTCTAAGATCTAAAGATATCGCTCACACGCGCCAAGTGCCCGGATTGCGGTCCAGGAAACCCTGCGACCAGGCGTCCATATCTTTGCGATCCACAAGGGTGACGAGGCAGCCACCAAAACCACCGCCCGTAAGGCGCGCCGCTTTTGCGCCATGGTCCAGGGCGTCAGCCACCAAGGCGTCTACGACGGGCGTCGAGGCTTCGAAATCCTCGGAATAAGACCGGTGGCTCTCATTCATCAGTTGCGCAAACACCGCCATGTCCTTGCCGCGCATCGCATCGATGGCCGCCAGGGTGCGCTCGTGTTCGGAGACGACATGGCGGGTTCGCCGCCGAAGGGGCCCGGGTAGTGTCGGAACGTTTGCGGCTTGCTCAGGCGTCAGAAGGCAGAGTGTTTGCGTGCCCAAGGCGTCGGCCGCTTGCTGGCATTCCTCAAAGCGCGCCTTATACCGCCCGTCAGCCAGTTCGCGGCGCACGCCGGAATGAATTGTGAGGAAGCCCCACTCACCGGGAATATCGATCACATCATAGCTGAGGTCGTCTGTGTTCAATGCGAGCGCCTTGTCAGGCACGCACAGGCCGACCGCCATCTGATCCATGATTCCGCACGGCATGCCGATATAGTCGTTTTCCACGGCGCGCGCGTGCTGGGCAATCTCAACCGGGTCAGCATCTGCGCTTGCCAGTTCGGCGGCGGCGCGCAAAATGGCGGTGATCAGCGCAGCCGACGTAGAGGCACCCGCGCCATCGGGCACATCGCTTTCAATGAAAAGTTCGGCGCCGTTGTCCAGCCATCCCAGCTCGCGGGCCTTGCTAAGCGCCCCGGCGGCGTAGTCGGCCCAATCACCTTGCTTGCGGCTTTCAACCGGGCGGCTGACACGAGCATCAAACTTCGCAGACTGTATCTTGAAGTCGGGCGTTCCATCTGCTGCCAAGGCGATCTGCACAAATTTATCCAGCGCCGCGGGCAGGACCGTACCACCATTATAATCGATGTGTTCGCCAATGAGATTTGTGCGCCCTGGCACCGCCGCCGTCACTGTAGGGGCGTGCCCGAAGGCGCGATGAAAGTGCTCGGCAATGGATGCGTTTGCTGAATTCACTGGACACTCCGAAGCCGGTCTGCCGTCTGGTGGGGCAAGATGTCGACCGTGAAAACGCCTGTCGCCTGTTCAACAGACGCCAGGTACTTCACCCGGTCTGGCGCACGCAGTAGGGGATAGAACTGGGCGCTGAACTGGAACGTTCCGTCCCGGCCATGTGGCGCGGCATGCAAGCTTAACATGCAGGGCGTTTCCCGGCCAAAGAAGGCATCATAGCGCGCGATCGTATCCCCCAGCAGGTGTGCAAAGCCGTCTGACTGCTCCTCATTGAACGCCCACGGCCCCGAAACCGGGTCGCGCGCCGAAACCCAGACCTCGTACGGAAACCGGGCAAATCGCGGCGCGTAGGAAACCAGTCCACCTGCCTCGCAAATCTGATAGTCGCGCCCCCATTCCTGAACGCTCGCAGCCAGATCGTAGCCGCGCTCAAAGGCGTCAGCAGCATATTGCTGGGGGGCTGGCACAACCGGAAATCCGTAAATCTGCCCGTGGGGATGATGCAGGGTTACGCCCACCTCGTCACCTCGGTTCTCAAAAGGCAGAACGTAGGCGCAGCCCGCTGAGAACATGGCCTCATATCGGTCAATCCACGCCTCGAGGAGAAGGCGGCGCCGATCCTGACCCAGGGTTGCCAGAGAGCCTTCGGGCTCGGGAGCATAGACGATCACCTCACATGCACCCTTGGCGGCCAGAGTTTCCACATCAGACATGCCGGGCTCGCCGGCACCGGGAAACAAGCTTGGGAAGCGGTTGCTGAACACGGCCAGTTCGAAGTGCTCGAATGGAACTTCGGTAAGCGGTTTGCCAATCTGACTTGGCGCCAGCGGGTTTGCGGAGGCAGACGGCTTGTAAGTGCGATTCTGGCGCGCAGCGGCGTAGATCATCCAATCGCCGCGCAAGGGATGGCGACGCAACTCTGACCCCGTCAGCGTCTGGAGGTCGTCGCCCGGAATGCGAGGCGAGTCATGCTGTTCAAAGCCATAAAGGAAAAGGTCTCGGCCGTCGGTCTTTATGTGGTGTCGGCGATGCACTTGGCGGTCACCGATCTGACGCTCGAGTGTCCGGGTGCGATCTGTCATGACGACCTCTTCCGTATCACAGGGTTCAAACGATATTGCTGCCTAGATTTTCGTATTCGATCAAGCGGGAAAACGCCATCGGAAAAAGTGTCCACCGTTTCTGAATATGCGCTGGAATTAGGCGTGAATTGCATGAATTACAGCGCTTTACGCCGTGAAGTATCGAGAATTTTTCGGGGTCTTGGCAACTGAGCAGCCTTCCCCTTTGGCAAATTCCTGATACAGAAAATATTCAAAATCGATCATTAGTTCGTCGATTCCAAACATTTGCCTTTGGGCGCCCAGCGTTCAACATGCCCCGCAATTGGGCTAGGGAGCTGTCACCATGACCGAAACCTCTGAAACGATCACCCTGACGGCAGGCAATACCAGCCTGGTGATCGATTGCACGATCGGCCAGCGGCCCAGCATTCTGCATTGGGGATCCAAGCTCGCGCATTCCGACGCGGCGTCCCTTCGTAAGATGACGACGCGCCAGCATGCGCCCGGCGGCGCTGATGCCGAGGTGGCCAGCTCGCTCCTGAACGAGACGGGGTCGGGCCTTGCCGGTCTGTCGGGGTTCTCAGCCCATCGCAGCGGCACAGCCTGGGCGAGTCTCTTTCGGGTCACCAAGGTGGAGCAGCCCAGCGAAAGCGAAGTCCGCATCATTTGCGATGATGAGGCCACGCGGGTCCGGGCTGTGCTCATCCTGGGGTTTAACCCTGACAGCAACCTTCTCACCTGCCAGACGCAAATCGAAAACCAGGGCGATACGCCTTTGTCGATCGACTGGTGTGCGTCGGCCAGCCTCCCCCTGGACCCGCGCGCGTCTAGAGTGTTCGGGTTCACTGGGAGGTGGTCGGGAGAATTCAATCTCGAAGAGATACCCCCCTTCCAGGGGAGCTACGTCCGGGAAAACAAAAACGGTCGAACGAGCCATGACAACTTCCCCGGTCTCGTAGTGGGAACGCCAGAGACCCACGAGCAGGCCGGTCCGTGTTTCGCGTTCCATCTTGGTTGGAGTGGAAACAACCGGGTGCTTGTGGACCGGCTGAGCGATGGCCGGGCCTTTGTTCAGATGGGCGAATACTTTTTCCCGGGCGAGATGAGCCTAGAGCCTGGCGGGGTATATCGTACGCCGCGCCTCTATGCGGCGTTCACAAGTCGTGGGTTCAGTGCTCTGTCGCGCAAGTTCCACCATCACCTGACCCAGGAAGTGATGGATGGGCGTATCCGCGGTCGCACCCGGCCGGTCCACTACAACACCTGGGAAGCGGTCTATTTCGACCACGACAGGAAAACCCTGTTTGACCTCGCCGAGAAGGCTGCCTGGGTCGGCGCTGAGCGTTTCGTGCTCGACGATGGCTGGTTTGGCGGGCGGCGCAATGACAAGGCAGGCCTCGGGGATTGGTGGCCGTCACCCGATGCATACCCAGACGGTCTCGGCCCCCTTGTGGACCATGTCACGGGTCTCGGCATGGAGTTCGGGCTCTGGTTCGAGCCGGAGATGGTCAATCCCGACAGCGACCTCTACCGCGCCCACCCTGACTGGATCCTCCATGCCGAGGGCGTCGAGCAGGTGCCGTTCCGTAACCAGTTTGTGCTCGACCTCACCCGCAAAGAGGTCAGCGACTATTTGTTCGACTGTATGGACAAGCTGCTGAGCGACCATGCCATCAGCTATATAAAGTGGGACATGAACCGCGACGTTCACCACCCTGGAAGCCGCGGCCGCCCCGTCATCCACAAGCAGACCCGCGCGCTGTATGCCCTGATCGGGCGGGTACGCGCGGCCCATCCCGGTGTTGAGATCGAAAGCTGCTCGTCCGGCGGCGGACGCGCGGACTATGGCATTCTGCGCCGGACCGACCGGATATGGACCTCGGACAGCAATGACGCCCTGGACCGGCAACGCATTCAGCGCGGTGCGTCCCATTTCTTTCCGCTGTCGATCATGGGCGCCCATGTTGGGCCTGAGACGTGCCACATTACGGGTCGCCGCCTGACCATGGATATGCGTGTCGCCACGGCTCTGTTTGGTCATATGGGTATGGAGCTAAACCTCCTTGAGGAGCCCGAGGCTGGCCTGGACATTCTCAAAGCCGGGATTGCGCTGCACAAGCGTCACCGCGACCTGCTGCACAGTGGTTTGTTTTATCGGATCGACACGCCGGCCCATGTGAATGCCGTCGGGGTGGTGTGTGAGCGCCAGGACGAAGCCCTGTTCTCCTGGTGCAATCTGGCGGGGCATCGCGAGACCGCGCCAGGCCGTTTCCATGTGCCAGGTCTCGATGGCGCGCGGCGATATCGCACGCGGATCGTCTGGCCGTCCCCTGTGCGTTCGGTGAGTTCACCTTCCGTGATCGAAGCCCTCGATCTGAACGGGGAGGGCAGTGTGTTGCCGGGCGAAGCGCTTGCCCATGTGGGGCTTCAGGTGCCCTTGCTTCATCCAGAGACCTGTTTGATCTACCATTTCGAGGCGGTTTGATCGCGCTGCTTTCCTGCGTAGACTGCCTTTGGCGAGCGCGTTGGCGCGCTGATTGCTGGAGACAGACCTTATGAGCACTGCCGACATCACCGATTTGCCAGCGCGTCAGAAGGCGATTCTCGAGCTTGTGCGGTCTGCCGGGTATGTGGCGACGGAGCAGCTGGTGCGGCAGTTCGATGTCACGCCCCAAACCATCCGGCGCGATATCAACATGCTCTGCGAGCTGGAGCTGATCGAGCGATTCCATGGTGGTGCCGGGCGGATTGGAAACGCCTACAACCAGCCTTATCAGGATCGTCTGAATGAAGGGATGGAGGCCAAGCGCAAGATCGCTCGCCTCGTGGCAGGGCGTATTCCCGATGGTGCATCCCTGTTCCTGAACATCGGAACCACCACTGAAGCGCTCGCCGCGGAGCTCACTTCGCGCAAGGATCTGCGGATCGTCACAAACAACATCAACATCGCCAATATGATGCGCGAGACCGAGGGCTCCGAGGTCATGATTGCAGGCGGGTTTGTGCGCCCCAGCGACGGCGGAATTGTCGGCGAGGCTACGACGGAGTTCCTGAAGCAGTTTCGCCTCGATATCGGCGTGATCGGCATCAGCGGGATCGATGAGGACGGGACGCTGCTCGATTTCGATTATCAGGAAATCCGATCGGCCCAGTCCATTATCCAGAATTCGCGGCAAGTGTTCTTGGTGGCGGACCATTCCAAGTTCGGACGCCGCGCCATGATCCGGCTTGGCCACTATTCAGATATTGATTGCCTCTTCACCGACCGGCGGCCGCCGGAGGCCTTCCTGGACGCCTTGAACGAGGCCGAGATGGACCTGCACATCGCTGACGATGCGTGATGTCGCCTCCGCCCATGACCGCATAAGGTCAGGACGGAGACGGCCCCATTGGATCAATCGGCTGGCGCCAATTGACCCGCCCCGATCGTGAGCGATGCGCGCTGGCCGAAGATGACCATGTTGGCCAGAAGCGCCGTGCCAATGCTAGCGATCAGCGTGACAAACATATAGTGGATGTAGTGCACGCTCGAGAGCGTCGCGCCGAGCCCATCTTCAAGTGACAATCCAACGTGCTGATAGAGCTTGAAGCTGAAGACAGCATAGACCAACACGCCCGTCACGACGCCAATAATGGCGGCTCCTGCACTGACATTGCGAAATGCCAGCCCGACGATGAACGCCGAGAGAATTGGCATCGAAAGCAAGCCGTGAAGCTGTTGCACAGTGTTGATGATGCTTTCCTGCGACGCGAACACAGGCACAAGCCCGATGGCGAGTACGGTCATGATGATCGACACGTACATGGACAGTTTCGGCACGTCGCGGGCTTCTTCGATATAGGCTTCGTGGACATCGCAGACGTAGAGCGCCGACGAGGCGTTCAGAATCGAATTGAACGTGGTCAGCACAGCGGCTGCCAACGCCGCTGCAAATGCGCCCGACAGGATCGGTGGCAGGATATCCCCAACGATCATGCCGTAAGCCGCGTCGCCAACATCGCCATACAGCTTGAACGCCACCACGCCCGGCAGCACTGCGATCACAGGCACGATCAGCAAGCGAATGCCTGCCGCAGCGAGCACGCCCTTGCGCGCTTCGGCAACGTTCGGCGATGCCATGGCGCGCTGGGTAATGGTCTGGTTGGTGCTCCAGTAGAAAATCTGGATGAAGATCATGCCCGTGAACAGCGTGTGCCATGGGATTGGCGTTTCGCTACCATCTTCCAGCGTACTGCCGATGAACATGTCCATCCGCTCGGCAGGCACGCCGCTGAAGTCCCAATTAATCGCGTTCAAAGCAAGGATCACCACAAGCACAGCAAGGGACAGGATCAGAACGCCGCTATAGGTGTCAGACACGGCAACGGCCCGCAGGCCGCCGAGAATGGCGTAGAGCGCGCCGACGATGGCAAAAGCGATAGCCATGACAAAAATGGTGGAATCCACTTCCATCGCGGTGCCCGCAAACAGCCTTTCGCCCAGGAGCGGTGAGAAGTCTGCGCCAGTTGTGGATTTTAGGAACAGGGAGCCGCCATAGAGAATGGCAGGCAGGAATATGAAGAGATTTCCGAAGAGGAAGAGGACCGAGATCAGCGCGCGGATGTGCTTGTCATTATATTTGAGCTGCAGCAATTCGGTCGTGGTCGTGCAATTGTTGCGGTAGTAGATCGGGATGAACACGAAGGCGAGGATCAGGAGGCCGACAACGGCGGCCAGTTCCCACCAGGCCAGCAGCAACATCTGGTTGCCATTCATGCCCACAAGCTGATCCGTCGACAGGTTCGTCAGCGTGATCGAACCCGCCACGAAGTACCAGCTCAGACCGCCATTTGCTAGAAAGTAGTCATGGTCAGATCCGCGATCGCCCGATGGCGCGTTGCGACAACTGAGATAAGTCAGAAAGCCAATCAGCGCTGTGATGCCGAAAAAAATGCTGATCTGGAGCGTATTCATGTCTGCGTTTCCTCGCGCGGCGTTTTTTCTGATCTTTGAAAGAATGGCGGCGCAGAGTCATCCCCCGCGCCGCCTGAAGTGCACCCCGGGAAGGAAAGAGGTGCAGTCATTAGCGCCGCCGGTCGAGAGTTGGGGGTCCCGGGCCGGCGACGCTATTCGGGCTGACTAGAACGACGCGCGCACGCCGATCTGGTAACGCGATCCGGTGTCTGAGTAAGTCAGGAACCGGTTTTCAAAGCGCGAGAAGTCCCGCGTATCTTCGTCGAGAATGTTCACGCCTTCGAAGAAGACCTGGAACTGATCGCCGATGTCATAGGCGGCCGACAGGTCAAGCTGGCCAAAGGCTTCACGTTCGCGCGGCTCGGAGAAGTTCGAGAAGCACTGGAACAGGAACTCATCGCGATAGTTGTAGGCGATGCGGGCCTGGATACCGTTCTTCTCGTAGAACCCACTGATGTTGAACGTGTTTGGCGACAAACCGTTATAATCACAGTCCGAGGCGCCAGAGCCTTCTGCGCGATCGATGTTGCTCGTCACATAGGTGTAGTTGGCCGCCATGCCGAGGCCGTCCCATGGTTCAGGCAGGGTGTCGAAGGCACGCTGGTAAGCGACTTCCAGACCGGTGATGGAGCCGGTTTCGCCGTTGCGTGTCCGCGTGTCCTGGAAATCCACATTCAGCGCCAGATCTTCCGTGCCGGTCGCGTTCTGAGGGTTGCCCGGTGGGATCAGGACCACGCCAGCCACTGGCAGGGTCTGGGCTTCGAGGAAGTTCTCGAAATCCTTGTAGAACGCCGCCACGGAGAAGTAGCTCACATCGTCGAAGTAGTACTCGAAGGATGCGTCCCAGTTGCTGGATTCAAAGGCTTCCAGGAACGGGTTGCCGCCGCCCGATGTTGGTGCGTTGGACCGCCCGCCAAACGTGTTGTTCACGCCAAGCGAGGTGAGCGTTGGACGCGTCACCGTTTCAGAGAAGGCGAACCGCAGAACTGTGTCTTCGGTCGGCTCCACTTTCACATTCAGTGATGGCAGGAAGCTGATATAGTCATTCGACACAGATACTGCGGTGGTTGGGCCGAAGTCCACCAGGAGCTGGGTGTCACCTGGCGTCTCGCGGAATTGCAGCATAGGCTGGTCGAAGCCGCTGGAGACCGTTTCGGTCTGGGCCAGGCGGAAGCCAACATTGGCCGACCAGGGCAGGGCGCCGTCAAAGTCACCTTCCCATTCGGTGTTCGCGTAGAACGCCGTGATCTGCTCTTCCACGCCGAAGCTGCCGCCCGGGTTGAAGTCGGGTGTGTAGAAGCCGAACACGGAGTTTCCAGCCGCATCCCGCCGCGCGATCAGGTCCGCATCATTGGCCGCCCGGTCCGCGCCGGTCAGGCCGTTACGAGCTGGGTCGGTGATGTTGGCAGTATTGTTCAGCTCTGCGAACGCATCGGCGATGGAGAAGCTGAGGATTTGCGAAGGCACGGAGCCCGACCCGCTGGCATCATCCAGGAACCCATCGAACGAGAAGGGAGACAGGATGCCAGGGTTTTCGAGGGCAACATTGTATCCGCAATAGGCACAGAAAACGTCACCGCCCTGGGTGGGTGAGAAGTTCGTGAAGTTGTCAAGGGTTTTCTCACGGTCGGTGAAGCTGGCGCCAAAGGCGATCGCTTGCAGTGGACCGCGGTCGACTTCCCAACGGCCATCGGCCTGGAACTCGATGATGTCGTCTTCAACCATGTTGCGTTCGACGTTCACGAAGTGCAGGCGCTGGATCGATGTGTCGGTCAGGCCGGACAGGTTCGTGATGGTCGAAATGCCGTCGCTGTTAGGCAACTGGATCAACGGTGATGTTGGGGCCAGGGCGCCGATCACGATGAACGGGTTGGTGCCATCGCGCTGGGCGTTGGAGGCCGAGACATCGAATTCGAGGGTCAGCGTGTCGGTGACGTCCCACTCCACATTGCCGCCGATCATGTAGGTCTCGGCCAAGCGGTTGTTGGAGGTGATGACATTGTCGTTCTGGGACAGGCCGACCGCTCCGGCGATGTCCGGGTTGCGCGTGGCGAAGTCCTGTCCAGGGCGGCTGAAGGACACAACCGTTCCGTTCGCGTCGATCACCGGATCGATGAAGGGTGGGCTGAAAAAGCCTGAGAACTGTGTCGCCTGGGACTGAATGTCGAACTCTGAGTAGAGTCCGTCCAGGGAGAACGTTACCCGGTCATTCGGCCGGAACTGGGCCGCGCCATTGACCGTAATGCGCTCACGGTCCTGGATATCGCGGCTGTGCACAACTTGCTGCTGCACGCGCGCACCATCCGCCAGGGCGCCAACTTCTGTCAGGCCGCTGGAGCTTTCAGGCGCCAATACGGCTGGATCACCACTCCGCAGGGCAAACCCGTTGGTGAAGGAGCTATCCTCCTGCACTTTGCGGTCGGAATAGGACGCGCCGAGCAGGACGCCAAAGCTGTCATCGGCGTTCGTCTAGGAGCCAACGGCGGTCAGGTCCGGGCTGAGCTCTTCGCGCAGCGTGTCATAGGTGCCAGCGGCGGAAACAGTGAAGTTTTGACCCGGGCGATCGAGGGGGCGCGCCGTGACGATGTTCACGGTCGAGCCGATGCCGCCCGATTGCAGGTCTGGGGTTGCGGTCTTGAAGACTTCCGCGCGCTGGATGATGTCGGATGACAGAACGTCAAACGAGAATTCCCGGCCATCATTGTCCGTTGCGATGGTTCGCCCGTTCAGCAGCACAGTGTTGAACTCAGGTCCGAGGCCACGAACTGTGATGAACTGGCCCTCGCCGCCGCTGCGGTCGATGGCAACGCCGGTGATCCGCTGCAGGGACTCCGCCACGTTGGCGTCTGGGAATTTGCCGACGTCTTCGGCCGATACCGCGTCGACCACCTGGTTGGAGTCGCGTTTGATATCGAGGGATTGCTGCAAGCTGCCCCGGATACCGGTCACGGTGACCGTCTGGAGCGTGCGCTCCTCGCCGGCTTCTGCGTCTGTGCTGGTCTCCTGGGCAACGGCCATGCCGCTGCACATGAGCGCGATCATACTCGCTCCGAGTATGCACTTAAATTTGGGTTCCATTCGACTCCTCCCTATAGATTTTCGTGTCGTTATGAACGTGATTGGCGGCCGAAACGGCCATGCCGCTAAGCAACCATCCGGGACTCCCAGTGGTGTTCCAGTGTCTGCAGCGCGTCGGGGGCCATATGCAGGCCCAGCTTGGTACGGCGCTTCAGAATATCGTCCGGCGTCATCGCGAACTCGTGCGCGACGAGATAGTCGATCTCTTTTTGGTAGAGACCGCTGCCATAGTCCTGTCCGAGGTCCCCGAGCGACTTTGCGCCCTCCAGGACCTGGTGGATGCGGGTTCCATATGTCCGCGCCAGCCGGTGGACTGTGTCAGTCTCAATCCAGCCATACGTGTCGCGGCATGCAGCGAAGAAGGTATCGAAGTCCGCGCCGGGAATATCGCCGCCGGGCAAGGGGGCCTCAGCCGTCCATTCATCCGCCAGGGAGGGGAACGCGCCGCCGAGTTGCTTGAGCGCATCTTCGGCCAGCTTCCGATAGGTCGTGATCTTGCCGCCAACCACCGACAGGAGCGTGGCGCCGTTGCAGCGTTCACGCTTGAGCACATAGTCCCGCGTCACTGATGAGGCATTCTCGGCCTGGTCGTCAAAAAGCGGCCTCACCCCGGAATAGGTCGAGACCACGTCCGAAGGCGTAATTTGGCGGTCGAAATATGTGTTCGAGACCTCGCAGAGGTATGCGATTTCATCCTCGGACGCCTCAACGGCGTTCAGGTCGCCCTCGAAGGGGAGGTCCGTTGTGCCGATCAGCGTGTAGCGGCCATTCTCATAGGGAATGGCGAAGACGACCCGGCCATCCCCGGTCTGGAAGATGAAACAGCGTTCGTCGTCGAACATCTTCGGAACGATGATGTGGCTGCCCTTGACCAGCCGAACACTCGGTGCGTTCCGGTCCACGCCCGCACGGCTCGCCATCTGGTCGACCCACGGGCCAGCGGCGTTGATCACGACCTTGGCGGTCACCGTCATATCTGCCTGGCCATCCAGGCGCAGGTCGGCTTCCCAGTTTCCACCGGTGGATCTCAGCGCAACGCATTCGGTGCGCGTCATGATGGTTGCGCCGCGCTCGGCCGCATCAACCGCATTCAGCACAACGAGGCGGGAATCCTCGACCCAGCAGTCTGAGTATTCAAACCCCTTCTGGAACATCGCATTCAAAGGCGCGAATATTGGATCGCGTCGTCGGGATACCGATTTCGTGGCGGGTAAGAGTTTACGGCCGCCAAGATGGTCGTAGAGGAACAGGCCAGCTCGGATCAGCCAGGAGGGCCGGAGCTCCTTGTGGTGGGGGAGCACAAACCGCAGCGGCCATATGATGTGGGGCGCCGCTCTCAACAGAACTTCGCGTTCGATCAGCGCCTTTCGGACAAGCGCAAAGTCATAGTGCTCCAGGTAGCGAAGGCCGCCATGGATCAGTTTCGTGCTGGCAGAGGATGTGTGGGAGGCGAGGTCGTCTTTCTCGCAGAGGAGTACCTTTAAACCACGCCCGGCGGCATCGCGCGCAATGCCCGCGCCATTGATGCCTCCACCGATGATCAGGATGTCATACACGACACAAACCTCTCACTCTGGAGACTGCTTACAAGCGAAACAAATGTTCGTAAAACAAGAAAACATGATCGTAATCAAAAATCACAAGAATTATTGCGAGTGCGAAAAGGTTGTCATCGGTCTGAAAGGGTGGAAATGTTCGATTTCGAATAATTCCAACAACGTCCTCGGTGTGCGGCATTTATCGTTCGCAAGGGGGTGAATGGAGGCGTGAGTGTCTGAGCCAAACCTGATATTGGTGATCGATGAGGGAACGACCTCAACCCGGGCCATCGTATTTGACGACCAGTTCAATCCCGTCGCCCAGGCGCAGGAAGAAGTCGGTCTTTCCCATCCCGCTGATGGTTGGGTCGAGCAGGACGGTCTCGAGATCTGGCAGAAGACGCTGGCGGTTTGCCGCGATGCCATTTCTGCAGCGGGCGGCGTCGAGCGCATTGCCGGCATCGGCATCACCAACCAGCGCGAAACCACACTGATCTGGAACCGCAATACGGGCCAGCCCATCGCGCCTGCCATCGTCTGGCAGGACCGGCGCACCGCCGATACCTGCGAAGTATTGCGCGCCAAGGGCTATGAGTCCCGCGTTCAGGAGCAGACCGGGTTGTTGCTCGACCCCTATTTCTCAGGAACGAAGATCGCCTGGCTGCTGGACAATGTTCCCGGCGCTCGAGCCCAGGCGGAGGCCGGTGAACTGGCCTTTGGTACGGTGGATACCTTCCTGATCTGGCATCTGACCGGCGGCGCTGCGCAGCTGACGGATGTCACCAATGCCTCCCGAACGTTGTTGTATCCCCTGAGCTTAGAAGCCTCTGCCGGTTGGTCACCAGATATGCTCGACCTTTTTTCGGTTCCCGCCAGCGTGCTGCCCGGAGTGATGGCCAGCGGAGCGCGCTTTGGCGAAACAGATCCGGCCCTCTTCGGCCGCGCCTTGCCAATCCTGTCCGCCATTGGAGACCAGCAGGCGGCGTTGGTTGGGCAAGGATGTCTTGCGCCGGGCACCGCCAAGATTACCTACGGCACTGGAGCTTTCCTTGTTGGCAATACAGGGCATGCGCGGCCAAGCTCGGCGCACCGGCTGTTGGGAACGATCGGATATGCCATGGAAGACGGCGCGCGGGCCTTCGGCCTGGAGGGCGCAATTTTCAATGCAGGCACCGCCGTCAAATGGCTGCGAGACAATCTCTGCATCATCTCAAGCGCTGCTGAAAGCGAGTCCATGGCGGCGGATCTGTCTGACAATGGCGGGGTCTATTTTGTGCCTGCATTTACGGGCCTTGGCGCGCCCCATTGGAATGCGGACGCGCGCGGAGCGGTTACCGGGCTCACCGGCGCGGCCCATGCCGGCCATGTCGTTCGCGCCGCTTTGGAGGCGGCGGCCTACCAGACCCATGAATTGTTGACGGCTTTCGCCGCAGACGGCGCCGATGTGACGGTCCTGAAAGTCGATGGCGGCATGGCGTCCAATGACTGGTTGATGCAGTTCATTGCTGACATTTGCAACCGGCCCGTCGAGCGTCCCGATTTCACCGAAATGACGGCGTTGGGGGCCGCGGCATTGGCTGGGATCGGTCTCGGCTGGACGAGTGCCGAGGCATGGGCTGAGCGGAGTCCGCCAGGGCGTCGCTTCACGCCGAAGATGCCCTCAGTGGCGCGCCAGTCCCTGATTGATGGCTGGAACAAGGCCCTGCGCCAGACCGAGGCTGAGTAGCCTGACGAGGGCTCAGTCCACCAGCCAGGCTGCGACGCCGGCCGGGTCCAGCGCCGGTCCGCCGATCAGATACCTTCCCGAGGGCGGTCTGCAGGCGTCCGGAAGGTCAATCGGGGAGCTGGCATAGTTCAGGGCGAACTGGATGTTCCCGTTTCGGCGCAACCTGAGCCCACGGGGCAAGTCGAGGACGGATTGCCCGGCCCGCTCGCAAAGATCGCTGAGCACGGCCTTCAGAAAAGCCCCATCCGGCACCGTCGTGAAGAATGAGTAGCGCTCGATCTCGAACAGCAGGCCATTGCCTGCGGGAGTTTCGACGATCGGCCTGAGCTCGGTCTCGACATGGTCCAGCCAAACGCTGCCCGAAACGCTTTCTCCCTTGAAGGTGCCGGTCTCGCGATGCCAGTCGGCAAAGCTCTCCGCATGGGTGACACGTGCCTGCAACACGTCCGCCAGTGGTCCGGGGGCGAGGCCGTCCGGGATCGTCAGTGTCTCGGTCTTCGCGCCGCACCTTGGTCCCAATACATAATGCGCTTTGCTGGATGCCATTTGCGCCGCGAACGCTTCGCTGACCACGGGCAGGGACGGCACCAGAATGAGTGCATATCCATCATGGTGCGCCTTGGGTGAGAGGATATCGACGTTCAGGCCCAGACTGCGCGCAGCCGAATACCAATCCATCACCAGGCGATGGTACGTCCAACCCGCGCCCTGGGGCTGGGCTTCGAATAACCACTCGGCGTCATAATCGAAGATGATCGCGACATCGGCTTGGCCGGGCGCATCCTGGGGCGGGAGCGCCGCGAGTTCCCCGGCGCATTGGCGCACCTCCCCAGCTTCCCGGGTGAAGCTGCCATCGGGGCGTTGCAGACCGGCATGCATCTGTTCCTGGGCGAACGGTGCCTGGCGCCAGCGGAAATACTTCACCGCTTCGGCGCCATGGGCCGCCGCTTCCAGTGTCCATAAACGCACCATGCCGGGCAGGGGCGCTGTGTTATGGTGCGCCCAGTTCACGGGACCGGGTTGTTGCTCGATCACCTGCCAGCGCCCCCGCCCGCACGCGCGATAAAGATCGTGGAAGAAGGCGGCGAAGTCCGGGTGTCCCTGCCGCATGAAGTCTTGCTTGTCCGCAAGCGGGTAGGGGCGCACATCGAGGAAACCCAGCGGATAGCTATCCCATCCAACGGCGTCCAGAGACTCTCCAACTTCGAAATGGTCGAAGTCAAAATAGAAACCCATGAAGTTATGGACCACATCGCGGCCTGGTGAGTGCGCGCGCAAGATGTCGACCTGCATCTTGTTGAACGTCGCGACCTGATGGGCCGAGAACCTATTGAAATCCAGCACGTGCGACGGGTTGGGTTCCGTCACAGTCAGGTTGGGCAGGTCCACCTGATCGAACCGCGTATATTCCTGGCTCCAGAACACCGTCCCCCAGGCTGCGTTCAGCGCTTCAGGAGTGCAGTAGCGCTCGTTCAGCCAACCGCGAAACGCTTGCTCGGCTGCCGGGGAATAGCTGCGTACGGTGTCGTGGCAGCCATACTCATTGTCCGTTTGCCATCCGGTGACCACCGGGTGTTGGCCATAGCGCTCCGCCAGAAGCGTCACGATCCGTCGCGCCTCGTCCCGGTAGCTGTCGGACGAAAAGCAATAATGGCGGCGTGAGCCAAACCGGCGCGGCTTGCCGTGCTTGTCATGGGCGAGAATGTCTGGATGGGCATCAACCAGCCACTTTGGAGGCGTTGCTGTCGGTGTGCACAGCATTGCGGTCAGGCCCGCGTTTCCCAGAGTCTCAAGCGCCCGGTCCAGCCAGCCCCATTGCAAATCGCCCGGCGTCGGTTCAATCCGGCTCCAGGCAAACTCACCGAGGCGAATTTGCTTCAGGCCAAGGTCAGCCATCTGGGCGGCGTCTTCGGCCCATTTTGCCTCTGGCCAGTGTTCGGGAAAATAGCAGACGCCCAGTTCACAACTGGCCATGGGGCCTCCCTGATAGACTGTCCTTGCGCGGACTATCTGCGCAGGTTCAGCGCCGCTTCTCGCGCAGCCTTGGCCCGATTGGCAATACCTTCCCAATCGCCAGCTTCAATATGCTCTGTCTTGGCGATCCATGTTCCACCCACGGCATAGACGTTCTTCAGCGCTAGATAGTCGCCCATATTGTCGAGCGTGACACCGCCCGTCGGCATGAAGGCCATATCCTGCAGAGGGCCACCGAGCCCTTTGATCATTGCAGCTCCGCCAACGACCTCCGCCGGAAACAGTTTCACGCGTTTGATGCCCGCATTGCGCGCGGCCATGGCTTCCCCCGCTGTCCCAACGCCCGGAAGCGTCGGCACGGGGCTTTGGGCAAGAGCCGCCAATAAGCCGGCATCAAATCCGGGTGTAACGATGAAGTCTGCCCCGGCTGCCACCGAGGCATCCAGATCCGCAGGACTCAGCACTGTGCCCATGCCGACGACCATCCCCGGCGCCGATGATTTGAACGCGGCGATCGACGGCAGACCCGCATCTGTGCGCAGAGTAATCTCGCTCACCGTTATGCCGCCCGCAGCAAGCGCTGTTGCCAAAGGCGCGGCGTCGTCAATGTGCGGCACGGCCAGGACGGGTACGATGGGACACGCCTTGAGTGCGCTTTCAATTTCCTGCCAGTCCATCGCGTCGTCTCCGCACAGAGTTGTAACAGTCTGCATATACGCATATCCGTAGGGCGCAAGGCGGAGTGGGATTCATGCCAGCTCTGCATATCTGCGTGCCGAAAACGCCTGCAAAACCTTGCAAAACACATTGAATTGCGTCGTGTTGCTGCGCGCAAGGCCTGATGCGACGCGCAAGGCTCAAAAGACGACCAAGCGGGGCCCCGGTATGGCAAAGTTCATTCCCGTTGATCCATTCGAGATCGTAATTTTCGGCGGCACGGGGGATTTGTCCCAGCGCAAGCTCCTGCCCGCCCTGTTCCACCGTTGGCTCGATGGGCAAATCCCTGAAACAAGTCGCATCATCGGCTCGGCGCGCAGTGCGATGACGAAGAAAGAGTATATCGCGTTTGCGCGCGAGGCTTGCGAAACCAACACAGGGGAGGGCTGGGACCCAGAGAAGTGGGACGCCTTCGCTGCGCTTCTTGACTATCAGGAATTGGACGCGACTGATCCCAATGCGGATTGGAAAGGCCTGAAACGGAAACTGTCGGGCAAGGAGCATGTCCGCGTATTTTACCTAGCCACCGCACCGCGCCTCTACGTGGACATTTGCGCAGCCGCTGACGACGCCGGATTGGTCACGCCCGAGACGCGCGTCGTGTTGGAAAAACCGATCGGTACGGATCTGGCGTCAGCCCAGGAAATCAATGCGGGCGTCTGCGCCCATTTTGATGAAAGCCAGATTTACCGCATCGACCACTATCTCGGTAAAGAGACGGTGCAGAATCTGATGGTGCTGCGCTTTGCAAACCGTTTGCTGGAGCCGGTCTGGAACCGCGGCTCGATCGATCACGTCCAGATCACGGTGGCCGAAGATCTCTCTGTCGCGGGCCGCGCGGGATACTATGACAAGTCCGGCGCGCTTCGGGACATGGTCCAGAACCACATGCTCCAGCTTCTCTGCCTGATCGCGATGGAACCTCCCGGCTCCATGGATGGCGACGATATCCGCACCGAGAAGATCAAGGTGCTGAAGGCGCTCAAGCCGATCACCCGGGAGGATGCTGCGAAGACCACGGTGCGTGGCCAGTATGGCGCCGGGATCGTGAAAGGCGAGCCTGCCCAGAGTTACACAGAAGAACTGGGCGAAGGCGCGGAAAGCGACACGGAAACCTACGTTGCGGTGAAAGCCGCCATTGCAAACTGGCGCTGGGCGGGCGTGCCTTTCTATATGCGCACAGGAAAGCGCATGGCGTCGCGGCGCTCTGACATCGTGATTCAGTTCAAGGCCGTGCCGCATTCCATCTTCGAAGGCGCCTCGACCCAGGCAAACAAGCTGATCATCCGGCTTCAGCCCGATGAGGGCGTGCGCCTGTTCATCCAGATCAAGGAACCGGGACCCGGCGGCCTCCGCATCAAATCCCTCCCGCTCAACCTCTCCTACGCGGAAAACTTCACCGTGCGCTATCCGGACGCCTATGAGCGCCTCTTGATGGATGTGGTGCGGGGCAACCTTGCCCTGTTCATGCGCCGCGACGAGGTCGAAGCCGCCTGGGAATGGATTGATGAACTCATCGCGGCCTGGGGCGAGGCCGATGTGACGCCGGAATCCTACGCGGCCGGAACAGATGGGCCCGTATCCGCCGCCCTGATGATGGACCGTGATGACCGGAAATGGTGGGAAGGATGAGCGGCGCCCTCGTCACCTTCGAGACCCGGGACGCGGCGGCGGACTATGTCGCCGCCTTGATGGAGGGCGCGCTTCGGCAGTCTATTGGTCTTGAGACGTCAGCAGGTCTCTGGTTGTCGGGCGGGTCAACGCCGGGCCCGGTTTTCGAACGCCTCTCCAAGACTTCGCTGACGTGGGGATCCGTCAAAGTTGGTCTTGTGGACGAGCGATGGGTTCCGGAGACAGACGCACGCTCCAACGCTCAACTCGTCAAGCAGAGCTTGCTCGTAGACCACGCAGAGCAGGCGGAATTTGTGCCCATGTACAAGGCAGGCGAGACCCATGAGGCCGATGCCGCACCGGCTGACCACGCCTACAGGAAGACCTTCGGGACAAAATCTGTGACTCTTCTAGGCATGGGCGGCGACGGGCACACTGCCAGCTGGTTTCCCGGCCTGGAGGGCATCGAAGACGTCATGTCCGAGGACGCGGCTGATTGGGTCGTTCCTGTCGACGCAACAGGCTCGCAGGTCGCGGAAGGCACTACGCCTTATCGGCTGACACTCACGGGCGCGGCGCTCTCGCAGTCGTCTCTCGCCATCCTTTACATCACCGGCGATGAAAAACGCGCCGTGCTGGAAAATCGATCTGCTAATCTTCCCATCCACCATGCCGAACGCCTGCTTGGCGACCGGCTCGTAAAGGTCTGGGCTCCATGACGACACTGCATCCCAAAGTTGCCGAAGTCCTTGCGCGCATCGGAGAACGCTCGCGCGACACCCGCGCGGCGTATCTCGACCTCATCCGCGCCCGAAAGCCCGATGGCTTCGCCCGCAAACGATTGACCGAAGGCAACCAGGCCCATGCCAGCGCAGGCTGCGCCGTCATGGACAAGGCCCAGCTGCTCGGCGCCGAATGGCCTAATATCGGTATCATCACCAGCTACAATGATATGCTCTCGGCCCATGCACCGTTTGAGCATTATCCCGAAATCATTCGCCAGGCTGCGCGCGAGGTAAACGCCACCGCGCAGGTGTCCGGCGGCGTGCCCGCCATGTGTGACGGCGTGACCCAGGGCCAGGATGGGATGGAGCTGTCGCTCTTCTCGCGCGATGTGATTGCGCTCGCATCGGCCGTTTCGCTGAGCCACGACGCCTACGATGCGGCCCTGCACCTCGGTGTATGCGACAAGATCATTCCAGGCCTTGTGATCGCCGCGCTGCGTTTCGGCTGGCTGCCCCATGTGTTCATCCCGGCAGGGCCCATGCCCTCAGGTCTGCCAAACCCCGAAAAGGCGCGTATCCGGCAGGAATTCGCACAGGGAAAAGTCGGGCGTGACGTTCTGCTCAAGGCGGAATCCGAGAGCTATCACAGCCCTGGCACGTGTACCTTCTACGGCACGGCGAACTCCAACCAGATGCTGATGGAAGTCATGGGTCTGCACCTGCCCGGTGCGGCCTTCGTAAATCCCGGCACGCCCTTGCGGGAGGCCCTTACGCGCGCAGCGGTTCAACGCGCTGCGGCGATGACGATCAAGGGCGACTACACACCCATGGGTGAGATCATTGACGCCCGCTCCATCGTAAATGGCATTGTGGGCCTCATGGCCACGGGCGGGTCGACCAATCATGCCCTGCACATTCCCGCCATGGCGGCCTCGGCGGGCATACAGATCACGCTGGACGATTTTGCAGACCTCAGCGCGGTCACACCGCTGCTGTGCCGGATCTATCCCAACGGCGTGGCGGACGTGAACCATTTCCACGCTGCTGGCGGCATGGGCTTTGTGGTTCGCGAACTGGTCGAGGCCGGATTGATGGTCGGCGACGCGGCAGGCATTTCCGGTACGATCAGCGCCTATAGCCAGGAGCCCTGGTTGGATGGCGATACTCTAAAGTGGCGTGAGTCGCCCAAAGTTAGCGGTGATATCGATATTCTGCGCCCCGTCTCCGATCCATTCAGCGCCGATGGTGGCTTGCGCCTGATGGATGGCCCGCTTGGACGCGGCGTGACGAAAGCGTCCGCCGTGAAGCCGGAAAACCGCATCGTGGAAGCGCCAGCGATCGTCTTCGATAGCCAGGACGCGCTCAAGGAAGCGCATAAGGCAGGACAATTGGACAAGGATTTCGTCGCCGTGGTCCGCTTCCAGGGGCCATCGGCGAACGGCATGCCGGAACTGCACTCCCTGTCTCCCGTGCTGGGCGCCTTGCAGGATGCCGGTCGGAAGGTTGCCCTGGTGACCGACGGGCGTATGTCCGGCGCGTCAGGCAAGGTGCCTTCGGCAATACATGTTGGTCCGGAGGCCGCGCGGGGCGGGCCGCTCGCCCGTGTTCAGGACGGCGATGTCATCCGCGTGGATTGCGAGACCGGCGCCCTGGAACTGCATGTTGATGAGCGCGAGTTTGAAGGACGGTCTCCGACGCCGTTCCGGCCGAACCAGTCCCATATGGGTCTTGGACGCGAGATGTTTGGTGCCTTCCGTGCAGGCGCAGCCGAAACGGAGACCGGCGCATCCCTGTTCGATTTCTTCATGCCGGGAGCCGGGGCGTGATTGGCCGAGTCATTGTCGGCGATGCAGGTGGCACGAGCCTGCGCTTCGCCACCGCCCGCCTGACTGAGGCCGGCGTAGAGCTTGAAGGCCAACGCAAGTACTCCGAGGTCAAGGACGCCCAGGGACAGGTGCCAAAGCCCCTGTTCAAATCCTTCGACGACGCCCTGGCCACCTATATCGAGGAAACCGGCATAGACCCTTCGGGACAGGAAGCGCTTTTTGCGCTGGCTGGTCCGCCAGAGCCCGACGGGTCCGTGCTGATGACCAATCGCAATTATTGGCCGCGCATTCGCCCCGAATCCTTGGCGGCCCGGTTTGGTCTGGCGTCCGCGACCCTGGTGAATGACTTTGCGGCTATGGCACGCGCCGTTCCAGAAATGCCCGACGAAGATTTCGTTGAAATCCTGTCGGGAACGTCGCGGCCCGGCGCCCCAATTGTGGTGACCGGACCCGGCACAGGATTTGGTGTCGCCACCCTCGCCGTCACGCCTGCGGGCAGGTATCTGCCCATTACGGGCCAGGGGGGGCATGCCGCCTATGCCGCCCGCACGGTGCGCGAGGCAGAGTTGGCGGCTCGCTTGCCTCTTTGCGAGAAGGCGCAAGACATTTTCAAGGCCCATGGCCTGCCTGCCGACTGCCACCATGTTTCCACCGAAATGGTGGTGTCTGGCGAGTGGCTCAAGCCCGTTTTCGATATCATCAGCGACCTGCACGAAAAGCCACGCGAGGACTTATCGGCGGCAGACATTCTTGGACGCGCCGAGGCGGGCGACCCGGTCTGTGTCGAGACATGCCTTCTACGGGCGCGCGCAATCATGGGCGCGGCCGGGGATGTCGTCCTGATTAATGGCGGTCAAGGCGGGGTCGTGCTGACGGGCGGCGTGGCCGAGCGTATGCCAAGCTGGCTGAAGCATCCTGAGGCCGCGGCCCGTTTCCGTGAGCGCGGCAGCGAAACCCCATTCATGAAGGACGTGCCCGTGCGCGTCCTGATGAATCACGACGCACCTTTGAAGGGGGCCGCTGCGCTGTTGTTCGATTATCTGGCTGACGCGTAGAACCGCGCGTTTGTTTCAGGGTGAGACACCTGATTCAGTGACGCACATCTTGGTGGTGAAAACCATCCCGTCTTCATGGGGTTGGTTTGGTAAACCCGTGTGAGGGGTCCCCGCTTCTTCGGGGCTTACTTAAAAAGCGAATAATCTCAATAAGTTGCGTGTCGTTTATCACAGAAAGGGACGCGACATGCCTACAATTCGGGGAAACAGTTCCGACGAGACTCTCAACGGAACAAATCAGAATGACAGACTGCTTGGCCGGGGCGGGGATGACATCCTCAACGGCGGCGACGGCGACGACCTGCTCAAGGGCGGTGGTGGCAAAGACACGCTGAACGGCGGCAACGGTGCTGACACGCTCAAGGGGGGCGGTGGCCGCGATACGCTTGATGGCGGTGCAGGCGACGACATTCTGGACGGTGGCCGGGGCGCCGACACGCTGGTCTGGTCCGGCGGGAACGATGTGTTCACAGGTGGTGCAGGCGCGGATGTCTTCGAATTCGGCCTCCTCTCGGCCGGCCGTAACTATGTCCGCATCACTGACTTCGAAGACGGCGTCGACATGCTCGACTTCTCCGCCTATGGCCTCGACACCAAGGACCACGATATTTCTTACTGGGACTCCGGCACCGGCGTCATGTTCTACATGGTGGATACGGCAACCGGGCTTCCAGCCTCTCCAGTCGTGCACCTGGAAGGCATGGCGTTCGACAATTTCACGCCGGACGATTTCATCCTGTAAGTCTGGTCGATCCAAAGACCACTGACCGATTGGGAGACGCGAACACTGCGTCTCCCTGTTTCAGGTCACACTAGTAGAGCGATACGGCAGGGCTTAGATCGAGGATGTCTGCCGTCTGGTTCAGGCGCCGCTCAACGGTTTCAGAAACCATGGCGGCGTCGCTGCGCGGCAGGCAAAGGACGAGCCTTTGATGCCTGCGCTCCAGTCTGGCATTGCCCAGAATGTCCGCAGACCGCCCCGAAAGGACCGTACCCAGGCGCATGGCATGACCGACTTGCCGGGCCCGGCGCAGATGTTTCGCGGACAAAAGACTCGCCAGCGGTTTGGGCACGCTGAAGCGCCGGGAGTATCGCCACCCGACCGCGGCAGCGAGAAAGACGCGTTCCGTGTGGGAGACGCCTGACAGGGGGGCGTAGAGCGTTTTTTCGAACGCCATGTCATGGCGATGATCAGGGTGATAACGACCCGCCGTGTCGACCAGCAGGCAGGCCGCACGATGCAGCCGGTTCTCTGCCTCCCAGGTGCCAAATGCCGGTGTTTTTTCGTCAAAGACCGGGCGGGTAAAGCTGTAGAGCGCCTCGCTGAAGCTTTGCTCGTAGGGGTTCAGGCCGCCAAAGGCGGCAAGGCCGTTCGCCAAGCTGTCTTCCATTGCCAGGCCCAAGCGCTCGGCGACCACACCTTCTCGTAGTCCGTAAGATGAAATGACAATACGTTCAGCGCGACTGGCGCGTACAAGCTCATCCAGCACGATGGAGGTCAGATGCAGCTTCGCTGCCCGGCGTCCGGCAACTTCCGACAGGCTCTTCTCCCCTTTGTGGTTCAGGATGTGGCGCGTCGTCTCGGAGACATCCTTGGGCGAGAGGCAATAGCCGTGCAGCACATGGAGGGGGTAATCATTCTGGCGCATGGCGATCTTTGCAAAGGCGCGCCAGGCGCCCCCAACTGCATAGATATCCTGAGTGCCGTTCGCTACATGGGCTGAGTTTGCGAGGATTTCGCTGACATTGGCCCTGATAGCGTCGTCGGTATCGTCGCCATCTCCGCCGAGGGCGAGCGGGCCTAACATATGGGTTTCTCCGGTACCAGTCTCGGGCCCCAAGCCGAAGAGTTCGAGGCTGGAGCCGCCCAGATCCGCCACCACACCAGTCGGCTGGTGGAACCCTGCCTCAACGCCAAGGGCCGACAACCGCCCTTCATCCGCGCCTGACAGAATTGCGAGCGGCGCGCCGACGATGTCCTCGGCCTCGCGGGCGAACTCTGGCCCATCCTTGGCCACCCGAACTGCAGCGGTGGCAACCGCACGCACCTCGTTGACGCCAAGGCCTTTGAGTATCGCCCGAAACCGGGCCAGGGCGGCCAGCGCCAGGACGCGCCCAGGCGCCGACAAGAGCCCAGACTCGTTCATGCCGCGCCCGAGGCCCGCCATGACTTTTTCGTTGAACACGGGATACATGGCCGAACCCGAGATCGAGAAGATCACGAGACGTACCGAGTTCGAGCCAATGTCGATTACGCCGACACGGGACGCCGTCAGGTTCGTCAAGATTTGGATCGCTTCTTAGGATTTAGGCGCGGTGGCAGGCTGACTTTCAAAGCGCTGCCCCGGCCTGACAGGCTGGGATTCTCCATGAAGTAGGCATGGGCGCTGAAGGCAGCATCGCGGTCTTTCACATCCACGCGGCTGTAGCTGCCGTCGGGATTCATTGCCCAGCTTTGCAGGTCGTCATTCAGATTGGCCACCATGATCTGGTGCAATACTTGTCTATGCACGGTCTCGTTCAGCACCGGTACCAGGGACTCCACCCGGCGTTTCAGATTGCGCTGCATCCAGTCGGCTGACGAGATGAAGACCTTGGCGTGGCGCGAGGGCAGTTCATGGCCATTGGCGAAGCAGACAATCCGCGAATGCTCCAGGAACCGGCCCACAATGGACTTCACATGGATCGTTTCCGACAGGCCTTCCACCTGGGGCCGCAGGCAGCAAATGCCACGCACCACCAGATTGATTGGCACACCATCGGCGCTGGCGCGGTAGAGCGCGTCAATCACATCATTGTCGACAAGGGAGTTCATCTTGGCCCAGATGCCGGACGGTTTGCCTGCCCGTGCATTGGCCGCTTCTGCCTCGATGAGCTCGATCAGATGGGCTTCCAGCCCGATCGGCGACATGGCGATCTTCTCGAAGTCCGGTCCGTGCTCGGGCGGCTCGCGATAGGCCGTTACGAAGTTGAACAAGCGCCCGGCATCGCGCCCCAGGGCCTCGTCGGCTGTGAACAGCGACAGGTCCGTGTAAACCTTCGCCGTCTGGGGATGGTAATTGCCCGTCCCGAAATGCGTGTACGTGCGCAGGCCGCCTTCTTCGCGGCGTACAACCAGCGAGACCTTGGCGTGGGTCTTGTACTCGATGAAGCCGTAGACAACCTGCACGCCGGAGCGCTCCAGATCCCGCGCGAGCCTAAGATTGGCCTCCTCGTCGAACCGCGCCTTGATCTCCACAAGGGCGGTCACGTTCTTGCCGGCTTCGGCCGCTTCGATCAGGGCCGACACGATGGGAGAGTTCGCGCTGGTGCGGTAGAGCGTCTGTTTGATGGCCACCACATTCGGGTCTTCCGCGGCCTGGCGGATGAACTGCACCACTACGTCAAAGCTCTCATAAGGATGGTGAACCAGAATATCCTTGGCGCGGACAGCGGCAAAGCAGTCTCCACCCATTTCCCGGATCCGTTCGGGATAGCGTGGCTCAAAGGCCGGGAAGAGCAGGTCGGGGCGCTTGTCGCTGATCAGTTCTGAAAGCTGCGCCATGCCCAGAATACCCTGGCTGAGCACGACGTCCTGGGGCTCGGCCTCGATCTCGCGAATAATGAAATTGCGCAGGTCTGCCGGGCCATCCTGGATGAATTTGATCCGGACAATCTTGCCCCGACGGCGCCGTTTCAGGAGAATTTCAAACTCTCGGATCAGGTCTTCTGCTTCTTCTTCGATTTCGATATCGCTGTCGCGCACCACGCGGAACAGGCAATGTCCGTTTGCCTCGTATCCAGGGTACAGAACATCCAGGAACAGAAGCAGGGCATCTTCCAGCGCAATGTAGCGCATGATGCCGGATTTCACCTCCGGCAAGCGGATGAAGCGAGGTGAAAAAGCGGGCAGGGGTACCAGCCCGGTAATCTGCTCGCTTCCGCCCCGCGCACGCAGGTTCACCGCCAATGCAAATCCAAGGTTCGGGATGAAGGGAAACGGATGGGCCGGATCGACCGCGAGGGGCGTCACGATCGGGAAGATGTGCAGCTCGAAATGGTTCTTTAGCCAGCTACGATCTGCCTTGTTCAGGTCGGACGGGCCGAGGACGTGGATGTCTTCATCCGCGAGTTCCTGGCGCAGGGCTTGCCAGCGATCTTGCTGATCTTCCATCAGCTTTGCCGCCGCATCCTCGATCCGTGCCACCTGCTCGGCGGGCGTCAGGCCATCCTGGCCAGGCCGGTTCAGGCCGGCGCGGACCTGTTCGCGCAATCCTGCATACCGCACCATGTAGAATTCATCGAGATTGCTGGCCGAGATGGACAGGAAGCGCAGGCGTTCCAGAAGCGGATGGTCCGGGTTGGCGGTTTCCTCTAGCACGCGCTCATTGAACTGCAGCCAGGACAATTCCCGGTTCAAAAACCGTTCGGGAAGCTCAATCAGGTCGCGCTTCTTCTTTCGCGCTCTTGCTGGGGTTGCCGTGTCAGCCATCGCTCTTGTCCTCGGCGCCATACATCTCAGTGAGCACTGTGCTGGCCAGCATGACCGTCAGGCCCTGCCCGGAGCCAACACGCCCCGCCAGCCGTTTTGCACACGACTCGATGTCTGCATAGGTGCGTTTCAGGCGTGGTTCCAGATACCTCACAACATCCATCGGCGGTGCAGCGAAATGGCGACGTAAAAGAGAGTAGAGCCGCAGGCCTACCATCTCTTCGTCCGGCTTGTGGATTTCTGCCAGGGGCAGGGACGCCAACCGAGACGCGAGGTCCTTGTTTTCCACGGGCCAGGCCATGGGAGGCGTGCTTGCGGTGAGCAGGAGCCGGCCATCGCGTTCCCCGGCCTGGTTGATCAGGCTGAGCAAGGCATTTTCCGGCAGGCCAGTGTCCGCAGGATCAATCGCCAAAGCCGTTTTGGAGAGATCGACCCGTTCACTACGTGTCAGGAGGGCTTCTGGGGTCTGGCAAAGCCCCGACTGCGCCCGCGCCCAGACGTCGGCCAGGGTCGATTTTCCGGACCGGGGCGGACCGATCAGACACGCCACGGGGAAGGGCCAGGCGTTGACGCTTTCGAGGAAATCAACGGCGGCGCGATTGGCGTTCCCCCGGTCAAGTTCAGAGAATTGACGTGGCGGGCCTGCAAACTCGAAACTGGCCTGGAGGGGGCCCTTGCCGGCGCTGCCAGCCGGGCCGGTCACTGCACCGGTGACACGGCAGATGTGAGCACCCAGCCGGAAAAGTCAGCATCCAGTTCCACGCCGCGCTGGCGCAGGTCTGCCATCAGCCGCTCGGTTTCTCCTGCGTAGGCGAACCGAACCAGCGCACCATCCCGCGCGATCGCTTCGGTGTTGAATTCTGAGACGAGCGGTGAGCGGGCGAGGGCGCTGCGGAGCGTGTTCCATTCCGCAATCGATGTGTAGAAAACGCTCGCCGTCACGATAGTGCGTGTGTTGGAACGCACCACCGCGCTGTCTTTCCAAACGTCGCTCAGTCGCCTTGCCGCTGCGGCGGACGCCCCTTCGAGGTCGGCGGCGTAGTCGCTCCGCCCAAGGCCGCCCTGGCCCGATGGCGTCACCAGAGTCAAATCGACGGCATAAGCGCCCGGCTGACCGACAAGTTGCGCGATGACAGCGCGTTGGGCGCCGCGCACGCGTGCTTCGGGCGACAGTTCCTCCCATAAAGGAAGCGCGGTCGCAGCCGGAATGGTCGATGTCACAAAGGGGGCCAGTTCGCCCTCATCGCGCTCGGGCCATGCGGCCTGCCAGGCAAAATCTGACCGGCCATCTCCAATGGGCACGACAAGGGCCCGGGGCGCCTGTCGATCCACGTAGGGTATGCCCTGCTGGTCGAGGAACTGGCGCACGGCAATCGGGTTCAATACCGCAGACAGGGTGCCGCGATAGCGTCCGCCACCGCGGCTCTCCTCTTGAACGTCGATCGCTGCCACCAGCCGGTCAGCCACGTCCTGGGTGATCAGGATGCCGCCTGCGGCCTCAATGTCCTGGGGCAGGGTGATCTTGGCAATCAGACGTTCCGCCCCGATGCGGCGTGCGTCGGCCTGGGCTGCGTCCACGGCGGCTACAACGCTTGCGCCGCGGCGGTCCACCTTGATGTCGCTGATTGTGTAAACCGACCGCGTATCGGCCATCGCCGCCAAAACCGCGAACATCAGCGCGGCAAACATCAAAAACACATACCGAATCATGGCAGCGAGGCTCCCTCGTATTTCGAAACACGCTTAGCAGGGGAATCAGCGCCCGAGAACTGATAACCCACACTGGCGCACCATTTTTCCCCGTGATAGTGGCCGATGCCCATGACAAAAGACACACCCACGCCGCTCACCTATAAAGATGCAGGTGTCGACATTGAGGCAGGCACTGCGCTTGTCGATGCTATCGGCCCCCTGGCGAAGGCCACCGCGCGCGCTGGCGTGATGGGGGGATTGGGCGGGTTTGGCGCGCTTTTCGATCTGAAAGCTGCCGGTTTTGAAGACCCAGTGCTGGTGTCCGGCACTGACGGTGTCGGCACAAAACTGATGCTCGCTTTCCAGACAGGCAAGCACGACACAGTCGGGATCGACCTTGTGGCGATGTGCGCCAATGACGTGCTCGCCCAGGGGGCGGAGCCTTTATTCTTTCTCGACTATTTCGCCACGGGAAAACTGGAGGGCGGCGTGGCCGAAGCGGTTGTCTCCGGCATCGCGGAAGGCTGCCGCCAGGCAGGGTGTGCGTTGATCGGCGGGGAGACGGCTGAAATGCCGGGCATGTACCCGCCAGGGCATTATGATCTCGCCGGCTTCGTGGTCGGGGCAGCTGAGCGCAGGGCCATGCTGCCGCGAATGGACGATATGGCGCCCGGCGATGTGCTCATCGGCCTGGCCAGCAGCGGCGCCCACTCAAACGGCTACAGCCTCATCCGTCGCGTGGTTGAGCGCACTGACACGCCTATGGATGCGCCGTGCCCCTTTGCGGAAGGCACTTTGGGCGATGTGTTGCTGACACCAACACGGCTGTATGCGCGTCAAACGCTTCCCCTTATCAAAGGCGGCCTTGTGAAAGGCCTCGCGCACATCACCGGCGGTGGTTTGACGGAAAACATTCCCCGCATGTTGCCCGCCGCGCTCCGGCCTCGGATCGACTTTGAAGCCTGGACGCCGCCGGCCCTGTTCGAATGGTTGCAGACCGAAGGGGCGATCGAAGACGCGGAGATGCAGCGAACCTTCAATATGGGGATCGGCATGGTGCTCGCCGTGGCCGAGGCCGACGCCCAGGACGCGCTCGACGGCCTCAAAGCCGCTGGAGAGTTCCCCACCCTGATCGGAGACCTGGTCCCGGCATGACCCGCATTCCGTTTGCCGTTCTGATTTCCGGGCGTGGCTCCAACATGACAGCCCTGCTGAAGGCTGCCGCCGAGGAGTCCTATCCTGGTTTGCCTGTTCTGGTCGTGTCGAACCGCCCCGATGCGGCAGGACTGCAAACAGCCCGTTCCTATGGGGTGCCAAGTCTGTGCATTGACCACACTGGGTTCGGCAAGGATCGCGAAGCGTTCGAGCGCGAAGTGGATGCCGCCTTGCGCGCCGCCGGGGCACAGTTCGTCGCCCTCGCCGGTTTCATGCGGGTGCTGACGCCCTGGTTTGTCGCGCGCTGGCGGCGCAGGCTAATCAATATCCATCCATCGCTTCTGCCGGACTATAAGGGCCTGAATACCCATGCCCGCGCCATTGCCGATGGCCGCAAGGAAGCGGGGTGTAGCGTGCACTATGTGAACGATGGCGTGGACGAAGGCGAGGTGATCGCCCAGGCGCGCGTGCCCGTGCTGGCGGGGGACACGCCGGAAACGCTGGCCGCGCGAATCCTGCCGAAGGAGCACGAATTGTATCCAGAGGCTTTGGGGCTGGCGCTAAGAAAAGCGGTGGCTCACTAGCTCGCCCGCAGCAATATTTGTTGCTGCACCTGCTGGAATCGAGGCGTTTGCGGCGTTGGCGTCTTCGCGCTAGGCTGAAGCGAGGAGGAGTCGGTGAATGGACAATGCGCAAGACGGGCCAGGCCTCATCGAACCACACTCTGAAGACCGCCGTACGCGCATCCTGAACGCTTCTGAAAAACTCTTCGCCCGCCACGGTTATGACGCGGTCACCCTGCGCGAAATCGCCAAGGAAGCCGATGTGGATGTGGCCCTGCCGAGCTACCATTTCGGGCGCAAGCATGAACTGTTCGAAGCCACCTTCATGCGCCGGGCCGAACTGATCAATCGCTGGCGACTGAAAGCCCTGGAAGCGGCCACGAACGACGCTGCTCCCAACCCGCCCAGCGTGCGCGCCATCCTGGATGCGTACCTCTTCCCGCTGCTGAACGGACCCCATTTGGACGATCCGGCCTGGCGGAGCTATTACGCCCTCGTTGCCTATGTGAACAATTCCGCCGAATGGGGCGCGAAACTCATGTCGCGCTTTTTCAACCCGATGGTGGACCAGTTCATCGCCGCCCTTCGCAAGGCGCTTCCCGATGCCGATGAGGCGGCGCTTTTCTGGGGCTATCATTGCCTTTCTGGCGCGCTCACCCTGACCTTCGCCCAAACCGGGCGCCTCGACAGCCTGTCGGGCGGGGCATGTCGCTCAGACGACTTGCAGGCGGCCCATGGCTATGTCCTCGACTTCGTTACAGCCGGATTTGGACAGGTGGGGCTGAAGCGATAGGAACAAGCGGTCCTGAGGGGGAAAGATCATGCTCCTGCGCCGTGTCACCCAACATGTGAAAGACCAGAACTGGTTTGCGGTTCTACTGGACTTTGCCATCGTTGTTTTCGGTGTGTTGCTCGCAATCCAGGTCTCAAACTGGAACGATGCGCGAAGTGACCGGCGCGCTGAGCGTGAGATCCTCCAGCGGCTTCACTTCGAGCTCCAGCAGGCCGACGCGCTTCGAACAGCTTACCAGACGTTTGCCGCCCAGCGCCTGTCGGACATCAGCACAGCGAGGCTCGTATTGTTGGGTTTGACGGACCGCGACACGCTAACGGTGGCCGAATGCCAGGCTGTCAGCGAAAGTCATATTCCGGTGACTCCCTTCACGATCATTCCCATCATCACGGAGCTGTCCGGATCGGGCGAGTTGGCCATTCTGCGCGATCAACGTGTGGTTTCTGCCATTGCGGAGGTGACATCTCAAAACGAGTTGGAAAGTGTCATTCTAAGCGGAAATGTCGCCCATGCGCGCGCCCTTGCGCCAGCCTTTCCTGAGTTGATTGCTTATGGACTGGAGCGCGATGAGGGGGCGGCTGCGGCATCCGACTTTGACGGCTTTGATCCCGTCTTTCTGTGCGACTCCGGCGCGATGAGGGAAAGCAGTGCCTTCCTCAACGCCTTTGGCGAAAACGCCACCCGCGTCTTTTTCATGCTCGAATACTCGACCCAACCCAAGCACGCCGCCATCGAAGAGCTGCGCCTCGCCGTCGAAGCTGCCCTGGGCGAACAATAATGGGCTGGTATGTTTCCTTTGTAGCGTTCAATCGCCCTCCGGAAATCGACACGCTGCAGGGCATAGACTGGCTGACAAGCTGGCGATTGTTTCATGAGCCGGAGACGGGCGCTTGGTTCTTCGAGGGCCAGAGTGACACCGAAGCGATCACCTTCCAGGAAGAGATCAAGACGAAGGCGCTTGGCCTGACGGATGACCAGACAGCCCTTCTCAAGGGCATTGAAACCAGCATCACTGAACAGGGCGGCGACAAGACCCTTTTCGATGTCGATGGGGCGCAAATCGCCATGGCGTTATCGCGGGCGCTGGATCAACCCGTCGCCCATTTTTCCGCCTATGATGAAGGCGGGGATTCCTGTTTCATCTTTGACGCGGGAAGGCTCATCAGGGGGCGTCTTGAGATCGACTGGAACAAGGCGCTGAGCTTCGATGCCCGAGGCCGGGCAGAGCTGGAATGGCTTTATCCCGAAGGCGTATCGGATGATGATCCCGGCTTCGTGAATTCGCGGACGATGTTCCAGATCGGCCTGGAAGAGGCTGACGCGTTCTTCGACAGACATACGCTGGCAAACACGCTCACCTTCGATAACGAGATCGAGCCGGGGCAATTTTTGCTAAAGGCGCAAAAGGGCGCGCCTGCGCCCACGGCCCTCACGCCACACGAAGAACTAACGCAGCTTCTCGGCCTCAGCCCAACCTTTGAGGACATGCTCGAAGCCTTTTCCCCGGTTGTGGATGCTGTGCTGGATTCAGGGTTTCCGGACGCGCCCAACCCCCACCGCCATGAAATGGACAATAGGAGTTTGGGCTGCTGCGTCTATGTCAGCTACCTTCGAAAGCGCTCTTCAGAAAACGCCGCCGCCAACGCGCGGCTCCATGCGTTCCTGTTGGACCTCAACAACTATGCGAAAGCCCTGCGTCCAGCACCTGACTTTAGAAAGTCATCAACCGATTTTCGCCGCTGGCAGAGGAAGCTGTCAGCCGATTGGCTACGCCAAAAGTCAGGCGACCCCTGGTTCCGAAGGCTGTTCCGATAGCCGTGGCGCGTGGCTGGCCTCTAAGGCGGAGTTTCGCCGACAGCGGTCGTTTCTGACCCGCCGTCGGATGTCCGCTTCGGCGCAAACCTAACCCGTCAGTAATTGCGTGGCACGCGTTTGAAGCTGAGCCACGTTTGGCGTTGGCCAGTCTTGTCCTCTAGCTCATAGCTGTGTTGGATTTGGGGTATCACCGTAAACAGCTATTGGGTCGAATGTCTTTTTTGTCTCCG
>JBCBUL010000013.1:0-73339 GCA_039818165.1 Pseudomonadota bacterium | reverse complement strand
TCTTCAATAGTGGTGCCCCTGGCCCGACTCGAACGGGCACTCCCGAAGGAAACGGATTTTGAATCCGTCGCGTCTACCGGTTCCGCCACAGGGGCAACGGCGCCCTATGTGACTGAAGCGCCACGCCCCGTCAATTCACTTGGCGCTAAGCCCACTGTGTTATATCGCGCTCCCATGACCGATGCAGCCGCCTCTACAGCGCCACGCCCGCGCACCCTGCTCCAATCCATAGAGGCAATGGCCGACGAAGCCGGGGCCGAGGGGTACAGCCTGCGCCAGATTATGGATCGGCTGGATGAGCGAGCGTTTGGCGCCATGCTCTTCATCCTCGCGCTGCCCTGCTGTATCCCGTTTCTCTATCTCGTTCCGCAGATTGTCGCCCTGCCGATGATGGCCTTGGCGGCCCAGATGGCCGTTGGCCGAGAAGAGCCGTGGCTGCCCAACAAGCTGGCGGAGCGCAAGATCAACAAGGACGGCCTCGCCAACACAGCCCGGGGTGGCCGAAAGTGGTTTGGCTGGGTCGAAGCGATTGCCCGCCCGCGGCTCACTTTCCTCACCGGCAAGGGACCTGAACGCGTCATCGGCGCCATTCTGTGTATATTTTGCGCGTCCATTCTGTTGCCATTTCCGATGACCAACACAGTGCCCGGCTTTGCCGTGGCCCTGGCCAGCTTTGGGTTGATCCAGCGCGACGGCCTGCTCGTGATTGGCGGGCTCATTCTCGGATCTGCTTGGGTGTCGTTCCTCGTCTTTGCTGCAATTTTTGGCCTGGAGACGGTAACGGGCCTGGTTTCCGGGCTTCTGTCCAGCAACTGATATCTGCGCGCGCATCGCCGCATTGTCGCCATCGCCTTGCTCCGTCATCACTTTCTGAGATGAGTGATCTTGTAAAACCCCTGACCGGTTGGCGCTGGCCTGCCTTGGCGGTCGTGATCTCGGCGGCAATCCTGGCGGCCGCCCATGGCTTTGAGCGGTTTGGCCAATTGTATCCCTGCCCGCTCTGCCTGCGCCAGCGCGAGGTCTACTGGGCCCTGATCGCGATGGTGGGGGTCGGCCTTTTGCTTTGGCGTTTGCGTCCGGCGCCGCGCTTTATCGAGGGGCTGAATATTCTGGTCGGTTTAGTCTTTGTGACCGGGGCAGGCGTTGCGGCCTATCATATGGGCGTTGAAATGGGCGTGTTCCCGTCCGGGTGCTCGGCGGGGTCTCCGGCCGAGGCGGCTCGCAGGGCACTGGAAGACCCGCTTGCCGGACTGGATGAGCCCCAAGCCACCGGATCGTGTTCAGAAGCAGCGAAAGTGTTTGGCGTGTCCATGGCGACCTGGAACGCTGGCATGTCGCTCGGCTTCGCTGCAATCAGCTTCCTTGTTGCGCGCGAAACGGACAAGGTGTCTAGGCAGATGGCAGCCCTGTAACCGCCCAAGCCGCCACAAGCGAACCGACTGCGCCGAGTGTTGCGATCGTGCGCAGTCCGTCATACCAGGCGGGCGTGTCCTTCCGGCTGAGCACGTCCCAAATCCAATGCACCGCTAGTGCACCGGCCATTGCGAGGAAGACGAACGGGCTTTGGGCCGGCGTGCCGAGCAAATAGAACAGGACAGCCGCCCACCCGATAAGTGCTCCCAGGATAGACCCTGTCAGGATGCCCCAGCGTGGCTGCGTGAACGTCGCCTCGTTCATCTCGACACCCCAGCGCACCCCGCCAAGAAAGCTTAGGATAACGGCGCCATAGACGAGGAGCGTGAGGAAAGCACCGGCCTGTCGCGCCGGATCGCCCACAAGGGCGAAGGCCGCCAAGGCGCCTCCAAAAAAGGGCATCAGTCCAGCAACCGTCAGCGCCAATGGGGCGGGGGGAATGGCGAAGGCACCACGTCTCAACATCACACATACTCCGTCGCGATGGCGTCCGTGCGCCCGCGTTCATTACAAATGGGTATAGCAAACAAGCGTTAAGGGACCTTGCACCGAATTAAGCTGACTCTGCGGTCTGGAGTAGCTCCTCTAACCCTTGGAGGGGCGCTGCCCCACGGAGGTTGCCATGAAGGACTACATCCCCCTTGCCATAATCGCTGGCCTGCTTGCTCCAGCGACTGCTGCGAACGCCCAGGACTATGGCGCCGCGCCCAGAAAAACCCGCGTAACACTGTACTTTGAAGGCTCCCAACCAGTTGCTCGCCCGACACCCGCCGCCGTTCGCGTGTCAGCCGACCGGGACCGGGCGCCATCGATAAACACGCGCGATACTGTGCCCGCATACCGTTCTGAAGCGCTGCCCGCTTCATCCGCGGGCGAAGGCGCGCCGCGCTCGGTTCGTTACATGACGGCCGAGGAATGGGCGCGCCATCCTGCCAACACCGCGAAGGCCAACTAACCGTCAAGATACCTGAAAAGAAAACCACAAGAGTGCACAACCGGACTGTGTGTGCGGGGTGAGCGATTGCTTTGTTCTGTTTCAATTTGCAAAAATTACACTTAAGAGTGCTGCGATCCCCCATACACAATCGTAGAATGCGCTCATGTCTGAAAGTAAGTTGCCAAGTGATATCGACCGGATTGTCGGTCAGCGCGTGCGCTGGCGCCGGCGCGAACTGAAGCTGACCCAGGAGAAGTTGGGCGACTTACTCGACCTGACATTCCAGCAGGTTCAGAAGTATGAGAAAGGCGTGAATCGCATTTCAGCGGGCCGCCTGTACGAAATGGCCAGTGTGCTTGAGGTGCCAGTCACCTATTTTTACGATGGCGCGGAAGATCACATCCATCACGCACGCTCAGCGGTTCAGGAATCCGACGGCTCATCCCCCGCAGCACCCGTGATCTCGACGGAGACGATGGAGTTGATCGCTGCGTTCCAACGCATTGAAGACTCCGCGCTGCGCAAATCGATCCTCTCAACCGTCCGGGCCGCCGCCCAGGCACTGAAGGAAGACGACTAGACGGTAATATCCACGCTGATCGGCGCATGGTCGGAGGGCTTCCAGCCACCCCGCCAGCCAAGATGGATCCGGTAGCTCTCCAAATCGACACTGGGCGTGGCAGTCTCATTGGTCCAGATATGGTCGAGCCGGCGGCCCCGATTGGAAGCCGCCCAGTCTCGGGCGCGATAACTCCACCATGTGTATAGCTTTTGGCTCTCGGGCACGGCAGCGCGGGCGATGTCCGTGAACGCGCCCGCGCCGAGCGCTGCGCCTAGGGCGTCGGTCTCCACCGGTGTGTGTGAAACAATCTTCAGAAGCTGCTTGTGGGACCAGACATCATTCTCGTGGGGCGCCACATTCAGATCGCCGACAAGCATCAGTGGGCGCGAGGCGCCTTTGCCATAGAGCGCTTTCATGCGGGCGAGAAAATCCAGCTTGTGATCAAACTTCTCATTGACGTCCGGGTCCGGCGTGTCTCCACCGGCCGGCAGATAGATATTGTGGAGGTCGAGCCCACCGACGCGCACCGCCGCGACGCGTGCATGGCTTTCGCGGCAAAGGTCCGGCGCATCTATCGGCTCAATGGGTACACGGGAAATGATCGCCACTCCGTGGTGGCCGCCGCCCTGGCCTATCACATGGGCGTGTTCAAAACCGGCTTCAGCAAGGGCTTTATGGGGAAATTCAGCATCCCTGCACTTGGTTTCCTGAAGGCAGATCACATCGGGAGACTCGGCAGCGGCGAAGTCGACGATGTTGGGCGCGCGCAGACGCACCGAATTGATATTCCACGAAACAATTTTGAGATGGGCCATTCGCGCTGGATGGCATGGCCACCGCGCCTTGGCCACCCTTTGCCAACTCAGCCGCGCGGATGGGCGTTCGCTACAACCTTTGAGAGCCGCGCCTCATCGACACCGGTATAAATCTGCGTGGTGGAGAGGCTGGCATGCCCCAGCAAGGACTGGATCGAGCGCAGATCAGCGCCGGCGGCCAGCAAATGCGTCGCAAATGAATGGCGAAGAGCATGGGGAGTGGCGGTTTCCGGCAACCCGAGGGCCCCGCGCAGTTTCTGGACCAGACCCTGAACAATCCGTGGATGTAGGGCGCCACCGCGAATGCCCCGGAACAGCGGACGATCGGCGGAGAACGTGAAGGGCGCCAGGCGACCATACAGGTCGATCGCCTCACGAACCGAAGGGATCAGGGGAACATCGCGCTTCTTGCCGCCTTTTCCGGTGACGCGGAGAACCTCAGGGGCGGGAAGATGTTCGCCCGTCAGGGACAGGGCTTCGGATATCCGTAGACCGGCGCCGTAAAGCAGGGTGAGCACTGCGGCGTCCCGGGCGCCAACCCAGGTTTCACCGTCTGTCTCACCGGCCAGGTCGAGCATGTCCCTTGCGGCGGGCACTGAAACCGGGCGAGGCAAACTGCGCGGGCGTTTTGGTCCGTCCAGAAGGGCGATTTCAGCATTGTTGACGCCGTGCACGCGCTCTAGCCAGCGGTAGAGGGCCTTGACGGCCGAGAGTGTTCGGGCGGCGCTGGCCTCGCCGAGACCCTCACGCCGGCGTTTGGCAAGAAAGGCCCGCACATCGCTGGCGCTCAGCTTTCCAAGTCCTACCGGGCCAGGCGTGTCGCCCAGGTGTTCGGTGAGAAACCCCAGAAAGCTGGACACGTCATTGCAATACGCCTCGACCGTATTATCGGCCAGGCGGCGTTCATCCCGAATATGGCTAAGAAAGGCGTCCAGTAGCGACATTGCTTAAGGCTAGGGGCTCCAGCGTTAACATGCCCTTGCCGCTCCAGAAGATTGCCGATCCAGCGCTTTTCGGGCACTTACCGAGCCATGAACATCCAGACGCCTGCCCCTGACGCCGACCTCGCCGCCGCTATGCTGGACATGGGCGCGCGCGCGCGTGCCGCCTCCGCTACCATGGCGGCGCTTCCGGCAGACGCCAGAACCGCAGCCTTGCACGCGATGGCAGATGAAATCATTGCCGCGCGTGACGTCATATTGGATGCCAACTCGAACGACCTGACGGCAGGCCGCGACAAGGGCCTGAGCGACGCCCTGATGGATCGATTGACCCTGGACGCGAACCGGATCGATGGCATCGCGGACGGATTGCGCGCCGTTGCGGACTTGCAGGACCCCGTGGGGCGAGAACTTGCCCGCTGGACCCAGCCCAACGGATTGGACATTGCCCGTGTGGCCTGCCCCCTCGGCGTGATCGGGATCATATATGAGAGCCGCCCCAACGTGACAGCAGATGCTGGCGCACTTTGCGTGCGCTCCGGCAATGCCGCGATCCTACGCTGTGGATCAGAAAGCCTGAACGCGTCCCGCGCGATTGCCCACGCCATGCGTGCAGGACTCAGGCGATCTGGCCTGCCGGAAGATGCCGTGCAACTGGTCTCGACGCGGGACCGGGCCGCCGTCGGTCATATGCTCTCCGGCCTCAATGGCCAGATGGATGTCGTCGTCCCCCGGGGCGGCAAAAGCCTGATCCAGCGGGTCCATGACGAAGCCCGCATTCCGGTGATCGGACACCTGGAGGGTCTCTGCCACATCTATGTTCACGCCGAAGCGGATATCCAGAAGGCAGCGGACATCCTTCTCAATGCGAAGATGCGCCGACCCGGCATATGCGGGGCCGTTGAAACTGTTTTGGTGGACGCTGCGCTGACCGGCGATCTGGATGCACTGCTCAAGCCTTTGGCCGATGCGGGATGTGAACTGCGCATGGAAGCTGATGGCGCGGCCATACTTGGCGCCGCCGGTCTGCAAGCATCACCGGCAACGCAGGAAGACTGGCGGACGGAGTATCTCGCGCCAATCCTTTCGGTGCGCATCGTGGAAGATCAGGACGCTGCCCAGACTCATATCGAAACCTATGGCACCCAGCATACCGAGGCGATCCTGACCGAAGATCAGGGCGCTGCAGAGCGTTTCCTGGCGCAAGTCGACGCCGGGATTGTCATGCACAATGCCTCGACACAATTTGCCGATGGGGGCCAATTCGGCATGGGCGCCGAGATTGGAATTGCCACGGGGCGCATCCATGCACGCGGCCCTGTGGGCGCGGAGCAACTCACAATCTTCAAATATGTCGTGCGCGGCAGCGGGCAGACCCGTCCTTGAGCACACCAGGCGCTGACACAATGACACTCCCGCCTTTGCCAGGCCCTCACAAGGGGCTTCGCATCGGATTGTTCGGCGGCAGCTTCAATCCGGCCCATAGCGGACATTATCACGTGGCCGAAACCGCGCTGCGCCGGCTTCAACTCGATTGTGTCTGGTGGCTTGTGGCGGGCGGAAATCCCCTGAAAGAGAACCATGGCGTGTTCGAAGCGCGCGTGGCGTCTGCCAAGCGAGTGGCGACCCACCCTGCCATGCGCGTGACGGGAATCGAGCGCGACCTCGGTGTGCGATACACAAGCGACCTGCTCGACCGGCTCCTGCCGCGCCTGAAAAGTGCGCAGCTTGTCTGGATCATGGGCGCCGACAATCTCGCGAACTTCCACCGTTGGGGCCGTTGGGATGAAATCGCCCAGCGCCTGCCCATTGCCGTGGTCGCGCGGCCCGGGGCTAGCCCGAAAGCCGGCCTGTCAAAATTTGCGACGCGATTCGCGCTGGGCCGCTATTCCGGGCGCGCGGCGCGGGCGCTTGCCCTGTCGCCCGCGCCCGCCTGGATCTATCTCAATGCCCCGCTGGAGCCGGTTTCCTCCACGGCCCTGCGCAGAAAGGCAGCGCGCCGCAATCCTTTCCGGCGTTAATCCTTTGCAAGCGACTGGCAGTGGCCCGCGACGCATGGTATGGGCTGTGCGCAGGGAAACGGAAAAAGGACTCGAGACCCCTGACTGCAAACACACAGCGTGAGCCCGGCGCAGCAGGCGCCGCCCTCGAAGCCGACACCATCCGCGATGCGGTTCTCACCAGCCTCGAGGATGACAAAGCCGAAGACGTCCTGATCCTGGACCTCGAAGGCAAATCCACCATCGCAGACCATATGATCATCGCGTCAGGCCGATCGGCCCGGCACGTGGCTGCCCTTGCAGAACACGTTCAGCGCAAGATCAAGGAACTCGGCGGCCAACGCGCCCGGGTCGAAGGCCTGCCAAATGCTGACTGGGTTCTGATTGATACCGGTGACCTGATTGTTCACCTGTTCCGCCCCGAAGTGCGCGAGTTCTATGACCTGGAGCGGATCTGGGCCGGACCGGCAGGCCAGGGCCATCTGCGCCACTAGGCGCGCCGTCACCCCATGAAACTTCACATCCTTGCTGTCGGGCAGGTCCGCAAAGGGCCTGAACGTGAGATGGTGGACGATTATCTCGGTCGTCTCCAGAAGACAGGTCGTGGTCTTGGCATTCGAGACGTCCTCGAACACGAAGTTGCTTCGGCCGGGGGTATGGACGCGGAAGCCGAGCGACTGCTTGCGCGCGTGCCGCAAGGGGCTCGCATCGTTTTACTCGATGAACGCGGCCAGCAAAGCCCGTCGCGCGACCTGGCCAAACTGATTGAGCGTCAACGCGATGACGGCCTTGGCGACCTATGCTTCCTCATCGGTGGCGCTGAAGGCCATGGCGCGCGCGCGCATCAGGCCGCGCAGCTGAAGCTGGGGTTTGGGCCCCAGACCTGGCCCCACAAACTGGTGCGCGTCATGCTGGCAGAGCAGCTTTATCGCGCGGCCACGCTCCTGGCAGGGACCCCGTACCACAAAGACTGACTCAGTCCTCGAACGCGGCTTCCTCGGCACGATTGGCCAGTTGAAGGTTCAAGAGCACGGCCTTGAAAGGGCGCAGGGCCCACATGATAAATCCGAGCGTGAGAGCCGAGAGCACCAGAAAGCCGAGCACAAGCGCCCACATGGGCCAGTCCAGCAGTGGCAAGAAGAAAAAGAACGGCGCAAACAGGATCAGCGCTGCAAACATCACAAAGAATGCGGGTCCGTCGGCGGTGTCACCCTTGCCGAAATCCTGCCCACACACGGCGCATTTGCTGCGCAGCTTCAGGTAGCCGTCGAAAACGCTTCCCTCGCCGCAATTAAAGCATTTGCCGCGCAAGCCGGCGCGCACTGGAGTGGTTTTGGCCATCTCAGACCTCCGCGACATATTTTGGTGGAGCTACGCCTCCGGGGACACTCCTTCCATGCGGGCGATTGCCCTGCGTCAGGACCGCGCAAACTCAGCGATCACATCGTCCGCCGCCCAGTTCAGACGGCCAAAGCCGCCCTGCCGAAAGGAGCTGATGCGTTCGCCAGACACCGATGCCGCCGCCACAGGAAAAAGCCCCGTATGCGCCGCAAGGTCGAGCATATCCGATACGGTGCACGGGTGCAGGACGCTTTCGCTGTACCAGGATTGTTTCGACGGCATGCGCCCATTGGCCAGCAGGAAAAGGCGTCGCGGCCAATGACCATAATTGCGGAATGATACGATCACGCGCGGCGCGAGCCGTCTCAGTTCGGCCATGACATGGTCGGGCCGCCGCATGTGTTGAATCGCCTTGGACAGGATGGCGACATCGAACGAGTCGTCGGGGAAAATTTCGAGATCGGCATCTGCGTCGCCCTGGACCACAGACAAACCCCGGGCGACGGCCCGGCCGGCGTCAGCGCTGTCCAGTTCGAGCCCCCTGGCATCGACATTCCGCACGTCTCGCAACAGCGCCAGCAGCTCGCCATCCCCACACCCCACATCCAGCACGCGGGCGCCCTTCGCCACGCGGCTTGCGATGGCCGTATGATCAGCGCGCACGCTCAAAGGCCGCGACGCTCCGCAGACGCTTCGAGAAAGCCTCCTAAGGCCGCCTCAAATCCAGGTTCCTCCAGCAAAAACGCGTCATGGCCTTTGTCGGTTCGGGTTTCGATATGGCTTACCTCAGCCCCTGCCGCCACGAGGGCGCGCGTGATGCCCATGCTCTCCTCGGGGGTGTAGTGCCAGTCGGAGCTGAACGAGAAAAGGCAGAATCGGACCGGTGAGCCAACAAAGGCATCCGCCAGGCGCCCGCCATGGGCAGCGGCCAGGTCGAAATAGTCCATGGCGCGCGTCACATAGAGATACGAATTGGCATCGAATCTGTCCGTGAAACTCCGGCCCTGGTGGCGCAGATAGCTCTCCACCTGGAAGTCGGCGTCAAAGCTGAAGCTCGTGGACTCCCGGTCTTGCAAGCCCCGGTCAAATTTCCGCTTCAGGGCGCCTTCGGACACATAGGTGACGTGGGCGGCCATGCGCGCGATGGCGAGCCCCCGGTCCGGCCGCGTCCCCTCCGCCAGATACGCCCCGCCGCGCCAATCCGGATCAGACATAATGGCCTGGCGCCCGATCTCGTAGAATGCGATGTTCTGAGCCGAATGGCGCGCCGATGTGGCGATCGGGATCGCACTATGTACAGAATCGGGCGCCTGCACCGCCCATTCCAATACCTGCATGCCGCCCATGCTGCCGCCAAGCACGCAAAACAGGCTGTCTATGCCAAGTTCGGCCACAAGGGCCCGTTGGGCGCGGACCATGTCAGCTATGGTGATGACCGGGAACCGCGTGCCCCAGGGCGCGCCATCGGGCGCTGCGCTCGCCGGTCCGGTTGTACCCATGCACCCGCCGAGCACATTGGTGGCGATCACGAAGTACCGGTCAGTGTCCACCGGCAGGCCAGGTCCGATCATCCGAGGCCACCAGGCCGGTCGGCCGGTGACGGGATTTTCGCCAGCGCAGAACTGGTCCCCGGTCAGGGCGTGACAGACGAGAATCGCATTGGACTTACTGGCATTCAGCGTGCCCCAGGTTTCATAGGCCACTTCGACGCGCTCCAGCACCTGGCCGCAGTCAAGCGACAAGGGCGCGGGCAAAACCAGCCTTTGAAGGCTGTCTACGGTCGGGCGAGGAGCATCGGGCATCAGGGCGAGGGTTGTAGGGCACGCCGCGCTGGTGTCCATATCGCGGGGGTGAAAGGGAGCGTGGAATGTGGAAGCACGTATTCGTGGGCGCAGTTGCGACACTCTTGGGTGACACCGCCCAGGCGGACCTCAGCGCCGTGCCAAACGAGCAGACCTTGCTATCGGCGCTTTCAGACACGCCGACAGATTACAGGGTTCGATTGCTGCTTGCGGACATGTATTTCACGGAGAACCGGGACGCTGCCGCTGAGTTTGCGGCGCGCCAGGCATTGGCCGACGCTGATGCGGCGGGCGACGCCGACATTGTCCAGAGGGCCAAGGATCTATTGGAAGCGCTGCAGCGCCGACGTCGCTGGGTGTTCACCGCTGACGCCACCGTGGCGCCAGACACGACCCGCGAATTCCTGATCCCGGGCGAGACCGAGGATGATCCCGCCTTACTGGTCGAGCGCCAGTCCGGGATCGGATTAGAGGGGTTTGCAAGTCTTGAGCGCCGCATTCCCATCGGTGAGGACACATTGCTCTCCATTCAGGGGTTTGGCAGGGGCGAAGTGTTTGAAGAGGATGATTTCAACACGCTCGACGTCACGCTTCTGGCGGGCCCGGCTTTCTTGCTGGGCGGGGATGACATTCTGCGCACCCGCGCGCTCTACCAACAGCGCTGGTTTGGCGGCGAGGCCGAGTTTGGTGCTTTCGGCGGTGAGGTATCCCTCGCCCGAAGCCCGACACCGCGGTTGCGTACGTTTGGCCGCCTGACGGTACGCGACATCGACTATGACGGCGAAACGGCGCGCGATGCGATTGCCGTATCGCTGGATGGCGATATCAGCCGGTTTGGCGAGGCAGGGCGGATCGAGCGCGTATTCGGTCTCCTCTTCTATAACGATGCCGAAGCGGCCAATCAGAGCTTCTGGTTCGCCCGGCTCGGCGCAGGCGCGTACCGCGAAGTGCCGGACGCGATCGGGATCTATATTGAGCCGTCTGTCTCGGCGCAGGTTTTCGATGGTGAGGACCCCGTCCAGCTCGAGGCGCGCGAGGATACGGAACTGCGCGGCCTTGTGCGGGTCTCAAAGCGCGACTGGCGCGTGTTCTCCGCCGCGCCCTTCCTGTCTCTCGAAGTCAGCCAGCTTTACTCCACAATTGACCGGCTGGAGGGCACCGAAACTGCCGTCCGGGCCGGATTCACCAGATCATTCTAGCCGCAGACAGGCTTGACCTCCACGCGGCAACGCCGCAGCAAAGCGGGCCGACACGAAGAGACTTGCCCATGCCCGGCCCGCGCCCCGTTCCAGCCCTCGCCAAGATCACGCCTTACCAGGCCGGCGCCCCAGCCGCGCCCGGTGGCCACAAGCTGTCGAGCAATGAAAACCCGCTCGGCTGCAGTGAGACTGCGCGAGACGCCATGATCGCCGCGGCCTCATCCCTGGAACTCTATCCCGATGGCGGCGCGTTCGAGTTGCGCCGGGCAATCGGTGAGGTCCATGGCCTCGATCCCGACCGGCTCTTCATCGGCGCCGGCAGCGACGAGATCCTGCAGCTAACCTGCCGGGCCTATCTGTCCCCAGGCGATGAGGTGCTCAAGACCGAGCATGGTTTCATCGTGTACGATCTGGCGGCGCGGCAGGCCGGTGCCACCGTCGTAAATGCGCCGGAAACCGATCTCACCGCAGATGTGGACGCGCTCCTGGAGCGGGTGACGGACCGAACCCGCATCGTGTTCCTCGCCAATCCCAACAATCCAACGGGCACCTATCTCCCGTTTGATGAGATCAAGCGCCTCCATGCTGGCCTGCGTGAGGACGTATTGCTCGTGCTGGACGCGGCCTATGCCGAATATGTGCGCGCGAACGACTATGCCGCTGGGATCGAACTTGCCGGTCAGGCCCCCAATGTTCTGATGACGCGCACATTTTCCAAAATTCACGGTCTGGCTGCCCTGCGCGTGGGGTGGTGCTATGGCCCTGCGCGCGTCATTGATGCCCTGAACCGTGTGCGTGGCCCGTTCAACGTGAATGCGCCCGCCCTGGTGGCAGCCGCCGCAGCGGTTCGCGATGCTGAGTTCCAGGCCGCGTCCGCAGGGCATAATGAAAGCGAACTGGCACGGGTGCGCGATGCGCTCTCGGGCCTCGGCTATGGCGTGGTGCCGAGCGTGGCCAATTTCGTCCTCGTGCAATTCGACAGCGATGACGCAGCCATCGCCGCCGACGATCATCTGAAAGCCCGCAACATCGTCCTTCGGCGGATGGAACCCTATGGCCTGCCACACACCCTGCGGCTTTCCATCGGCAGCACGCCGGCCAATGACGCAGTGATCGCGGCATTCAAGGAGCTTTCCCGCTAATGGCCTCTTCGGCACCCGTCTTTGGCACGATTGCGGTGATCGGCATTGGCCTGATTGGCGGGTCCATCGCCCGGGCCGCCCGCGAGAAAGGCGCCGCGCTCAGTGTTCGGCTCTACGACACCGACCCCGGCGTGCGCGATGAGGCCAGATCGCTCGACCTGGGCGATGTGTTAGACACTGCGGAAGCGGCCGCCACAGGCGCAGACTGTGTGTTCCTCTGCGTTCCCGTGGGACGACTTGGGGACGCAACGGCATCCGCAGCGCCTGGCATGACACCGGGCTGCATCCTGACCGATGTGGGGTCTGTAAAGCTGGAAGCCGCCAAGGCCATGGCCGATGCCGCACCCGAAGGCGTCCACGTCATACCTGCCCACCCCATTGCCGGCACAGAGCAATCCGGGCCCGGCGCCGGCTTCGCCAGCCTTTTCGAGCGCGCCTGGCAGATTCTGTGCCCCCTCGACGACCAGAACGAAGACTACACCGACGCGGTTCGCCAGTTGGAAGCTTTTTGGGAGGCCCTTGGCTCCCGAGTGGAGATCATGGCGCCCGCCCGCCATGACCGCGTGCTGGCGATCACCTCCCACTTACCGCACCTGATTGCCTACAACATCGTCTCCACCGCTTACGATATGGAAAGCGTGGATGAGGGCGAGGTGGTTAAATACTCTGCGGGCGGCTTTCGGGATTTCACACGGATTGCCGCATCAGACCCGATCATGTGGCGCGACGTGTTTCTGAACAATCGCGAATCGGTTCTGGAATGCCTCGGCCGGTTCAGCGAAGACCTCGCCGCCCTACAGCGCGCAATCCGACACGGCGATGGTGACCTGTTGATGAGAGAATTCGAACGCGCGCGGGGCATTCGCAAAGCGATCATTGACGCGGGTCTGGACAGTGCAAAGGTGAATTTTGGACGCGACCGCAGGCCGCCGGAGCCTGAAGACGCAACCTAGTCGAGATACATCTTGGATTAACGCTCAGTCCATTTCGCCAGCCAGCGGGCGTAGAGATAAAGACCTACGGCAATCACGACGATCAGCCCAGTAAAGATCAGATAACCAGCCGCGGGCATCAGCTCCAACGCATTCGACAAGACGATGTTGTGGAAGAACGATATCGCCATCGCGACCAGCGAGGTCAGGAATGCTGGCGCCGCATATTTGCTTCGAAAAAGCAGAAGGACGCTTCCCACCACCGATGACCAGATCGCGATCGCCCAGGCGGCTTCGGCCCAGATCGGCATCGCGTCGTAAAATGCGCGCACCTCATCGGCCATGGCCAGGCTGCGGGTTTGGGTTGCGACGTAGTTCCAGGCGCCGCCAGCGTTCCACAGAACGGCAAGGCAACCGATCACCCAGACGTGCCAAGGCGTTTCCGGTTTCATCCCGGTATCTTCGTCGATCAGCATCATTGCGGCAAGCCCTTCACAGTCCCTGCCGTCAAACACGCAAGGGTGATGCCGCGCCGCAAGCGGACTCAACTCTCAAGTGCCACGTTTCTCGTCGCAGGGGGTCCAAAACCCCGATTGGAAGTCCTGGCCGGTGTTCGGCAGCTCCATTTCGTTGAAAAGCGGGAAGAAATCTTCTTCCGGGCGGATTCGCAGAAAGAAGGTCAGCCGGAGCGCATCTGGCGTTTCATAACCTGCCTGGAGACACCCCGTGACATAGGCGTTGAGGTTCAGCTCATTCTGCCCCGGCGCAGCCGCTTTCAAGTCCGCCAGGCGCTGGCGAACCTCCAAGATCCGGGCAGCGTCTTCTTCTGCGAGAGAGAATGTCGACATTGTGAACCCCGGCTTCGTCTCCGCTTGCAGAAAAGCGCTGTCGATTTGCCTGTCTGGCCGCAGCAGAAACGTCTCATCCAGCACCGGGACGCCGCCCGGATCCGCAGCACTAATGATCAATCGGGCCTCGTGGGGCGCCACGAGAAACGCATCCTGCACGCGCGCTGCGACCTCAACCACCGCAAACTCTTCACCGAGGGCCTGCAATCGCTGCGTGGTCAGTTCAGCAGACTCTTCCAGCGAAAGCGCTTCGGAATCAGCCACTGCCGCGGGTGAATTGGTGTCGCCACACGCGATCGGGCTCAGGGCCATGGCCAAAGCCAGGATACAGGATCTCACATCCGCCTCCTCTTCAAACCCACCAAGGTCAGACTAGGAGGCGGTCGCCGGATCGGCCAATTAAGCTTCGATCAGGTTTGCAGATCGCCTGCCCACATCGACCTTTTTCAAGGTCCGTTCCAGGTCCCAGGCCTTGTCGATTTTCAGTTTGGTCTCGAAAACCGGTTCAGTCTTACGCCCGAAATAGAGCATCCGCCCATCCATCCGGTATGTCGGCATTGTGTACCCATGGGCGGCGAAAACGGACTGGATACGCGGCCAGTCTTCTTTCTGGTCAAACTCCTTTCGCCCGAACGTAAACCAGCTGCCCGGAACGTTCAGGAAGAGCGTCTTTGGTGCGTAGCCCAGGGACAGCACCTGCTCCAACTCCCAAAGCGTGCCCGGGTTTGCAACGGGCACCATGACGATAAGACGAGCCGATTTCGCCAGCGCGAGAACCGATGCCTGCCAGTCGGCTTCCGTGGTTTCAATCCGGCCCGCGCCCTGATGCTCCAGGCTTTACCCAAGGCCGATGAAGGTGCCGAGTTTCTTGCTGGCGCGAACAAGTTGCGCTTCGAGTTCATAGGTCGTCGAGCGGCTGAAATCATTCACGCTGGAGCCCATCTCCTGGACGGTCTTCTTGATCTGCCCGGTTGAGTCAAAGGGTCTCAAATACAGGATGAAGGGACCAACCCCGGACGTATCGCCCCCGATCACCGCATCATGAATCGCCTGGGCCTTAAGGTCCGACAGGCGCTGACGGCGCAGCCCGGCCAGATAGGCAAACACAAGAAATGACACCATGAAGATGGGCAGGCCGAGAAACAGGCCCGGCGCCGCGCCGATCACGGCGGTAAAGCCGAGCACTCCGAAGCCGACAAACGCGCCCCCCGACAGAAGGCTATAGCCGAATTGCCCGCGCTTGAGCTGCCGCGGGTCAGTCATGGCCATGACGCGTTTCTTGAACATGGGTCCCCTCCGCGTTCACGGCGGGAATTTACTCCAAACGCGTACCCGACCCTCGTGAAACTTCTGTCAGGCTGATGGCGGTTCGGAGACTTCACGACAAGCTTGCCCAGATTCTTGCCAGAGAAGAGCCGCTCGAGAGAGGCGGGGGCGTTCTCAAGCCCATCGACGATATCAGTCTCGAACTTGATCTTGCCTTCCATCAGCCATCCGGCCATGGCCTGAATGCCCTCCGGGAACCGGTCGAGATAGTCGATAACGATGAAGCCCTTCACGAGCGTTCGCCGCATCAGGAGGTTGGCGAAATTGTAGGGTCCAGGCACGGGATCGGTGGCGTTATAGGTCGAGATCAAACCGCAAAGCGGCATCCGCGAAAAATCGTTCAGCCGCGCGATGACCTGATCCATGATTGACCCGCCGACATTCTCGAAATTGATGTCGATCCCCTTCGGGCAATGTGTGTCGAGCGCGGCGCCGACATCCTCGCGTTTGTAATTGATGGCGGCGTCAAATCCGGCTGTCTCCGTGAGCCACCTGCATTTTTCGTCAGACCCGGCTATGCCGACCACACGGCAGCCCTGAATTTTAGCGATCTGCCCCACCATGGACCCCACAGCGCCCGCCGCCGCGGACACGACGACTGTCTCTCCGGCCTTGGGCTGGCCAATATCCATGAGCCCGAAATAGGCCGTCATACCTGTCGCCCCCAATGGCCCCATGAACGCCGTCAGGTCGACGCCCGGCAAGGGCGGCAATACGCTGACGCTATGGCCAGGCAGAGTGTTGAAAAGGGCCCATTCGGCTAGGCCGGTGTTCACAATCGACCCCACGGGCACGTTTGGGTCCCGGCTTTCGGTGACCTGACCGATGCTTCCGCCGCGCATCCCCTCGCCCAGCCCGACCGGGGGCATGTACGCATCCATGTCGCTCATCCAGATCCGATTGGTCGGATCGAGTGACAGGTAAATCGTCTTCACCCGCACCTGGCCTTCATGGAGCGGGTTCATCATGCGCTCGACCAGTTCCAGATTACCTTCGGAGACATCTCCGACGGGACGGCTGCGCAACACCCACACCTTGTTCATTTCGGCTATGTGCGTCTCCCTTTTGCTTGAATGGCGGCCAGTATGGCGAAACTCTGCCGGTTGGAAAGCCAGAAGAAACCGTGTCGCGCGGGGGAAGCATTGGCGCGCGGGATCAGCGTGCTAGAACCCCTTCAACAGATCGATTGCAGGACTCCCATGACCGCCATGACCAAAGACACGCTCGAGACAATGACTCCAACCGTGGAGATCAGTGTTCGCGACACATTCGGGATCGATACCGACATGGTGGTCCACGGCTTCGCAGAGGCGACGGAATACGTGCCCGAGTTCGATGAGAACTACCGGTTCGACCCCCAGACCACCCTCGCCATCCTCGCTGGCTTCGAGCACAATCGCCGGGTGATGGTCCAAGGCTATCACGGTACGGGCAAGTCGACCCATATCGAGCAAGTCGCCGCGCGCCTGAACTGGCCACTGGTGCGGATCAATCTGGATAGCCACGTCTCCCGGATCGACCTCGTCGGCAAGGACGCCATTGTCCTGAAAGACGGCAAGCAGATCACCGAATTCCAGGAAGGCCTTCTGCCCTGGGCGCTGCAACGGCCGGTGGCGCTCACATTTGACGAGTATGATGCAGGCCGCCCGGACGTGATGTTCGTGATTCAGCGCGTGCTGGAGGCCTCCGGCAATCTCACCCTGCTGGACCAGAACCGCGTCATCAAACCCAATCCCGGCTTCCGCCTGTTCGCCACCACCAACACGGTCGGCCTGGGCGACACGACCGGCCTGTACCATGGCACGCAGCAGCTCAACCAGGGCCAGATGGACCGCTGGTCCATCGTCACCACGCTGAACTATCTCGAACACGACGCCGAAGTGGACATCATCGCCGCCAAGGCGACCGGCGTGGAGACCGAGACCCTCGCCAAGATGGTGACCTTGGCGGACCTGACCCGAAACGCCTTCATGGCCGGCGACCTCTCCACCGTGATGAGCCCGCGGACCGTGATCACCTGGGCTGAGAATTTCCGCATCTTTGGCGATCTCGGTCACTCCTTCCGGATGACCTTCCTGAACAAGTGCGACGAGCTGGAGCGCCCCCTGGTCGCGGAAATGTACCAGCGCTGCTTCGGCACCGAACTGCCCGAAAGCCCGCTCATGGTGAAGGTGGCCTGACATGCCGACCACACTCATCACCGGGGCCAATCGCGGGATCGGCCTGGCGCTCGCCGCCGAATTCAAAGCGCGCGGGCACACCGTCATCGCCACGGCGCGCGATCCCCAGTCCGCCACCGAACTGAAAGCCACCGGCGCGGCGGTCCACCGGCTGGACGTGACCGACCATGCCGCCATCGCCGTTCTGGCCCAGGAGCTGGACGGCACGCCCATCGACATCCTGATCAACAATGCCGGGCTCGGCGCGCGCGCAGGCATCGGCCAGCTGGATTATGACGAGTTCCGCACCGTGCTGGAGGTGAACACCATCTCCCCCGTGGCCATGGCCGAGGCGTTCACGCCCCACCTGGCGGCGAGCGAGCTGAAGACCCTGGCCGTGATCTCTAGCCAGCTCGGCTCCATCGAGATCAGCGATGCGGGATGGGCCCTGATCTACCGCACGTCGAAAGCGGCGGTGAACATGGCCTACCGCGCCGCCGCAGTGACGCTGGCCGAACAGGGCATCACCACGCTGACCCTGCATCCCGGCCATGTGGAAACCGATATGGGGGGCAAGGGCGCACCCGTGAAACCGGCCGACAGCGCGAGCGGCCTGGCCGATGTCATCCTCGGCGCCGGGCCCGCAAAAGAGCTGCGTTTCATGGACTACAAAGGCAACACCCTGCCCTGGTAAACGCCCGTTGACGCCCCGCCGCAGACTCGCCTTAACTGAAAGACAGGGACGGGCGAAAAACGGGACGCAAGGGCGTGGACAACCAACCAGCCAAACAGACCTTCTTCATCTCCCGGGCGGCCGCGGACTCAGAACTTGCCCGATGGTTGGCGGCGGAGCTGCGCTCTGAGGGCCACGAGACCATCCTGCAGGACGATGATTTCGGCCATCAGGACTTTATGGCAGCCATGGACAAGGCGCTGAGCGGCCCTGCCCGTGTGGTGGCGCTCTATTCGCCAGCTTATTTCGCCAGTGAGTTCTGCAAGGCCGAAGGGCGGCACCCCTTGGGCCGGGACCCTTCCAATGCGCTGCAAAAGCTGGTCCCCCTGCTGATCGAGCCGACCCATGTGGGTGGCGTCTTCCAGAATATCGCCTACTCGGACCTCTTGCCAGCGCGCGAACAGGGCGCGAGCGTCTTGCGCGACACCATATGGATTGCGCTGGGCCTGACGCCAAAAGACCCTGCTGCGGCGCCTGCACCCCTGCGCAAGACCGGCTGGGTCCACCGGGAGGTGTACCGCGACCCGAACTTTGTCGGGCGGGAGGATTTGCTGCTGCGGGTCTACCAGTCCCTGCAAGGCGGGAACCGGGCGGCGGTGAAGGCGCTCAATGGGGCCGGGGGCATCGGCAAGTCCACCCTGGCGCGGGAATATGCCGCCCGCCATGCCGGAGACTATGCCGGCGTCTGGTGGATCCGCGCGGAAACGCCTGAAACGCTGGCCAGCGACCTGATCGAGCTAGGCGGGAAATTCATCAGCGGCCTCGCCGAGGCGCAAGATCGCGATGCCGCCGTGCAGGCCGCGCTGGAGGCGATCGAACACCTTGGCGGGGCGAAGGACTGGCTCCTAGTCTATGACAACGTACCGAAACCGGAGGACATTTCCCTCAAAACGCCGCGCAAGGGCGCGAAAATCCTGATCACATCCCGCCATGCGAGCTGGCAGGGCGCGGCCGACGAAATCGACGTGGATGTGTTCGCCCCGGATGTGGCAACGGACTTCCTGCTGGAGCGGACAGGCCGCGCGGACCGAGACGGCGCCGCCGAGGTGGCCGAGCGGCTCGGCTATCTCCCCCTCGCCCTGGAGCAGGCGGCCAGCTACCTGACGAATTCCACGCTGTCCTTCACGGGCGAGGACAGCTATCTCTCCCACCTGGAGACGATGATTCAGCGCGCGCCGGACGGCATGGAGGCAGATCGCCATGTCTATGGTGCCGTCTCCCTGTCCCTGGAAACGGCGAACGCGATGCACCCCAAGGCGGAGCCGCTGTTCAGCTTGCTTGCCTGGATGGACCCCGAACGCATCCCCGTCTCCCTGTTCCAGGGCGCGCAGATGTTCGAGAGGCTCGAACTGGACGAGGCCTTCCGCGCCCTCATCGCCACATCGCTGGCCAAGCCAACCCCGCTAGACGATGGTGCCCCGGCCCTCACCGTGCATCGCCTCTCCCAGGATGTGATGCAGGCGCGGCTGAAGGCGGCAGGGGAGGATGAGAGTGCGCTGGAAGCGGCCATCGCGCTCCTCGCTCAGGCGATGGCGGCGCTTAACCCGCAGGACGTACGCAACTGGCCCGCCGTCGACACGCTGGACCCCCATGGCCAGAGCGTGATCGCCCATGCTGACAAGCGGGGCGTGCAGACGGCGGCCCTTTCAACACTCCTGAATGAATCGGCCCTTCTGCGCAAAACTCGCGCGCAATATGCCGAGGCAGAGCCGTTCTATTGTAGAGCGCTCGAGATTGACGAAGCGTACTATGGGCCGAACCATCCCACTATGGCGACTCGCCTGAATAATCTCGCCCAGCTCCTGCAGGCCACAAACCGTCTCGGCGACGCGGAACCGCTGATGGCTCGTGTGGTGGATATATCCGAGAAGGCCTATGACGGGAACCATCCGCAAGTTGCGATCGCCCTGAACAATCTCGCCCAGCTCCTGCACGACACGAACCGCCTGGGCGACGCGGAGCCACTGATGCGTCGTGCGCTGGAGATTGACGAGGCGAGCTATGGGCCGGACCATCCCAAGGTGGCGACTCGCCTGAACAATCTCGCCTCGCTGCTGCAGGACACCAACCGTCTGGGCGAGGCGGAGCCGCTGATGCGCCGGGCGCTGAAGATTGACGAGGCGAGCTATGGGCCGGATCATCCCGTCGTGGCGAGGGACCTGAACAATCTCGCCTCGCTCCTACAGGCAACGAGCCGTCCGGGCGAGGCGGAGCCGCTCTATCTACGTGCGCTGGAGATTGACGAGGCGAGCTATGGGCCGGACCATCCAAAGGTGGCGATCCGTCTGAACAATCTCGCCTCGCTCCTGCAGGCCACAAACCGCCTCGGCGACGCGGAACCGCTGATGCGCCGGGCGCTGGAGATTGACAAGACGAGCTATGGGCCGGATCATCCCGTCGTAGCGAGGGACCTGATCAATCTCGCCTCGCTCCTGCAGGACACGAACCGTCTGGGTGAGGCCGAGCCGCTGATGCGCCGGGCGTTGCGGATTTTTCGCGGCAGCCTGCCGGAGGGGCATCCGAATATCGAAGTGGTCGCTGGGAACCTTGCAGCCCTCGAAGCGGAGATCGCTGCGGCGGGTGGTGCTGCGTCGGAGCCGCACGCACCCCAAGCCCAAACGCCCCCGCCCCTTGACGCGTCGGCCCCCTCGCCCGCACCCTTCAGCGAACAGACACCACGCCGGGGAGGGCCTGCCATGATTGTGCGTCAGATTGTTGGGGCGGTTTTGCTCGCCGTGGGTCTGTGGCTGGGCTGGCAGACGCTGTCGGCCTTCCTCGCGTACACCGGGCGCGGGGCCGATGCCGGCGCGGCGCTGGCGGACCCGGTGTTCCTCGTGCCCGGCATCCGCTCGGGCCTTGCCATCTTTGGCGGCCTGCTTGCACTAGTCCGCTGGCCGGGCGCAGCGCCCCTCGCCGCCCTCGCCACCTTCCTCACCGCACTGATGGGTGGCCTGCTCGCCCTGAATGGCGCCGACAGCTCCATGTGGATGGATGATTTCATCTACGCCGCCATCCTGTTCCTGATCACCTGCGCCCTGCTCCTGCGCCAGCGCTCGGGCTGATCCCCCACGCTGCGGCAACGCACCGCCGCAGCATCCGCCAAAGGGCGCATTGATCGCGCCGCAGTGCCCCCTTAGGTTGGCGCCACTTCGAATGGCACACGCACCAAGGCGCTCTCCCAAAAGGTTTCCCCATGTCAGACACTTATGACGTCGTCATCATTGGCGCCGGCCCCGGCGGCTACAATTGCGCAATCCGCGCCGGACAGCTGGGTCTGAAAACCGCATGCATCGAAATGCGCGAGACGCTGGGCGGCACCTGCCTGAATGTGGGCTGTATCCCCTCCAAGGCCCTGCTCCACGCTTCGGAGATGTATGCCGCCGCGAAGAATGATTTCGCCGGCATGGGCATCAAGGTCGGCAAGCTGGACCTGGACCTGAAACAGATGATGGCCCAGAAGGCCGATGCCGTGGACGGGCTCACCAAGGGCGTCGACTTCCTGCTGAAGAAGAACAAGGTCGAGCGAGTGAACGGCAAGGGCACGATCAAGGGCCCGGGCCTGGTCGAGGTGACCGCCGCTGACGGCTCCAAGCGCACGCTCAACACCAGGCACATCGTCATCGCCACGGGCAGCGAGCCAACGACCCTGCCCGGCATCGAGATCGACGAAGAACGCGTGGTGACGAACACCGGCGCGCTGAAACTGTCCGCCGTGCCGAAGAAACTGGTGCTCATTGGCGCAGGCGTAATCGGCCTGGAAATGGGCTGCGTCTGGTCGCGCCTGGGCTCCGAAGTGCACGTGGTGGAATACCTCGACCGCTGCCTGCCCGGCGCGGATGCCGAGATTTCCAAACAAGCGCTGAAAGTGTTCGAAAAGCAGGGCCTGACCTTCCACTTTGGCCAGAAAGTCACCGGCGTCGAGAAGCTCAAGACGAAGCTGAAACTGTCCATGGAGCCCGCAGCGGGCGGCGCCGCGACCAATATGGACGCAGACATCGTCATCGTTGCCGTGGGCCGGCGCCCCTACACCGAAGGACTGGGCCTGGAGACCGTAGGCGGGGCAACGGACCGGCGCGGTGTGATCGAGACGAAAGGCGCCAGTGGCTTCCAGGTCGCCGATGGCGTCTGGGCCATTGGCGACGCCATTCACGGCCCCATGCTTGCCCACAAGGCCGAAGATGATGGCGCCGCCGTGGCTGAACTGATTGCCGGAAAGCCGGGCCACGTGGATTACAATCTCGTCCCGAGCGTTGTGTACACAAACCCGGAAATCGCCTGGGTCGGAAAAACCGAAGAAGAGCTGAAAGAGGCCGGAATCCCCTACAAGAAGGGCAAATTCCCCTTCATGGCCAATTCCCGCGCCCGCACCAATCATGAGACCGAAGGCTTCGTGAAAATCCTCGCTCACGCTGAAACCGATGCCATCCTCGGCGCGCATATTATGGGCGTCGGCGTCGGGGAAATGATCGGCGAGATCTGCGTCGCGATGGAATTTGGTGGCGCCAGCGAAGATATCGCGCGCACGAGCCATGCCCACCCCACCATGTCCGAGGCTATCCGCCAGGCGGCCATGGGTGTGGAGGGTTGGACGATGCAGATGTAGGCGGCGCTATCGCGCAAAGTTTATTGGGGGGCTGTAGTTTTTTCGGCCCGCGGCCTCGATTCCGCCAGCATCCTCGGTTTAGGCTAGCGGCATGATCACGCACCACGCCGCCGGGTGGCGCCTGCGCCCCAATACCGAGGACGACCGACCGTCCTGCGAAGCGATATTCGCAGACTGCGTGAGCCAATTCACATGGCTGCCGGCGCCCCAGGCCGCGCCTCAAAGCTGGACCGATACGCGGCGCAAGGTCACGACCTGGGTCGCGGAAGTTGGCGATCCGGCCGCCCCGGATGTGGTTGGATTTCTCATGCTGTCCGGCCGAACAGCCTATGTGAACTATCTGCTCGTGGACGTGGACTGGCGCTTTTGCGGCATTGGCCAGGGTCTGCTGGACCTTGCGCGCGACCATACGGGCGTCCCTTTAAGCCTGGACGTGGATGAAGAAAACACCCGAGCGATTGCCGCGTATAGGGCGCTTGGATTTGCTCCGATCAAGACCGAAAAGGTCGACGGACGCACATTGATCCGGCTGGAGTCGACCTGATTGGTCTATTCGGCCGCATCCATCAGGCCGCGCATCTGGTCAATCCAGGCTTTCCACGCTGACCGGCCCGTATCCGTGATGAACACGCGTGTCTGGGGCCGCTTGCCAACAAACCGCTTCTCCTGGCGCACATAACCTGCCTCTTCGAGCTTGCGCAGGTGGGTTGAGAGATTTCCGTCCGTTGCGCCAACCTTGGCTTTTAACTCCCCAAAGATCGCGGGACTGGACCCAGACAGGTACGCCATAACGCCAAGGCGAAGGCGTCCATGGATCACATCATCAATGTTTGAATGGTCGAAGGGATTTTCGTCTTCCATGTCGCGCCCCTCAGACCACTGATTTCGGCTCGGATAACAGCTGGATCAGGCCCGGGACAAACGCCGTGAGAAACACGCCCGCCATCGCAAACAGGTACACATCCGCAAATGCCACCCTGAATGCGGTCACACCGACCGTCACAATCGAAACCCAGGCCGCAAACGTCAGAACCCTATCCTTCGCCAGAACCCCCGTGACCATCAATGCGCAGGCATAGACGCTGAAAACGAGCGGGATGGAATAGTTCACGCCAATTGGTGGGATGAATTCCAAAGCCGACGCCGGAACCGTTCCGGCAAAGAAGGCGAAAATGGAGAGCCCCGCAGCCGTCCAAACCACTCTTGCGCGGTTCCCGGCGGAAGATGAGCCGGGCTTATTCGCAGGATAGAGAGCGCCCATGGCGAACTGCCCTGCCAGGGCAACGGCCACGGCCGCCATCCACATCACACCCACATACTGAGACCCGACACCGAAACTGCCGCTGATGATCCCATAGTGTAGCCCATATGCGAGGGTCATGATGCCGCCCCACCAGGCCAGAAAGCGCCCGCTTAGCAGGGGTGCGAAGGCTCCGGCATCGGCCATGTCGCGCAAGAATTCCAGATCGTCTTTCGAAGCGGTGTTACTCATAGGACGTCCTCACTTTGTGCTATAAATATACTTTGTTATGCAAAGTGTCAATTCGAGAAACTATGGAATCGTTGCGGTTTTTCCGACCGGGGTGACGCATGTGCCAGCCTCAAGGCCATGAACACCCGCTCCCAAATCCTGCGTTGGCGCGAGATTGTGCACCCGTTCTTCTGGCCGGTTTTCTTCTGGAACTTGTGGAAGTTCTCACGCTTCCTGCGCCTGCGCATCGAAGCCAGCGGCAACGGGCTGATCAGCTTTCAGGTCACATGGTGGGGCGCGATCCGGATTTATGACGTGATCGATCCCGACGCGCCAAGTTGGGATGCGGGTCTGGAGGAGTGCACCGATCGCCTCCAACTCGCAAAACTCGATGTCGGAAACCCTTATCTTTCCTATCGCGCGCCCCTCTCACAAGTCGGAATGGCGCCAGGGTCGGAGGCGAACGTGCTCTCCATGCTCACATCCTTGACCACCCGCACGCGGCATGCCGGGAAAGGGCGGCGCATGGCACTGGCATTGGGCTGTTTCGCAGAGCCTTCTCATCTCAACACAAGCTGACCAGCTGCCGCCAAGACAATCTGACCCAAGCGCCGCGCCCGATCGGGTTTGCGGACGCCTGTGCTGGATTATGCTGAGAAGTTCACCGCAAAGCGGCGGCGGGTTTCCACCAGGGATTGGGCACGGGCGAGGGCGTCGCTGGCGCGCTGCGCCTTTCGGATCACGTCATGCTTGCGCAAGGCATCAATCGCGGCATTGAGATGAACCGACGCCTCACGCACGGCCACGGGATCAAAGGTCTTTTCTGCCCGCTTGATGAGGGCTCGGCCAAGGTCGAGCCTCGCATCGATCTGGGCTTCCGTATTCGGGTCCCCCTTGAGCACATCCAGCGTTGCCCGGCGCCGGGCGATCAGGCGCTCCAGCCATTCTTCTTTCGCCACGGTCTCGCTCAGGAACAATGTGGTGGCGGCAAAGTCTGTCTCGATTTCACGGCGGGTCGGCTCGAAAAGTGGCCGGTCCAGGGCCTCAAGCTCGGTGAGCAACGTATCGAGCGTTTCGCCGAGCTGCGCCACACGCTCTTCTCGGAACGATTCAGGATGGGCCAGCGCCGGTTGCAGGCGTTTCGCGAGCAAGTACGCCGTCGCCTGCTTCACGGGCTCTGTGATTGCGCGCAGGCGACCCGGGAGCAGAAGTGTAAAGGCTTGGGCCTGCTGCGGCGTCAAATTTCCACCGCGAGACACGCCGAACAGCCTCAACCCGTCAGAGTCGTCAGACAGGCGCGCGCCCCACACGATCATGTCGGCGCCCGTTTTTTCAAGGCGCTGGCGTGCGCGGCGGAGAACTTCACCCTCGGGCCGCCCGCCCGGGCTGCGCACACGGAACAGCTTGAATTGCGCGCCAAAACTGAAATCGGAGCAGTAATCTGTCAGCGCCGTTTCGACCATGTGACCCGCGGCTGTGCTGTTGTAGCCCCCAAATTCGCCGATCAGGATGCTGTATCCCGGCTCCTGAGCCGCGCGGCGGATCTTGCGATTGGACGCCTTTCCAACGCCGCCGAAAACAGAGTTCAGGACCCGAACAATGACCACAAGACCTGCCACGGCAAACGCAAACAGAGCAGCCGCGCCGATCACGGCAAGGCTGGTGGAAACCAGCACGTTCTGATCGAGCCATTGGGCAATTTGAGTGAAGAGGGCTGTGTCAGACATGGGACCTGTCTTTTTGTTTTCATTGGCGATACACGAGGCGGGCATCGCTAGGCAACCAACAAACCCCAGACAGCCTGCAAAACGCTGGCCGGGTCGCCCGTGGCGCGAGTTGACGCGGCAGGGCTGCTCGGTTCACTGGCAGCAATGACGTCTTTCCGCACACGCTTTGCCCCATCTCCGACCGGAGCGCTGCATCTCGGCCACGCCCTATCGGCCTGTCTGGTGCGCCGTGCCGCCGATGAAGCGGGCGGAGAGGCCCTCTTGCGGATTGAAAACGTAGACATCACCCGGTGCCGGCCCGAATTTGAATCCGCGATCTATGTTGATTTGGCGTGGCTCAGTTTGTCATGGGACGGCGCACTTCGCCGCCAGTCAGAACACTTTGACGCCTATCTCTCCGTGGTCTCTGACCTGCGCGACCGGGGACTGGTTTATCGGTGCTTTCGCTCGCGCCAAGAGCTTGCCGCCCAGTTTCCAGATGGGATCGTTCGGTCCAGTGCACTCACCCCAGCCGAAGAAAAAGCCCGTTTGGCAGACGGAGCCCCGTTTGCCTGGCGATTATCGCTGGACGCCGCAAAGGCCGAGATGGGCGCGCTGTTCTTCAGCAGCCTGACGTTTCAGGTGGAGGAAGATGGCGCGCTTGAGACGGTGACAGCCGTGCCGGAGCGCCATGGCGATATTGCTCTGACCCGAAAGGATAGCCCAGCCGCCTATCATCTCGCCGCAACCCATGATGACGCGTTGCAAAGCATCACCCATATTGTCCGCGGAATGGATCTGGCCGACGCGCCCCACATCCAGGTTTTGCTTCAGGCCATCATGGATTGGCCACAGCCGGTTTATCGACACCACAGGCTTGTGCTCGGGCCGGACGGAAAGCGGCTTTCAAAGTCGGATCGCTCGAAATCACTTGCGGCGTTACGCGCCGAAGGCCTATCGCGAGAAGACGTATTTGCTCTGGCGGGGCTTTGAATGACAGATCAGGCGCAGTCACCGGCGGCCCCCGCCTGGATCGGACCGGCAAGTGTCCTGGCAGGCGGCATCTGCATCGGCTTTGCCCCGATCGGCCTGCGGCTAGGCCTCGATACACTCGGCCCACAAGCCATTGCCTTGTGGCGCTATCTGTTTGCGCTGCCGCTTTTGTTTCTCGCGCTGGTCCTGTTTGAGAAGCGTCTTCCCGCGCGCCCGGTTCCCGCTGTTATTCTGGCGGGCGTTTGCTTCACCCTGGACATCGCGCTTTGGCACTGGGCGCTGGAACGTACCACCGTGGCCAACGCCACCTTTATTGTGAATCTCGGCAATATCTGCGTTGGCTTCCTGGCCTGGCTCGTGCTGCGGGAGCGCCCCACCTGGACCTGGGGCGCAGCTGTTCTCATCGCCATGACCGGTGCCGGTCTGCTATCACAAAGCGGGCCAGCCAATGGCAAGGCAGATTTGACGGGCGATCTCCTCGCCGTTGGTGCGGCGGTGCTTGTGGCCGGATACGTCCTGTTCTCGAAAATTGCCCGAGGCAGGCTCTCAGCGCTCGACGCGATTTTCTGGCTGACGCTGACAGAGGTCTGCGTCGCGTTCCTCTTGGTCATCGTTTCTGGCGAAAGACTGGTTCCGGAAACCGCGTCAGGCTTTCACGCTCCACTGTTCCTGGCCCTCGTGGTTCAAATCGGTGGCCAGGGGCTGATCATATTCGGCCTGGGCCGAACGCCCGCCGCCATTGCCGGCATACTTGTGCTGATTCAACCCGTAACGGCGGCCGCAATTTCCTGGCGCCTGTTCGACGAGCCCCTGAACGGCCTTCAGGGCATCGGTGGCATTCTGATCCTGTGCGGGGTCTATCTCGCCCAGCGCGGTGCGCGCCCCGCGCTTCGGCCGCCAACGCGTCAAACGACGCAAATGTGACATTGAAACTATGCCATTGGCTCTGAGTCCTTACCTCGCATTCCGAAAGAGTTCCCATGCGCCTTACTGCCCTTTGCCTCGCCGCCAGCGCCCTGGTCCTGGGAGCCTGTGCCCCTTCTGAGCCGAACAATGTGGCCGAAGCCCAGGCAGCGAGTCGATCCCCCGTCCTGCCCCAGCAATCCAGCGATCCCTACTACCGGCAAGCTGCCGACGCTGTCGCTGCACGCGCGGAAGCCCGCGACGTGCGTCCCGCCAAGAATGTCATTCTGTTTGTTGGCGACGGCATGGGGATTTCGACGATCACAGCGGGCCGCATTTATGCTGGCCAGAAGCGCGGTGTGGACGGCGAAAGCTACCAGCTGGCCATGGACACCTTCCCCAAGGTTGCCCTGTCGAAAACCTATGCCCATGACGGCCAGGTCTCCGACAGCGCTTCAACTGCCACGGCCATGGTCTCTGGGGTTAAGTCGAATGTTCGCACACTTGGTGTGACCACCGAAGCCACCTTCGGGAACTGCGCAAGCGCCCAGGGCAATGGCACGGATACGTTGTTCGAACTTGCCGAGCGCGCAGGCCTTGCAACCGGCATTCTCTCCACAGCGCGGATCACCCATGCCACGCCCGCAGCGACTTATGCGGAAAGCCCCAGCCGGGACTGGGAAGACAACACATCGTTCCGCACGGAAGAGCCACCGGTCGATTGCCCCGATATCGCCAGCCAACTGGTCAATTGGGACGCTGGAGATGGTTTCGAAATCGCCATGGGCGGTGGACGACGCCACTTCCTTACCACGGACATGTCTGACCCGGAACTCGAAGACGGCACAGGGCGGCGCACCGATGGCCGGGATCTGGCCGGTGAATGGACTCGCAAATCCAATGATCACCGGGTGATCTACAGCCAGGCCGGATTTGACGCGACGAACTTCGATAGCGACACGAAAGTGCTTGGCCTGTTTGAGCCCTCCCACCTCAACTATGAGCTGGACCGGCCAAACGATGAAATGGGCGAGCCCTCGCTGGCCGAACTGACACGGGCGGCCATTACGCGCCTGTCGCGCGATGAAGATGGCTATGTTCTGATGGTCGAAGGCGGCCGGATCGACCACGCCCACCATGGCACTAATGCAGCCCGGGCTCTGGAAGACACCGACGCCTTCGACAGGGCCATCGCTGCCGCGCTTGAAATGACGAGCGCCGAAGACACACTGATCATAGTCACCGCGGACCACTCCCACACGATGACAATTGCCGGATACCAAAAACGGAACAATCCGATCCTTGGTCTCGCGGTGCTCGGCACTGGCGAGCCCATGCGCGGGGCAGACGGCATGCCCTATACCACATTGAGTTATGCCAATGGCGGCAGCGCATGTGCCGGACGTGAAGGCCCGGAGGGACCGTGCGTTCGCGCAGACCTCTCGGACATCGACACGACTGAGTCAGACTATCGCCAGGCGGCGCTCGTCCCGATGTTCTCAGAGACCCATGCTGGCGAAGACGTCGCCATTTTCGCGCGCGGTCCGGGCTCCGAGCTTGTTTCCGGCGTCATGGAGCAGAACGAGATCTTCCACGTCATGGGGCATGCGTCTGGGTTGGTTGCCCGTTCGGAATAATCCGGGCCTAGGTTCCAGTAACGCCGAGACCGGTCGGGCAGCTCACGCCCGTGCCGCCGATCCCGCAATACCCGCCCGGATTCTTGGCGAGGTATTGCTGGTGGTAGTCCTCAGCATAGTAGAACGTATCGAGCGGTGCGATCTCCGTGGTGATACCGCCGAGGCCCCGCTCGGTCAGGGCCATACCGTAGGCTTTGGCCGTGTCCTGTGCGAGCGCAAGCTGCTCCGGCGTGGTCGTATAGATCGCCGAGCGGTATTGAGTTCCGATGTCATTGCCCTGGCGCATGCCCTGGGTCGGGTCGTGGTTTTCCCAGAACGTCCGCAGGATGTCTTCGGCGGAGACCGCATTCGGATCGAAAACGATCTGAACCACTTCGGTATGGCCGGTCTGACCCGAACAGGTTTCTTCGTAGGTCGGGTTGGGGGTCATACCGCCCGCATAGCCGACCGCCGTCATCCAGACGCCGTCCAGTTGCCAGAAAACGCGCTCTGCTCCCCAGAAACACCCCATCGCGACGACGAGCGTTTCGTATCCTTCCGGTGGCTCAGCCTTCAGCGGCCGGTCGAAAACAAAGTGTCGGTCAGCGGTTGGCTGGGGCGTATCACGGCCCGGCAAAGCGTCTGCGGCAGAAGGCAGGGTGGCAGGTTTGCGCGAAAACAGCATGGGAAGCTCCAGGGGCGTTGGCTTTGGCAGGATATGGGGTTGATGGCGCCGCGCAGCAATCTCAGCTTGCGGGCGGGCCACGGGGCTGTATATACAGCCGCTTCCCATAGCCGGTGAGGTGGCCGAGTGGTCGAAGGCGCACGCCTGGAACGCGTGTAGGCTGGCAACAGTCTCCAGGGTTCGAATCCCTGTCTCACCGCCATTTTCCCAGTCCTGTTCCGCATCATTCCAGTGTGATGCGGCTAAAGCCAGGTTTACTGTGCAATTGCACTGAAAAGCCTTGGCAGGAACACAGTCACTTAAGTCGTGATTAACGGAACAGCGCGATAGCTTAACCCGTCATGATTCAAAAAGAGGCGTAGCCAATGATCAGAACAAGTTTTGCAGCGCTGTGTTTCGCCGCTTTCGCCGGCATTGCATCGGCGGCGGACCTGACGGCCGTGCAGACCGTGCAGAAAGTCGTCGAAACAGTCGATGATACGGGCGCAACCGTCGAACAACTCGTGGAAGCGACCGCTGTCGCACCGGGCGACACGGTTGTGTACGCGCTAAGTTACTCGAACACCGGGGAAGAAGCTGCAGAGGGCGTGAAACTCACCATGCCAGTGCCCGAGCAAGTGATTTTGCTGGAAGGCTACGAAAAGACCCTGGGCACCGTGGTGAGCTACAGCGCCGACGGTGGGGAAACGTTTGTGGCGCGCGAAGATCTGATGGTCGGCGATAGCGACGCGCAAAATCCCGCGACGGCTGAAGACATCACGCACATGCAGTGGGTGTTTGAGGCAGGCATTCCCGCCGGCGAAGAGGGCCAAGTCAGCTTCCGCGGCCTTCTGCGGTAAACACAGAAAAGCTTCTGTATTTGAAAAGGCTCGCTTTGGCGGGCCTTTTTGTTTTTTAGATGTCGCTGCAACTGCAATTTCCCCTGAAAACATTGGAAATCCAGAGACGTTTTTAGCTCCGCGTTAATGCAAAACGGCGAAACTCGCAGGGTAAATAAAAACCAATAGGCGGCGTTAAGATGTCATTCAGATCAACACTTCTCAAAACAGCGCTGGCTGCGGGGACCTCACTCGCCCTGGCCGGTGTTGCACAAGCTCAGTCGACCGAAGCCGGTACGTCTGTGTCCAACACGTTCACGCTCGACTACACGGTCGGCACAACGCAACAGCCACGGATCACAAACGATCCGGACGAGGTGACCACACCAAGTGGCGGCTACACCGGCCCAACACCGGTTCAGCAAGGTGTACCTACCGATTTCACGGTTGACCGGGTCATTGACCTTCTCCTGACCGCGATCAACCCGACCACTGCTGACACGGTTCTGGTGGCACCCGGGGCAACGGCGCAAACCCTGGCCTTCACGCTTACCAATGAAGGCAACGACAACCAGTCATTCTCCTTCAACATTGCCGACCTCGCCGTTGGCACGTCGGCTGAATTCCTGTCGACCTTTACCGGCGGCCTCGACATTCGCTTCCAGCGTGCCCAGGTCGACCTCAACAATGACGGCGACTTCACCGATACATGTGAAGCTGCGCAAGATGTGCGCGTGAAAACAGTCACCCTCGGGACGACCGACTCACCTGGGACAAACCTCGTCTGTGACTTGCCCCCTGCCGGAACGGCAACAGTCACGGTGATCGGCGATATCCCACTGCTGCGCACAGACGGCACGACCAATGTGGAAGATGGCGATGAAGATCGTCTGATCCTGGTTGCAGAAGCACGGAACCCCACAGTGTTTGTGCAAGAAGGTGCGGTCGCACCGTCTGACATTGGAGACCTTCCAACGAATGACACCGACGGCAACACCATCGACGGCCTGGCCGAGACCGTGTTTGCAGATGGCAATGGTAGCGTCACCGGCGACACCGATAGCGATGGCCGCTACGGTGAAGACGCCAAATGGGTGATCATCGATCCGGACCTGACGGCGGCAAAGACCGTTGGTGTCCTGGAAGAAAACTCCAGCCTCGCTGCGTGTAACGCCCTTGGCGACACTACAGCCTTTGACGCAAACGCCTACTCAACACCCGGTGCATGCGTCGAGTACCGCATTACCGTCACCAACTCCGGTGAGCAAGCAACGTCCAACGCTACGGGCATTACCATCGTCGATGATCTGCCGGATGACGTCATCTATGTGGAGACCATCCTGGAAGGGTTTGATGGAACAGCCCCAACGGTGACGACATCGAATGGCTCCGGCTCCTGTACAGGTGTTGCGTCTGAAGACTGTGTTGTGACCGTCTCCAACGCGACTTTGAATGCGACTGTCGGCACGACGACAAACGTCGCCGTTGTAAAGATCCGCGCGCTTATCGAATAATCGAAAGCTAAATACAATAATGAGGGACCCCTGGATAATGATCTCCAGGGGTCTTTTATTTTCGGGCTTGTAAAAGTCAGTCGCAGAAAAGGTTTATTAACCAGTCTGCGCGTAAAAACACTCTGAATAATAGTGCCCAAAATGGGCCAAACGGCGAGATCTCCGGAAAAGGGGGCCGCCACAGGTGATGGTGTAGAGTCGTGGGCTTCCTCGGAAGAGCAATTCGCGTATGTGCGCTGTTCGTGACGTTGTGCGTCATGACGGCCCATTCTGCGCGTGCTGTGACCCCGCTAGGCCAAGATGTCACCAATATTGCCGTCCTCGAATATGAACAGGAAGGCACACCTGTCGCGCTGACGACCAATCCGGCAACTTTTACGGTCGTCGCCCGGCCGACACCTTCCACAATCGAGTTTTTCCGTCACGCACCGACGGCGAGTGATGGATTGATGATCTCCCTGAATGGCGCGGACTTCAGCCCATCTGGAGATCCCGCTGCAGGTGATTTCGCGCCTCTAGATGCGCCGACAACGCCGGGCGGAGACCTCATCGATACATCTGTTCCGGTCTCGATCGTGCCGGCATCGACCTATTTCACCGGCGAACTTATGATCGTGCGCGTGATCGATCTCGGCCAGAATGGCGATCCGGACCGGATTGAGACGCTCACAGTGGAAGTGCGCTCATCGGCGGGCGACCTGATCGTGTTACGCCTTTATGAAAGCGGGCCCGATACCGGTGAGTTCCTGGCCTGGTTGCCAAGCACCGGAACAGAAGCTGTCCAAAATGATGGCGAACTGACCGCGCCGAAGGACAGTGAACTTACCGCTCGCTATGTCGACGTATTCGACGCGACCGAAGTCTCTATCGATACGGCCTTGGTAGACCCATTCGGACGCCTGTTCGATTCCCTGTCGGGTGATTTGCTCAACGGCGCCCAAGTCACGATCGTTGAGGCTGCGACCGGGGCGCCGGCCGCCGTGTTTGGCTATGACGGCCGCTCGCGGTACCCCTCAACGCTGATCACTGGCGGCACGGTCACCGACGAAAGCGGCGCCATATATGATCTTGCCGAGGGCGAATTCCTGTTCCCGCTGATGGCGCCAGGCGAATACAGGCTCGAAATCATCCCGCCAAATGAATACGCTTTCCCGTCGGGTTTACCCCCGACTAGCTTTGCCGACCTTCCGAATGGCCCGTTCGAGATCATCGAGGGCTCCTATGGGGGCGTTTTCACGGTCGAAGCCACAGGGCCGCTGAATTTCGACGTGCCACTGGACACAAATCGTGGGCTGAACGTAACGAAAAGCACCCCGACAGCCACGGTGGCCGTTGGCGATTTCGTCTCTTATGCCGTGCGCATTCAGAATCAGGAAACGGCCAACCTTCCGCTCCGCGTGAAAGACATTCTGCCCAGGGGCATGCGCTACGTAGAAGGCACAGCTCGCGCGACCGGCCAGCCTGACCCGGAAGGCATTCTGTCCGCCGATGGCAGTGAGGTCACCTTTCAGCTTGAGCGCATCGGCGCCGGCGAAATCGTCACACTGACCTATGTGCTGTCCGTCGGACCTGGAACACCTCTCGGCGTGGCCGAAAACTCGGCGCTGGCCGTCACGCCTCTGGACACCCCCATGTCCAATATAGGACGGGCGACGGTGCAGGTGCGCGAAGACCTATTGCGCTCCGAAGCGTTTATTATCGGTCGAATTGCCGAGAACGCCTGCGATGGAGATGATGACTGGGCCCGGGCGCTCCATGACGGGGACGGCGTGGCAGGTGTACGGGTCTATATGGAGACGGGCGAATATGTCGTCTCCGACGCCGATGGCCTGTTCCATTTTGAAGGGATCACACCCGGCACCCATGTGGTTCAAATCGACCATGAGACCCTGCCAGAGGGTTATGAGCCCATGGTGTGCGAGGAAAACAGCCGCTATGCGGGCTCGGCCACGTCTAAATTCGTGGACGTGCGCGGCGGCGTGGTATGGCGCGCGAATTTCTATCTGAAACGCACGGCAGAGGCGGTTCAGAAAGAGGCTGAAGACGATCTCGAAGCTGATTTGCAGGAACCGGAATACGCCTTCGATGCCGCCTGGCTCGACAGCGTCGGCCCGGGTACGGATTGGGCTTACCCGCGTCCGGGCACCACGCCGGCGCAGCCCTCCGTTGAGCTTGGAATCCGCGCGCCAGATACCTCGACAGTCACCCTCCTGCTCAACGGACGTGAGGTCTCGCCCCTCAACCGACTGAGACGTGTGACGTCGACCGACAAGGAAACCTCGCTGTTCAGATGGCGCGGGGTCGATATTGAGCGCGGCCAGAACCTCTTCGAGGCCCGTATTACCCATGCAGATGGCAGCGTAGACGACCTGACTCGCGAGATCTGGTTCGTGGATGACGTTCAACGGGCAAGACTTGTGGACGACCAGTCGGTTCTGGTGGCCGATGGACGAACGCCGCCCGTGCTTGCCTTGCGGCTGGAGGACGCCGAGGGCCGCCCTGTCCACCCGGGCATGATCAGTAACGTCGACGTGTCGTCACCCTATCGCAAGCTCAGCGAGGCCGAACTCGAAGGTAGCGACGCCGTCGCGCGCGCAGAGATTGAAACGGCAGGGGCATCTGTGGGTGAAGCGGGTATCGTGCTCATAGAGCTGGAGCCGACCCTGCAGACGGGGCGCGTACGGGTCCAGGTTCCGCTGACAGACGGGCGGATCGAAGAGATTTCGGCTTATCTCAGGCCCGAGAAGCGCGACTGGATCGTTGTTGGCCTGGCCGAAGGCGAAGGCGGATATCTCGACACTGACAACCTTAGCCCCGTGAATGAGGACGACCTTTACACCGATGGCCGCTTCGCTTTGTTCGCCAAGGGCATGGTGCGCGGGGACTGGTTGCTGACGCTGGCCATAGATACGGCCAAGCGCCGAGGCAGCCGCGATGACGAGGTTTTCGACCAGATCGATCCAAATGCCTACTACACGCTTTATGGAGATCGCTCGGTCCAGTATCAGGAAGCGCCAAGCCAGTATCCGGTCTATCTGAAGCTGGAACGCGACACGGCCCAGATCCTGTTCGGAGATTTCAACACAGACCTCCAGGACAGCGAACTGGCGCGCTATTCCCGGCGCCTCTCAGGGGTTCGCGCCATCCATGAAGGCGAGCAATTCTCCGCAACCGCCTTCGCCGCAGAGACCAATCAGGGCTTTGTGAAAGATGAGATCGCCGCCGACGGCACATCGGGGCCCTATGCGCTGTCACAGGCTCCCATTGTACGCGCCAGCGAACAGATTTTCGTAGAGACCCGCGACCGCGTGCGCCCGGATAATGTGATTGCGCGCCGCCAGCTCGTGCGGTTTGTCGACTATGATATAGATTATGAGACCGGCCGGCTCTTGTTCCGCGCACCCGTGGACGCCACCGATTCCGGCTTCAATGAGAATGTGATCGTCGTCGATTACGAAGCCGTTTCAGACGCCGAGCGCAATTTGACCTATGGCGGCCGCGTTTCGGTGAACCTTGGGGATGGCGCCCTGGAGATCGGGGTCAGCCATATCCACGAAGACGGATCCATAGATGCTGCAGACGCTGAAAGCGAACTGACAGGAATCGACTTCCGCGGCAGGCTGGGAGAGCAGACCCAATACCGGGCTGAATTCGCCAGCAGCAAAAGCCGCCCCGGTGCAGAAGGCACCTCTGAAGATTCAGGCGAGGCCTGGCTGGTCGAGCTCGCGCACCAGCGCGAACGTGTCGCCGCCGTGGCTTATGCGCGCGAGGAAGAAGGTGGGTTTGGGCTCGGTCAGACCGGCTCCAACACCAATGGCATCCGCCGGTATGGAGCTGAAGTTTCAAGCCTGGTCGGCGATATCGTGAATCAGGACACGGGGACCCGGCGCACACGCACATTGAGGGCGGGCGCGTATCGCGAAGAAAGCCTCACCAGCGATGCGACACGAACCGTTGGTGAGCTTTCCTTGCTTCAGAACAGCGCACTTGGCACCGTCGGGATCGGAATTCGCAGCGTCGATGAAAACGTTTCCAACGCCCCTCGCGAGTCAGTTCTCGCCACGGCGAATATAAGCCGCACAATTCCGGACTGGGGTCTGACCCTCTCAGCATCGCGTGACCAGCCGCTGGGCGGCATCAACAGCGATGAAGTGAGCCAGTTCCCGGGCCGAACCCTGGTCGGGGTCGACAAACAACTCACTCCCCAGGCGACGCTCAATGTGCGCCATGAGGTGATCGATGGCGAGAATGCATCCGGTCAGAACACGGTTGTCGGTGTGACGATGACACCCTGGGCCGGCGGACGGATCACGACCGGATTGAGCAACGTCACCCAGGACAGCGCGCAACGCCTCTCCGCCACGGTGGGTGTCGACCAGACGTTGCGTCTGAACGATGCCTGGAGCCTGAGCATTGGCGCCGCGGACCGCTCCGAAATTGACAGCAAGGGTGAACCGCTCGATCCGTTTGCCGATGCCGCCATTTCGCCCCTGGCTGAGGGGCAGCGCAGTGATCTGACCCTCGATGAGAGTTTCACATCCGCCTATCTGGGCCTTTCCTACCGGTCCGACACGGAGGTCGCGAGCGCGCGCGGCGAGATCCGCGAAAGCCTCGAAAGCCAGCGTTTCACCGCAATCCTTGGCGGCGCACGAGAGGTCAGCCAGGAATTCTCCTATGCAGGGGCTCTGCGCTACCAGTCAGAAGCAGGCGGACCATCGGGGAACCGCCAAACCGTGGACGCGCGCATTGGCGCTGCCATGCGTCCGCGCGGCGATGGAACTGTGTTCTTCAATCGACTGGACTTTGGATACGATGAGCAATCCGGCTTCTCCGATGAGTGGCGTGTTGTGAACAATTTCGCTGCCAACACCATGGTGACGGACCGCACCCAATTGGCCACGTTTGTCGGTGCCAAATATGTCGAGACAGAGCTGGCTGGCGCCCGGGCGAACGGGTGGACCGGGTTGATCGGCGCGGAACTGCGCCATGATCTTTCCGAGCGTTTTGACGTTGGCCTGCAGGGCCTTGTGATGCACGGCAGCGCCAGTGAGACAACGGAGTTCTCGATTGGTCCAAGTGTGGGCTTCTCACCACGCGACAATGTCTGGATGAGCGTTGGCTACAACTTCACCGGCTTCCGCGATGATGATTTTGAAGCCGCCGAATACTCAGACCAGGGCGTCTATCTCAAACTCCGCGTGAAATTCGACCAGGACGATGTAGACGGGCTGCTCAGCCGCGTCTCACCGCGCTGATCGGATAGGCTTCGGTGACATCAAACCCGTAAATCCAGTCAAACCGTCCCCGGATGACGCCCGGCGCAAGTTTCGCGGCGAGTTTAACAGGGCCATAACCGGCCAAAGTCGGCAAACCTCGCTGATGAAACAGCGCGCCATTACGCCTTGCCGTTTCCAGGATGCGCGCGCCGCGCAGACGAAGTCTGTCACCCAGTTGGCTAAAGGTGCCGTTTGAAGCGAGACTGGCGACAGCGGCCCAGGCACACTCCATGGCGAAACTCGCCCCTTGGGCCATAAAAGGTGGCATCGGCACTGCTGCGTCACCGATCAGCGCAAGCCGCCCTTGCGCTAACCGCTCCGGAGCTGGCCTGTCATAAAGTCCCCAACGCCGGGCCTCTGTGGCGGACGCCAGTATTTCACGAACTGGCGTAGCGAAACCGGCAAAAGCTGTTCGCGCATCCTCAAGGCTCACCGAATTGTGCCAACCCTCTGGCGCGGGCTCCGGACGCTCCACCACGCCGACGAAGTTAATCATGGACTTGCCATGGAGATAGTACGTCACCGCATGGCGCGCCGGGCCTGTCCAGGCGGTGGACGCATCTGGCACGAGCGCAGCCAGCTCTGGCGTAACCGGAACCAGAGCGCGGAGCGCCGTATGGCCGGTATAGTCCGGACTTCGGCCACTGTGGAAACGTTGGCGCAGGGCCGAATGAATTCCATCAGCGGCGATGGCGGCGCTCGCTGACTTGAGGCTGCCATCGCTGAACTCGACGTCGATCGCTGGTCCTGTATCGGCATAATCGACCGCTTCAGCGCCGAGCACCAATGCGCCTGGCACGCGATCTTCAAGCGCGGTCGCGAGTACGTGTTGGAGGGCGGCGCGCCGAATGTTCACGTGGGGTTGGCCCCAGCGCGCTTTTCCGGTTTCGCCCGCGCCGACCGAGAAAATAGTATGACCGGTCATACCGTCGCGCAGATCAAGCGTTTCGGGGGTATGACCGGCGCGATTGACAGCTTCGGCCAGACCAAGCTTCGCGAGCACCTTCATGGCGTTCGCGCCGACTTGCAGCCCGGCGCCCACCTCGCTGAGGACCTCCGCGCGCTCGTAAACGACTGAATGGAGGCCAGCATGGTGGGCGCAAAGAGCAGCGGTAAGCCCGGCTATTCCCCCGCCGCAAATGATCAGGTCCGGAGCGCTCAAGGGCGTTTGCCATCCCCGATCAGCCACTTGTAGGGCCGGATTTCCACACGCTCAAACAGGCCAGCTTTGGCGTAGGGATCCTCTGCGGCCCACGCTTCGATTTCCTCAAGGCTGTCGCCTTCAATCACAAAGACAGACCCCGCAAACGTCTCGCCGTCAGGCGCAAAAATCGGCCCTGCCATAAGAATGCGGTCGCCATGGGATTTGGCCCAATCGAGATGTGCAGGCCGGTTCTCCATGCGCAGGGCCAAAGCGCCGGGTTTATCCACACAATAGACGAGAAACTGAGCCATCAATGCTCCTCCTTGAACGGACGTGACAAAAGCGCGTCCATGGCTTCCGCAACGGTGATCTGGCCGCCTAATATCGCCGCTACAGCGCCACATATGGGCATATCCACGTCATGTTGCGCGGCCAGCTGCGCCATGGCGGGCGCGGTCGCGGCGCCTTCAGTAACGGCGATGCGCTCAGCCAACACTTCTTCTGCGCGTCGCCCCTCGCCCAGTGCCTTGCCGAAGCTCATATTCCGCGACTGTGTGGACGAGCAGGTCAGAACAAGATCACCCAGGCCGCACAGACCCGACAGGGTTTCCGCCTGACCACCGAGCGCCACGGCCAGTCTCTTCATTTCGGCAAAGCCTCGCGTCATGAGCGCGGCATGGGCCGATTTGCCCAATGCCAGCCCTTCCACCATGCCACATGCGATGGCCAGCACATTCTTCACTGCCCCGCCAACTTCGGCACCGATCACGTCCGAACTCCAGTAGGGCCGAAATACGTCGCGGCCCAAAGCCTCCATCAATGCGCTGCCCAGGGCTTCATCCTCACAGGCGAGCGTAACGGCTGTTGGAAGGTTCCGGGCCACATCGGCGGCAAAGGAAGGGCCAGATAGGACAGCTGGTACAGCCTCCGGCAGGGTTTCAGCCAACACATCGCTCATCAGCTTCAATGTGCCCCGCTCCACGCCTTTGGCGCACAGGACAACCGGCGTGCCTGGCGTCACATGCTGCTGAATGCGCAAGAGGCTCTCGCGCGCAAACTGTGCCGGGACGACCGCAAGAATGGCATCGGTGTTTCGAAAAGCGGACGGGTCCGTTCCTGCGGGTATCGCCGGGAGGTCGACGCCTGGCAAATAGGCTGGATTGCCCTCGCCTGCATTTAGAGGCGCAGCGACACGTTCTTCGCGCGCAACCACGTGGACGCTGCGCCCCGCAGCCTGGGCCGCGAACGCCAGCGCGGTTCCCCAGGAGCCCGCCCCCAGAACGCCGATGGACTGGAATTTGGTCACATGGGCCGTCCTGGCACTGAACGTGCTCTGAAGAAATCATTGATCATTCAGACAATACCCTTAGACTGAGCAAATGACGATAAAAATTGACACACGTGAGCGCATTCTGGAAGCCGCCATGGAGCGCATCATGCACTATGGCTATGCCAAAACCACCATGTCGGAGATCGCGCGCGATTGCGATATGTCCGCGGGCAATATCTACCGGTTTTTCGCCAGCAAGCTCGACATCGCCGAGGCCATGGCCCGTAAATTCAACCTTGAGATCTACCAGGAATATGCTCGCATTGCCCGACTCGATAGTCCGGCATCGCAGCGCCTCGTTGAGTTCTTTTCGTACGGCATGGAGACAACGTTCAACAAGCTCGATTCGGACGCGAAGATCATGGAGGTCGCTGAAGTTCTCTCTGAGAACAGACCCCTCTTCGCGAATGAGGAATTGGCGCAGGAACGCATCCACCTGATCGAAATTCTCGAGGACGGTGTGGCGCGCGGCGAGTTTGCAGCCATCGAAAACCCCGCTTTCACGGCGGAAATGCTCCAGGTGGCCATCATGAAGTTTCGCTACCCGCAACTGTTTTCAAATCTGACGCTGCCGAAATTGCGCCGGGAACTGTACGGAACACTGGAGATTCTGCTCAGCGCCCTGCGCGCAGGAATACAGAAGCTCGACATGAAAATTGAACATTGAAGAAATTATTCATTGATTTTTGATCAGGGTCCGCTATCTAGTGGTCATGGCAAGAACATGCCTTGCCGCAACACACTCGGAGCCCTCCCATGTCCATCTCCAACACCACAGAATCCTCCCGCACACTCATTGGTCTTTTGGCCGCCCTGCCCCTGACAGCCCTCTTCGTCGCGGCAACGTACAGCGCCGTAGCGCTGGTCTAGGCAAGACCGCTGAATCTACTCCCGGCAATGCGTTTCCTCACTCTCTCGTAAGGCCGGTTTCTGTGCCCGGATGTGCGCCCGCGCATCCGGGCTTTTTTTGCCTCGAATCCGGCGAGCACTAGGTCGAGATGCATGTACAACCGCCCGAAACCGACGCCGCCCGCACCCGGCCAGGAAAGTGTGTGGGACTATCCGCGCCCCGCCATTTGCGAGCCGACATCCCTGCCGATCCGTGTGGTGTTTGGCGAGACGACCATCGCCGAAACAGACCAGGCCCAACGCACCCTCGAGACGAGCCATCCGCCCACCTATTACCTGCCTCCGGTGAGTGTCCTCGATGGCGTCTTGTACCCGTCCGGGCACCGCACACTTTGCGAGTGGAAGGGTCAGGCACGGTATTTCGACGTGGTGACTGGGTCCAAGAGAGCGGCGAACGCTGCCTGGGCCTATGATGCGCCAACGCCAACTTTTGCGCCGATAAAGGGCTATGTGGCCTTTTATCCCGCGCTGATGGAGGCGTGTTTCGTGGATGGCGAGCGCGTCGAGCCCCAACCGGGCGGATTTTATGGCGGCTGGGTTACGTCCCATGTGGCGGGCCCATTCAAGGGCGGCCCCGGGTCCATGGGGTGGTAGCGTCAGCTGTTGTAGAGCGCCACGCCGAGGCCCGCTGTAACCAACATGATGAGCGTTACGAAGTAGCCGAGATGAATCACACTGCCCTTCAAAACAACAGAGAACCAGTTTGACCCATAGACCTGCCTGAGAACGGCAAAGGGCTGCAAAAAGCCCCAAATGCCAATCAACGTAGCGATGACCCCTCCTATGACGGGTATCTCGCTGGTCAGCATGATGGCCAGCAGGAACCCGTACAAACCAGCATGCATATAGAGGCTGGTGATCAGGTGATCGTAAAGCAAGAACTTGCGGCGGTAGATGTACAAAATCACCAACTGGAGCGCGTAGAGAAGCGGAGCGAGCAGGAGCACGCGGGGAATGTTCTCGCGGGCCTGGGCGACAAACAGCCGGGGGTCGTCTTCGAGCCGCTTCCAGGCCGCCTCGAGCCGCATCTCTATGTTTTCATTCCAGTCGGTGCCTTCGCCAATGCCCAGATTCAGGTTCAAATCCCTATCGGTATCTGGCGCATTGGTGTCCGGCACGTCTGGCGGTTCCGGCGCATCGGCCGGGGGCGTTTCCACTTCTTGCCCAATGGCAGGGGCACTGCTTGCAGACTCCTCTGGCGGTGCATCAAGGCCCAGTTCGGTGGTCAGGGTCCAAAAGAGCGCCGCAAAGAACAGAACGCTGGTAAACAGATATAGTCGAAACGGCGGCGTATAGCGCACCCGCTGGCCGCTGACATAGGCCTTGGCCAGCCGGCCTGGCGCGCGAAACAGCATCCAGATCGTTCGGGCGAGTTTGGAGTCGACTGAAAGGGTTTCGACGATCACATCCTGGGCAAGGCCGATCACCAACCGCCGGGGATCTTTCCCGCGCTGTCCACACACATGACAGTATTCGCCCATGAGCGGTGCGCCGCAATTCGCGCAGTTTTCAACGGTTTCGGTCGTCGCCTCAGCCACGCCACTCTACTCCCTCGATTCCACGCCAGTCTTAGCCAAAGTTCAGGCGAGCGCCAACGCTCAGGCCTTTGCGCCACGTTTGCCGCTGCCATAGGCGGGGGTTTTCAGGGCCGCTTCGGTATCGAGGGGCCAACGCGGCCGGGCCTTGAAGGCGAGACCATCTCCGGGGGTAATTCCAGCGGCGAGATGTTCGCCACCCACCAGGGCGATCATCGCGGCATTGTCGGTGCAATACTTTAGCGGCGGCGCGATCAGGTCTGCGTCGCGCCGCCGGGCAACGGTGTCCAGCGTTTGACGTATCGCCGAGTTCGCTGCCACGCCGCCGGCAACCACAAGCCGAGTATGGCCTGTCTGCTCAAGGGCCCGTTCCGTTCGCGCGCCAAGCACGTCGCATATGGCTTGCTGGAAACTAGCGCAGAGGTCCGCCGGGTCGGCGCCCGCCTCCGCACTTCGGGCCACAGCGGTTTTCAGCCCGGCAAAGCTCATATCAAGGCCGGGCCGGTTCAGCAGGGGGCGCGGCAAGTCAATAGCTTCAGGATTTCCCGCCGCGGCCAAACGCTCAACGGCGGGTCCTCCGGGGAACCCAAGGCCAAGCAACTTCGCTGTTTTGTCAAACGCTTCACCAGCGGCATCATCTATGGTTGTGCCGAGGCGCTGATAGTCACCGAGGCCCCGCACATTCAGAAACTGGCAGTGGCCTCCACTGACCAGCAGGAGAAGGTAGGGAAACGGGCAATCCTCAGTCAGCCGCGGCGAAAGCGCATGCCCTTCCAGATGATTCACTGGAAGAAACGGGATGCTGACAGCCTGCGCAATGGCTTTGCCGGTCATCATGCCGACCAGGACACCCCCAATCAGGCCGGGCCCGCTTGTGGCCGCCACCGCGTCAAGTTCTGAAAACCCTAAGCCAGCCGCCTCCATCGCCCTTTCAACGCTGAGGTCAGCGAGGTCAGCGTGCGCGCGCGCGGCGATTTCAGGAACCACACCGCCATAGGGCGCATGGGCCTCGGTCTGGCTGCGCACCGTTTCGCCCAGAATGCGCACCTGGCCATCCTCCAGCCGCACAATAGCGGCGGCGGTTTCATCGCAACTGGTCTCGATGCCGAGGACGGTGACACTATCCATCGACGACCAGAATAATTTTGCCCGAATGTCCGCCCTGGCTCATCTTCTGGTGTGCTGCCTCGGCGTCTGCGAGGGGAAATGTGCTGTCCACAACCGTCTTGATCCGACCGGCTTGCAGATGCCCCCAGAACTGGTGCTCAACGGCGTCTCGAATTTCGCGCTTTTCAGCGGCGGTGCGCGCGCGCAATGTCGTGCCCGTGAGGATGGCGCGTTTCAGCATCAAGCGCATCAGGTTCAGCGTCACTTCAGAGCCGTTCTGGTAGGCAATGTTACAGATGCGGCCATTGAGCTTGATGATGTCGAGGTGCTTGGCGACATAGTCACCGCCGACCATGTCCAGAATGACATCCGCGCCGCCCCGGGCGGATGCGACTTCCGCAAAATCCTCTTCGCGGTAATTGATGGCCACATCGCCGCCAAGTTGGGTGATCAGCTCACATTTCCCGGCGCTGCCTGCGGTGGCCATTACCGTGCCGGCCCCCGCGAGTTTTGCCATTTGAATGGCCATGACGCCGATACCGCTGGTGCCGCCCTGGCAAAGAAACGTCTCGCCTTCGGACAAATTGCAACGCTGGAAGACATTGGCATAGACCGTCATCATTGCTTCAGCGAGGCAAGCGCCCTGAACGAAGTCCAGCCCATCCGGCAGGGGCAGTATGCTGCCTTCATCCACGGCGACCGCCTCGGCATAACCTCCACCGGCGAGTAGCGCACACACGCGGTCTCCAACTGACCACCACGTCACACCCGCACCGACATCTGAAATAACACCGGCACATTCCAGTCCCATCGTTTCCGGCGCGCCCTTCGGAGGTGGATACAAGCCCCTGCGTTGCAGCAAATCGGCCCGGTTCAAACCCGCCGCCTTGATTGCAATGAGAACCTCGCCCGCACCAGCCTTTGGCCGCGCGATATCTTGCAGTGACAGCGGTGTGTCTGCAGTGGTCGCAATCGCCTTCATCATGTCGGCCATTTGAGCTCCTCAACGCCTTGATTCTGGACCTGTGCGCGTTGCGCGCGGCCTCCAGATAAGGTCTAATGTGGAAAACACGAAACGATAAGGGAGGCGCGCATGGATGATCTGGAACCGATCCGGACAACACGTCCCACCCTGCTCCAGGACATGTCTATCGAGGACCTGAAATCTCGGATTTCCGCGCTGGAAGCCGAAATCGAAGCCTGCCGCGCGGAAATTGCAAAGAAAGATGCCCATCGCAGCGCGGCTGACGCGCTCTTTGGCGGTGACGGTTAACGAGTGGGAAACAGGCACGCAAATAGCATAACCAAATCTGTGCCGGGCTAAGAGGGAACAAACATGGGTGAACGCGTCGTAGAGGGGGGAGACATTGGCCCCATGCCGGATTTCACCGGCGGTAAACTCTTCGACCGGGTGTTCTCCCAGGGCATGACCCTTGTGGAAGAGGCCGCCGCCTATCTTGATGGCCCCGGCCGTAGCGATTCCAAGACCTTGTCGCGCGAGGCTGGACTGACCTACGCCTCCTGGAGCATGGAGCTCACCACGCGGCTGATGCAGGCAGCAAGCTGGCTGGTCATGCAAAAGGCCGTGCGCGACGGCGACATGCAGCCGGAAGAGGCGATGTCCAAGAAGTACCGGATGGTGCGCGAAGCCCCTGCCCTCGACGCAAACGCCCAGCGCGATTCCGGACTGCCAGATACATTCCTGCGCCTGGTGGCCGAGAGCGAGGCCCTTTTCGACCGCATCTGCCGGATCGACGCAGAGATCTATGGCGGCGAAATCCAGACCGAAAGCCCCGTCAACCAGCAAATCGAACGGCTTAAGGCCGCCGCCGAGACCGGCGCTTTCGACCCGCTGCAGGTCTGGCGCAAGGTGCGCTGAGGCAAACGCTGCCCAATCCTGCCTTTTGCGTCTTCTTGTGCTATGTTTCGCGCGGGGAGGACGTAAACAATGAAACAGATTGCTGTCGCAATAATCCACGGCATGGGCAGCCAAGGGCGCGAAAAACCCGAAAACAGTAGTGAAGCCCGATACTCGAAGGAGTTTCAGAAACGCCTGCGCACCGCAGTGGGCGCAGACAGCTTCGATAAGCTAGCGGTGCGCGAAATCCTCTGGGCCGACATTCTTCAGGACCGCCAGGAGAGATATCTCGGCAAAATCAAACGCCGCACACGGTATGATGAGCTGCGCGCATTCGTGCTCTGCAATCTCTCGGATGCAGCGGCGTATCGCAAGAATGGCGACCAAAGAGACGATACCTATGAGCGCATTCACGAGCGTGTTTCAGATGTGATCGCCGAGCTTGAGCAGGACTGCGGCCCTGATGCACCGCTGGTGGTCATTGCCCACTCCCTGGGCGGACACATCCTGTCGAACCACATTTATGACATGACCAAACCCGGCGCTTCGCCGCCAAGCAACTTTCAGGGGTTTCGGACTCTCGCCGGCTTCATCACTTTTGGCTGCAACATTCCCCTGTTCACGTTCAGCTATGATCAAAACGACATCAAACCAATCAGTTTCCCGGGAACGAATCTCCCCGTCGAGAAGCGGTTCAAGCCATGGTGGCTGAACTTCTATGACAAGGATGATGTGCTCGGCTATCCGCTCAAGGATATCGGCGAGCACTATGAAGCCATGGTCGATTCCGGAGACATCAAGGACACTTCCATCGATGCTGGCGGGTTGTTTACGTCCTGGAACCCGGCGTCACACAATGCCTATTGGCGCGACGAGGATTTCTATCGTCCCGTCGCAAAATTCCTGAAGAAGCTGCTTTGAGCCGAGCGCTCTACCAGCGCTCACACCGGCGCCCAGACCACTTCGCCGTCTTCCTTGTAGACCGCTTCGGTGGGGCGTTTGTCCAGGAGGTCCAGCACCGTTTCGCTTGGGCGGCAAAGCTTGATGCCCTTGGGCGTGGCAACGATCGGACGGTTCACCAAGACCGGATGCTCCAGCATAGCCGCGAGGATCGCTTCATCGGCCACGCCTTCATCGAGCAGGCCGAGATCCGCTGCCGGTGATTTGGTCTCCCGCAGCGCCATGCGTGGGGTCAGACCTGCGGTCGCGAAAAGCGCAAGCAACTGGGGCCGGGTCCAGCCCGTTTCCAGATACTCAATGACCACCGGCGCATAGCCCGCCGCTTTGACAATCGCGACCACATTGCGAGACGTCCCGCAGGCGGGATTGTGGTGGATGATGACGGGAAAGTCGGCCATGGCTTAGGTCTCCGCTTCTCGTTGAAACAGTACTGCACACACCCCTGCTGCCAAGGCGGCTCCAGCGAACTGGCCCAGGAAAAATCCCGGCAAATCCGCCGGGCGCACACCCGCAAATGTGTCCGATAGGGCGCGGGCGACGGAAATGGCCGGGTTGGCGAAGCTGGTCGACGCCGTCCACCAATACCCGGCCGTTATGACAAGCGCGACCGCGGCGGGCACAGCTTTTGGTGCGTGGCGAATGGCACCGAAAATGGCGAAGACCAGAGCAAAGGTCGCCACCCCCTCGGCCAGTATCTTGGCTCCGCCGGACCGGTCCGTGGTCGCAATCTGAATCAGCGGCAACTCGAACATGGCATGGGCGATGAGACCACCCGCAATGCAGCCCACAACTTGTGTCACCACATAAGCTAGACCGAGAACCGGGCCAATTTCGCCGCGCAATCCGAACGCCAGCGTCACGGCCGGATTAAAATGCGCGCCCGACACCGGCCCCAGCGTCGCGACCAAGACCCAGAGGATCGCGCCCGTCGCCGCCGTATTGCCGAGCAGCGCCACGCCATCATTGCCGCCCGAGACCTGCACGGCCAGAATGCCCGATCCAATCACTACACCCGCCAGGAGTAGCGAACCCAAAAACTCCGCCAATAGCTTGCGCACCAAATCGGACATCAACCCCTCCTCCATCCGGCCTCCCGCGCCTAGCGGCCCCCCTGCCCAGCGTCAACGCCGCAGCGCCCCTACCCACGCCCGCATGCCCGCGCTATGTGATTTTCCATGAGCAAATCTCCCGAAGAAACCACGTACGAACTGTTCAAGCAGGCGCTGGCGACGGTGGCGAAGGCCATGGGCGGCGAGCGCGATGCCGAAGTGGTGTTCTCCGGCGATGGCGCGCATGCTACGAAGGAGCGGATTACTCTTCCGCCGCCGCCGCGTGAGTTATCGCCGCTGCTGGCGGCCCGCGCCCGTGGTCATGCCGATGCGCTGGCCCTGCGCCTGGCCCACCATGACCCCCTGGCTCACAATGCCCATCGGCCCCAGGGCGACATTCCCCGCGCCGTGTATGAGGCTGCGGAAACCGCGCGGATCGAAAGCCTCGGCGCAAATGCAATGGACGGCACGGCAGACAATCTGGATGCCGTCCTGGTGGAAAACATCGAGGCCGGGCGTTATGCAGTTGCCTCCGATGACAGCCAGGCGAGCCTCGCCCCGGCTCTGGAATTCCTGCTCCGGGAGCGGTTGACGGGGCGGCCCCTGCCGAAGCAGGCCCAAACCATTGCCGATCTCTGGCGCGAGGAAGTGGCGAGTTCCACCGGCAATGCCCTCGACCGGCTCGAAGACCAGATTCACGACCCTGCCGCCTTCGCGAAGACCGTGCGCGAGATGATCCGCGACCTCACCGCCTCCACCGAGAGCGACGACCAGGACGCCGATCCGGAAGACGAAGCCGCGCCCGAAGAAAACGAAGACACTGCTGAGAATGATGACGGGCAGGACGACAGTTCCGATGAGCCCATGGGCGCCAGCGCGGAGGAGCTGGAGGCCGGCGAGACAGACGACATGGACGGGGAGGAGACCAACGTCCAGGTCGAGGCTGATGAGGACATGCTGGCCGAGGAGACGCCGGAAGACATGGACGACGGCGCCCAGCCCATGCGCCCGAACTATACCGAAGGCGATGAGCGCCGGGACTTTGGCTACAAGGTCTTCAGCCGCGATTTCGACGAGCTCGCCAATGCACAGGACCTCTGTGACCCGGAAGAGCTGACTCGCCTTCGCGCCTATCTCGACCACCAGCTCCAGGGGCTGCAGGGCGCGGTCTCAAAACTCGCCAACAAGCTCCAGCGCCGCCTCATGGCGCAGCAGAACCGGAGCTGGTCCTTCGACCTGGAAGAGGGCGTGCTGGACACTGCCAAGCTCACGCGCGTGGTCACCGACCCCACAGCGCCGCTGACCTTCAAACAGGAAGATGACAGCCAGTTCCGCGATACGGTCGTCACACTGCTGCTGGACAATTCCGGCTCCATGCGAGGGCGGCCCATCATGGTGGCGGCCCTGTGCGCGGACATTCTGGCCCGCACGCTGGAGCGGTGTGCGGTGAAGGTCGAAATTCTCGGATTCACGACCAAGGCCTGGAAGGGCGGGCTGGCGCGCGAGGCCTGGGTGAAGGCGAACAAGCCCGCTTCACCTGGACGGCTGAACGATCTTCGCCACATCGTCTACAAGTCCGCCGATGCGCCCTGGCGGCGCGCGCGGCGAAATCTCGGCCTGATGATGCGTGAGGGCCTCCTGAAGGAGAATATCGACGGCGAGGCCCTGCTCTGGGCCCATGACCGGCTCACCTCCCGGCCCGAGCAGCGCAAGATCCTGATGGTGATCAGCGATGGCGCGCCGGTGGACGATTCCACCCTGTCTGTGAATGTGGGCAACTATCTGGAGCGGCACCTGCGCCAGGTGATCGAGGAGATCGAGACGAAAAGCCCGGTGGAGCTCATGGCCATCGGCATCGGCCACGATGTGACGCGGTATTACCAACGCGCGGTGACCATTGTAGACGCCGAACAGCTCGGCGGCGCGATGACGGAGCAGCTGGCGGCCCTGTTCGACCCGGACGGCCCTCACCCCGAAGCCATGGCCGTGCCCCCGCTCACGGCGAAACTGGCGGGCGGGGCCGGCGGAAGCGCCGTCTCAGGCGCCAGCGCCGGCGCGCCCAGTTATGCCCGCAGCAAGATCGATCTGGGCCGAGCCGTGCGCAAGACGACCCTGCAAGAGGTGAAAGGCCCGCGGGGATAGGTTGTGCAGGCGGGCCGATGGCCCGGATGGCTAACATAGCCATGACGCACAGGATTATCGTGAATGTAGGCGAAGTGGTCCTCGAAATCGGCATCATCGCGGATACAGTGTTCCCAGAATCGGTGCTGCCAAACGCCGCGCTCTCGCTTTCTGCCAATGTGCTTCAAGTGTTCCGGTAGCTGTTTGGTAAAACGACCCTTCAGTTGGTTGATACGCGTTGAGAAATCGCTGTCCCCATCGGGTAACTCGCAGAGCATGTGTAGGTGATCCGGAAGAACGCAGATAGCCAGTAACTCGAAGGGGTGTGACAAGCGTACACTCGCAAATGACTTTCTAAGATAACCAATGTTCGAAGTCAGAACGTCAGATCTGCGGTCCGCCAGACATATGGTGAAGGCATAAGTTCCCCCCGAGTTGTAAAGGCGTCTGTAGTTCGGCATGCGCAGAACATATAGAGAACTCAGTGCAAGGCAAGAAGAACATGGCGGGCCGTTGGCCCGCCCTACTGGAGCGCTCAATACCTGGAGTGCGTCAAAGGCCCGCCTGCGCTATACAAACCGCCAACTGCCAACCTTCGTCAAAAACGCCGTCTCAACCCTCTCGCTTTCAAAGCCTGCCGCCTCCATCGCAGGGGCGAAATCCCAGCCGAGATATTGCTTGTAATAGGGCTCGTGGAAGCCTTCGGGGAAGTATTCCAGGAAGGGATCCAGCCCGTCCGTGTCGCCGAATTGGAGGCTGTCGGCGACGATGAAGAGCCCGTCGGGCTTGAGCACGCGGGCGGCTTCCTTGATCGTGGCTTCGCGGATCTTCACGGGCAGTTCGTGGAACAGGTAAACCGAGACGATCACGTCGCAGCTGTCATCCGCCAGCGGCAGGTTTTCCGCCGCCCCCTCCATTACATCCACCTGCGGCCAGGTGGCGAGCAGGTCGCGCGCCTTGGCGGCATAATTTGGCGACAGGTCGATGGCGCTGGCCCGCAGTTTCGGGAAAGTGCGCAGGATCTGCCGGGTAAACCGGCCCGTGCCGCAGGCCAGGTCGAGCAGGCGCACCTCGCGCTGGTCCCGGCCCTTCAACTCGCGCGAAATCTCCGCCAGGGCCGCACGGCGCATGGCATCGGCCGCGCCCGTGAACAGGGCCTCGACCTGGTGGTCATAGATGTCCGCGCTCTCATCGGAGAGCCAGCCATCGGTCTGGTAGTGGAAATTTTGGCGGTAATAGGCGGGAAAGCGATCCGTATCCGCGCCGGGGCCGTCCTTGCGCACTTCGGTGCCATTGCGCTCCAGTCGGCGCCGGTCCACCTCACGCACATCGCGCAGGAAATTCCGCGAACGGCGCAGCGCTTTCGCCAGGTCGCGCAGGCGCACATCGTTTGGCGCGGGATAAAGCCCGGCTTCAATATTGGCACGGTCCTTCGCCCAGAGCTTGAAGAAAGCCTTACGCAGGGCCGCTGGGTCCGGCTTGCCGGAGCTTGGCGTGAACGGCGCCTCGCCGGGGCGGTTGAAACCGGCGGACTGGCGACGCGCGGCGGCGTATTGAGCGCCATAGAAAGCCGAGCGCAGGCCCTGGGCGGCGGCATAGCGTGCCCGGCCGATCTGTGTGGTGGCGGTGTCGAGTAGTCCCATGACGCTAAAATGGGGCGCGATCCGGCGTGTGTCGAGGGCGAATTCACTCGCCTTTGGACGCCCAGACCAGCCGTTCGGCATTGCCATCGCCGCCCTTGATTGGGCTGTCGGCCCAGGCGTGGAGCGTGCAGCCCTGCCCGGCGAGCCATTCGGCAAAGCAGGCCTCAGCCTCCGCGATCGCTTCCTCATCGCGGACAATCCCGCCTCGGCCCACATTCGCCTTGCCCACCTGGAATTGCGGCTTGAACAGGAGAACGAGGACGCAACGCTTGCCTTGGCCGATCAGCGCCAAGACCGGCCCCAGCAGCTTTTCAAGCGCGATAAAACTGGCGTCGCACACGATCAGGTCCGGCGCGCCAATCTGCTCGGGCGTCAGGTGCCGCGCGTCGGTTTGCTCCAGATTGTTCACGCGGGGGTCGCTGGCGACCTTGGGATGCAGCTGGCCTGTGCCAACATCGACCGCCGTGACATGGACCGCGCCGCGCTCCAGGAGAACCTGTGTGAACCCGCCAGTCGACGCGCCAATATCCAGGCAAACGGCATTTTCCACGGTGATTTCGTGCCAGAGGTACAGAGCGTGGGCGAGCTTCAGACCCGCGCGGGAGACGTAAGGGTGGGCGGCCTCGGCGGCGAGGACAGCACCGCTATCCAGCATCTGTGATGGCTTGGTGACCGGCGCGCCATTGGCTGTTACCCCGCCCGCTTCAATCGCGGCGCGCGCCGCGGCCCGGCTCTCAAAAAAGCCGCGGGCGACAAGCAACCTATCCGCGCGTTCACGATCCATAGGCGCAACCTAGCCTTCCTGCCCCGTCGCGCTAGTCTCACGCCCGCCCAGACACATCAACCGGAGTGCCCATGTCTATCCGTTTCTCTGCCGCCGCTGTTGCCCTCGCTGCGCTCGGCGGCTGCGCCAGCCAGACCCACGTGCACAAAGCCATGCACACGCCGGCCTTTTCGCCGGATACGCCACCCGTCTCCGCAGACATGATTGGCATGGATGGCAGCGTGATTGGATCGGTCTCGATCGTAGAAGGCCCGAATGGTGTGCTTGGGGAGGTGATGCTCCAGCCGGGTTCAATGGAGCCAGGATTCCACGGTATGCACATCCACCAGGTGGGCGACTGCTCCGATGTGGGGGTGTTCACCAATTCTGGCGGACATCTCGGTCTCATCCCGGGCGGCCATGGACTGATGAACTCCGTCGGACCTGAAACAGGGGACCTGCCGAACCTGCACGTGGCACAGGACGGTTCGGCGGCAATGGAGTTCTTCTCCAATTACTTCTCGATCTCAGACCTGCGCGACGACGACGATGCAGCGATGATCATCCACCAGAACCGCGACGACCATGTCAGCCAACCCATTGGCGGGTCCGGCCCCCGCATCGCCTGCGCTGTATTGAAATAGTCAGCGCACCAGAGAGACTGGAAGAGATTTGAGCCCGCGCACACCATAGCGTGGGATCCACTCCATTTCTTTCAGGTCTGATGCAGGCCCAAGCGCCGGCCAGCGGCGAAACAATGCCCGCAGCGCCACGGCACCCTCAAGTCGCGCCAGATGTAGCCCAAGGCAGATATGCGGCCCGCCCCCAAAGGTGAGGTGGCGGTTTGGCGTGCGCGCGAGGTCTAGCGAGAAGGGCGCCTCAAACACGTCTGCATCCATGTTCGCCGCTGCGAGATAGGCAAAGACGCGTTGGCCTCGCTTGACCGGCACGCCGAGCAACTCTGTGTCTTCACGGGCCAGACGCGGCGTGGAAGAGCGCACAGGACCGCAGTAGCGCAACAGTTCCTCGATGGCAGTTTCAATCGGCACCGCTTCGCTGGTGAACGCCTCGCGCGCGGCCGGATCACCGAGCAGGGTCCAGACGGCACTGGAAATGAAGTGTGTCGTGGTTTCGTGGCCCGCTATGAACAGCATGAACACCATGGAGAGGAGCTCGTCGTCACTCAGGGGCACGCCGCCGTCCGGATTGTGGATCAGTTCCGAAATCAAGCCCTCGCGCGGTGTCTTGCGGACGGTTTCGAAGTCGTCTCGCAGGTAGTTGATGAGCCGCCCCAGGGTCGGCCAGAGTTGAAACAGGCCGAACAGGTTTCCCGCTCGCCCGAAAACGCCCATCCATTCGGTAAACTACGCCCGGTCTTCCCGTGGCAAACCCAACAGTTCGCAAATCACGATCAATGGCAGGGGTCGGGCCAGCGTCTCCACAATATCAACACGCGGCTCACCTTCCATGTCGTCCAGAAGCTGCGCAGTCTCGCGCTTCACAGCCGGCCTGAGCGCATCGATCCTGGGTTTGAGAAATGGCCCATCGGCCATCTGACGCAGACGGCGATGTTCCGGGTCGTCATGGCCAAGCATATTATTCGCCAGAAGATGAAACCGCTTGGGCAGGAACGGCACGCCCATCTGTGAGCTCTTTCCAGCATTGCGCCCATCAACACAGAAACGGTCGCAATCCTTGAGCAGGTCCTGAGCCGATGCGCGGGTGACAGCCATAAGCGCGCGGCCGATCACGGGGACGCGCCCTTCTGCAACCGGTCCCTGGTCGATCAAGGCCTTCAATGTGGGAAACGGGTCGCGCTTATAAGCCTGTCCGAACAGTTTTGTGTCTGGCATATCTGGCAATACCCTATTTTAATGCCAAGTCTGTAGGCAACACAGCAAAGAGCGTACAGAGGAAATACCGGACATGGCCTTTCTGACAGAACTCAGATCCAACTGGACCACCGTGACCGGCATGCGCCGCACGCTGAAGCTGATCGATCCCCTCGGACCGGACGCAACCCAGCTCGTCCCGGACGATTTCGAAGATTCCGTCGACCGCCATTCCAAGAATGTGGCTCTGCGGTTCCACGACGAAATCCAGACCTATGGCGAATTCGACGAATACGCGAACCGAGTGGCTCACTGGGCGCTGGAAGCGGGTCTGAAACCCGGAGACTGCGTGGCGCTGTTTATGGAAAACAGGGCCGAATATGTCGCCCTCTGGTTTGGTCTGATGAAGATCGGCGTCGTGAGCGCGCTGATCAATAATAATCTCTCTGGCGACGCCCTCGCACACTGCATCAACATCGCTGACGCAACCCATGTGATCTACGGCGCCGAAATGGATGACGCGATCGACAGCGTTGACGGCAAGCTGGACGGTGAGCCGAAGCTTTGGACCCTCGGCGGCGCGACCAGCAATGCTCGTGGTGACCTCGCTGCTGCGCTGGCTGCTCAGCCAACCGAGCGCCCCGACAAGAGCCACCGGGCCCATCTTCGCGGCGCAGATCTCGCGCTTTATGTATACACGTCAGGGACGACCGGCCTGCCGAAAGCCGCGCGCCTGACCCACATGCGCGTACAAGGCATGATGCGCAGCTTCATCGCCCCCTGCCGGTTTACCCCCAAGGACCGCGTCTACATCACCCTCCCGCTTTATCATGGTACGGGCGGCATTTGCGGTGTCGGCGCCACGCTCTGCACAGGCGCATCCATCATCCTGCGCGAAAAGTTCTCCGCCTCGCAGTTCTGGGACGATGCGGTGAAGTACCAGGCCACAGCCTTCACCTATATTGGCGAGCTCTGCCGTTATCTCCTAAACACACCCGAACATCCTCTGGAGCGCAGCCACCGCATCCGCACCGGATTCGGCAACGGCTTGCGCCCGGAAATCTGGGAGAAGTTCTTCCAGCGGTTCAACATCCCCCATCTGGCAGAATTCTACGGCTCCACGGAAGGCAACGTCTCCTTCGTGAACTTTGATGGCAAGGTCGGCGCGGTCGGCAAGATCCCAGCCATCGTTGCGAAGAAGTTCGAACATATCCAGTTCGTGAAGTTCGACATCGAGACCGAACAGCCGGTGCGCGGCGACGACGGTTTCTGCATACCGTGTGACCCGGACGAGCCCGGCGAGGCGATTGGCAAGATCATGGCCGAAGAAGCCCGCACCCGCTTTGAAGGCTATAACGACCCCGAGGCGACCAAGAAAAAAGTGCTCCATGACGTCTTCGAGTCGGGCGACATGTGGTTCCGCACGGGCGATCTCATGCGCAAGGACGCCCAAGGTTATATCTATTTCGTGGATCGGATTGGCGACACGTTCCGCTGGAAGGGGGAAAACGTTTCGACCAATGAGGTTGCCGAAGTGGTCGCGCAGTTCGAGGGCGTCGAGACCGCAAATGTCTATGGCGTGCCCGTGGAAGGCATGGACGGCAAAGCCGGCATGGCCGCGATTACCGGCGCGGCCGACCTGGATATGGCCGCTCTACACGCTTTCATCAGCCAGGAACTTCCAAGCTACGCGGTGCCGATCTTCATTCGCCGTCAGCCAGAAGCCGAAACCACCGGCACCTTCAAATATCGCAAGGTGGACCTCGTGAAAGACGGATTCGACCCCACTGCTGTGGCCGATCCGATCTGGTTCGCTAATCCCGAAACGGGAACCTATGAAGAGCTGACGCCCGAGACCTACAAGAAAGTCATTTCTGGCGGGTTCAAGTTCTAAAACCCCGGCACAAAGGGCGCCGATCAGGACGCTTAGGCCCGCGAGCTAAGCGTCCGGCTTGGCGGTGACATCTTCCAGAGGGATCGAGTAATGCCGGTTGCAGAACTGGCAGTTAACCGACAGCGTGCCGTCGGGCTCGACAAGGTCGCGCAACCCGTCGTCTGATAGGCCCATCAAAGTGCCCCGCAAGCGCTCTTCATTGCAGCTGCAGGCGTCACTCAGGCCTTGGGACTCGCCCATGCGTACACCGGTTTCGTGGAACAGCCGATAGAGCAACCGGTCCGGCGAGTTATCCGGCGCGATCAATTCGGCGTCACCCAGTGTCGTGAACAGAGCATTCGCCGTTTCCCACGCCGCCTCGGTATCCCCGCGCGCCTCATCACCGGCAACTTTCTGGATCAACAGCCCTCCGCCTCGCCAATCGCTGCTCGCGCCGGGCACGGACAATTCTCCGACCGCGAGTGAGATTCTCGACTCGACCTGCTCGGACTGGCGAAAATAGTCCTCTGCACATTCTGCCAGAGTGCCTTTTTGAAGCGGAACCACGCCCTGATACGGTTTCATCGACGGGTCGTCGTGGATGATGATGAGACCCAGAACGCCCTTGGCGCCGAAAAGCTGTGGCATGTGTGGGCGCGCGCCCTTGTTCACCCGCATCAGCTTTGACCATTTTTCAGCGTCCTTGCGCACATACCCGCGCAAGTCTCCGTTGACGGAGTATTCGGCGACCAAAAGGGAAATTGGCCCATTGCCCTCGGCCTGGACCATTACCTTTCCCTGAAACTTCATAGCTGAGCCGACGAGCGCGGCCAGCATCAGCGCTTCTCCAAGCAGGCGCGCCAATTCAGGGTCATAGTCGTGGCGCTTCAGGATTGGATCGAGACTGCTGGTGCCCAGGCGCGCAATTCGACCGCGCACGGGCTCGCCCTCTATCTGGAAGGGTGCCACCATGTCTTCAGTTCGTGATGTGTCGCCTAGAGCTCGTTCAGGCACCATTTCAGGATCGCTTTCTGCGCATGGACGCGGTTCTCCGCCTCGTCGAATACCACCGATTGGGGGCCATCGATGACTTCGGCATCCACTTCTTCGCCGCGATGGGCTGGTAAGCAGTGGAGGAAAAGCGCGCCCGGCTTTGCCAATTCCATCAGATCGGTTGTCACTGCGAAGGGGTCAAGGACGCTCAGGCGTTCATCTGCATCCTTGTCGCCCATGGAAACGAATGTGTCAGCAATCACGACATCTGCGCCGGCAACCGCTTCTTCTGCAGAATCGAATAAATCCACCCTTGCCTGGAGGTCCCGGGCCAGCTCGACATCCTCCTCGTCGGGCGCATAACGCTCGGGCGTGCCAATGGTGAGGTGGAAGCCAAACTTCGCAGCCGCATGAATGAAGCTCGAGCAGACATTGTTGCCGTCGCCAACCCAGGCCAGACGCGCCTGGGAAAGCTCAACGCCGTATTCTTCGAGCGTCATTAAATCCGCCATGATCTGGCAGGGATGGGACCGGTCCGTCAGGCCATTGATCACTGGCACATCTGCGGCGGCCGCAAAGGCCTCCACATCGGCATGGTCATTGGCGCGGATCATAACGGCGTCCACATAGCGAGATAGAACACGGGCAGTATCTTCCACCGTTTCTCCACGCCCAAGCTGCATGTCGTTTGCGGTGGCAACAATGGCACTCCCGCCAAGCTGGCGCATGCCCACGTCAAAGGAAAACCGGGTCCGGGTGGAAGATTTCTCGAACACCATGGCCAGGAGATGGTCAGCAAGGGGCGCGCCGGCATCGACCCGCCCTTTCGGCCAACCCTGTCGGGCCTGTTTCGCCGCCTTCGCATCATCCAGAATAGCCCGCAGGTCCGCTGCGGGAATATCAATAAGATCAAGAAAATCGCGCTTCGCCATGGGCTCCATATCCCAGTTCGGGGCGCAGCCTGTCGCCCGAATTCAACTTCCATTCAATGCAAGCGTTAAACGCCGAAAACCGCCAGGATTGAAGCAATCCCTGCCACAGCGGTAAACATCAGCGACAGGGAAACGGCAACGATCCTCTGGGACTTTTTTCGCTGACGCACGCCCGGGGGCGCTTCGCTGCGCTTTTTCGGGGCCAACGTCCAGGAATTGGTCACAAACCCGGCCGCGGCCAGGCCGGACAGCGTTGCTGAACCGTATGCCCCGGCAATGGCGGCCAGTGCACACGCTGCCAGTAAGATGATTGCGATCTGGCCCGACGCGTCTTTCAGCAATTGGCGCACATGCCCATCAGCCCGGCTGTAATCCAACCGGTCAAAGGAACAGTTCGGCGATGCGATACACGCGATCCAGGCCGCCCCGGTCGCGATTGCCGATGTTAGAACGGCGAAGCCGCCCGCAGTAGATTGGATCGTCTCAAACATGCCGAAGGTGTCTTCGAGTTTGCCCGGTTGGGCAAGTTCAGACAAACACCGCCACAGTTTGCCGGCCCACCATCAGTGGCCTGCCGTCGGCGGACCAAAGTGTCATCGCCTGGCTCGAATAGCCATCGCGAACCGTCTGGGCATCGTGGCGCGCATAGTACCACCCTTCGCTGGTCTCCAGCTCGTGGCTCAAAAACTCGGCCATCCATGTCATCGAACTTACAGGGCCGGGCTGCTGAAAAGCGGCCATGGCTGCCGGGGGCGGCGCATCGGCCAGGGCGAGCAAAGCGGTCGGCGAATACAAGACGCCCTCATCCTTGTGGCGCAACCAGAGCCCAAAGAGAGGCAGGGTCCCACCGGACATGGGCCGGGTGCCCTCCGCGATACGCATATTGAAATGACGCATGAAATTCGGCCGCTGGCGATCGTCAGGGAACAAGGGCTCGGCCTCATGGGGTCCGGGTAAACCCTCCGGCATGGGAAGGCCTTCAAACGCCGCGTGACTCTGGCGCTTGATGCCGAACGCAAAGATAGAGCGCCCCGCCAGTCCGGTTTCGCCAACCACATCCACATTCACGAAGACGCTGTTTTTGCCCCTCCGCAAAAGGCTGGGCGAGATCACGAGATCACCGCCAATGGGGCCAATAAAAGCAACCTGAACCGCCCGAACCGGTACATCGCCCGCCAGAGCCTGCGCCGCTTCCAGGCTCAACGCGGCTGTGAGGCCACCATAGGTCGTACGGCCCTGCATCCAGTCTTGCGGGATATGGGCTTCGATCTGCCCATGTGTTCCGCGTTCAAGCCCAGCGAGAAGTTGGGTAAAAGTCGTTTCCGTCATGGGATCGACTTAGCGGCCTAGTCGACCCAGTCCAGTGGCCCAGCGACGATGAAGTTGACCATGATGGTTTCGATGTCGCCATCATCATAGACAAAGATGGGATACCCCGGACCGGGCATGGCGTGGCCCTCTTCCATGGAATCAATCGAGACGAAAGCGATCTGATCGCCATCCGGCGAGTACGCGGCCGAGTGCAAGGGATACCCGTGATTGTGAAGTCGTTTCGGTGCGCCGCTGCGCATATCGAGTTCCCAGAGCGCGCTATTGTAGACAAAGGCAACCCTGTCGCGGCGCGGATGTGCATCCATGCCCCAGATCCCGCCATTCAGGCGGCCGTCATCAATCCGCTCCACGTTTTCAAGCTGTCGGTCAGCCCGATAGATACCCCAGCCCGTTTCTGCATCCATGCCTGCCATGACAAGGCGATTGTCGCGCGTCCAGGTGCCGTGACCCATGCCGCGAAACTCCGCAACCTGATTGCCGTCGCGGTCAAATACCTGGGTCGCAGTGTACTTCTTCCGCAGCAGCCCATAGCTGTCGCCCGGCTCTGCAGGCAGCAACTGGGTCTCGTTCGTCATGGAGACGTACTTCCCATCCGGGCTAATTGCGACCGCGTAGACGTCTGGGCTGACGATGCCTTCTTCATAACAGTCGGATAGCTCGCCAACGAAGCCATCCTCGTCTTCCACGGCGAGCTTTACGGTCAGGGGATTACACGGCGCCAGGAATGCAAGGTCGCCGCCCCAGGTCGAGGGGGTCGTGCCATTGGCCGCGACAACGGGGCTTAATCGGCGTAGATCCATCGACATGACCTGGTGAGCCTCCAGAGGCTCAGCGCTCATGAAGAAAAGCTCGCCGCTGAAGCGCTTGCTGGTGGTCGCAGACGTACTGCTGCTGGCGTTGGAACCGTCAGCGCCGTTGTCATCGCCGCCTCCGCAAGCCGAAGCTGCAAGGAGGGCTGCAAACGCAAGCTGTCTGAACATGGCATATCCCCTGAACCGTGTTTCAGGGGATGTGCCACTCTAAGGGCAAAGCGTCTAGTTCGTCTCGGCGTTGCTGGACGCAGCCTCGAGCCCATCAAACGAGCTTTCAAACTCGCGATTCGACTCCAGCGTATTTGTCATCTCTTCGATCTTGGCGATCAAAGCGTCCGATGAGCCATTTGTGCGATCCAGAAGCGCCAGGAACTGCGCGCGTTGCTCGATGGCAAGCCAAAGCAGGTTGCCTTCAATGTTCAGCGCCACGTCGACGACCTGGTATTCACCGCCGCGGTTCAGAACACGCCAGCGCACATCCATGGCCGGGCCCCCTTCGCGGGGAATACGCGTGTTCACGATGGAGTCGCGCGCCGTTCGGTCGAAGGATCCGATGACCTCAACGCTTTCACCACGATAGCGGTCGAGCTCGTTTTCATAGACTGCGAGCGCGTACGTCCGAAACGCAGCGCGATAGGAGGCTAGCTCGTCTTCGCTGAATTCGCGCGCATAGCGCCCGATCACGAAATTGGAGACCGCGTCCAGATCCGTGAACTGGTCCATATAGCGGGAAAAGGCTTCAGTTCGCGCCGTCGAGTCCAAGGCAGGGTCGTTCAGCGTCTTCAGCACTTCATTCGCATTTTCTTCCACATACGCTTCCGTGCGGGCATCAGCGAAGGCTGCGCCTGCCCACAGCGCGGCGCCGAGCGTCGCTGCGGAGAGTTTAAGGAACGTGGTCTTGAGCATGGGGTTTCCCCTTGTTCGTTTCGAAGCTTGGTTATTCAAAATCATCAAAATCAGGCAAATCTGTGTAAGGATCTGGGGCTTCCTGCCCATTTCTGATCTCGGCTTGTCTTTGTGAGGTGTAGGCCCGCCGAAGCGCGACGTAGGGTTCTGGCTGAGCCCTCAGTGTATCGAAGGTGCTATCCAGAGCGATGCGGGCATTCAGTGCCCCGAACGTACCGCGAGATACCGCGATCGCCGTGCGTGTATCATCGTCTCCGACCCCCGCCTCATAGTTGAGGGGGTTGAACGCGCTATCGACAGCGCCTCCGAGATTATCACGCAAATTTGACGGGCCAAGGATCGGCAAAACAAGAAATGGTCCTTCTGGCACACCCCAAACGGCCAGGGTCTGGCCAAAATCTTCGCTGTGGCCGGAACGCCCAAGTTCGTGTTCAGCCGGATCCATAATGCCGGCGACGCCAAATGTGGAATTTACCAAAAAGCGGAACAGAGTATCGCCAGCGCGTTTCGGCTCGCCCTGCAAAACATCGTTCGCAAAAACGACAGGGCTGCTCAGATTTGACAGGAAATTGCTGACGCCAACACGGAAAAAGCTAGGTGTTACAGTCTCGTAGGCGTCCGCAACGGGTGCGACCACGGCCTTGTCCGCCGCCTCGTTGAACGCGAAAACGCGCCGGTTCAGCGGCTCGAACGGGTCGTAAACACCCCCGGGCGCGGGCTCCGGTGTTGTGGAACACGCCCCCAAGCCCATCGTCAGGACGAGGCTAATCGTAAGAGTGCGAAGCATCTGCAATTCCTTCCTTGCAGCTTCCATATGAGTTTCGCCTGAACCTGCGACAACCACTGCAAATTTCCGGCCGGAGCGGGATGACAAAATCGTGGTTTCGAGGACACACGCTTGCAGATCATATAAAAATATCTTTATATCTGAATATGAGTGACGCCTTGGAAGATGTGGTCCAGCGATTTCGCGCTGCGGCAGAGCCCACGCGGCTGCGCATTCTTGCGCTGCTCGCTCACGGCGACCTGGCGGTCGGGGAAATGGTCAGCGTGCTCGGGTTAAGCCAGCCACGCCTGTCCCACCAGCTGAAAATTCTGGCGAATGCAGGTTTGGTATCGCGCCTTCCGGAAGGGTCTTGGGTGTTCTATCGCGCGGCTCGGCGCGGCCCCTGCGCAGATGTCATTCAGCTTGCGCTGGCCCAGGCGGACCTAACCCGGGGCGACTTCGCACGGGATGCAGGCCAGCTGTCAGCAATACAATCCCAACGGGCCCAAAACGCAGCGCGGTACTTTGATTCCGTGGCAGAGACCTGGGACACGGTGCGCGGGCTGCATTTCTCCAACGCAGCAATTGAGGATGCCTTGCTGGCGGCTGTCGGCCCAGGGCCTTTCCGCCAGGTGATCGACCTGGGCACGGGAACGGGGCGCATCCTATCGCTGCTCGCCCCCGTTTCAGAACGCGCCGAAGGGCTTGATCTGAGCCATCAGATGCTCACGGTCGCCCGCAACAATCTCCAGCGCGGGGGCGTATCGAATGCGTCCGTGCGCTATGGCGACGCCTGTGCAATGCCGTTCGAGGGCGCTTCGGCCGACCTCATTGTGTTGCACCAACTCCTTCACTTCATAGACCAGCCCGAACGCGTGCTTCAGGAAGTCCGCCGGGTTCTTGCGCCAGGCGGAAAACTGGCAATCGTGGACTTTGCCCCCCACACGCTTGAATTTCTGCGCAGCGAGCATGGTCACCGGAGACTGGGCATCGCCGATGCTGCCCTGGCCGAATGGGCAGCGGGCACCGGCCTGGTGCCAAAGCCCGTGAACCGGTTCGACCCTCCCGAAGATCGTCCCAACGGATTGGCCGTTTGTATCTGGATCGCCCAGGTGCCCGGCACCATTACACCCTTGGCCAAGGAGGCCGCGGCATGACCCCGACAACTCTCTCCATCGCGAAACGGCAGCGCGCCGCAGCGCCCACCGTATCGTTCGAGTTCTTCCCGCCAAAGAATGAAGCGATGTCTGAGCGCCTCTGGGAATGCGTGCGGCGACTGGAACCGATGTCCCCAAAATTTGTATCGGTGACCTATGGCGCCGGCGGCTCAACCCGCGAACGCACCCATGAGACGGTCCGGCGCCTGTCCCAGGAGACAAGCCTTACGCCGGCGGCGCATTTGACCTGTGTCGATGCGACCAGGGATGAAGTCCATGAGGTGGCAGAGGATTACTGGCAGGCGGGCGTTCAGCACATCGTCGCTCTGCGTGGCGACAGTTCCGACGGCATGGGCGAGCCGTTCAAGCCCCATCCCGGCGGCTATGAAAGCTCGGTTGAGCTCGTCCGCGGCTTGCGCGCCCATCGCCCCGAATTGGGCAAGTGTTTTGAAGTATCCGTGGCCTGCTATCCCGAACAGCATCCGGAGAGTACCGGCTGGGATGGCGACCTGGATATCCTGAAAGCCAAACAGGATGCGGGGGCAGACCGCGCAATCACGCAGTTCTTTTTTGATCCGGACACCTTTTTCCGGTTCCGGGACCGCGTCGCCGATGCCGGGATCACCCTTCCAATCGTTCCGGGCATCATGCTTCAACCGAATTTCAAAGCGCTGACGCGTATCGCAAAGCTGTGTCAGGCGAGCCTGCCGGACTGGCTTTGTGCGCTGTATGAAGGACTCGATACCGAAGAAGACACACGGGACCTGATCACGGCGAATGTGGCAGCTGAACTCTGTCACTGCCTGGCCGAACAGGACGTGGACACTTTCCACTTCTACACGCTGAACCGGGCGCAGCTGGCGCTCTCAACCTGTCATCTGCTTGGCCTAAAGCCCGCCGACGCGAAACGTGAGGCCGCTTAGATCATGAGCACGCTCGAGCAACTCTCGGCCATCGCCGAAGACCGCATTCTGATCCTCGATGGCGCCATGGGAACACAGATCCAGGGCTTCGGCTTCGACGAAAATGCCTTCCGCGGTGACCGGTTTGCCGATTGGGAAAAACCCCTCAAGGGCAATAATGACCTTTTGAACCTGACCGCGCCCGATGCCATCAAAGAGATCCATGGGCGGTACATTGAGGCGGGCGCCGATCTGATCGAGACGAATACGTTCAGCGCCACGTCCATCGCCATGGCCGACTACGGCATGGAGGCGCTCGCCGAGGAGATCGCAGCCGAAGGCGCGCGACTGGCCCGCGAGGCGGCGGATATGGCCACACGTCCCGTGGCGGTGCTTGGCGCAATCGGGCCCACAAACAAGACCTTGTCACTGAGCCCGGACGTCAACGATCCCGGCTTCCGAGAAGTCACATTCGAAGAGGTGCGCGTAGCCTATGAGGCCCAGGCCCGTGCCATGGCGCCCCATGTTGATGCCCTGCTGATCGAAACCGTTTTCGATACGCTCAATGCGAAAGCCGCGATCAAGGCCATTCTGGATGCAGATCTGGGCCTTCCGATCATTATTTCCGGCACGATCACCGACGCTTCGGGGCGCACGCTCTCGGGCCAGACCGCCGAAGCGTTCTGGTATTCGGTGCGCCACGCCAAGCCCTGGGCCGTGGGCCTGAATTGCGCGCTGGGTGCCGAAGCCATGCGCCCGCACATCGCCGCCATCTCCAAAATCGCCGACACGCGCGTCATCGCCTATCCCAATGCCGGCCTGCCGAATGCCTTTGGTGAATATGACGAGACGCCGGAGCAAACCTCCGCCATGCTCGGCGAATGGGCAGCTAGCGGCCTCGTCAATATCCTCGGCGGCTGCTGCGGCACCACACCAGCCCATATCAAGGCGATTGCCGCAGCCGCGGACGGAAAAGCGCCACGAAAGTCGGCCAAGGCTGGCTCAGCCATGCGCCTCTCCGGCCTTGAGCCGTTTGAATTGGCGAGCTGAGGAGACGATCCATGGGCAAAACTTACGATCAGCTTGATGACCGCCTTACCGCCTTTATCGAAGCGCAAAAGATGTTCTTTGTGGCGACCGCGCCGCTCTCTGCCGAGGCGCATGTGAATGTCAGCCCCAAGGGCTATGATGCCTTCCGCGTGATCGACCCGCTGACGGTGGCCTATCTCGACACCGGCGGCTCGGGCATCGAGACTCAGGCGCACACTGCCGAGAATGGCCGCATTACCATCATGTTCTGCGCGTTCGAAGGCGCGCCCGTCATTCTGCGCCTCTACGGCAATGCAACCGCGACCCAATGGGATGAGCCGGGCTTTAGTGACCTGCTGGCCCTGTTTCCAGACTTCGACAAGGCGCGCGCGATCTTCACCATCAAGATCGATCGGATCGCCGACAGCTGCGGCTGGGGCGTGCCTCTCTACGCGTTTCAGGGCGACCGGGACCGGCTCAAACGCTATGCGAACAACCCCAAAGTCACCGCCGATGAATGGGCGGATAAATACCGCACCAAGAACGCCGCCAGTATCGATGGCCTGCCCGGCGTGCGGACGCATTAGGCGGAATCCAAAATGACAACCACAGCCGCCCAGACCTTCGTCAACATTGGCGAGCGCACGAACGTGACCGGTTCGGCGCGCTTCAAGAAGCTAATCCTTGAAGGCGATTACGCCACAGCCGTGGAGGTCGCGCGCCAGCAGGTCGAGAACGGCGCACAAATCATCGACGTGAATATGGATGAGGGCATGCTGGACGGCGCCGAGGCCATGGTGACCTTCCTGAATCTCATCGCCGCCGAGCCGGACATTGCCCGCGTGCCGGTCATGGTCGACAGCTCCAAATGGGAGGTGATCGAGGCAGGCCTGCAATGCGTGCAGGGCAAGGCGGTGGTCAATTCCATTTCGTTGAAAGAGGGCGAGGCGCAGTTCATCACGCAGGCGCGCAAATGCCTGTCCTATGGCGCTGCAGTCGTTGTCATGGCGTTCGATGAGGACGGGCAGGCCGACACCGCGCCGCGCAAGATCGAGATCTGCCAGCGCGCCTATCGTATCCTCACCGAAGACGTCGGCTTCCCGCCGGAAGACATCATCTTCGACCCGAACATTTTTGCCGTCGCGACGGGTATTGAGGAACACAATTCCTATGCCCTCGACTTTATTGAAGCCGCCCGCGAAATCCGGCGCACCTGCCCCGGCGCGCATATCTCCGGCGGGCTGTCGAACATCTCGTTCAGTTTCCGCGGCAATGAACCCGTGCGCCGCGCGATGCATTCGGTCTTTCTTTACCACGCGATCCCCGCAGGCATGGACATGGGCATCGTAAATGCTGGCCAGCTCGACATCTATGACGAGATCGAACCCGACCTGCGCGACCGGGTGGAAGACGTCATCCTGAATCGCCGGAATGACGCGACAGAGCGCCTGATCGAGATTGCGGAGAAGTTCCGTGGCCAGAAGGGCAAAACGGCGGAAAAGGACACCAAGTGGCGCGAGGCCCCGGTGGAGAAGCGCCTGGAACACGCCCTGATCCACGGCATTCTCGACCATATTGTCGAAGACACGGAAGAGGCCCGGCAGGCCCGTGAGCGCCCGCTCCACGTCATCGAAGGGCCCCTGATGGACGGGATGAACATTGTGGGCGACCTGTTCGGCTCCGGGAAGATGTTCCTGCCCCAGGTGGTGAAATCGGCCCGCGTGATGAAAGCGGCCGTCGCCCATCTCGAACCCTTCATGGAGGAAGAGAAGGAGCGCCTCGGCCTTGTCGGCCAATCCAATGGGAAAATCGTGCTCGCCACCGTGAAAGGCGATGTGCACGACATCGGCAAGAATATTGTCGGCGTTGTGCTGGCCTGTAATGGCTATGAGATCGTGGATCTGGGCGTCATGGTGCCTGCCGAGGCCATCCTCGATGCTGCGGTGGAGCACTCTGCGGACATGATTGGCCTGTCGGGCCTGATCACGCCCTCGCTCGATGAAATGGTCTATGTGGCCGCCGAGATGGAGCGGCGCGGCATGGACATGCCCCTGCTGATAGGCGGCGCCACCACCAGCCCGGCGCATACCGCGGTGAAGATCGAACCGGCCTATGGCCGCGGGCCCATCATACATGTCACCGATGCCTCCCGCGCCGTCGGCACGGTCGGCGCGCTGATGAGCGATGAGGAACGCCCCGCCTATTGGGAAGCGGCCAAAGCACGCTACCAGCGCATGCGCGATGACAGGGCGGGCGCCGCGCCAAAAGCCCGTCTGCCGCTCGAAAAAGCACGGGAAAAAGCGCTCCAGGCGGGTAATTCACCCTCCGCGCCACCGCCCAGCTTTACGGGCATTCGCACGTTTGAAGACTTCGACCTTGCCGACCTCGCACGCTTCATTGACTGGACTCCCTATTTCGCAAGCTGGGATCTGGCCGGGCGCTTTCCGCAGATCCTGGATGATGAGGTTGTCGGCGCGGCGGCGACGGACCTCTGGGGCGAGACCCAGGCCATGCTCCAGCGCATCATTGGCGAGCAGTGGTTCAAACCTAAGGCCGTGGTCGGCTTCTGGCCCGCAGCGCCCAAGGGCGACGACATCCTCCTTTCGACGGGCGACACGCTCCACACCCTGCGCCAGCAAATGGTGAAGACGAATGATAGGCCGAACCTTGCCCTGTCGGATTTCTTAGGATCACAAGACGACCATGTCGGCGCGTTCTGCGTTACCGCCGGGTCAGAAGCGGACGCGATAGCCAAGGATTTCGAGGCTGCTGGCGATGACTATCAAGCCATCATGGTCAAGGCACTCGCCGACCGGTTTGCCGAGGCGATGGCGGAGTATATGCACGCCAAAGCGCGCCGGGAGCTTTGGGGCTATGCGCCGGATGAGGACTTGGACAATGAGGCCCTGATCCGGGAAAAGTATCGCGGCATCCGCCCCGCACCGGGCTACCCGGCCCAGCCGGACCACACCGAGAAAGAAACCATCTTCCGCGTGCTTGAGGCCGAGGCGCGCATCGGTGTCTCCCTCACCTCCAGCTTTGCCATGGACCCGGCGCCATCGGTCTCAGGCCTTTACTTCGCCCATGAAGACAGCGCCTATTTCGCCGTCGGCCGTATCGAACGCGACCAGGTTGAGGATTATGCCCGGCGCAAAGGCTGGGACATGCGCACGGCAGAGCGCTGGCTCGCGCCGATCCTGAATTATGATCCGTATGCACGGGTGGCGGCGGAGTAGGGCCAGGTGTTCGAGAACACATCGATTTGGCTCCCATTCCTAGCCGCAGGCATAGGCGTGCCCCTGTTGATATGGCTGGAAAACCGGTCTGGAGAACGAGGGCTGGTAGTGTGGGGTCCGATCCCCATTGCCATTTTTCTAGTCGGGACCTTGTTCGCAGGAATACTGTTCTACTATGGGGTCTTGATTAACGATCCCGCCGACGGAAAAGATGATGCGCTGTGGCTCAAGGTGTTCCTGATCTTGTTTCTGATCGGCTGCATCTATTGTTCGATTGACACGCTACAACGTCGGATTGAGTGGAATGAGCGAGGCTTTTCCGTGCGAAGGGCGTTTGGCCGCTCAGTTAATGCAGAATGGCACGAGCTGAACAAAGTCAACTACAATTGGCTGGCCCAATGGTGGTCAATCCAGCTTGCCGATGGCAGGCGATTTGTCGTCTACGAGATGATGAGGGGCAGCGATTACTTTTTAACGGAAGCGAGAAGCCGTCTCGAAACTCACACCTAACGCCCCCGGCGGGCGGCTTGGCGTTCCAGCATCTTGCGGCCTTCACGGGCGAAGTGGGCGCGTTGGTTCATCACGGCGGCGGAGCGGACGCGGGTGGGTTTCGACGCTGGTGCCGGAGCCGCGGCAACGGCAGGCTGGGCGCCCAGCGCGGCGACGAAGGATGCGGGCAGCGTGACCATCTCCTCGGTCTCTTCCGGCGCGGCGGCCTTCACCGGCTTGCCCTTGCGCAGTTCCCAGACCGCCAGCGCCATGAGCAGCGCGATTAGGCCAGCCCCGGCCACTGCGCCTTCCGCGCTGGACGGATCGCGCCACCAGCCGGGCTCGAAATCCACCATGAATGCACAGGGAAAGCCGAGCGCGCAGCCGATCATGTACGTCGTGAATGCCCCATGCCGCCGCTGGCTGATCAACTGGGCGGAAACGTAAAGAAAGCAGCCTGAAAACAGGTATGGCACGCCATACATCAGGCCGAGCGCGCGCCAGTCCACACCGTCCAGCGCCGGGCCGAGCCCGTCTTCCACGGCAAGGCTCATCACCATCAGTATGGTCGGCCAGCGCATAACCGCCAGCGCCGCCACCGTGAAGGCCACGGCGAACAAAGCAACCATGAGGGCAAGCAGTTGGCGAGACATGGATTACGGTTAACCCAGCCCGCCTTGCTGCCCGATGAACGCTTGCTCGCAATTTGACCGACCCCGTTCATGCATCGACAAGATATTGCCGCCGCGCTAGCTGGTGGGGCCATGTCGACCCGCGAATTCACCGCCTCCGTTTCAAAAACGCTCAAACCGTTCGCGCTCATGCTCTGCGCCAGCATCGCCTGCGGCGGGTTAACCTGGTTGTCCTGGGACAATGCCCTGATTTCCGGGGCATTGATGGTGTTTACCGGCTTGCTCGTTTTCGGGTCGCTCATCCTGGCCTACCGACTGGTGTTTCGGCCCGTCATGCTGCGGATCGGGCCGGAGGGTCTGTATCTGAAACGTCTTGGCGTCATCCTACCCTGGGACGCGATCGGTCGGATTGAGCGCTTCACCTGGAACGGATCAGACACGCTTTTTGAGCTTGTCGAAGCCGAGGGACAGCATCCCATTTTCGACGAGCGCGCCTTGATCCTCGGCGCGGCCATGAACCAGAAAATCGGCCTGCCGCCCCTGTCTGTTCAGATGGGCCAGTATAGTGGCACACCTGAGGATTTCGAGGCCGCCGTTCGCGCCGCCGGCGGACCGGAAATCATCCAGGGGCAAGACCGGGCGCTGAAGCAGCCAACCTTCTGATCATTTCGCGAAGAGCTGACCCCGGTCGGCAAACGCCTTCATTTCAATGGCATTCCCGCTCGGATCGGAGAAAAACATGGTGGCCTGCTCACCGGGCTCCCCTTCGAAACGAATCTGCGGCGGAATGATGAACTCAACCTCGCCCATCAGGCGCGCTGAGAGGTCTCTCCACGTCTCCATATCGAGCACCAGGCCGAAGTGGCGCACCGGCACATCGCATTTATCGACCCGCGAAGTGGACGGCAGTGCGCATTCGCCCGGCGCCAGATGCGCGACGATCTGGTGGCCATGGAAATCAAAATCGATCCACTGGTCACTGCTGCGGCCCTCCGCGCATCCAAGTACGCCGCCATAGAATGCGCGGGCCGCCGCAAGATCATGGACCGGGAAGGCAAGGTGGAACGGGGCCACGGACTAGCCGATCCTCGCGCAGCTGGTTCCGGATGTGAGAGATGGTTTGGTCATGGAAAAATCCCAGGCGGTTTGTTCAAGATTGACTCTAACAACAGGCGTAATCGGTGAGCAAGCCGGCCCATGAACGGCTTCTTCAGCCAGCACCCGCGCCCGCGCGAAGCGGGACTTTTGGGGGTAACTTTCAGTGACGGCTCGGCCCCTCGCCCGGAATGCGGGAGAGGGGCTGGGGCACCGGGCGGATCGGTGCCTGGGTGCTCGGTGTCTTGTAGGGTGTAAGGAGCGAAGCGACATGCACCGTCGGTGTTTGAGGTCGGAGTGGAGGGTGCATATCGGGCTTCGCCATCCATGCCCCTTCCGGCGAACAAGGCCTCCACCCGCACCGCGGCGCGGTCCAGCGCGCGCCAGCCCTCCTCGCGGACAACGCCCATCATGTGACGCCGAAAATCTTTCCCAGCGTCAGACAGATCGACCGCCTCGACATGGATCCAGCCATACCAAGTGATCTCGATGTGCAGCCCCGCAAAGGCGTGGCCCTCGTCCATCATGCGCCGGGTCCAGCGCACAAATGCGCGCAGGCTCAGCCACAGGACCGGCCAGAAAAACGGGTGGACCCGGGAGAAGGGATCGCGCAGCGCTTCCATCGCCGGAAGACTAAACCCGCCATGACCCCGGTCGGATAAATGGACGCCTTACCCCCAACTCACCCTGGAACAAGCCGCCCGGCGCAGGCGCGCATGACATCGAAGCCGTGGCCGGTGAAGTGACCGCGCTCTTCATCGGTCAGGGAGCCGATCTTCGCGAGTTCCTCCGGCGTCGGCTCGAGGTTATTGTCCATCACCAGCAACTGGCGCACCTTCAGCGAGTACTCGGCCAGCGCCTTGTCCGCCGCGCAGGCGCAAGCGGCCTCGCTGTAGAGGGACTGGTCGTGCAGGCAGACGGCGATCAGGTCTGCGCGGCTGGGGTTTTCAGCATTGATCCGCGGGAAGGGCGGCGCATCCTCACCGCCGCCAAACGCGCCATCGTCCGGCGCGCCACAGGCGGCAAGGGCAAGGGCGCAGAGCGCGGCGAAGGCGGGAGATGACTGGCGCAGCATCGGCAGATTTTGCGCTACGGCCCGGTGACCTGGCAAGGGAATGCCGGCCCGTCATTGTAGAAATCGCGCATGGTGAAGCTTTGCGGGCCGGTCTGGGTGACTTCCAGTGTAATCATATCGCTGTAAACGCCGCCGACCTTCCAGGCCTCGATGAATTGGAGCTGGCCCGTGAGGCGATACTGGCCATAGGGCGTATTGATCATGCCTTCCCAATAGGTGGGGCCATATTGCTGCATGTCCGTGGTCTGGCTGTTCAGGCCGTGGCGGTCTTGCCAGACGACGGCGTCGCGATACCGGGTCCACTGGATCTGCATGGGCGATGCGGTGCCCTGGATGTTGCAGGTGGCGGTCATCACGCCGGTCTGCTCCTGGGCGATGGCGGGCGCCGCGGCGAGGGTGGCGGCAAGGGCAACCGGCGCCGCGCGGCGGGCAAGCGTGTTGAGTGGCATGGCAGTGTCCCCGTCCTGTTTCAGACGGGGTGAGTATAGCCGATCCGGGCCGTCGGGTCAGCGTTAAAAGGCCTTCATATGGAGGGCAGACGCGCGCCAATCGTCCAGATACCTTGACCCTCCGTCCGCCACGCGGGGGCTGGGGTTTAGTCCGCCGTCACCACCGTGACGATTTCCGGGGTGCAGGTGCCCTCAAGGATGCGCTCGACCTGGAGGGTCAGGGTCTCGCCGGGCGCGGGCAGGGCGGGCAGGTCGCCCGCGGCCACAAAGATCTCGCCCTCGGCGCTGTCAAACAGCGCGCCATCGGTGTCCACCGTGACTGCTGAGGCCTCTACGATGCTGGTCTCATAGGTGCACGGCCCACCGGTCATGGGGGTGGGACCTCCGCACGCGGCGAGGGTGAGGAGGGCGGAGGGGAAATAATTTTTCATGTGGGGCTGAGTATAGTGGCCTTGGCCTCAGATTTCGGCACGAAACGCCCACCGAAGAACAAAGAACTGCACCAATGACATTGCGGTCGAGATTGCCAGTGAAACAACGAATATGTTCCTAACAAAAGTCCATATCTGATTTGATAAGACAGCGTCGGATACGAGCATATCTATTGACTCATCTGGTTGTGAATCGTGATCGGCTATGATGCGGACGTAGGAATTTGGTTCCGAAGTCATCGCGGGTAAAGCCGAGAGGATACCTGCCGAACTATTTCGGCTTCGAAGATCTAGCGTCGCGCTGATATCTGCCGCGCGTTGACCTCCAAGCGGTAAAACCGTTTCCTCAAGGCCATCTTTGTTGATTGATAGCCTCTCTATTTCTTGAGGGAACAAAAGCGACTCGACAAATTCTGAAGAAATTAAGTCTGAAGGGGTCTTGTCGACAATTTCAATTATGTCTGAGGCTATTCGCGCCTTTTCGTAAGAGTAAGATTGAATAAAGTTTTCAAGTGTTGGGAATAACAATAAAATTTCGACAAAAAGGACCGAAATAAAAATGAATATTGGAAGCGTAAAGTTGATAAACCGACGAGTTCGCATAGTCTGGGCCCGATCTCGTTTTGTAATTTGAACTAGGCTTACGCTTAGAATCGCCGAAACTATTTTTAGAATACTTAGTCGCTCCCCATCGCCTCCAAACTCTGGAAGGCGAAGGTCTGCGGCCAGAGGTTCCCTATCAGTCATACCATATGGACTGCCCTCGATGAGTGCAGGAGGAAAAGCACCTCTCGGAGCTTTGGACTCGTCAAAAGTGACCGGATCGCCATCGACTATCACAGCGATTATTCGGTCTGACCTTCCAAGGGATCTGTAATACTCAATCTCTCGATTAACCCAGGTAGATGCTGCAGCTTCCGGACTGCAAAGAACAATCAGAAAACCAGAATGCTCAAGTGCAGTCTGGATTGCGTCATCGAGACTTGGACTAGCTGACGCATCTGAACGGTCGCGGAAAACTGGGGAGATCCGTTTTGGAAAACTCTGCTCGGGTTCAATGTCTGTCGGTATACGGTACGCCTCCAGAGCTTTTTGCAGCCTTTCCGCTTCGGCACGGTTGGTACTGGAGTACGAGATAAACGCCTTGTAGCGATACTGTTTTGTTGACATCAGGTTTTATCTCATCAGCGGCGTCGTTTGTGCAGATCAAAAGGCGCTAATATCATCCTTCAAGCTCATCTTGG
>JBCBUL010000012.1:0-75077 GCA_039818165.1 Pseudomonadota bacterium | reverse complement strand
TTTTGGCATGCTTTGGGCCGCGCTGCCCATCCTGGTGCTGCCGGGCGGCGACATGTTCTCTCAGATGGCCGTCGGAATCATCCTTTCGGGCATGATCTTCGGCGCCGCTTTGATCATGTCGCCGCCCGGCAGCACCAGGATGGGCAGCGCGGCCCAAAGCATGCCAAAAAAGAGCGATATGAGGGTGTATTTCAGTCTCGCGACATTGGACCGAACACTGCGCTTTGGTTTGTTTTGCCCCTCGATGGAGCGCAAGAACAAGAGTGCGCATCCCATGCACAGGATGCTCCCCCACAGTCCTATGAGCCCTGTCTTCGTCGCCGTGCTGAAGAGAACGAGCACGACAGCCGCGTTCAAAAGGTTCGTGATAACAAGAATCACACCGAGGCGATCGATGCTGTCGAGCTGGCTCGCGCGAACCGAACCGATCTGGTCGGGAGGAACGTCCACGGGTGCAAGAACGGACGCGATCGTGTGGCGTGCCTCGAAGCTCTTTAGTTTGTTAGTGTCGTGTTGTCCCACGCCGGATCTCTCTAAGTGATCGTCATCTTGTTGGGGACGTTAGCCTTCAAACGGTGAAAATGAGGTTTGCTCGTGCGGTAACTTTGCCAACACCGATTAAGGGTTCAGAAGGGTCCGCCGCCCCGGACATTCGCACGGCAGCATTTCTCGCTATCCATTTTATTGTTTGAATTCAATGCGCTGCGTGCCGATGCTCAAAATTGTCCGAGACACAAGTCGCTCAATTTTTTTGTTTGAATTCAATGATTTGTCGGCTGATCTTGATGCCGCACCTTACCTCGACTTCGGGCGGTTCCTGGGCATTCTGACGATCAAAAAAGTTCTTCGGCATCGCTCAGATCGCAGCGTCTTCAAGGCGTCCTTAACCAACACCGCCTACAGATCACCCTATAAACAAAGAATAGGTGTGGTGATGAAAAGGGTACTTCTGGGAGCACTTGCCTGCTCCCTGTCGACGACCCTGCAAATGTCGGCGGTGGCGCAATCGCCCGGCGATGCAGATGTGTGGATCGGCATAATCGACACAGACAACGGCGTCCTGCTGGACACCGATACTGGCGCGGCCTGGCTGACGGGCGCATGCCTGAAGCCTATCGCCGACGCACAGCAAGTGGGCTCAACCTGGGTCTCCGAAACAAGCGAACTTGTCTCGGTTGGCCGCATGGAAACCCTGCTGCAGCAGACGTTTCGTCTGGACCTGACGGCCAGTTCGCCATCGATTTCGGTGGAAAACGAGGCCCGAGGTGGCACGCAAACCTTCCATGATGTGCGCGTGACGCCCTGTACTGGCGGTTCTTGCCGGCGCCTCGGCACGTCGCCTGCCTGCTAGGACCTAGGCTGCGCGCCGCAAGGCGTTTCCCTCCTCCATGCTTCGTCGTATTCGTCCCCTGATGGTCGGTTTTATCGCCATCCTGGCTTCATTTGGCCAGCTCAACGCGCCCGCCTTTGGCGAGGACGCGCCAGAGACGATTGCGGCTGCGCCAGACCAGAGTGATACCATCATGCATGTGGTGGTCGAAGTCGAAGGCGAAACGCTGGATGTTCGCAAGACACTCAGCGAGGACGGCACCGAGCTCTATGATGCGCGCCCGGTCATCGAGGCGCTCAAGGGCGAAATTCTGATCAAAGACACCGTGTTCGCCCTGAAGCGGTTTCAGGACGGCGCAATCATGCGGATAGACATGTCCGATGGGCGCGTGTTCGCCAACGAATCCCTGTTGGGCAAACTGCCCGGATGGGAACCGCGCGAGGAAGCTGACACCTGGCTGGACGTCAACGCGATTTCCGTCATGACCGGCACCCACGCCTCGCAGGACGATGCAGGCCAGCTTGTCCTCAAACTCGACGACCGACTGAAACCACAGTTTGACCTCGATCTCTTCGTCGACGGCACCCGTATCGCATTTCCCAGCGCCGAGCCGCGCACCATCGGCTCCGTGCTGTTGATCCCGCTGAAGGATGTTGCCGAAGCTTTTGGGCATACGCTCGAAGAAGACCCGATCAATGGAACCGTCACGGTCACCCGCGTGCAAGACACCGCTGAGTTCACGTTGGAGCTCGCAACGGGTCTGGTCTCGGTCAACGGCGAGCCCCGCGGGGTCACTCCCAATGTCAGCTATATTGACCCCATTGAACTGCTTTTGCCGTCATCTGCGGTCGAAACCCTCACAGGCAGCCATATTGAGCTGCGGCCGGGTTCAGACAGGATTGATGTTACCCTGGATGAACGCCTCGCCGGCGGCGCCATGCCGGGCGCATATGTGGACAAAGAGGCGACTGAAACGCCCCTAACCTTCGAACGTCTTACGTTTCAGGTCACCGATCGCGGCGCGGTCGGCGCAAGCCTGTCGGCCCACGCCGGACAATTCAACACGGTGACCCACTATGAAGCGGCAGGAAGTCTGGCCGAGCCGGAAACACTGGTCCCCTCCTGGCTCCAGATGGAAGTTCAGTCCTTGTCAGGCTGGTATGCCACCTTGGGAGATGCAACACCGCGTCGGCGCGAGCTGAATGGCGTGGACGCATCGCGGATCCGCGGTGCCACATTCAGTCGGATCACCGGCAACGGAAAGCTGCTATCTGTTGTTGCCGGGTCGCCGCTCAGCGGAACGCGCCTGATCTCCGACACAGCTTCAGTTCCCGAGTTCTCAGGCTTTGTTGCGGGCGCCAGACTGATTGACCCCGAATCCAGCCGCGAGCTCGGACTTGCAATCTCCAGCACGGCAGGCGGCAACAATACGAAATTGGTGGCGAGCGTTCAGCAGGACTTCATTCCAGAAGCCAAAGACCATGACGAGCCCGGTCTTGGCGCCGTATTCGTCTCAGCCGACCTTGGCGCCTTCTCCGCAGAAGGGCTCGACCCGATTGGCCTGCGCGGCCAGGTCGACGGCCTCTACACGCTCTCAAGACAATCAAGCTTGCGCGGGTCTATCTCCCACGAAAGTAGCAACTTCCGCGCCAGCAACACGATCTCGAACGCGAATTTCGACGGTGTGTTCGATGACCGCGTGTCCAGCCGCACAAGTGGCCAAGTGTCGGTCGACTGGCGTGCAGTCGAGAGTTGGGACATGCTGCGGGGGTTCGGTACGGGCGCCCGGATCGCCTCAAGCGTTGAAGGCGACCGAGTCTCATCATCGCTCGCAGGATCTGCCAGCGCCCAGCTGGGAACAACGGGCATTCGTCTGGCCGTCGATGCAGGTGTCAGCCGCTCCAGCGGCGTGGCCGGTGCCAACGGAACAAGCAATTCAGTGACAGTGCGGGCGCAACGCAGCTTCAAATGGGGTGACGCTCAGGCAACACTCTCGAGCGACAGCCAGGAAACAGGCCGGAACACACGCCTGGTGGCAAATGTATCCTTCGAGCCCATTACCCGGAGTTTCGAAAACGGGGCGGCCGTCGCCTTTTCGCCTTCAGTTTCCGCGGTGGCGTCCAACAAATCGAACTTTGCCAGAATGGGGGCCTCTGCAATTGCCACAAGCGGCGACGCCTTCGGCGAGAACTTCCAAATTCGCGGCCAGTTTTCCGCGCTCCAGTCGGTGTCGGATGACAATGCACAAACCTCGTTTTTCGGCTCCGTATCCGCGCAGTACGACATGTGGGATGCCGTCCGGTTGGTGGGTGGCCTGAACACGAACTTCAATGACCAGGTCCGCTTCAGCCTTGGACTGCGCGGCGCAGTTGAGTTCAATGAGCCGCGAAAACACCGCAGTCCGAGCGAAGGCACGGGCATTCTCAAAGGCCGAGCATTTCTGGACCGGAACCGTGATGGCATCCGCCAGGCCGATGAGCCGGGCGTTCCGGGTGTTCAGATCGCGCTGCGGAATACTCGTCTTGCCCTGCGCGTTGACGGACAAGGCAACTACACAATCCAGAATATGCCCGAAGGGCTCTACACGCTGGACATCAATGTCCGCTCTCTACCTCTTGGCATGCTGGTCCATGATGATGTCTTGTTGCGCGCAACGGTGGCCGATGGCCGGATAACTGAACTCGATGTTCCGGTCATTTCCAGCGGCCAGGTGCGCGGCGCCGTGTTCGTGGACACTGACGGCGATGGCGCGCTCACGCCGGGAGAAGAGCGCCTTGAAGGTGCGCGCCTGACCCTGACCGCGCTTGAGGATGACGCATTCGAACCCATCCAGCAGATCGCAGCGGGCTTTGGGCAGTATGCCTTTGAAGGTCTTGCGCCGGGTCGATATCAGATTTTGGCGCGATTTGGCGACCGAACCCATACGGTGGAGCTCGACCTTACTGAAGACGAACTCTTCATGACACAGCCGGTCGGCTTGCCTCCGATTGAAGCCGCCCCCGATCCTTCAATGCTTGATGGCGGGATCGAGTTCATCGCGCACCTGGGTGCATCGACCAACGCCTAGATCCCCGCCCTATTGGACTAAGTCTCCGCTTCGTCTTCCAAAGCCTTCAGGTACATGGAGTTGCGTGGTTTCGCGAAGACGCTTTCGACCATTGGTACGAATATCTCCAGGGGTTCGCTGTCATAATCCGGATCGAACGCAGCCTGATCGTACAGATGGCAGAATTGCGCTGTGTACTCAAACCATTCGTGGCCACGGAATTGCTCGCGCATGTCGCGGTCAAGGCCGAGATGATGGAAGAAGTAGTAACCTTGGAACACGCCATGGTTGGCGACCATCCAATGGTTTTGTTCGCTCACAAAGGGTTTCAGGATAGCGGCAGCCACATCGGGGTGGTTGTAGCTTCCGAGTGTATCGCCAATGTCGTGCAGCAGCGCGCAAACCACGTACTCTTCGTCGCGGCCATCGCGCAGGGCGCGCGTGGCGGTTTGGGTGGAATGAGTCAGTCGATCGATCGGGAAGCCACCATAGTTGCCATCGAGTAATTTCAGGTGGTTGATCACCCGGGCGGCCAAACCCTTATTGAAATCCTTGGCGTGGCTGGCAATCGCTGCCCAGTCTTCCTGGGTGCCCTCGAGCATTTCGCGAAACTTCGCTTGCGGCGCGCCTGCATGTCCGTCGGCCATGTTTTCCTCCCAATGTATGTCTTTGCGCAGACGGTACCATTGGATGGCAGCCGGGTCATCCCTTACTCGGCCGGGCGGAGGTCCTTGCCGATCTTGTCCAGGACCCCATTCACGAATTTTGCCTCCTGCCCCTCATCGAAGAAGTCGTGGGCAAGGGACACATACTCATCGGCGATGATCGCACGACTGAGCTCGATATGCTTTGTGTATTCAGCGCAGGCTGCACGAAGGATTGCGCGCGTAATAGTGTCCAGCCGTGCCAGTTTCCAACCGTCGGCCAGACGTTTGGTTATGGCACTATCAATATCGGATTGATGGGCAATTACGCCCTCGATGATCGATTTGAAAAGATCCGGGTCTGCCTCTTCCACAGGTTCACCTTCCGGACCGAAGCCCAGGCGGTCTTCCATGAATTCTCGGATAATCGCCGGTGCACTGCGTCCAGTCTGTTCCATCTGGTACAGGGCTTGAACGGCAGCGAGCCGGGCCCCTGCCCGGCGCGCGCGGGTGACTTCAAAGGGAAGCTTTCCCTGCGCGCTCATCGGCAGAATTTCTTGCGCAGGGCGAGCATGGCCAAGCAGGCTTCTGAGGCGTCCTTACCCTTGTTCTTCTGCTGGCGGTCCGCTCGCACCCAAGCCTGTTCTTGGGATTCCACGGTGAGAATGCCGTAGCCGATCGCGAGCCGGCGCTCGGTCGCGAGACGCATCAGACCCCGGGCACTCTCGCCGCATACATAGTCGTAGTGCGAGGTTTCCCCGCGCACCACGCATCCGAGCGCCACATAGCCATCATACTTTGCGCTGTCGGCTGCCATGGCAATGACGCCCGGGACTTCAAATGCGCCGGGCACCTCTATGGTTTCTACTTGAGCTCCAGCTGCGGAGAGAACCTCATTCACACCGGCCTCAAGCTCCAGGGATATTTTTTCGTAGTAACGCGACGTGGCGATCAAGACACGGTCAGCCATGGGTCAGCTCTCTTCTTTGTTCAGCGGTCGCCAGCCCTCTATGGTCAGGCCGTATCCGTCAAGTCCTGCAACGCGGGTGGGCTGCGTATCGGACAGGAAAACCATCCGACGCACGCCCAAATCACGCAAGATCTGCGCGCCAACCCCGTATTCTCGCAGCGGCGCGTGGGCGTCCGCAGCACCATCTCTTTTTGCGCCCAGCCGCTCAGCCAAGGCGTTGGGGCGCATCGTGTTCACGAAGACAATCACGCCTGCTTCGTCGGCCGACGCGATGGCCTGCATCGCTTTTTCTACGAGACCCTGGCGCGGGCCGCGCTCACCCAGGATATCAGAAAGCACATCCGCACGGTGCACCCGCACCAGCGTTGCCTCATCCGGTGAGATTGCCCCGTGGACGATGGCAATATGCTCGGTGCCATCCAACGCGTTGCGGAAAACCACAGTCTTGAATCCAGACCCATATGCACTGTCGAGCGGTGCCTCGACCCGGCGCTCCAGGTATCGGTCATTGCCGCGCCGCCAGGCGATCAGGTCTGCGATCGTGCCGATCTTGAGATTGTGCAGCTGCGCGAACGCCACAAGATCCGGCAAGCGCGCCATTGTGCCGTCATCATTCATGATCTCGCAGATCACACCCGCCGGATAAAGACCGGCCATTCGGGAGATATCAACGGCGGCTTCCGTGTGACCGGCGCGGACCAGTGTGCCGCCGTCGCGCGCGACCAGCGGAAACACGTGTCCCGGAGAAACGATGTCGTGGTGGTCAAGCGTCGGATCAATGGCGACCGCAATCGTCTTGGCGCGATCTGCTGCGCTGATCCCCGTCGTCACACCTTCAGCGGCTTCGATCGAGACGGTGAAAGCGGTACCCATGCTTTCGCGATTATCCCGCGCCATCATGTCGAGATTCAGAACGCTGGCACGCTCCCCCGTCATCGCGAGGCAAATAAGGCCACGCCCAAACTTGGCCATGAAATTCACGGCTTCCGGCGTGGCAAAACTGGCTGGAATGATCAAATCGCCTTCATTTTCGCGATCTTCTGCGTCGATCAGGATGTACATCCTGCCGTTACGGGCATCCTCAATAATCTCGTCGATCGATGAAATCGCGCCCGAAAAATCCTCAGCCATTATTGTGCTCTCCCGGCATATCAGCGCCCACCAGACGCGCCACATAGCGCGCGAGCATATCGATCTCGAGGTTCACCGCGTGCCCTTCCTTCAAAGTGCTCAGAGTGGTGACCTCCCAGGTGTGCGGGATGATCGCGAGTTCAAAGTCGCCATTGTCCAACGCTTTTGCCACCGTCAAAGAGACCCCGTTCACCGCTGCAGAGCCCTTTGTGGCAAAGTATCTCGCAATCTCGGCAGGAGGGCGAATTGTAAGGCGCCAGCTTTCCCCCTCGGGGGTGACGGACACAACTTCGCCGACGCCATCCACATGGCCGAACACAAAGTGCCCGCCAAGCTCGTCCCCCAGTTTGAGAGATTGTTCGAGGTTCACCCGCGAGCCCTGAGTCCACGCTCCCAGAATTGTCTTGGACAGAGTCTCAGGCACAGCTTCAACGGCAAACCAGGCGCCCCGCTCGCCCTGCCCTTTGTCGACAACGGTCAGGCAAACGCCTGAGTGCAAGATGGATGCGCCCATATCGATATTCTCAAGCGGGTACCCGCTCTCGACCTCGAAACGGCGAAGTCCGTTACGATCTTCAACCTTTCGGATGGTGCCGACATCAGTCACGAGACCGGTGAACATGGGGGGCTACTCCTCAGCGTCAGCCTTCACATAGGTCTCCAGGACGTCTTCCCCAATCGCTTCCGTTGCGACAGCGCGCCATCGCGACGCGGCGCCTATATCCGTCAATCCGAGCCCGCCGATGGCGGGCAATCCATCTCCGCCGAGCAAGATGGGCGCTCGGAACCACTCAATCCTGTCCACGAGGCCCGCCCTGAGGAATGCGGCCGCCACTTTCCCCCCGCCCTCGATCATAATGGAAGAGAGCCCCTCCACAGCACAACGTTTTACCAGTTGCGCCGGATCCACCTGTCCGTCCGCCGGACCGCAGTTCCAGACCTCAACGCCCTCAGCCACCAACCACGGCGCCGAAACGCCAGCGGTCGCGACGATCACGGGGGATATGTTTGTCGATTGAACAAGCCGCCCAACCGTCGGCGTGCGGCCTGCTGAATCCAAGACAATTCTCGCGGGTTGCGAAGTTGGTAGGGGAACCGTGCGCGCGGTGAGCAACGGATCATCGGCAAGAACCGTACCGATCCCGACAACAATTGCGGAATGGATGGCTCGCATCTGATGGCTTCTGGCCCGCGCCTCAGATCCAGTGATCCATTGGCTCGTTCCATCCGCAAGCGCGATACGCCCATCAAGACTGGTGGCGATCTTCAGGGTAACGCGGGTTTCACTCATTGTTGGAGATCTGGATCATCTTCAACAAACTCTGCCCCTTCAATGAATTTGGCAAAGTCCGTTGGATCGTTGAAGTCTTTATAAACGCTCGCATAGCGCACATAGCCAACGGGATCGATATCGCGCAGGGCCGTCATCACCATATCTCCGATCTCGGTAGATCGGATTTCGGTTTCACCACCGCTTTCCAATTGGCGAACGATGCCAGAAACGAGCTGTTCCACTTGTTCTTCGGTCACAGGGCGCTTGCGCAAGGCGAGTTTCACCGTGCGAATGACCTTATCGCGATCAAAAATGGTGCGCTTCCCATCGCGTTTCACAACGAAAAGCTCACGCAACTGAACGCGTTCAAATGTCGTAAACCGGCCGCCGCATCTTTCACAGGCGCGGCGTCGACGAACAGCTGTATTGTCCTCAGCGGGCCGGGAGTCCTTTACGGACGTATTCTCTGACCCGCAAAAAGGACACCGCAAGGGCTCAGCCCCCCAAACCGTCGTAGATTGGGAAGCGAAGCGTAAGCGCCTTCACGTCCTCACGAACCCGCTGCTCGGTCGCAGTCGCATCGTCTCCGGATTGTGCTTCCAGAACATCTGCAATCCAGTCAGCAATTTGCCGGAACTCTGCTTCCTTGAACCCACGGGTCGTACCAGCCGGAGACCCAACGCGGATACCGGAAGTGACAAAGGGCTTTTCGGGGTCGTTCGGGATCGCGTTCTTGTTGCAGGTGATCCCGGCACGGTCGAGCGCATGTTCAGCGATCTTCCCAGTCACGCCCTTGGGGCGCAGGTCGACAAGCATCGCGTGGCTGTCGGTTCCGCCTGAAACGATGTCGAGCCCCCGCTTGATGAGTTGATCTGACATGGCTTTTGCGTTCGCCACGACTTCGGCCGCATAATCCTTGAACTCCGGGCGCAAGGCTTCGCCGAAAGCAACCGCCTTGGCTGCGATAACATGCATCAACGGGCCGCCCTGAAGCCCCGGAAAGACAGCGAAGTTGATCTTCTTGCCCAACTCTTCGTCGCGGGTGAGGATGATACCGCCGCGCGGCCCCCGAAGAGCTTTGTGCGTCGTCGTTGTTGCGACGTGCACGTGATCCAGCGGATTTGGATAAGCGCCGCCCGCAACAAGGCCGGAGAAATGGCTCATGTCTGCCATCAGGATCGCGCCGACCTTGTCTGCAATGGCGCGCATGCGTTCAAAGTCTACAAAGCGGAAATAGGCTGTCGCTCCGCCAATGATCAGCTTGGGCTTGTGCTCAAGTGCCAGGGCTTCCATCGCATAATAATCGATCAGATGGGTTTCGGGATCGACACCGTAGCTGACCACGTTGAACCACTTGCCAGATTGGTTGACAGGGCTGCCATGGGTGAGATGGCCGCCAGCTGCGAGATCCATTCCCATGAAAGTGTCACCGGGCTGGAGCAGGGCATAGAAGACCGCCTGATTGGCATTGGCGCCGCTATGGGGCTGAACATTGGCCCACGTTGCGCCAAAGAGTTGCTTTGCGCGCTCAATCGCCAGTTCCTCAGCCAGATCGACATATTCGCAGCCGCCATAGTAGCGTCGGCCTGGATACCCTTCGGCGTATTTGTTCGTCAGAATTGACCCTTGCGCTTCAAGTACAGCGCGGCTCACGATATTTTCCGACGCAATCAATTCAATCTGGTGTTGCTGGCGAGTCGTCTCTTTTCCAATGGCTGCAAACACTTCTGCGTCACGCGTTTCCAGCGGCTCGGTGAAAAAGCCGGAATGTTCCGCGATATCTGGATGGGCTGTGTCTGCCATGTGAAGACTCCTCTTGAAGGTTTGCACTTAAAGCGATGCCCCCCGGCCCGCAAGATGGCCGCGCTGCCACACCGGGCACGAGCACGTGATGTCGACCTCTATCCAAAGTTTAGCAAGACTATATTCACTACCACAGCGAATACTTTGCAAATAATGCAGGTCATTCTTGCTTACGCGCCCCCGAAAACAGTATGATTACATAGCTAAGCGATCAATTTTTTGCAGATTGGTGTTGACGCATACAGATTTATTTGGTCTCGCGGCAGCAATCGCGAAGAATCAATATCGCCTGAGACGAAAACAAAGGAAAAAACATGACTGACATAAACAGTACGCTCAGCGACGAAGCTGCTCTGGATCTGACAAGCGACATTGTCGCAGCATTTGTATCGAACAATCCGGTTCCCGCCACGTCTTTGCCAGACTTGATCCGCTCTGTTCACGAGACTCTTCTGGATCTCTCAGACGGGGGGCCGAAAGAAGAACCCCGACCAGACCCGGCCGTGTCCATCAACAAATCCATCACGCCTGAATACCTGATCTGTCTTGAAGACGGGCGGAAACTGAAAATGCTCAAGCGCTATCTGCGCTCGCGCTATGACATGACACCGGATGAATACCGGGCTCGCTGGAACCTTCCCAGCGATTATCCCATGGTGGCCCCGAACTACGCAAAACGCCGGAGCGAGTTTGCCAAGGAAATCGGCCTCGGGCGCAAAGCTGGCGCAAAATCCTAAGGCATAAGCTAGTCATCAAAACAGAAAAGCCGCGCCAGGTTGCGCGGCTTTTTTGTTTCTAGACCAGCAGTCGCATTAAGCTACGGCGTCGAGCCCCAATTGCTTCCATATGCCCAAAATCGCCGCCACGAGGTCGTCCATCATTTCATCGGTGTGCACCGGGCTCGGCGTGAATCGCAGGCGCTCGGTCCCCTTTGGAACGGTGGGGTAATTGATCGGCTGGACGTAGATGCCAAAGTCAAAAAGCAGGATATCGGAAAGCGCCTTGCACCGCTCGGGATCTCCGACCATCAGGGGAACAATATGGGTGTCGGTTTCCATGACAGGTAAGCCAGCGACCTTGAATTTGTCCTTCAGCTGCTGGGCCTTGGCCTGGTGCTGGGCGCGCAGACGGCGACCATCTTCTGTGCGCAGTTTCCGAACGCTGGACAGCGCCCCCGCTGCCATCACCGGACACGTTGATGTGGTGAAGATAAAGCCGGACGCCATTGAGCGGATCGCGTCAATTATGACGTGTTCTGCAGCGATATAGCCGCCCATCACTCCGAAAGCTTTGCCCAGGGTCCCTTCGATAATGTCCACGCGCTCCATAACATTATCGCGCTGCGCGACACCCGCGCCCTCGTCGCCGTAAAGCCCGACCGCGTGGACTTCATCGAGATAGGTCATCGCGTCAAATTCATCGGCGAGATCGCAGAACGCTTCGATGGGCCCCACGTCGCCGTCCATTGAATAAACGCTCTCAAACGCGATGAGTTTTGGCCGCTCCGGATCGTCAATTTCCATCAGCGCACGCAGATGGTCGAGATCATTGTGGCGAAACACCCGGCGGTCACAGCCTGAGCGGCGGATCCCTTCGATCATCGATGCATGATTGAGCGCATCGGAGTAGATGATCAGACCGGGAAGAATTTTTCCAAGCGTCGCCAGCGTCGCATCATTGGCCACATAGCCCGAGGTGAACAGCAGGGCACCGGACTTCCCATGGAGCGAAGCCAGCTCTTTTTCCAAGTCCACATGATAACGCGTTGTGCCCGAAATGTTGCGCGTGCCGCCAGACCCGGCTCCGAAGCTATCTATCGCCTGGTGCATCGCATTGATGACATCATCGTCTTGTCCCATGCCGAGATAGTCGTTCGAGCACCAGACGGTGATTTCGCGTTCGCCATCAGGAAACCGCGCAGTGGCCCGGGGAAACCGGCCGCGGTGGCGGTGCAAGTCCACAAACACGCGGTAGCGCCCTTCCCCGTGAATGGTCTCGAGCGCGTCTTCGAAGGCTTTCAAGTGTTTCATGTGAGACTCGCCAACAGCAAAATGGGCCGACGCCCGCGCGCCGTGACCCTTAAATGCGACATCATGGAAAAAAATCAAAATCCATGACGCCGCATGTGCAGTCGAAACTGCGAAACGCGCTTCAAGTTGCTGTTACTGATCGTATCCGGGCAGTTGACGATCCAGCCTGCGCAGCAGGCCGGGCCAGGCAAGCCTATTTGCAATGACCGCGGTGCCTTCCGGGTTCGATTGCCCTTTGACAACATCCTGAACCTTCTGGCTGGGGATCGTCATGTTTGAGCGTCCGGCGCTCAGCGCGCGCACTTGCATCGAGCAGGCCCGCTCAAGGAAAAACATGCGCAGGAAGCATTCCGCAGCGCTCCGCCCAACGGTCAATGTGCCGTGGTTTCGGAGCATCAGGTTCGACTTTTCACCCATATCGGCAACGATTCGCTCGCGCTCATCATGGTCGAGCGCGACACCTTCATAGTCGTGGTAAGCGAGATCATGGCGCACTAGCATGGATGTCTGGCTGAGCGGCAAAAGACCTTCGGACTGGGCGGAGACGGCCACGCCATCATCTGTGTGCAGATGCATGACCACCTGCGCGTCTTCTCGAGCCGCATGCACGGCTGAGTGAATGGTGAAGCCCGCCGGGTTGATCATGTACGGCGTCTCTTCAACGACACTGCCATCCAGATCGACCTTCACGAGCGACGATGCCGTAATTTCCTCGAACAGGAAGCCGTAGGGGTTGATGAGGAAATGGTGGTCAGGCCCGGGCACGCGATGGGAGATATGTGTGAAAATCAGGTCATCCCACCCATAGAGAGACACCAACCGGTACATGGCAGCCAAGTCCACCCGCGCCTTCCATTCCGCCTCCGAAACCCGCGCTTTCACATCGACGGGGCTCATATCGTCTGCCATGGCTATTCCTCCAACTTTATGATCTTCCTCAAGATAACGGACCCAGCGCCGCGGCGCCATGGGAAATCGAACAGCGCGTGTCGAACGCTTGACCTGCCTGCAAGCGACGGAAACAAAGGGGCTTATGAGCATGCGCTTCCATTTTTCCGCGTCCCATCGACCAGAAGCCCAGCAGGCGCTTGTGGAACTCACGCGGCGCTATGGTCAAAGTGAACCTGAAGCCGCGGATGTCATCGTCGCCCTGGGTGGAGACGGCGCGATGCTCGATGCACTGCGCGAGCGTTTTGACGACCACAAACCCGTTTATGGAATGCATCGCGGCACAGTCGGCTTTTTGATGAATGAGTATGCCGAGAACAATCTGGTTGAGCGGATCGACCGGGCTGAGCGTGCGCGGCTTAGCCCCCTGCGGATGACCTGCATTGATGTCGATGGCGCCACGTATAATCGGTTGGCGATCAACGAAGTGTCGCTGCTGCGCCAAACGGCTCAATCCGCCCGTCTGTCGATCTCCGTTGATGGCAAGGAACGCCTGCCGGAGCTGGCCTGTGACGGCGTGCTCGTGGCGACGCCAGCTGGCTCGACCGCCTACAACCTGTCTGTCCAAGGCCCCATTTTGCCGATTGGTGCGCAACTCCTGGCGCTAACGCCGATCAGTCCTTTCCGACCGCGGCGATGGCGCGGAGCGCTGCTGCGCCATGACGCCCATGTCGTCATCGAAATCCAGTCCCCCGAGCGAAGACCCGTTTCTGCCGCCGCTGACAACCAGGAAGTGCGGAATGTGGCCCGTGTGGAAGTCACAGAAGACAGAAGCCGTCACCTGACTCTGCTTTTTGACCCGGGTCACGCGCTGGATGAACGCATTCTGCGCGAGCAGTTCGCCGTCTGACCGAAAAAAATTTCGGCCGGGAATCAACCAAATATCAGCTATTTTTCGGAATAGTTGACCGCATGTTTGGAAAACTGTTGAACGCGACAAAGTCCAGTAAGGCTGGGGCAAACGAGATGCCCACGCCCGACCTGTCGCGAATTTTCAAGTCTCCCTCGCCTGCAAAAGCCGAGAGCGGCAAGATCGCGCCTTCAGCTGACGATGTCGTAACTGATGAACCAGTAGGTTTGGCCGATGACGGCCCCTCAGCGCCAACCGAAGCAGACCTCACCGCTTGGCTCCAGCGTGACGTTTCAGCACTGAAGACAGCGTTCGATACCTACGCACAGCGCGTATCGTCTAAGGATGCGCGTCGGCAGCTGTTTATCGCCTCCCACAATTTGCGCGGAACGGCAGAACCCTTCGGCAATCCCGTCCTAGGGCGGCTCGCCGGCTCACTTTGCAACTTGCTTGAGCGCACAGACTCTGACGAGCCCGTTGTTGCCCTTGCCAACCTACATGTTGAAGCCATGCGCGCCGCAATGGTCACCGGCGAGTCTGCGGCAAGCGACGAGTTGGCCCAAACCGTTTGCGTTGCACTAGAAGATCAGGTCGCTGCGAAAGTCGTCGCCGAAGCTTAAGTCTTGGGCTTGGCAACATTCGCGACGCGGTCCAGTGGCTCGCGAACCTGACCGTATCCTTCGACGAACGGGATGATCAGGCAAGGGCCATCGGGATCATCCCGATGCACTTCTGGCAATACGGTCGTGACCGGTTCACTGGCAAACTTCTCCAACGCCGCAGCAACCGATTTTGCCAAACCGAGCCGCGCGAGATTCATGCGGGTTGGAAAAATAATCGTCGCTTCGCCGCGCTTTTCCAGTTCCAGCGCCTCATGGGGGTTGATCCAAATCGCTTCGGTGGTTTCCCGGCCGTCCTGTTCCGCGACCTGGCCATCTGGCGCCCCGGCGAGGTAAAAGTGTGTGTCAAAGCGCTTGGGCATCATTGTTGGCGTGATCCAATGGCCAAAATGCACAAGGCAATCCCCCGCCACGATCAAGCCGGCTTCGTCCATCAACTCCGAAAACGCCTTTTCACCCGCGTCGACCGCGGATCTATACTGTTGGAGCGGCGCGACTTCTTCCGCGCCTACGAGCGGTGCCCCTGCCCCGCGCGCCCCTCTACTTCGCGCCAACAAGACACCCGCTTCTTCAAACAATTCGCGAATGGCTGAGATCTGGGCCGTACGGTCGCTTCCTTTAGCGTCCCCATCGAAAAGGTCGCCCCAGACGTCAGATGCGTCATCATCGCAGACCTTGCCACCGGGAAAAACAAATGCGCCGGATGCGAAATCGATTTCGTAGTGACGCTTGACCATCAACACTTCCATCTCATCCCGGTCTCGGATGAGCAGAATGGTTGCAGACAGTTTTGGGGCTGGTGCGGAAGAAGACACGGGGGTTGCACTCCGATTGTTACGAAAAACCAAATGAGCAAACTGAAAATTGGTGGTCCCAATGCGCCGGGCGTTCACCGAGATTTGATAGAGCAGAGACGAACACTTCTCCAGAGCGCGCGCCTATGCAACCCCGTACACTTCCATCCCTATCGGATCGTTTGAGCACGTCAGTTCAACCAACCGACCGCATCACGCCTTTTGTCTCCCTGTCGGACTATTCCGCCGGAGGCCTCATCCATGAAACCGCACTTCACTACGACTCGGCATTGCGGTTTGGCCCCGTGCATAAGACGGTTGCCGAAAGTTGCCCTGCCACATGGGTTGCGCAGCGCCTGAGCACTGCATTGGGAGAAGCCCGGGACACCGCGAGTATTGAGCGGCCCATTCATATCGGTGCGCCGACGACCGCACTTTCCCATCGCAACACGGCAAAAGCCTGTCAGGCCACACTGTCTGAATACAACGGGTGCACTCAGGAAGTCTGCCTCATATTTGATGATGCGGCCCTGGCGACATCACCGCGCGACACTATCACGGCTTTGGGCGCGTTGCGTGGCGCCGGCTTTCGGCTCGGCATCAATGCACAGCGCTCCTGGTTGAGCCTGAAATCCGCATCAGCACTCCTGATGGTCGATGCGGTCTGGATCGGCGCCGCACACCTCGATCTCGAAGATGGCCTTATGTCAGGGCTGCAGGAGCTCCGTGACGCGGGGATACAAGTCATTTGTTTTGACGCCGCATGGTCGCGCGCAAATGAGTATCTGGCTGCAGGCGTTACCCATGTCTTTCGGGCAAAGTCCGACGCGTAATCGGACCTTTAGGCCTCAAGCAGCGTCTGATTCGTCTTCGCTAACGTCGTCACTCAAGGCATCGAGCTTTTCGAGCAGATAGTCCACATCCTCGCGCGGCAAGGATTGAATCTGCGTCAACACGCGCTCAATCATCCGAGCTCTGAAACGGGTCCTGTCATTCACGCCGCCATCATGGCTCGTGTCGTGATAGACTCCAACGGCAGCACGGAACACGGGCAGAAATCGCCGGGGCAAACCCGCTCTGTCAAAGACGGCTTGCAAACCGAGCGGGCCAGCATCGTGGATCATCAGCCAGACCCGCTGGTGGGGAACTCCAGACAGCTCCGCAAGCGCATGCTCAACGAAGGACATATGCCCGACGCACAGCGCACGAAGGATAAGCGAGTGGCTGAGTCTACCGTTCAGATTGAGCTGAGATACAAATCTCGGAAGATCATCTGACCGCCCTGCCTGATCGACGAGATCGATGGTCGATCGTTCGCGCGTATTTGACGCCAGTTCGATCGCCATTTGAGCTGGAAGCTGGTGGCGATTGACAAGCATATCGAACACTTTGCCCGACACGAGCGAGACCATTTTTTCGGCAATATGCATTGGAACATATTCCCGACCGACGATGGCCGTTTGCAGCGCTTCATCACGTGGGAAACGGCCCAAACTGTCTGAAAACGCCTTGTCGCTGATATCTGCGCCTGGATTTGCTGCCAACGTCTTCACGGCGTCCAGCGCCGCATGCTCTGCAATCACTTCTGAAAGAGTGCAGGACACTTCGCTTCGGCTGGCGATCGCCGATTGCTTGGCAGCCGTTGCGGCGAGCACGATTTCGACAAGGTCCTGCTCGGTGAACGCTGGAGAGTTTTCGAGCACTGGAATAGCGACCGTTTCCACATCCTGGGCCAGTTCAAGGGCGAGATCCCGGGGCAAGATTGGAGAGTTGCACAGGGTTATCGCAAGGGTCCTGCGCACAAGTTCTGCAGTATCACGCGCGAGAATGGACATGATTTCCTGAGCATAAGCCCGCTCATTCTCGGTCAAAACATCAAGGGCAATACGCCGGCAAAGACGATGGGCGACGGATGCCCGCGCCTCGGGTGTCTCGCCCTTCATCAAGCGCACAATATCATCCTGCGTGAGTTCAGGCCTTAGCGACTGGACACTCATGGTTCGCTCTCTCTCAAATCCGCAGCAATTCTATGGCGTCATAGAGTCGACGAGCCGGTTAATTTTCATTTACCAAGCCCGGCGCGCTCTTGTTTCCCCCCCATGATATTTTTTCGACGGATTGCCCCCGCAAGCGCGTTTCATCCCCCAGAATGAGCTGTTTGGGAGTGCCCAATGGGACTAAACGCTGCGATTGCGGTTACGCGATTTGGCCTCGGTGGAACGGAGGGAGAAATCCGTACCGCCGAAGCTGATCCGGTCGGTTGGCTACAGCGCCAACTCACGCCGACAGCGTTTGGCACATTCAAGGATAATGGGCTTCTCAGCGCGCAGGAACATGTGATGGCGTTTTTTGACCACCGGGTGATCCGACAGCAATCGCGTCGCAGCTCCGCGCCACCGGACATGAATCCTGCTGGTGTAGCGTCGTTTGGGCGGCATATTCGCCAAACGCTGATCAAGGAAGTTTCCGCCCGGTCTGACTTTGGCAGCACCACACAAGCTCCGTTCCACGAACGATTGACGCGGTTTTGGGCCAACCATTTTTCAGTTTCCAGTCAGAAATTCCAGGTGGCGGCCATGGCAGGCGCCTATGAGCGCGAAGCCATTCGACCGAACATACTCGGATCCTTCGCAGATCTGGCTGAAGCAGCCATTTTCCACCCGGCGATGCTCGTCTACCTCGACAATTGGCAATCGGTCGGTCCGAATTCGCGCGCTGGGCGCCGAAGGGATATTGGCCTTAATGAAAACCTCGCCCGGGAAGTCCTGGAACTCCATACCGTCACGCCGGCCTCGGGGTACACTCAGGATGATGTGACCGAGTTTGCCCGCGCCCTTACGGGCTGGACCCTTGGAAACCCGCGCATTGCTTCAGATCAGCTGGGAGAAACCCTGTTTCTAGGCCTGACCCACGAGCCCGGGTCGCGCACCGTTCTTCAAAAACGTTACTCTGACGCGGGCGGGGAACAGGCGCGTTCAATTGTACGAGACCTGGCACGCCATCCGGCAACCGCGTCGCACATAGCCACGAAACTTGCGCGCCATTTTGTGGCTGACGCGCCTCCGCCGGCCCTGATTGACCGGTTGGCGACGGCGTTCTTGCAAAGTGATGGTGACTTGATGGCGCTCTACAATGCTCTGCTGACCGCGCCCGAGGCATGGGTACGCCAGCAAGAGAAAGTGAAGACGCCCGACGATCTGCTAACGTCCACATCGCGCATGATTGGATTGACTTCGGTGTTTGCCGGAGAACCGAGAGACGTCCTCGAGAGCTTTGCCCAATTGCCCTTCAATGCTCCCAGTCCGGAAGGTTGGCCCGACACGAAAGACGCGTGGATCGGCCCTGATTCCCTGAACAAGCGCATTGAATGGGCCCGCAGGGTGTCTTCACGGCAATCCAGTACAGACGCGCGAGACTTCCTGGAGCAGGCACTTGGCGACCTGGTCAGCTCTGAGACCCGCCAGGCAGTCATCCGAGCTGAAAGTGGAACGCAAGGGCTGACGCTGGCCCTGATGAGCCCCGAATTCCAAAGGAGATAGCCTCGATGACGCACTTCAATCGCCGCCAAGCCCTTGGTCTATTCGGCGCAGCAACCTTCGCATCCGCAATGCCCGTCGCGTTCGCAGAGGGTATGGCCGACCGGACATTCATATTTGTCCTCGCGCGGGGGGCGATGGACGGTCTTTCAGCCTTGATTCCGGCGGATACCTCCCTTGAGCGTTTCAGACCAGGGCTCATCGGCTCAGCGCCTCAATCACTGCCCCTGGGCAACGGATTCAGCCTCCACCCTGCCCTTTCCACACTTAAGTCGTGGTTCGACGCAGGAGACGCCGCCTTTGTCCATGCGGCAGCATCGCCCTATCGGGGCCGGTCGCATTTCGATGGCCAGGACGTGGTTGAAATACTGGGCGCGGCGGACTCTCGAGATGGCTGGCTCAATCGAGCGCTGGGCGTTTCCGGACAGGCCGGCCTGGCGATCGGCTATTCGGTCCCGCTCGCCTTGCGCGGACGTGCGCCAGCAACAAATTGGGCGCCCGCGGTATTCGAAGCTGCCGATGACGACCTGATGTCTCGCCTTGAAACTCTATACGCCGACGATCCTGTCTTCTCTGAACCGCTGGATTTGGCGCGTTCGATGGGCACGCCGGACGTCGACATGGGCCGGCGTGGTGGAGGCCCCGGCCGGGCCTACACTCAATCCATGAAAGCGGTCGGCGAGCTTATGGCGCGATCCGGAGGCCCCGGTGTCGCCATGGTGTCCCTCGATGGGTGGGACAGTCATGCGAGCCAAACCGGGTTCTTGAACGGACGGTTTCAGGGCCTGGACGCTGGATTCGCAGCTCTGAAAGACGCGCTTGGCGCTCACTGGGAGAATACCTGCGTCGTACTATGCTCCGAGTTCGGACGCACGGTTGCTGAGAACGGTACTAGAGGCACAGACCACGGCACAGGTGGACTCGTCATTCTTGCAGGCGGCGCTGTCAGGGGTGGCACAGTCCTGGGGGACTGGCCGGGCGTGTCCCAAAGGGCACTTTATGAAGGACGAGACCTGGCACCCGCCAATGATCTCACCTCTATCCTCAAGGGCCTGCTGCGCGACCATTTGGGTATCGACCGAAGCGCGCTCGACTCCCGCGTGTTCCAGAATGATTCCCGACCTATGGACGGCCTAATCGTCTGAACATGAAACAAGGGCTTAGCCCTTAGTTCATTTTGCGAACCCATTCGCGCGCGGCTTTCAGAGCAAGGCGAATGTCTTCGCGGCTCATTTGGTCCGCCATTTCCTGGCGCAGGTCCTTGGCGGCCTCGTGGCCCTTGGCTGCCGCAAGGTTGAACCATTTGTGGGCTTCCACGAGGTCCATTTCCACGGTTTCACCCAGAGAAAAAGCCAATCCTGCGCGGTAAAGCGACTCGCCGTCGCTTTGGGCGCAAAGGCCTTCGGTGGGTTCAAACTCAATCTCAAATTCTGCAAACGGCATTGTCGTCGTCCTTTAACACCCGCGCCGTCCCATTGTGTCGCCTCAAGGCAATCTGGTGTGGGTTGGCGCCCATCCATCGCCCCATCGGCGACACGTAGAAGGTGCCCTGAAGGCTTTGCGTCTTGGTTAATGGCGGCGGGCGCAAAGCCCCGGTATGTAAACGGATGGACGCTGAATATTCATGTTTTGCCGCCCGCGAGGCCAAACAGCCGATAATTGGTTTCTCTCAGGCGGTTTTCTTGGTGAATGGAGCGGACTAGAAGAACGCCATGACACGCTATTTCGAACCGATTTCCTTCGACCTTTTGTCCAGCGCCCCGGACACATTTGCATCCAGCCTCGGCAAGAGCTTTCGCGAAACGGGTTTCGCCGTCTTGAAGGACCACCCTGTTTCCAGCGGCACCATCGATCGAGCCACCGAAGCGATGAAAGCATTCTTTGCCCTCCCGACCAGCGCAAAGCTGAAATATGACGACCGGGAAAATGGCGGACAGCGCGGCTACACCGCATTTGCGACCGAGAACGCCAAGGGCGAGGCTGCGGCAGATCAGAAGGAATTCTGGCATACGGGCCGCGCAGGCACGCCCGGATCACAACACGCAGACACAATGCGGCCAACACCAACGGTTACCGAAGTCGCTGACTTCGATCTTGCAACGGGCGCCCTTTTCGATGCTCTCGATGACCTCGGCCAAAGCCTATTGACCGCGGTGGCCCTCGATCTTGGGCTTGAACGGGACTGGTTCACGCCCCGCGTCCACGAAGGCAATTCGATCCTCCGGCTACTGCACTACCCTCCCCAACTCACCCCTCCCCCACCGGGATCCGTGCGCGCCGCTGCCCATGAGGACATCAACGTGATTACGCTTCTGCTCGGCGCGGAAGAAGCCGGCCTCCAGGTTCAGCATCGATCGGGCGAATGGCTGAGCGTCAATCCACCTCCCGGGGCCTTGGTGATCAATGTGGGTGACATGTTGCAAAGGCTGACCGGCGGGCTCCTGCCGTCAACCACACACAGGGTGATGAACCCGGCTCCGGATAGGGCGCACTTGCCACGCTATTCAACGCCGTTCTTTCTTCACTTTGCACCAGATGTGCTGATTGAGCCCCTGGACTCGTGCCTCGATCAGGGTGCAAAGGCTTTCGCGCCCATCACCGCCCACGATTATCTCATGGAACGCCTGCGCGAAATCGGTTTGGTGAAAGACTAACCGCGCGGAACCGTAAGCCCTGCAAGCGTTACTCGGTTGGATCGACCTTCCCGCGCAGGGACTTCACATCGCTGCGCTTTTTCTTGGAAGCCAAGCGGCGCCGGACGGACCCCGCCGTGGGCCGCGTGCGCACGCGGCGCTTGGGCGCTGAAGCCACACCGGCGATCAGGTCGGCGAGGCGTTTGCGCGCGTCTTGCCGATTGAGGAGCTGGCTCCGGTGACGCGAGGATTCGATGACGAAGTCGCCTTCTTTGGTGATCCGGTTTGCGTAGCGGCGCGCAAACCGGGCTTTCACCGGCCCCGGCAACGCAGAACGCGAGACGTTCCAGCGCAATTGAACCGCAGTCGCCACCTTGTTGACGTTTTGCCCTCCGGGCCCGGATGCGCGCACAAACGACTCGCTCAGTTCCCATACCTGAAGGCGCAGTTCTGGTGTGATCTGAATGTCCTGATCTAAGTCGTCGGCCATGGCGGCATCCCATTCGGCGCACGTCCCGCCGCCTTCTCATAATAGATCATTGCAGATCGCAAAGCTTTTACCTTTCCTTAGGCACGCATCCTGCTAAGTCTTAAGTGTCCGCAGATTGCAGCGGGCATTCGCTTTTTGGACTGAAGCAACTGAAAGGAGGTGATCCAATGTCAAGTGAGAAACCAGGAACGGCGATTGGGTCGGTTCGTTTTGGTGGTGACGTGGAGCAGCCTCTGCGCGCCCTTTAATGAACCCCTTGATCCCTCGGGATCAGAAGACTCAAGAGCCTTCCGGCTCACGGGAGCCGCCCCTCGGGGCGGCTCTTTTGTTTTGCACCTTTCAAAAAAACCTCGAACGTCAAACTGACGTCATATTCCGCGCGTAAGTCGCGCGCTCACCCGGAATGGGTCCGGGCGTAGAGGAATACACGATGCGGCAATGCCATAGTTACGATATGTGCGCCCATCCCAAGACGGGAGGGCTCCGTCAGCCGTCCCGCGCCCTTGCCGGCGACGACTGACACCCACTTAAAACTGTTTCCAGCAGCACGCTTCAACACCGCACGCACTTTGTGTCGGAGACGTAGCGTTCCTGTATCAGAATAATGGAGGTTGTCATGGCCGATGGCATGACACACCGCACGCGGAGCCAAATGGCGAATGCTGCGGGCGCGACTCCCTTGCTGAAGTTCCTGGCCGGGCCCCACGCTGGTGCGATTGCGAGCGTTTGGCCCGCTCCCCACAGGGATTTCCTGGCGCTGCCGGCTGCGCGTCGCCATGCTGCGGCGATCCTGCTTGCAAATGGCGCGCGGGATTTGACCGAGCTCGCCCTGGCTGTGGAGCGTCACAAGGACGCCTCTTTGGCCCGGCGCCTGATGGGCTCGGGAGAGACGTCTGGTCTGATGAAGGCGCTCAGCCGAATGGGTGAAACCCTTTGGCGTGAGGAACAGTACGGTCGCTTTCTGGCCATGTTCAACCAGCCGGCGGCCAACCGCGTCCTGCGTCACATGGGAGCTTTGCAACCTGCGCAGCTTGAAGTGGTTTTTGCCCTGCCCACACGCCTCCATGAGGCCGCGGTCGTGGCGAAAGTGCCCCACCTTCAAGCCGCACGTGACCTTGCCCTGACGATGGTTTTGGTAGACCGGATTCATGGGCTAGGCGCGAGCGAGCGGCTGGCAAAGGCCCTGGCCAAGACGAACTCTGCGGCGCACCTGTTCGCCAAGGCAGCGGATGCACTTGTGGCCCAACGTTTTGTCGGGATACAGGCGGTTCCTGCGCTGCCAGTGCCGTTTGAGGCGGTCACCTGTGCTGATGCGCTCGGCGCGTTGGCGCTGGAGTTCAAAAACTGCCTGCGCGATTTCCAGCATGATCTCGTGCTGGGTCGGATGGCGGTTTTCCGTTGGAACGGACAGCCCAATGTGGTCCTGGCACTGCGCTGGGATCCTGCAGGGTGGCGACTTGCGGAAGCTGAGGTCCACGCCAATGGCGAAGCGCCGGTGGACGCCTTGCGCGACATCGTAGCAGCTCTGGCGCGAGTCGACGTCCGCACCGGTCCATCGGTCGTGACCTTGGGTCATCGCCTGCGCCGTCATCCCCATGGTGACGCAGAGACGGTGGGCCAAGACTGGCGTGACCGCCTGGAGTTGGGCGAACTGTGGGACTAGTTCCATTTGCCCGCGTGCAAACGAAAGCGGCGCCCCCAATGTTGGGAGCGCCGCTTTTTTTAGGACTGGGCAGCTTGAGGTGCGCCTATACGGTCTCGGCAGAGTCTTCCTGGGACTTCTTGCCTGACTTCTTTGGCTTTGCCTCGATGTAGGTGAATTTCAGCTTCTTACTGTCTTTCCGCGCCACATCGATCTTCACTTCGCCGCCCTTGGCCAACTTGCCGAAGAGTAACTCTTCCGCCATCGGCTTTTTGACGTGCTCCTGAATGGTCCGAGCCAACGGCCGGGCGCCCATTTCACTGTCAAAGCCACGCTCAGCGAGCCAGTCTTTCGCTTTGTCCGTAATCGAGATGGTGACATTGCGGTCAGACAACTGGATCTCGAGCTGCAGAACGAATTTCTCGACCACGCGCTGGATCACTTCAGGCGAAAGCGCCCCAAACATGACCGTAGCATCCAGACGGTTGCGGAACTCCGGCGTGAAGAGACGTTTCAAAGCCTCTTCCTGCTCATCATCCTTCTTGCCCGCGCCGAAGCCGATCGAGTTTTTCGCCGCGTCGGACGCGCCGGCATTGGTCGTCATGATGACGATCACATTGCGGAAATCGACCTTTCGTCCATTGGCGTCGGTGAGCGTTCCATTGTCCATGACCTGCAAGAGAATGTTGTAGAGGTCCTGGTGCGCCTTCTCGATCTCGTCGAGCAGCAACACACAATGCGGGTGCTGATCAACGCCATCGGTCAGCAAGCCGCCCTGATCATAACCAACATAGCCCGGAGGCGCGCCAATCAGGCGGCTGACCGTATGACGCTCCATGTATTCGGACATGTCGAAACGCAGCATCTCCACGCCTAGGATCGAAGCGAGCTGCTTGGCCACTTCCGTCTTGCCGACGCCGGTCGGTCCAGTGAAAAGGTACGATCCGATGGGTTTGTTGGGTTCACGAAGCCCAGCCCGTGCCATCTTGATGGCTGCTGAGAGCGCTTCAATGGCCTCGTCCTGCCCGAACACGACCCGCTTGAGGTCCACTTCCAGGGATTTCAGCTGAGCGGCATCATCCTTGGTGACCTGTTTCGGGGGAATGCGGGCGATCTTGGCAACGATGGCTTCGATGTCTTTCACGCCAACGACCTTGCGACGCTTCGATTCGGGTTTCAGCCATTGGCTTGCGCCCGCCTCATCGATCACATCGATGGCCTTGTCCGGCAGCTTGCGATCCGTGAGATAGCGGTCCGAAAGTTCAACGGCGGTTCGGATGGCCTCATTGGTGTAGCGCAGTCCGTGGAATTCTTCGAACTTGGACTTCAGGCCGGTCAGGATCTTCACTGCATCGGGCACTGAGGGCTCAACCACGTCAATCTTGCGGAAGCGACGGCTGAGCGCCCGGTCCTTTTCGAAGTGCTGCTTGTATTCCTTGAACGTGGTCGACCCCATGCACCGCAGCTCACCATTCTGCAAGGCGGGCTTGAGCAGGTTGGAGGCGTCCATGGCGCCACCAGATGTGGCGCCTGCACCGATAACCGTGTGGATCTCATCGATGAACAGGATCCCCTTATCGAGATCCTCCATCTCTTTCATCACCGACTTCAGGCGTTCTTCGAAGTCACCGCGATAACGGGTCCCTGCGAGCAGTGACCCCATGTCGAGCGAGAAAATCTCGGCTTCTTCCAGAATGCCTGGCACTTCGCCATCAACAATCTTCTTGGCCAGCCCCTCAGCAATGGCTGTCTTTCCGACGCCGGGATCACCGACCAGAATGGGATTGTTCTTGTTGCGACGGCAAAGAATTTCGATGCAGCGCTCGATTTCCATCTCGCGGCCGATGAGGGGGTCGATCTTCCCAGCCCGTGCTTTTTCGTTGAGGTTGACGCAATAGGCGTCCAGCGCCTCGTGGCCAGACTTCACGTTGCCGTCTTCATTGGCCTCGGTGCCGCGCGGCGTCTGGTTGCGCGATGCGCCAGGCTTCTTCGCCACACCGTGGGAGACATAGTTCACCGCGTCATAACGGGTCATATCCTGCTCTTGCAGGAAAAACGCCGCATGGCTTTCGCGCTCGGAGAAGATGGAGATCAGCACATTTGCGCCGGTCACCTCGTCGCGTCCTGAGCTTTCAACGTGCAGAATCGCGCGCTGGACAACGCGCTGGAACGCCGCCGTCGGCTGAACGCGGCCCTCATTTTCTTCAGCAATGAGGCTCGACAACTCCGAGTCGAGGTAATGGGTCAGGTCCTCGCCAAGTTTGCCAAGGTCTACCTTGCAGGCCGCCATAACCTCAGCGGCGTCCTCATCTTCAACAAGGGCCAACAGGAGGTGTTCGAGGGTCGCATATTCGTGGTCTCGCTCTGAAGCGAAGGTCAGAGCGTTTTCGAGGGCCGTTTCAAGGGAGGGGGTCAGGCTGGGCAAAATATCGTTCCTCTAATCGTCTTTTTCCATGATGCATTGCAAAGGGTGTTGGTTGCGCTGGGCCATGTCCAACACCTGGGCCACTTTCGTTTCTGCCACTTCATATGTGTACACTCCGCACAGTCCGACACCCTTTTGGTGCACATGGAGCATAATGCGGGTCGCCTCCTCGCGGCTTTTGTTGAAAAACCGTTCGAGGACGAAGACGACAAACTCCATGGGAGTGTAGTCGTCATTGAGCAGCATGACGCGATACAACGAAGGCTTCTTGGTGCGCACCCGTGTTCGGGTAGCAATACCAATTTTGCCATCGCCTCCATCATCATCGGGAGGGCCCGGTTGATCTGGATCGCTCATGGAAATTTGGGGGCGCTTGAGATGCATGAGTCCGTAGATAGGTCGCTTCCTTCATATCGGAAGCCTGACCTTCTCGCGGACGGGAATCAAGGCGTGTGGGTCGCACCCGAGAGTTTTTTCATCAGAGCGCCAACACGCTTGGCATTTGCGCCCATATCTGAGTAGCCGACGCGCGAACGCGAATAGACTGCAAGCGTGCTGCCCGGCGTTTTGGCACTGCCATCAGCAGAGTTGGGTAGCACCTGAATGTCCACATCATCTTTGAATCGCAGGATCGGAGTGACCGCGACAAAGCGTATCCGCAAACCCTCGCGGTCCTCATCAATCTGGATAAAGGACCGATCACCGCGCACGAGGCGCGAGACTATGGCGAACAAATCCCGCGCGCTCTGCGTAAACTCTGGCGATACCGCATCCGGTTCGGCCTTTTCGCAAAGTGCCTCCGGCGCCAGCAGATACGTGTTGGGCGAACCGGGGCGTTCAAGCGACTCGAATCTTAGAAAGTCCAATTGATCGCCCCTGTTCCGAATACGGAAAAGCCGACCTCAATCAGAGGTCGGCTTCCTACAATACGCGTACTCTACTGAGCGCTATTTACTTCACGAACTGGAGTTTTTCAACCATGGTTCCAGCGTGGGCGTTCAGAGGTGCACTGGCTTCTTTCATCGTGGAGGCGTAGAGGGTCGCCATCTCGCCGAACTGCTTCATGCAGGTGTCAAATGCCGTCTTTGCAAAGGTTGCCTGGAGTTCCATGGCTTCCTGCAGAGACTTGGCCGCGCCAACGGTCTTGGAAGCTTCCATGCCCGTTGCCATGGACTCCTGGAAGAAGGACAGAGCCTTTGTGTTGATTTCCTGGGCGCCTTTTGCAGAGGCTTGGGCGCTTGCGGTCGCAGCCGTGAGGCCTTCACGGGACAGTTCGGTCATTTCGCCGGCAAGGCTCATGAAACGATCCATGTTCTCGCGGACAGTTTCTGGCGTCATCATTTCGAACGGCGTGGCGGTTTTTTGGGCTTTAGCCATGGGACTTAACGCTTTCACTCTAAAGTTTGTTGGCAGAGGTTTTGCTTCAATGATGCATGACTAGCACAGGCTTTTCGCAATTGCAAGAAATTTTTGTGCGGCGCAACATTTTCGATTTTTAACGAAATCTTGTGCGCGCGCCTGACCTTAACGACTGGTCAACAGGTTTGGTGAAATCTAGTCTCACAGCCGGGGAGTAGGCTGTTTGCACATTGCTTGAAGGAGCTAGGCATAATGAGCGTGTCCTCGGCTATATCCGTGAAAAAGCTGTTTCTGGCTGCGATTATTTCTGCTTTGGGCGCTTCAGCCGTCCCCGCAGCTGCCGAGCGTTATGCGTCCATCGTCATCGATGCCAGTACTGAAACCGTCCTGCATGCGCGCCACGCCGACGCCGCGCGTTATCCAGCATCCCTGACAAAAGTCATGACGCTCTACATGCTGTTCGATGAACTGGAAGCTGGCCGCGTATCGTCGTCTACGATGATGACCGTGTCCCGGAATGCCGCGTCCCAGCCCCCGTCAAACCTCCGCCTGAAAACTGGCGACACGATTTCAGTCCATGATGCGATCCACGCCCTTATCACAAAGTCTGCGAACGATGTGGCCGTTGTCGTCGCCGAACACATTGGCGGCACCGAAGAGCGCTTCGCCGCGCTGATGACCGCGAAAGCCCGTGGCCTGGGCATGGCAAACACGAACTTCTTCAATGCATCGGGCCTTCCCGACTCGCGCCAAGTTTCGACCGCACGCGATATGGCGCTTCTTGCCGAGGCGATCATGGAAGAACATGCGAACTACTATCACTACTTCTCCACGACAGAGTTTCGTTGGGGAACCCGCACTTACAAAAACCACAACGAGCTTCTCGGCACAGTGGACGGCGTCGACGGCCTCAAAACCGGGTATACGCGCGCGTCTGGTTACAACCTCATGGCTTCGGCCGTTCGCGGCGACACCCGGGTCATCACGATTATGCTGGGCGGGCGCACATCACGGGCGCGCAACGCGCACGTCGCGGAACTGATTGAAGCAGCTTATTTGAGCTTCACGACACCGCCAGCCACGGATGGCGCAATCCGCACCCATATCGCATTTGAAAGCGTAAGGCAGCCCGTCGACCCGAACGCCGCCGCCATGCCAACGCTGAACGGCCAACCCTTCCCAATGGGCGAAGGCGACACACAGTAAGTCCCAGATTGAGCGCTGATTTATTCAGTAGACGTCATACCTCCAGCCGCCGCCCCTTAAGAGGGAACGGCTTGGGGCAATCAACACCCGACCAGTTTGCTAGAATGAAATTTCGCGCCCTTGAAGCTCGGGAAGCTGCAGGATGATGAGAAGATCCCGCATCTCCTGACGCGCGGCCACGTGGCTCATCGTGAACGAGATATTCGACCCACGTTCGGTCAGGTCGAGCAAGGTGAGCCCGGCTGGAAACAGTTCGCGATAAATTACGCGCTCAGACAGACCCGGCGCCAGGCGAAAACCAATCCGCCTCGCCAGTTTTTCCAGAGCCTGACCAACCTTCTGTTTGTTCCGCGCCTCAAGAGGCGACATGCGGTTGCGCATCACAATCCAGTCAATGGGCGAGCGAGACGCGCGTGCTTTCTCTTTCCGGCAATTCCAGACCATTTCAGAGTAAAAGCTCGGGCGAATGACTTCCAGCGTCTGCGGGTTCACGTCGCCAAGCAGGTCAAAGTCCACGAAACTATCGTTCAGAGGCGTGATCAGCGTGTCCGCATGGACATGGGCCAGCCGGGACAAAAACGTGTCGCCGCCGGGCGCATCCACAACGACAAAGTCACATGTCGATCGCAACCGGGCGAGACTGCTCTCAAGCCGGCGCGTTTCTTCAAGCTCAGCCTGGTTCAGGTCACGGGCATCACTTGCATCGACGCGAATAATCTCTGGCAGCGGAAGCGACGACCCCGTTGATTGGCCCCAACGATGCCTGTTTTCCATATAACGGGTGAGCGTGCGTTGTCGGACATCCAGATCAACAATCCCAACACGGGCACCCATACGCATCAAACCGACCGTAAGGTGCATCGCGACCGTGGATTTGCCAGCCCCGCCCTTCTCATTACCGACAACAATAACGCGAGCAGGCTTGCTTGCCTGCTCTACGACCTCAGAACTGCCGGATGATACTATCGGTGAAAAACCTTCGGGCGGCACTCACACTACTCCCATGATCGCACGCCCTGGGAGCGCGCAGTTACGCGTGTTGGAACCCGCTCACCTCAGACTCACGAAGAACCTGCCAACTCGGCAACGGCGCCTCGCTCTCGTCGAAAAGGAAACCGTCTTCGGCTTCCAGCGCGAGCACCGGACGTGCGGGCACGTCAAATGCGTCGCCATCGAACAAAATGTCTTCAGACCAGCGGAAATTCTGGGCAGCAACCGCATTCACTTCCACAGCACCCAAAGGCTCAATACGCGCGAGATCCGCAAGCAATTGCCGCAACTCGCCCATTTTGCCAGAAACCCGGGACAATTCCCCACCAAGCAGATCGGCGGTCGACTTCACACTTGAAACAAGCGGATCGAAGAGAAAATCGTCGAGTTGGACACTGCTTACCGCGCCCTCAAATGATCGAATTCGCGGCGAAGGCGCAGCAGGATCAAATTTGCTTACCGGCAAGCCGCGAACGGCGGCTTGGACAGCGAAGCGTTTGAGAGCGTGAAGAATGCGATAAGCCATGAGTGCAATTTCCCCAATGCGGGTTAATAAGTGGTTTCACAATATCCAAACTCCCAGAGAATCCAATGGCAAAAAATCCCCTGACAGTTGTGCGCAAACTGACCGAACTTCGAGGCGTCTTGTGCAGTAAATACTACACAGGACGGTCCGTTGGCTTCGTTCCAACCATGGGAGCCTTACACAATGGTCATCTCTCATTAATCGCCCAATCGCGTCAGCGTGCGGATGTTTCCGTCGCAAGCATCTTCGTTAATCCCACCCAGTTTGCCCCCGGAGAGGACTTCGAATCCTACCCCAGAACGGAAGAAAGTGACCTTGAAAAGCTCGAATCCGCTGGGTGTGACATCGCCTATATCCCCGACGCTGATGAGCTCTACCCGGCTGGAAGCAAGACCGAAGTACGAGTGCCCGGCCTGTCTGACGTGCTGGACGGGGTGTATCGCCCACACTTCTTCTATGGTGTCACAACTGTGGTGGCCCGACTCTTTCTCCATGTCGGGCCGGACGTCGCTGTCTTCGGCGAGAAAGACTACCAGCAACTCCAGATCATAAAGCGCATGGTGAAAGATCTGGGGTTCAGCATCGACATTGTAGGTGCGCCAACGCTGCGCGAACCAGACGGCCTCGCCCACTCATCCCGCAACGCTTACCTCTCTAGCGACGAACGTCAGCGCGCCAATGCGCTCTATGCCGCTCTGGACGATGCAAGACACCAGATTGAGGATAAAGGCGCAGCCCTTGAGTCAATCCTGTCGTCTGCGGTGAAAGCGATTGAAAGCGCCGGATTTACATCGGTAGACTATGTGAGCGCCGTTGACCCTGAAACGCTCGAAGCACTGAACGAGGATCCAGCAAAATGGCCTCCTGAAGCGCGTTTGCTCGGCGCTGCCTGGCTCGGCAAGACACGGCTCATCGATAATCTGCCCCTCGCACTTTAGGCAAACGCCTACCAGACCATCGCGTCTTTAAGCGCTTCGTCCAGACCAAGGGGCACATCAGATGCCTTGTGTCCCGGCTCCACATCCTGCGGAGCATCGCCTACAGTCAGGTATCGCCAGCCTTGGAATGGACGTTTGCGCCGCGGCATGACGGGGATCAGTTCAGGGTTAAAGACGAGTTCGCAGAGGGGTTTGCCAGCCCGATCTTCTACTGTTCGAATGTCGATAATGCGTTGGCGCACCCGGATCATCTTCTTGATCACCCAATACATCGAGCCGCCCGCAAGGATTTCCTCTTTCCGTTTCGGCGACATACGCGTGTGATGCACCGGTTTCGGATAGGTCTGAAGCAACCGTTTTTGCCAGGCTTCGAGGTCGGCAACGGTTTCAGCCCCAACGCACAGTTTGATCATGTGAATCGCCATGGCCCGACTGTAGCTTTGAAAGCTGCGCCGCCCAATGCACCGGAGCGTTTCAGCCGCCGCCTTGCACAGATTTTCCGCGCGCTTCGAGGAATGCAGTCTCATCTGCAATCGATGCGAAAAATAATTCGGCCGACAGAATTCGAACCTCATAGGCTCTTTGAACCGTGCGAAAGCCCGCCCGCGCTTCGAGCTCGATGGAAATGGCTGTGATGAAACTCACACCGAATTCGGGGTCCGGTTCCAGGAAATAGGACTGATTGTATCGCATGACACGAACACCGCGCGGACCGGTAACCGGGCGCGGAAGCGTGTGATCGAGGCGGAGGAAGTGGCCTGATTGCGAATCGAGCCAAGCTGACGACTTCATATGTTGCGCCGCCCAGACGTCGAGAGGGTCTTCATGAAACTTCGGCCGGTGTTCGATGCGCACACGCCAGGCAGAATCGAATACATCTGCCTGGACGGTACCTGAGAATGAGCTGCCCAGATCATCTGGGAATAAACGGCCATCGGGGGCGGCTTCGGCGCCCCAAGCCGCTCCGATATCGTCGATCTCGCTATTCTCACCCTGCTCTTTCAGCAAGATCCAGCGCGACCGTTCGGGCTCGCGCGGATCAAACCGATAAACCCGGAACGCGTCACCCGCTGTAATCTCCACTGTAAAGGCAGCCCGGAGCGTGTCGGGCGCGTCCGCAGCTAAAAGCGCGTCGCCCAGCGGGCCTGAGTCACTGGTGACCAGCAAAGGTGCAACGAGAGCAATCCACATAGCCGACACCTTGAATCAGACGATGAAGGCAAATTAAGGATCGAAGGTTGACCGTAGCTGAACGCAAAACGGCAGAGCGTCAGGCGGCCTCTGACTCGTCACTGTCTTCTTCCTTCTCGCGCCCACGCTCAATCATGGCCACACACAGGATGCTCGCCTCATAAAGCAGGAACACCGGACCTGTCAGCATGATCTGGGACACAATATCCGGCGGGGTGAAAACTGCCGCAAAAGCCAGAATACCAACGATCGCATACTTCCGACCCTTGCGGAGCGTATCGGCGCTGACCAATCCAACGCGTCCCAGGAGCGTGAGCAGTACGGGGAGTTGGAAGCTCAGGCCGAATGCCAAAATCAACGCCATGACGAGAGACAGATACTCAGCCACCCGGATCTGGGGCTGGATAGCCGCGATACCGTCCGCAGCCTCTTGCTCAAAACCCAAAGCGAACCGCGATAGAAGCGTCAGCATCAAATAGTAGACAAACGCTCCGCCGAGGGCGAACAGCGTCGGCGCTGCCACCAAAAACGGCAGGAAAGCGCCGCGTTCATTTTTGTAGAGACCTGGGGCCACAAAGGCGTAGATCTGGTACGCCATCACCGGGAACGCGACAAAGACGCCAGCAAACAGTGAAAGTTTGAGTTGGACGAAGAACACTTCGAGAGGCGCGGTGTAAATCAGCTCGAAGTCCGTGTCGCCAAGCTCGGTTTGCGCGACATTCACCAGCGGGACGAGCAGGAAATTGTAGATGTGTTTGGCGAAAGCGAAACAGGCGATTGTGCCAACGCCCAGCGCAGCGAAACACCAGATCAGCCTGACGCGCAGTTCGGCCAAATGTTCCAGCAACGGGGCGCTGGACGCGTCGACCTCATCGCCTGCGCCATTATTGTCAGGCAAAGCTGTTCCTGAAGAGCCGTCGCTCAAGTTGCGCCCTCCGCAGACTTCGGCGACGATTGGCTTTGATTTGCAGGCTTTGGCGTCTCGGTGTCCGCTGCAGGCGCGCTGGGTGCCGCGTCTCCGCGCATAACGGCAGAATTGATATCCGCTTCCACAGCTTTCAGGCTGTCTTGAGCTTCGGTCATCGCGTTGCTGCGCTTGAGTTCCTCAATTTCCTTGCGCAGGTCATCAAGTTCGGCCTGTTTAGCGATATCATCGAACGCGCCCTGGAATTCTCGCGCCATGGCGCGCCCTTTGGCAACGAACTGGCCAAGCTTGCGCATGGTCAGCGACAAGTCCTTGGGGCCGAGCACGATCAGAGCGACCGCCGCCAGCAGCAAAAACTCCGCCATGCCAATTTGTGGCAACATAGGCTGCGCCTTCCTCGGCCCTGAACGCGGTGCTCGTTAGGAGGTTTTCGCCTCGTCCTTCTTCGGCGTCACGTCGACCAGGTCATCATCGCTGGAGACGCTCTTTTGGTCTTCGCCCTCATTGAGGCCTGTGCGAAAGCTTCGAATGCCCTTCGCCATATCGCCCATGATTGAGGAAATGCGTCCGCGACCGCCGAACAACAAAACGGCGACGGCGAGCACGAGCAAGACTTGCCAAGGACCAATCGAACCCATTGGGGTCTCCTTCCTGAAACTCAGAATACCATAGGCTGGAAAACCCGCGCGGTAAACGCACAGTGCGCCTTACTCGGCGGCTGCAGTTTGCGGCTCATCCATGAAATCCGTCACAAACGCACCGGCGTCATCGGGTTCGCCTTCGATGCCAGTATCCATTTCATCGGCCTCGGCTTCAAGGCCCTCTTCTCCGGGCATTTGGAAATCTTCTGGAATGACATCGCTCAGCAGCCCTTCGGCTTCCAGGTCCGCTTTGCCCGGCAAGACTGAAAGGCTTTCGAGCCCAAAATGTTCGAGGAACGCATCCGTTGTGCCGTAAGTCACTGGCCGTCCTGGTGTCTTGCGCCGGCCCTTGATCCGGATCCAGCCCGTTTCCATCAAAGTGTCGATGGTCCCCTTGGAAACAGCAACGCCGCGTACGGCCTCGACTTCCGCCCTTGTGACCGGTTGGCCATAAGCGATAATGGCCATCGTCTCCAAAGCAGCCTGACTGAGCTTTTTTTGCTCCTGGCGCTCTTCAACAAAAAGGAAGTCGAGATCCTGCGCGGATTGGAACCGCCATTTACCCGCGACTTCGACGAGTTGAACGCCCCGACCTTCATATTGCGACTTCAGCGCCATCAGCACTTCAGCCGCCTCGATTCCCTGGGGTAAAATCTCTGACAATGAGACCGCGTCCAGTGGCTCACCGGCGGCAAACAGCACAGCCTCAGCGCGCCGCATGGCATCCGCCATTCTCTCGCTCAACGTCTCCGACAGAGCCTGCTCGGACCGGGAGTAGGCAAAAGAGAGCTGCTTCACCGCATTGCGGATCGCCTCAGGGGCATTTTCGAGGGTTTCTGGATCAGGTTGGCTCATTGTGTGGCCTCCACAGACTCTGGGCCGGGCGCGCGCAGATATAGCGGCGCAAAATGCAAATCCTGGCGCAACTCCACGTCGCCGTCGCGGGCGAGCTCGAGTGCGGCGGAGAAAACCGATGCGGTAACCGAACGCTCCGGCACATCTGGGTCCATCCCATGGATTTGTCCCCGGATATCGTCAAGGCTCGACCACTGCTTCAATTGTGGTCCAAGTGACCTCAACCCCTGGCGCGCGCTTTCGAGCGGCAGCACAAATTGTTTCTCGATCTTATGTGGCGCAGCCTTCGTTCGGCGCCCGCGGATCGCGCCAAACGCCTGCATCAAATGCCAGAGAGTCGTATCATATTCCACGTGTTTGACGATTTTCGGCCGTTCGGGGTTTCCCTTCAGAAAGACCCGCTCGCCCAGGATTGGACCCGCCATCAGTTCTTCGCCCGCCTGGCGCATCGCATCGAGCCGTTTTAGTCGAAAGGCCAGCCTTTGCGCCATGTCCTCCGGCGTTGCGTCTTCATCCTCGACTTTTTCCGGCTTTGGCAGAAGCAGCCGTGATTTCAGGAAAGCAAGCCAGGCCGCCATCAAAAGATAGTCCGCAGCCAGGTCGATCCGCCGCGTCTTCGCCGCTTCGATAAATTCGAGATACTGTTCGGCCAAGGTCAGGATGGAGACTTGGAGCAGGTCGACCTTCTGCCGGCGGGCCAACTCCAAAAGCAAATGAAGGGGCCCCTCATAAACTGACGTATCAACGACAAAAATATCGCCAGCGTCAGCTTCCTCGGCCCCGTTTGAGAGGTCGGTGATGGAGAGAGCGAGTTCACTCATGAAAGGGCGCCTTCTTGGGGCAGCAGCTCACGCAGCCTAGACCACGCTGCCTGCGTGTCGAACGGTTTCGCGTGTGTGGTGCTTGCCTCAGCCCGCTCAGCCCGGGCCAGTGAAACTTCGGAAAGAAGGCCGCAATGGCGCGCCACCTCGTCCATCTCAGAAAGAATATCTTCCGGAAACTTTGTGAATCCCGCACAGTGCAGCACCACATCGCACCCTGCATCGAGGGCGCGTTCTGCGCGACTGCCGAGGGATCCGCCAAGGGCGTTCATGCCGAGATCGTCCGTCATCAGAAGACCTTCAAACCCGATTCGCCCGCGTATCACCTGTGAAATCACCGTTTCCGACAGAGTCGCCGATGCATCAGGATCGAGACTTTCGAAAGTAATATGCGCTGTCATCGCCATAGGTGCAGCGTTCAGCGCTTCGAAAGGCGCTATGTCTTTTGCGAACAACTCGTTCTGGCCAGCCGCCACGCGTGGCAATTCCAGATGACTGTCAACACGCGCACGGCCATGCCCTGGCAGGTGCTTGATGACCGGCGCAACGCCCCCATCGCTCAACCCCTCCATCGCCGCGCGGGCCAGCGCAATCGTGGGCTCGATGCCTTCTGAAAAAGCCCGATCTCCAATGACGTCATGGGCGCCTGGAACGGGCAAATCCAGTACAGGTGCACAATCTGCGTGAATAGACAGATCCGCAAGTTCGCCAGCCATGAGCCGGTGGCTCAGATAAGCTGCTTCGAGACCTGCTTCCGTGTTCGCCTCATAGAGAGAGCCAAAAGTCCGAGGAGCGGGAAACGCCGGCCACTCCGGAGCACGCAAGCGCGCAACGCGGCCTCCTTCCTGATCGATAAAAACGAGACACGGCCGACCAAGCGCCTGCCAAATACTGTCCACCAAACGGCGAACTTGTGACCGGGTCTCGCAAGACCGCCCCATCAAGATGATGCCCCATGGCTGCGCGTCGGCCAGAAAACTTGCTTCACTCGGCAGCAAGTCCGGACCAGAAACACTCAATATGCAGGCGCGGGGCGTTTGACTCATTGGACGATGATGCAGTCGTTTCCAGACGATTTTATGGCTTCACAGAAGGCGCCAGCGTCCGCGCGAGTCTCGAAGGCCCCCGCACGCAATCTGTAGAATATACCGCGCGAACCAAGGTCTGCCCTCTGGATACGCTTCTCAGCGCCAGCAAAGATATCAGGATGGCGTGTGGAGATAGCATCCCAAGTCGCTTCAGCGCGGGCAGACTCCCGCAAAGCAGCGATCTGAACCATGTAAGCGCCGGACGTGGTAAAGTTGAACTGCGGGGAACGCGCCCCCAACTCGCGAAGAGCTGACGACGTCACCCGGTCAAGGCGCGCCGCTTGTTCCGCGCCCAGCGCCATCGTCGCTTCATCCAGCGCTGCGATACGCGGTGCATCATCGTCCAGAATGCTTCGGCGCGGCGCACCAATTGCCGAATCCACATCTGCGCCAGATCCTGCGGTCAGGGGTTCAAGATCGCCGGTCGCTGGTGCGGGGAATGAATCGTCTGCGCCTCCCCCGGCGAGTGCTTCGCTGGGGCCTGCCGAAACCGAACGCCTCAGACCCTCAACAGGTGTGACAGTCTGGCGTGTGGACCCATCGATCTCATCGTAGAAGCGAAGCTCCTGATCGGGAATAACGCGTCCCCCGGCATCATCCGGCACCACCTTATAGGGGTCCGCCTGCGCCGTGATCAGCGGCAGTGACCCTGATTCAGAGCGCACGCCCTGGCGGTATGTGTTCCAGACCACGGCGCCAAACACGATCAGCACGCCAGCCGCCAGCGCCAGGATCAGAGGCCCGCGGGCGGTTTCTTCGCCGCGCATATCATAGCTGCGATAATCATCATCGGCGGGACCAAAATCGATCGGGCCATCCCCGTAACGGCTCATGCTCAACCCCATATGAGAAAAAGAGAATTCGTTAACCGATAGGCGCCGAGCGTTAACGCCCGCTAAACGCGGCAGCCCCGACCGCGAAAGTGCGAGGCTGAAGCCGTCAGATCATCGAATCCAGGTTGAACAGCCCCCTGTGCTCTTCAATGGCGTAGGTATCCGTCATGCTGGCCACATAGTCACAAACGATCCGCGCGCGGCGATTGCCGCCCACTTGTTCGGCTTCCTGGCGCCAGGGAGGCGGCAGCGTGTCGGGTTGTTCCAGAAACAGGCCAAAAAGATCCGCCAGGATTCGCTTGGCCTGGCTGCGCATACGATTGACCTTGTAGTGTTTGTACATCCGCTCATACAGGAAGGCGCGCAGGGCGCTTTGGCGTTGATCAAGCGCCTCGGAGAAGGCCACGAGGGGCCGGTCCATATTCCGGACATCCGCCGCGCTATCAGGTTTATCCTGCTGAGCACGTGCCAGCGTTTCCGTGGTGAGATCATCGATCCAAAGACCGATCAGACGCCGGACGGCTTCCTTGATCAGGAGGGTCCTGTTCAGCGCAGGATGATCCTCCATCACGCCTTTGAACACATCGCCCACGAGCGGAATCTCCATGAGCTCCTCAAGCGAAAAGAGCCCCGCCGCCAAGCCATCGTCGATGTCATGATTATTATACGCGATATCGTCAGACAGGGCCGCGACCTGTGCCTCAGCGCCTGCAAACGTGGTCAACTGCAAGTCTTCGAGATGGGGAAAGTCCCGGAAAGCCACCGGAAGAACTTCTATTCCTGCATCTGCAGTCAGAAGAGGACCATTGTGTTTTACGAGACCTTCGAGAGTCTCCCAGCTCAAATTGAGCCCGTCAAAGAGAGGATAGGAACGCTCAATCTTCGTGACCACGCGTAGGGTCTGCGCATTGTGGTCAAACCCCTCAAACCCTTCCATACACGCATCGAGTTGGTCTTCCCCGGCATGGCCGAAGGGCGGGTGCCCCAGATCGTGAGCCAGCGCCAGGGCTTCCGCGAGGTCTTCATCCAAACGCAGTGTACGCGCGATGGAGCGGGCGATCTGGGCGACTTCCAATGAGTGGGTCAGCCGTGTTCGGTAGTGGTCCCCTTCATGGGCAACGAAGACTTGGGTCTTTTGCTTCAGGCGGCGAAACGCAGACGCGTGGATAATGCGGTCGCGGTCGCGCTGAAATGGCGTGCGGGTGGCCGACTCGCCCTCATCCACATACCGCCCTTTTGAGGCGCGCCAGTCGGTCGCGTAAGGCGCAAGCCAGACTTGTCTCTTTTCCAGGGCGGCCTGAGCGCCTATCTTCTTCGACATGGCAAATGTGACCCTCACCGAATCTGCTGCAAAGCGCATTAAGGCGATTCTGGCCAAGCAGCCCGACGCTAAACTCCTCCGCGTTTCCGTGGATGGGGGCGGATGTTCCGGCTTTTCCTACAAGTTTGACCTGACCGACACACAGAACAGTGACGACTTACTGGTCGAACGCAATGGTGTCGGGGTCGTGATTGACGAAATGAGCCTTGAATTTCTTCATGGTTCGGAGATCGACTTCACGACAGAGCTGATTGGCGCGGCCTTCAAGATCAACAATCCAAACGCGACGGCCGCGTGCGGGTGCGGAACCAGTTTTTCAGTCTAACAGCATTCTCATGTGGCATTCACGCAACATATGCGTAGATTAAGGCCAACCGACGCCGGAGAATCCGAATGCGCCTCCCTGCCCTGATCAGTCTTTGCATCCTGATTTTTGCGCCCGCATCTGCGGTGAGCGCTCAGTCAGCTGAAGGAGATATCGTTCGCCTGCCCGGCAATGGCGCGGCAAAAGTTACGCTGCCTGGGGAGCGACCTGCACGCTATGTTCCCGGGGGCGGTCTCCTTTTGTCATTCGACTTGAACGAGGACGGCACGGTCACCCAGGCAGAACGCGCGCAGGGCACGGCGACAGCTTTTGAAGCGGCCGATGCAAACGGCGATGGCGCTCTGAGCGCTCTGGAACAGCAAGCCTGGGCCGAGCAACTTCCGACGCGGGACGATTCCCTGGCGAATCCGGTCCGCTTCGATCCAAACCTCGATCGGATGGTGAGCGAGGCTGAGTTTGCGCAAGTCGTGACCACGATCGCGAGCGCATATGTTGATCCCGCCTCGGGCAACATCTCAATCACGGATCTCGAAGCGCCTCAGCTGGAACGCCGCGAGCGTCGTCTAAACGGAGCGGAACTGCGCCCTACCCCGAGGGCGAACTTTTAGTCCTGTCGGCGTCTGGCGCGATTGGCGCATCTTTTTCACCAAAGCCATCAGCCACCAGGCTTGCCACGGCCGTGACAGCTTCAGCGGCTTCTGGCCCCTCCGCAGAGATCTCAATCTCGCAGCCCTTTGATGCCACCAGCAAAAGCAAATCCATGATCGAGCGTGCATCTGCGCTCACATCACGATGGGTCACCGTGACCTTCGCATCAAACTGAGCCGCCACCTTTGACAAGGCAGCCGAAGCCCGGGCGTGAAGCCCCTTCACATTTACAATGGTCGCCTTTTGCAGTGCAGGCACGCAGTCGTCGTCAGGCACGGCTCATCAGCTCTGATGCGATATTGATGTATTTGCGCCCGGCTTCGGCAGCAGACTCACATGCTTCATCCAGGGAAAGGTGTTCACGCACTTCCGCCAGCTTGATCAGCATGGGCAGGTTCACACCGGCAATCACCTCGACCTTGCCGGCACTCATGACCGAAATGGCTAAATTTGACGGGGTGCCACCGAACATATCGGTAAGGATGATAACGCCCGAACCGTCATCACAGGCGCGCGCGGTCTCGCGGATTTCTTCCCGGCGCGCTTCGATATCGTCCTCAGCCTCTATTGTGATCGCCCGAAACCGCTTTTGCATGCCAACAACATGCTGCGCGGCGGCAACCAGCTCCTTCGACAGTTTTCCGTGGCTGACCACGACGATACCGATCATGTGCATACTTCCCAGGCAAATGCCGTGTCATAACGCTGACACACAATTTGCCTGGGTCAAGATACCAATTACGGGGTCGCGATTTCTGGCAGCGAAATCCCCACCGGCGCACCGGGCCCAAGGGGCAATCCGAGATAGATCCAGGCCATGATCAATACGACACCGGAGATCAGGAGCCAGATCGAATAGGGAATCATCATCGCTGTCAGACTGCCAAGACCGAAATCCGATTTCCAACGCTGGGCGAAGACCAGGATCAGCGGGAAGTACACCATGAGCGGCGTGATGATGTTCGTCGCGCCATCTCCGACGCGATAGGCCGCTGTCGCTGCTTCCGGACTGATCCCTAGCAACATGAGCATGGGGACAAGCACGGGTGCCAAAAGCGCCCATTTCGCGCTGGCCGACCCTACGAACAGGTTCAACAGTCCCGTGAACAGGACAATCAGACCCAAAACAATCGGCAAAGGTAATCCGCTGTTCTGAATCGCGTCAGCCCCATGCACGGCGCTGATCAGCCCAAGATTCGACCATCCGAACATCGCCACAAAGTGCGCAGCCGCAAAGGCAAGGACCAGATAATAGCCCATATCCTTCATGGCTTCCGCCATCATGTTCACCAGGTCCCGGTGGTTGTTGATCGTACCCGCCGCAGCGCCATAGGCCCATCCAGCGGCGAGAAATAGGATAAGGAAGCCCGCCACAAGGGATTGGAAAAATGGTCCGGCCACTGTATACCAAGGGTCGTTTTCCGTGCCGGGCCCATCCGCGAGCAGGGGCGTGCCCGGACCGAACGTCATCGCTGCCCACAGCGCGCAAACGCCGAGGATCGCAAATAGTGCCCAGATTAAACCGCGCTTCTGCTCGGTGGTGAGAGGCTTGTCTTCGTCGCCATAGCTGCTGGTATCGGCGCCGGCTTCCGGCACCCATTTACCGAGTCGCGGTTCGATAATGCGGTCGGTCACGTACCAGATAACCGGCAGGTAAAGTAGCAGAAGCGCCGAGATAAACGCCCAGTTGCCCGCAATGTTCATGCTCCAACCCGCATCGATCTGGCTGGCTTCATAGGCTGTCTCGGTGATGCCGAACAAAAGCGCATCGAGTTGTCCCGGCGCGACATTCGCCGAAAACCCGCCTGAAACGCCGGCAAAGGCGGCTGCGATTCCTGCCAGGGGATGGCGACCGGCGGAGGCAAACACAATCGCAGCCAAAGGGATCATTACGACATAACCCGCGTCCGCCGCGTGGTTCGACAACATAGCGACGAGCGCGACGAGTGGCGTCAGCAGGAACTTGGGTGCATCCCTCACCGCCCCGCGAATGGCGCTGGCGAATAGGCCGGACCGCTCTGCCACCCCTGCCCCGAGCATGACAACCAGAACATATCCCAGGGGGTGGAAGTGGGTGAAGGTGGCGGGCATCTCGACCCAAAGCCTGCGGATATTGTCCGGCGATAGCAGGCTGGCTGCGGATACTATGAGCGGCGAACCGTCATCGGTCACCTGGGTTGGGTGGACCGCCGAAACACCAAACACGGCGCAGGCGACTGAAATGATCACAAGCAGGATGATCAGGTAAAAGAAGATAAAGACCGGATCCGGCAGACGGTTTCCAGTCCGCTCAACCCATCCCAGAAAGCCCTTCTGTGCGGGCTGAGGCGCTTGCGCGCCCAAGGTATCGGTCATGTCTGGTGTCCTCGACTGCTGTGTTACCGAACTGCCATATACCGCGCCTGGGAGCGGACACAAATCACGCCGCGGGTAAGTCTATCGTGAACCGGGCACCGCCAGCCTCACGATTCTCCGCATAGACCTTGCCGCGATGGGTTTCGATGATTTGCGCAACAATCGACAGTCCGAGCCCAGAATTGTTGCCGAACGCTGCGCCAGCAGGGCGATCCGTGTAGAAGCGATCAAAAATCTTTTCCAGCTTGTCTGGGGGAATACCCGGCCCGTCATCCTCGACGCGGATGCGAGCAATGGTCTGGCGTCCATCATTCACTTGCTCGAGGATCAAGCGCACCTGACCTCCTTCAGGAGAGAATGACCGCGCATTGTCGATAAGGTTGCGTAGAACCTGGCCGAGCGGCCCATCCCGCCCGCGCACTTTCAACCCCGCGGCCATGGTCTGGTCGTCGAAGACGACGCCGACATCCCGCTCGCCCGATATCGCCGTATAGGTCTCTACGATGTCCGCACACAGCCGCCCTATGTCGAGCCGTGCGGAAGGAACACGTGTGACCTCCGCCTCCAAACGCGACGCATTTGAGATGTCTGTAATCAATCGGTCCAGGCGGCGAACATCGCTTGCAATGACCCCGCGCAGCTTCTCCAAAGCCACCGGGTCGCCCTGAACCTTCTCTGCCGTTTCCACAGCTGAACGGATCGACGTCAGTGGGTTCTTGAGCTCATGGGCCACATCGGCGGCGAAGCGTTCATTGGCCACAATACGTTCAAGTAAAGCACCGGTCATGGCCTCAAGCGACTCGGCCAGGTCGCCGATCTCATCTTTCCGCTTCTTGAGTTGCGGCAGATCCAGCGATTCCGACGTTCCCGACCGAACCCGATCAGCTGCGACCGCCAATCGTCTCAAAGGTCGCGCAATCCCCAGCGTCAGCAAGCTTGATGTAATGAACGCGACAAGGACGGCAACGAGGATAAAGGGTAACAAGGCCGCGCGCTCGGCCCGGACGATTTCTTCGATGTCGCTCGCCTCAAGCGTCAGGACGCCAACGACTGCAGACACGCGTTGGACCGGTACGGAGACCGAAATGACGCGCTGGCCCCGATCTGAAAAACGCTGGCTTGAGGCCATATCGCCTTCGAGTGCGGCAGCGAATTCTTCATCGAAGGTCCGCGCGCGCACCGATGCCCCGCCCCGGTCAGGTAAAATGTCAGCCAGTTGATCGCTCGCCCATCGGGACAGCCCTGCACTCCATTTTGAGAATGCGCCGGGATCGCGAATGGGCGGCAGCGCAGACACGTCGACCCGGTCAGACAGAAGGAAACTGTCGGCTACCACGTCCCGGTCTGTCGCACGAACCTGCGCGCGGATGGTTTGGGGCAGCGACAGGTCGCGGATCACCGCTGCGGCGAGGTCCACATCCATCATGGGCGCTGGTGTTCCGCGCGTAGCCCCGCCGCTGAGCAAGTTCTGAAACACCTGGGCCTGGGCTTCAAGATCCTGCTTTTTGGAGACAACGAGGCCGGCCCGCATCTCATTCAGCACCATGGCACCAACAAGCAAGATGGCGAGACCGGCCAGATTGGATGCAAAAATCAGCCGGGCAATACGAGAGCCCAGGACGCCGCTGCCGCGTCCGTTTCTTCGACTGACTTTTGGCATCCGCTTGGCCATGGCCGTGAGGGTCCTAGGTGTCAGCGGCCACTTTCATGGACACGATGGAATCGGGGTTGCGGGGCGGCTCGCCTTTCTGCAACTGGTCAACCACATCCATGCCAGCGCTGACCTGACCCCAAACGGTGTACTGTTTGTCGAGAAAGCTGGCATCGTCGAAGCAGATGAAAAACTGGCTGTTGGCAGAGTTTGGATTGTTCGTTCGCGCCATGGAGCATGTTCCGCGAACATGGGGCACCGCGTTGAACTCCTGCTTCAGGTCTGGCTTGGAAGACCCGCCCATGCCGGTTCCGTCCGGACAACCAACTTGCGCCATGAACCCGTCGATGACTCGGTGGAAAATGATCCCGTCATAGAATCCCTCGCGAGCGAGTTCCTTTAGCCGGGCGACATGATGCGGTGCCACGTCCGGGAGAAGGTCTATTGTCACCGAACCCTTTGTGGTTTCGAGGATGAGTGTGTTTTCGGGATCAGCCATGGTTTGCCACCTTTCCGTGAGAGCTTTTGCCCATGGCTAGTCTATCCCCCCGCGCTTGCAAAGCGGCGATGCAGTGGCAAACGGCCTTCAGTGTCATTGGTCAGCGACCGAACAATGATCAGGTCTCAGTGTAGCGGTACCCCACGCCATAGAGCGTCTCGATGGCATCGAATTCGCCATCCACTTCGCGGAACTTCTTGCGTAGGCGCTTGATGTGACTGTCGATCGTGCGGTCGTCCACATAGATCTGGTCGTCATAGGCCGCGTCCATCAGATTGTCGCGCGACTTCACATAGCCTGGCCGCTGGGCCAGCGATTGCAGGATCAGGAACTCCGTCACCGTCAGGCGCACCGGATGGCCATCCCAATTGCAGGCGTGACGGTTCGGGTCGAGCGTGAGGCGACCACGCACAATCGGCTTCGAGTCGCCCTCTTCCGGCCCGCCTGCTCCGCCGCGCGACCGGCGCAGCACAGCCTTCACCCGCTCGGACAAGAGGCGCGTGGAACACGGCTTTCGCACAAAGTCATCGGCGCCGATATTGAAGCCTATCACCTCGTCAATTTCCTCATCCTTGGATGTGAGGAAGATCACCGGGAGATCGGACGTCGCGCGCAGGCGCCGTAACAATTCCATCCCGTCCATTTTCGGCATTTTGACATCAAGGATGGCAAGGTCCGGCGGGTTCTCGGTCAACGCTGGAAGCGCGGCTTCGCCATCATAATAGGTGCGCACCTGATAGCCTTCGGCTTCAAAGAATATCTTCAGTGACGCCACAATGTTTTCGTCGTCGTCGACCAGGGCCAAGCTTGCCATGTCTGCTCCTCCTCGCCGGACGGCGCGCCAGACGCCGATCCGCTCCTCATATGTTCAATCATGGTTCGATGGGCAGGTTAAGCCCCTCACCCTCGCCACTGGCCCGGACAATGGGGCGGTGGGCAGGCTGTATCGCGGGCAATTTAATGACAATCAGGACAGGTTTGCCGCGATTGCGCCTGAAAGCTTAGGGTTTTGTCTTCTTTTTGGCTGATTTCGCCTTGAGCGCGACATCCAGAGCGCGCCGTCCCCAGGCGCTGGCCAGGTCTGGGTCCTCGGCAGCATCGCTTGGTAGTTTCAGATAACCCATATCAAACTGCCTGCCATCGGAGGGCCGCACCCAAACAAACGGGTCTGAGTTTTCCGCCTCAAGGGCCTCGCGCAAGGCGGCGTCGCATTTGAGATAGATCTCGCCTTCGGCGAGTAGCGCGAACATCACCTTGTTCGAAAACACCCCTGCCCCGCCAAACATTCGCCGGACCGTGACGAGTCCCAGAGGGGCAAACAGCTCGACCACGAAATCGTGGAAAGGATCAGGCGCCTTCGCCATCGCCGACCTCCCCAGTGGGCAAACCGATGCGATAGACACCTTTGAAGTCGAGCGGGTCGACCGGCTTGCCCTTCCGCATGATCGACGCCTGTCCATCCAGCGCCATGGCAACAGCCTCCCGCCGCACAGTTTTCATCAGCCCACGCCAATCCTCCGGTGAGGCGGCACGTGCTGCTTCGCTCGGACAAATCGTTTTCCCGGCCCCGCGTTCCTCGATCAGGTCCAGGATAACAGAGCGGATGACGGCGGCATCAAGGTCAGCCATCGAGGGCGGCATAGACAAGGGCCTGGAATTGGGGCCGAATGGGATATGCACTGGATGGCATCATCTGGGTCATCTGGAGCGCGATCACGTCTTCCATAGGGTCAATCCAGAAAAAGGTGCTTGCGAGACCGCCCCAACTGAAGCTGCCCACACTTCCGGGCTGCATCGTCTCGGCGACATTGATGATCACCGATCCGCCCAGACCAAATCCATTCCCGTCCATGCGCGCCTCACTGAAAGTCTTGTCCCCCATATGTTTGATGCTCGCGCCGCCCGGCAGATGGTTCTGGGCCATGAATTCCCAGGTTTTCGGGCTGATCAAACGTGCGGAACCAAGCCGTCCACCATTCTGAAGGCACTGGCAGAAGCGCAGATAGTCGCCCATGGTCGAGACGAGACCGCCGCCGCCATTCAGGACGCCGGGCCGCTCGCGATAAAGCTTTGAACCTGCACCCGCTTCATCCTGCAGCGATATGGAGCGGTCCAGCGGATTTTTCTGAAAACATGCCGTCAAGCGGTCGATCTTGTCGCCGGGCACATAAAAGTCCGTATCGACCATCCCAAGAGGCTCAAAGATCCTAGTCTTGAAGAAAACGTCTAACTCCAGGCCGGAGACGATCTCAACAACACGGGCAAGCACATCAGTTGAATGGCCGTAATTCCATCTTTGTCCCGGAGAGAACAAGAGCGGAAAGCCTGCGAGACGCGTGCACATCTCACCCAAAGTTTCGGAATCTTCCAGGACTTTTTCCCGGCGATACAGGGCGTCGACCTCGTGCTGGAAGAGAAAGCCATAGGTCAGGCCGGACGTGTGCAGGAACAGGTCGCGAATTTCGATTTCCCGCTCTGGAGCCCGCGTCTTGAAGTCGTTTAGCGTACCGCCATCCCAAACCTGGGTCTCCGCAAACTCTGGGATGTAGCGGGACAAGGCGTGGTCGAGGCGCAAATCGCCTTGCTCAACCAGCATCATCGCCGCGAGGGACGTGATGGGTTTGGTCATCGAATAAATGCGGAAAATCGTATCAGGCCCGATCGGCTGGCCTTCGCCGCCAATATGGGTCGTACCTCGGTAGGATTCATGCACGACCTCGCCACCGCGCGACACCAGACTTGCCACACATGGCAACTTGCCGGTGTCGATATAGCGAGATTGGAAATAGTCCGGAATCGCAGCTAAGCGTTCCGCATCCATGCCGAATTCGGCCGGATTGACTGTTTTAGCGTCATACATGACTAGAGCTCCCCCCGCTCTGCAGCGCGCCCAAGTTCGCGTGCAACAATGATCTGCTGAATCTGGGTGGTGCCTTCGTAGAGACGGAAAATACGCACATCTCTATAGAACCGCTCAATGCCATAGTTGGTCACGTATCCAGCCCCGCCAAACACTTGCACGGCTCTATCGGCCACCCGTCCGACCATCTCAGCCGCAAACAGTTTGCACGATGACGCCAGCATGGTGACCTTTTCGCCAGCATCGCGTTTGCGTGCTGCATCCATCACCATGCATTTCGCTGCATAGGTCTCAGCCTGGCTGTCGGCCAGCATCGCCTGGATCAACTGGTGCTCGATCAAAGGCTTACCGAATTGCTTCCGTTCGCGCGCATACGCCACCATTTCGCGTACCAAGCGCTCGGCAACGCCCACACAAACCGCAGAGATATGCAGGCGGCCCTTATCCAGCACGCTCATGGCGACCTTGAAGCCTTCCCCTTCGCCAGCAATGCGATTTTCCACCGGCACGCGCGCGTCCTCGAAAATCACGTCACAGATATGAGCGCCTTGCTGGCCCATTTTCTTTTCCGGCAAGCCGACGCTGAGACCCGGCGTGTCACGCTCCACCACAAATGCCGAAACGCCTTTAGCGCCCGGCTGTTCGGGATCGGTTCGCGCCATGACAGTGAACACATCAGCCACATTTGCATTGGTGATGTAGCGTTTCGTGCCATTCAGAACGTAGTGATCACCATCGCGAATGGCGCGCGTGCGCACAGAGCTTGCGTCTGACCCCGCTTCGGGTTCGGTCAGCGCAAAACTGGCTATGAGATCGCCGGATGCGATGCCGGGAAGCCAACGTTCCTTCTGCGCGTCGGTGCCAAACAGGACCAGCGCCTGGCTGCCAATGCCGACATTGGTTCCGACCACGGATCTGAATGCCGGAGATGTCTTGCCAAGCTCCAGAGCCACCAGACATTCGGTCTCCATATCGAGTTCCAGCCCGCCGAATGATTCTGGCACTGCAAGCCCAAACAGGCCCAATTGGCGCATTTCATCCACGATTTCCGACGGAACCTTGTCTTCATCGCCCACCTGCGCCTCAAGGGGCACGCATCTCTCAGCTACAAATCTGGAGACCGTCTCGATCAATTGGGCGCGCAGTTCTGCATCAAAGGCCATGGCCCGTTCCTCCCGGTTTTCGTCACGATAGTATACGTCGCGCAGCCTGCGCACTAAAGGTGTTCCCCAGAGTGAACACCGGGGAGACTGGAATGGCGCAACTTGAAGTGACCGAGGGCGAGTTCGCAGGATGGTCTTATTGGGATGACGAGCCCTTTGAAGCCGAGACTGCAGGCCCATTCTATTTCCGATTGGAGGGTGACACGCCGGTCGCCGCATTTCGGGCCGAACGGAAGCATATGAACGGTGCGGGTGTTGTCCATGGCGGATGCCTGCTGTCTTTTGCAGACTTTGCACTCTTCGCCATTGCCAGCCATGCGATGGACGGTGCCTACGGACTGACTGTTGCCCTGACCAGCGAGTTCCTCTCCGGCCCCAAAGAAGGCGCCTTGATCGAAGCGCGGGGCGAGGTCTTGAGGGCCGGCGGCTCACTCATTTTCGTCAGGGGCATTGTCTCGGGTGACGGAACGCCATGCCTGAACTTTTCAGGCACGATCAAGCGGTTGCGCCAGAACGCCTAGAGCATCAATCCGTTCAGGACCGCTTCGAGCCGGGCGCGCAGTGTCTCCGGCTCGATCTCGGCCCCCCGCGCCATGACTTCGAACTCCGTGCCACGGCAGATGGCAACCAGTGTACGGGCCGCTTCCACGGGCCTGGCCACACCAATGGCTTCAAGGACCTCTGTGAGTATCGGCTCCATCGAGCGTTGCCAGGCCTGCAGGACACCGGCGAGCCGGCCCGTGCGCTGCGCCAATAGCGCCATTTCAGCCTCGATGATCGACAGGGTCAGGTGATCTGGCTGAAGCGCCGTGGTTCCAACAAGGAACCGGATCAATGCTTCGCGCGACGAAATCGGTTGATTCGCCACCGCTTCGGCCAATCCGGCCTGATATTCGCTCACATATTGGGTTAGAGCCGCATCGATCAGCGAGTCGCGCGTCGCGAAATGATAGGTCACCGTGCCTGGTGAAACGCCCGTTTTTGCGGCCGCAGATCGATGCGTCACGCTTTCAATGCCGTTTTCGGCAATTATTTCGAGCACACTCCGCACAATATCATCGCGCGCTTCGCCCCGTCGAGTTTCGGATTTTGTCATAGGTCGTGTCGTCCAGTTGAACGAGAGATTAGCATGGACCTAGCGCTTATCCAGTACGCGGCGCAGTCTTTTCTACCCGCTCGCGAGTGTGTCCGATTGAGGCTCGCCCACTGGACGATTTTTAACGTTAATGGAGATTTTTCGAATCCGACGCGAATTCCGGCTTTCTGCGCTAAATTCATGTAATCTCTAAGATTTTTTTCTTTACGCAATCCGCACTTGAAGGCATATCCATTACGCAGACGTAAGGAATGTCTTCCAATGCTCCGCCAGTTCTTGCTCTTCGTTATCGCCCTTGTCACCGCGCCAGTCGCGCTCGCGCAGGTCTCTGCGCAGTTCCCGCCTGCCTCGCAGGACGGTCAGTGCTTTGCGCGCGTGCTCTCCCCGGAGATCACCCAATCGGTCGTCGAAGAGCAGCTTGTATCGCCTGAGACATTTCGGATCGAAGTGATCCCAGCGGTGTATGAGACTAGCACCACCAGGGTCATGGTGAAGGAAGCGACGTCACAGTATCGGTTTATCCCCGCCGTCACCGAGACGGTCGAGGAACAAGTCCTTGTGCAACCCGAGCGCGTTGAACGCTTTGTTGTCCCAGCCCAGTTTGAAACCTACACTGAAACGGTTGTAGTCGAGCCAGAACGCGTGGTCTGGAAAACCGGCTCGGGCTTGTACGGTCGCGGCGCGGCAGGAACCGACTCCCAGCCCGACGCAGCCAACGGACAGATCGCCACGGGCGAAGTGCTCTGCCGCGTTATTGAACCAGCCAAAATCCAAACGATCACCCGCACACGGATGGTAGCCCCGCCTCGGCTTGAGGAACGCATCATTCCCGCGCGATACGAAACGATTCGCCGGGAAGTGGTCGTTCAGCCCGCTCGCTATGACGAAGAGATCATTCCCGCCGTTTTCGAGGACCGCCAGGTGCGCGTTTTGGTGCGTCCGGCCGAGGAACGCCGGACCGTCGTTCCAGCCGTCTATGAGACCGTGACACGCGAAGTTGTGGTCGGTGGCAACGAGCTCACATGGGCGGAAGTCCTGTGCGAGACGAACACGGACCGGTTCAAAGTGGCAGAGATCCAGGGCGCTTTGACGGATGCAGGCTTCCCCACCCTTGTGGACGGCGCTTTCGGGCCGCGCACCCAGCGCGCCATGGAAGCCTTCCAAAGGGCAAACGATCTGAATGTCGGGTATATGACAGTCGACACGGCCTTTGCGCTTGGGATAGATCCCTACAGTACGCCGTCAGCGGATATCTATGCTGCCCTGGGTGCCCCTGCACCGGCGGATGTCGACCGCGCCTAGCCTCCCAAATTGATAACATTTCGGCCTGCGGCAAGGTTCGGCCTTCGCTAGGCGATTTTAGGTCTAAAAACATCTCGTACAAACGCACGACTTATTTCGATGACGTAACAGAGCCGTAGAGACCGCCGCCGTTCGGGCAAACGTACGATACCACACATTCTGTAGCGTTTATTACAGATCAGGCCTGCTCAGCAGGCACAATGGTCACGCTCTCGCCGCAACCACAGGCATCCGTTTGGTTCGGATTTCTGAACACGAACTTCTCGTGAAGCAGTGTTGTCTCATAGTCGACCTCGGATCCGAGAAGGAACAGAACTGCCTTCGCATCTACCACGATCTTCACGCCGCGGTCTTCGACCAGTTCATCCAGTGGCCCCGGAGCGTCGACATAGTCCATGACATATTCCATGCCCGCGCAGCCGCCATTCGTGACACCCACGCGTAAATAGCCGGAGCCGCGCGCATCCATAATGCCCTTCACTTGCTGCGCAGCAGCTTCGCTCAGGGAAACGATCTTGGGTCTTGGTCGTCTGGTCATGGTGCCAACATGGAGGTGTCCTGGCGCCCCTGCAAGTCTAGCGATTATAGAATGTGAACTCGATCTGGTAGCGCAGATATCCGGCCCCCATGGAGAGGTCATAATCTGAGAAGCCATAGGTGTAGTCGAAGCGCACGGACTGGTCCGGAAGCGAGTTTGCGGAACGTCGGCGAATGGCGTTTCTGAACTCAAGAATATAGGTCGGTGACGTGATGTCTCCGAGGTCATCGACCGCATTCAGCGCAGAGAAATAATTGCCGTTTCGCGCACGCGATCCAAAGGCCATGCCAGCATCGTTTCCGTTCCGCGTAATCCCATAGGAAAACCCAACATCGGCCAATCGGGTTGGTGAATTAAAAGCGGACCCTTCCCCAAGATTTGTGGCCTGGGCGGCAACATAAAAATCGGTGCGCGAGGTCAGATAAAAGCTTCGCTGGCTTGATTGCTCGCTTGCACGCAAAACGGATGTTTCCGAGAACTGGAAAGGCTCGAAAACACCACTCGCATCGAGAAATCCGCGCTGATTCGCGGTTGTTGAGAGATCGATCGTCCCACCACCATCAAAATCGACACCGAAGACAACGCCCTCTTCCTGCAACGGAACGGTGTGAAACCCCTCGGTACGTGTCCCCGTGAAAACGGGTTGGACTGCGCCGGTCCCCTGGAATGGATTTCCCGTCCACGGGATCATGGGCTGGTCAGGCGCCACCGTTCGCCCATTGGCGAAAATATAGTTGTCGTAAACGTCGAAGGTGAAGCCGTCATGGACGACGACGCAGCCATAGGTTCGGCAGTAGAAATCTGAGTCCAGAAAAGACTGGGCTTCAGCGCCAAACGCAGTGAGAGCGCCAGCAACCGCGACAAGAAGTGTCCGCAGGGCGTTTTTCATCACTCCAGAGCAGCGTCTTCGTTGGCAATTGCGGCTCGCTTCTGAGGCACCGGGACAGCATGTGGCTCAAGCACCTGAAACCGGTTGGAAAACTGCGGCGCAAATGTATTTTCGAGGGCTACAGAGATCGACTCGGCCTCGTCCAGAGACACCGATAGGGGCAGTTGGTAGTTGCGCGCCGCACCATCCAGTACGACCAGGTTCCCAATCGGTTCGCTCACGGTTTCGCCGGACTTGGTCTCAATGTTCACCGTTCCGCCGAGGCGGGCATGGGCGTTGCCCTCATTCTCAACGCGAAGACCCAGTACAGTCTGCCCGGCCTCTGACACGACGACACCGCTGGACGTAATGGCGGGCGAACTCTCGGCATCGCCAACCGTAAGATAGAATAGGCTGGCCAGTTGGTAACGCCGCCAAACACCGGACCCGGCATTGCGCTCATCGGGCAGGATTGTCGATGCCAGAAGCGCGAAGCGATAGTCGCCAGCGGTGCGCAATCGCACCGGAGCGGCCATATCAACCACGATTTCCTGGGTCTCGCCGGGTTCTAGAGTTACAAAGGCAGGGCTGAACCGAACCCACTCGGCGCTGGAGCGTTCCGTGTCTCCGGGAGGCGAGAGGGAGATCTGCCCATCTTCGGTCAGGGCCCAGTCCGCCAGACCAATGGTCAGAGAGATAGTCTTCTCCTGGTGCACATTACCGATATTGATGACTTGCCGTTTGCGCTCACCTGGCTCGACTTCCATTTCCACGGTCGTGGGCTGGATACCGACACCGAACCCAAAGGCAGGCTGCGGCGCGCCCAACACCAAAAAGAGAATACCAACTGTGGAGAGGATAAAACTGCGCATGGAGACCCCTTGGTCAGGTAACTTGAAGGCTTTGAATGACACCAAGAGGGTTACTTTGCGGTATACGCGCTGCGTCCCGCACTGACATCTTCCGAAACGGAAACAGCCCGGCATGTCGCCGGGCTGTCCTATTAGATCAGGTTACGCTGAAGCGTGCGATCAAGGCACGAAGATCGTGTAGGTCACGTCTGCTTCGACGTCGCCAGCACCCATGGACAGGTCGTAGCCTTGGGTTCCGCCGAGCGTGTAGGTTGCATCAAAGCGAACCGACTGCTCCTGGATCGTACCACGGTTGGCAGCGGTACGCGCGCTCCCCGTGAATACAGTGCCTGCGGTTTCGATGTCGCCGAGGTCGGTAACCGCTGCGGTGCTGGTTCCAACGGAAGCGTTCGCCGCGCTGCCGAAAGCAAAGGCGGTCGTGCCGTCAGCTTCGGTTTGGCCCGTGTCATCATTGGTGTGTGACAGGGAGAAGCCGATGTCAGCCAGGGTGAAGTCCGTCGTGGCAGGGTCGGTGACCAGGTCAGCGTCTGCAACGATGTTGAACGCCGTGTTGGACGCAACGAAGAAACTGGAATTCAGCTGAGCGCCGCTCACGCCCACATCGGTCGTGTCGTCGATCGTGAACGCGTCAAACGTGTCGCCTGCGTCGAGGAAACCGTCTGAGTTGACATCAGAGAAGTTCGGGCTGGTGACAGCGCCGGTGATGTCGAAGTTCGACGCGCCGCCAACGCTAGTTGCTGTCGCAGCGAGCGATCCGGTCACGACCGTGTTGCCGTTGGTGCCTGAAATCAGGTCCGTGCCGCCTGCCGCGCCGGCGCCGATAACAAAGTCGTTGACCACGGTGTTGCCGCCGGCGTCTGCGCTCCAGACAACCACGAGACCGAGCACGCGGAAGTGAGGGTTATCGACGATTGAGGCTTGTGCCGGCATACCGGCAACAGCCATCAGAGCAGCGCCTGCGAGAAGGGCCTTCTTCAGGTTCATTATGAAACTCCATCTACCCGGGCCAAGCCCGTTTGTTTGTTGATGCGCCTCTTACGGGCACCCTGCCGTTGTAGGGGAGAGACATTTATAGGCCGTGAAACCCCTCGATAAATTTCGAAACGTCGGAGAGCTTGGCGTTAACTTTGCTCAGCCAGCCGGATTTAGACCGCCCAATGGCGACCCCTGCAGGACTCGAACCTGCAACCGTCGGATTAGAAGTCCGGTGCTCTATCCAGTTGAGCTAAGGGGCCAATTTCAGGAAATCAGTGGGTCCAGGGACGCTTGCGGTTGGCGCTGAAGTTCTCCGCGTATGACTTCACAAGGCGCTTGGGCTCTCGCGGTTCGTCGACCCGAAACGTCAGGTCTTCACGCTTGGCGTAAGCAATCGCGGCCTCACGGGTGTCAAATTCCAGCCGGACTTGCCCTGCTGTGTCATCAATACTGGTCCAGCCCATAAGCGGGTCTGTGCTGCGCTGACCATCCTTGATGAACTCAAGCACCCACTTTTGAGTGCCTCCGCGCCCCGCCTGCATCTGAGACCTGTTCGGTTTGTAGATCCGCGCGTCCAAGGCTGGTCTCCCGGTGACGACAAAAAAATGGTCGGAGCGATAGGATTACCTACGACCCTCTGGTCCCAAACCAGATGCGCTACCAGACTGCGCCACGCTCCGGACTCCAGATACTCAAAACACGCCCCCCTGCACAAGTCCCTTTCGCGGTCCAGTGCAGTCAGATCGGTGAAATTAAGTGCGATTCCGCCGCAAAAGACGAAACACCGCATCTGCCCGCGCTACTTTGGTGCCATTTTGTCCGATCACGTCCGCAAAAAGGTGCACGCAATCATCGCGTTCAGCGGTCACCTCAGGGTGCGCTTCCAGCCACGTGCCGGTTTGCACCGCACTGAGATAGGTCATTGTAAGCTTTAGCGTGACCGAACGTCTCTGCGTATGCCACCAGACAGCCCAGGCCAGCGCGCTATCGGAAAACGCCGCCAGCATTCCGCCATGGAGAAACCCCATACCATTGCAGTGGCGATCCAGAATGAGCAGGCCGGATCTCAGGTCTTCCGGATCGTCAGCGCGGTAAACGGGCCCATTGTGCTGTGTGAAGGGACCGCGCAGCTTTGCAGCAGAAAAACCCTCTGGAATTTCGTTTGGACTATTCGCCATCGCTGGGCGCAAACAGCGCGTGCTCAACACTATCGCCGGGCGAGATACCGAGTTCGCCGGCCTGCCCGCCATTCAGTTCGAGAACAGCTTTTACGGGCACGCCGGGATCAATCAATCGCAAGGAGCCAGGCACGGCATTCTCGGCAATCGCAAGCACCCGGCCATCGCTGTCGACAAACAACATATCGAGTGGGATCAGCGTATTCTTCATGAAGAAACTGACGCGGCGCGGCACGCCCATATCAAATAGCATCCCCATATCGCGCGCCATCTCGGTTCGAAACATCATGCCCGTGGCGATCTGCTCCTGGGTTTGCGCGAGTTCTACCGTAAAGGCATGTCGAGCGTCGCCGGACACGATGGTTAGCGGCGATGTCTCAAGGGTGGGCTGGGCGGCTTCCTGCGCGTGGACCATGTGAGGCGCCCCAATCAGGCTTCCGGCAAAAAGGACGACGAGCGATAAAAGCAATGAACGTGACATGGCCATCGGCTTAGCCGCCCCGCCGCGCCATCACAATAGGTTTTCTGTAGAGGGTTACGCCCCTCTGCTGCGCTCAATCTTCGAACGGCAGCTGCACCAGCGAAATATGCGCGCCTTTCGCCCCCGACACCACGGCTGCAAGGAGGCGCTGACCGGGGTCAACCTCTTCAATGCCGGCCGGACGCAGGACAGTGGCATGGATGAATATGTCTTCCGTCTCGCCGGCCCGATTCACAAACCCATAGCCCTTTGTACGGTTGAACCATTTGACGATGACCGGCTCGAGCTTTGGCGCTTCTCCGCTTTCGCGGGCCGCAGTCGCGCGCGGCTTGTCCATCTCAATGATATGGGAAACCTGCCAGCCACGCTCGCGATGAACGGCGTCGCAAACGATGCGCGCTTCCTCGTCAGCATAGGTTTCGCCATACTCTTTCAGGCAACTGACATGGAGGAGAATATCTTCGCCGATATGGATGTCCTGCGCGGTCTCACTGACCACAAATCCATAGCCCTTGGCTTGGTCGAACCATTTGATCCGTCCAATCACGCGCACACTGTCGGGCTCGACGCCCATCTCATCCTTTGCGGGTTGAGTCATCAGTCTAAAATTCCCCATCAGCCCTTTAGTTAAGCGCAGACTGGAGATTTGTCACGGCTTGGCTCAGGGAATGGCTGTGAATTCTTGGAAAGGTGCTACCCATTGCTCACAGCAGCTGCGCGCTAACGGGACTGGCCCAACTTCAGCGCGTGCTGAATTTCCCGCGTCCGGAAACCGAGCGCTTTTGGGTTGCGAACACCCGGAAGAGCCGCAACATCGTAAAGCTCTTCGACAACACCCTCGATCTGCAATGAATGCTCCACGTCACCTGTCTGCAGGTTGACGATAGAGATCGAGCACTTGGCGCCAACGCCTTCCCTTTCGAGGCGCTCTTGCAGGGCGAGGCCCTCAAAGGCACTTGCGCGTCTCGGCAAGGATGCCCCGACAATCGCATAGTTGCCGACCAGAGCGAGCCCCCGCAGAAACCCGCGACAAAATGCGATGGGTTCGAACTTTCCGGTGGCCAGATCCACCCGACCGAATTCCCCACTGCCAGCATTCAGGACGTAGAGTTCGCCGCGATGCAGGCGCGGGGAATGGGGCATGGAGAGGCCGGTCGCCACGATCTCATCATCGGGGATGGACATGACAATCCCACCTTCGCGCCGGCCATCGCGCCAGGCTTCGGCCAGATTGGTTCGCGCCACAGCCGTCGCGTAGCGCAGTACACCATTCTCTGCGGCGAGCCCGTTGAGATGACAGCGGTCTTCAGCGGCGACCCGGTCGATGAAAGGCGGGCGCCAGACGGGGCGAAAACTGGCCGTCTCGTCGAGTTCAGCCACACAGTTAAAACGGGTCACAACAAAGTTGGGACGACCTTCAGCCCCAAGCACCACATCATGTATGTCCACATCACCTGTGGTGCGCCCCTCAAGCGGGACGAACACGGCATCATACCCCTGATCGACTTGTCCGGGATCAAGAAAATTCTCGAAGCGCCAGAGTTGGTAGAGGGTCGCGAGCCAGAGTGTGTTTCCTTCGTGGGCTAAGCCCATGGAGCGGGCGAAGGTCCGCTCAAAAACAGACAACTCCCCATCGGGCGACACCCCTACAAAAAAGAGTTTTCCTGCCTGATACGTGGTGAACGCAAAACTCGCATTCTCGGCGGCCAGCCAGTCCTTGAGCATTCGACTCGGCACAAGGCGCAGTTGGGGTTCGGGATCAGACGGCATGGGAAGGTCCTGCAGAACGTTTCCCGCCTTCTAAGCATGGGGGCCTTAAACTGTGGTGAAGGCCCAGCCGATGGCACTCCCTAGGGGAATCGAACCCCTCTTTCCAGGTTGAAAACCTGGCGTCCTAGCCGATAGACGAAGGGAGCGCACACGGTGGAGAGGCGCGATATAGCGGGGTCGATGCAGGCTGACAAGCTTTGATGTGAGGTCAAAGGCTGTCAGGGGGCGGAATGTCACGCGTCGTCAACGAGCGCAGCGTCCATCACTTCGAACTGCACGCGCCTGCGACCGTTCCATGTATCGGTTTTCAGTCGGCCAGCCAGATGAAGCCTGCTTCCATTGATCGCCGCCGCACCAAGGGGTTCATCGGCCATCCGCCAGGCCAAACACTCAACGCGTCCGGTTTCGTCTTCCGCCGAAAACTTCAAGTGATTGGTACCAATCCGCCGGGCACCAACTGCACGCACATTTCTGATGGCAAACACAGGCTCAGGCGCCCCTGCCCCAAACGGCCCAATCCTGGCGACTTCGTCAAACAGCTCAGGCGTCGCCGCCCCCGGAGCCAGCAGGACATCTATCGAGAGTTCCCTCGCCGCGATACGTTCGGTCTTGAACTGGTCCATGTGCGCGCACATCCAGGTATCGAGCTCTCGGATTTGCTCGGGTGCGCAACTAAGCCCCCCCGCCATCGCATGACCGCCGCCACTCAGGATGACACCTTCCGTCGCCGCTGCCGCTATGGCATCGCCAATATTCACGCCAGGAACAGATCGCGCAGAGCCTTTTGCGACTGGCCCGAGTTCGGCGCCCCAACCGATGACAATGGACGGTAGGTGGAACCTGTCTTTTAAACGTCCCGCGACAATTCCGATGACTCCTGGGTGCCACCCTTCCCCGCCAGCGATCAGGATGCCCCGGTCCGGATTCTCCTCCAATTGGCGTTCGGCCGATGCCGTTGCCTGGGTCAGGATATCAGCTTCAATTGCTTTACGGGCATCGTTCAGTCCGTGCAGTTTTTCAGCAAGGTCCAGCGCTTCAGTGCGGTCGTCACTGGCCAACAGTTTTGCAGCGAGCCAGGGGTCGCCGACCCGCCCACCAGCATTCAGGCGCGGCCCTAACATGAAAGTGGCGTGATACACGCTCGACACTTCCCCCAGTCCCGCCACATCGGCGAGTGCGCGCAGGCCCACATTTTCGCTTCGACTTAGTATGGTCAGTCCTTGCCGGACAAAGGCGCGATTCACACCATGCAGGGGCGCCATGTCGCAAAGTGTGCCGAGTGCTGCCAGATCGAGCCATTGAATCGGGTCCGGAAGGCGCCCACCCTCCGGCGCGAGCTTGCGCTGGCGGGCAAGCCGATTCAACGCCGCAAGAAAAACGAACACGACGCCCGCAGCGGCAAGATGCCCGCATCCAGACTGACAATCAGGCCGGTTCGGGTTCACCAACGCGGCTGTTTCGGGGATTTCGCCATGCATCAGGTGATGGTCGATAACCACAATGGGCAGGTCGATGTCGCGCGCCTCCTGCAGGGCCGATAGCGCAGCTGCACCGCAGTCCACGGTAATGACGAGGTCCGCCCCACTGGCCTTCAGGTGCCGAAACGCTTCGGGTGACGGGCCATAGCCTTCTGTCAGCCGGTCCGGGACGTAGAGGCCAAGGTCGCGGCCCCAGGCGCGGAAATATCTGGCCAAAAGCGCCGAAGAGGTTCCGCCATCGACATCATAATCCGCAAAGACAGCAACATTCTGCCCTTCAAGGATCGCGTCAAGCACGAGGACGGCCGCTTTGTCCATGTCGGTGAAGCTGGAGGGGTCTGGAAACTCGCTGCGCAAGGTCGGCGCAAGGAAGCTGGCCACCTCATTTGGGCCGACTTCGCGCAGGGCCAGCAACCGCGCCAGCAAATCGTCGTTGCCGAGATGTGCCGCCAACTGGCGCACGCGGAGCGGGTCTGGCGCCTCCATGCACCAAAATCGCCCCGTCAGGGAATTGGAAACGCCGAAAAGGCGCTCTGGCGAAGCTTCTTGCGCGGACATGCCCAAGGTTTAGCGAGTCGCGTCCGCCTTGGGTAGATCAGGTCTTCGCCCGTTGCGCGAAAGCTCAGGCCCGGTGACGGGAGTGAATCCGGCGCACCTGACCATCGGCTGACGTCATTACGAGGGTGTGCGTATCGATGAAACCACCATCATTGCGCACGCCACCTAGAAGGTCGCCGTCGGTTACGCCTGTGGCGCAAAAAACAGTTTCGCCAGACGCCAACTCGTTCAGCGAGTAGGTTTTGTCGAAGTCCGTGATACCTGTTCGCGAGGCCCGGGCACGCTCGTCCTCACTGCGGAAAACAAGCTGGCCCTGCATCTGGCCGCCAACGCATTTGAGCGCGGCTGCCGCAAGAACGCCTTCCGGTGCGCCGCCCTGGCCGAGATAGAGATCAACACCGGTCTTGGGATCGGTTGTGGCGATGACGCCAGCCACATCCCCATCGGTGATCAGCTTGATCCGAACGCCGACGGAGCGGAGGCTTTCGATGATATCCGAATGCCGGGCGCGGTCGAGCACGCATGCCGTGATCTGGGAGACGTCCACACCCTTGGCCTTGGCCAGTTCCGCTGCGTTCTCAGCAGGAGAGGCGTGAAGGTCGACGACGCCGTCCGGATAGCCAGGACCAATGGCCAGCTTGTCCATATATGTGTCGGGGGCATACAAGAGGCCGCCGCGCGGCGCGATCGCCAATACAGCCAACGCATTCGCCATGGCTTTGGCAGTCAGTGTCGTGCCTTCAAGGGGATCGAGCGCGATATCGATCTCGTGCCCGTTTCCGGTTCCCACTTCCTCGCCGATGTAAAGCATGGGCGCTTCATCGCGCTCTCCTTCACCAATGACGACGCGGCCCTTGAAGTCGATCGCGTTAAACGCTGTGCGCATGGCATCAACGGCGGCTTGGTCTGCTTTCTTCTCGTCACCGCGTCCAACTTCGCTGGACGCTGCAATCGCCGTAATCTCCGTTACGCGAACCATGGCATCGGCGAGATGGCCGGTCAAAATGCTGTTCATTGTATCCCTCCGGGGCGTTTGAATAACGCCAAGACGTTTTATGATGCCGCTTCGATACGGATCAGGTGCGCGGCGTCAACCAGGACGTCGAGTTGCGAAAGCTGTGCCATGGCCGCGTCTACCTGGTGGCGTGGGCAAATATGCGTCACGATCGCAATCGGGCTCGCATTCTCGTCGTCAGCGCTTTCCTGCATCAATTGATCAACGGATACACCATGAGCCGCAAGAGCTTCCGAAAGCCGCGCCAACGCACCAGAACGGTCAGACAATCGCGCGCGTATGAAGTAGGCACACTCTTCATCCTGCGAAGCCGCCGTGAACTGGCGCTGGGGATGGTGCTCTGCACGCCCAAACGCTGATCGAACACCCGGATTAAACAGTTTCGCGACATCACCCATCACCGCGCTGGCCGTAGGGCCAGGTCCCGCACCGGGTCCAGTCAAGGTAACGGCGCCCAGGGGCCGGCCCTCAATCCGCACAGTGTTCAGCGCACCATTCACCTGCGCGAGGGGATGAGCTTCCGGCAACGCCATGGGCGCCACCCGACAGACAACGCCCTCCTGCACCAGGACGCCCTCGGCAATCAGCTTGATGCGGTATCCCAGCTTGTCTGCAAGTTTCAGGTCGAGAAGGCCCACCTGATCGACGCCTGAGACATCGACCTTGGAAAAATCGAGACTGGCGGAGAACGCCATGGCTGAAAGAATTGCAATTTTGTGCGCCGCATCCATCCCAGACACATCAAGCGTCGGGTCAGCTTCTGCAAATCCAAGCTTCTGGGCCTCCTCCAACACGTCAGCATAGGATCGCCCGGTCTCAAGCATCGTCGTTGTCAGGAAATTACACGTTCCATTCAGGATGCCTGCAACACGCTGCACTTCCACGCCGCTCAGGGAATCGCGCAGCACTCTGACGACGGGGACTCCGCCCGCCACGGCTGCTTCAAACAAGAGATCGACGGAGTTCTTTTCTGCAACATCCGCGAGCGCCTGACCGTGCTCGGCGATCAGCGCCTTGTTCGCCGTGACAACAGGCTTGCCAGCAGCAAGTGCTGCTTCGACCGCCACTTTCGCCGGTCCATCCGACCCACCCATCAATTCTACAAAAACGTCCACATCGTCAGATGTTGCCAGCTGAGCCGCGTCATCGAACCAGGCGTATCCGTCGATCGACACCGGGCGGTTGCGCGAACGCGAGCGCGCCGAGACGCCAGTAATCTCAATACGGCCCGGCAGGCGCAGTTTCGCCTGGCGTTCAATCAGCTCGATCAAACCGCAGCCCACATGCCCCAGGCCTGCAATGCCCAGCTTCAACGTTTTCATACTACCCCTCGTCCTTTTACAGGCCCTTTTCAGGCTGCGGCTTGATCCGCGCCTTCGGCCTTGGCCGCAAGGAACTTCTTGATGTTGCGCGCCGCCTGACGGATGCGCTGCTCATTCTCGACAAGGGCAATGCGGACATAGCCCTCGCCATACTCGCCAAACCCAGTGCCAGGCGAAACACCAACATGGGCGCCATTCATGAGCTCCAGGCTGAATTCGAGGCTGGAAAGTCCTTCGCAGGCGGCTGGAATCTTCGCCCAGGCAAACATGGATGCATCCGGAGACGGAATTTCCCATCCGGCGCGCGTAAAGCTCTCCACAAGAGCATCTCTGCGCGACTTATAGATTTCACGCGCTTCATCCACGCAGTCCTGCGGGCCGTCCAACGCAGCGCAAGCAGCAACCTGGATGGGCGTGTAGGCACCATAATCGAGATAGGATTTGACCCGCGCTAGGGCCGCAATGAGGCGTTCATTGCCGGCCACAAATCCCACGCGCCATCCAGCCATCGAATAGGTCTTGGACATTGATGTAGTCTCAACGGCCACGTCACGGGCGCCATCCACTTGCAGGATCGACGGAGGGGGATCACCGAAATAAATTTCATTGTAAGCAAGGTCTGACAGGATCCAGATTTCGTGCTTCTTCGCGAAAGCCACCGCTTCCTTGTAAAAATCCAGGCCAACAACTTCCGCGGTTGGATTCGACGGATAACACAGCACCATCGCCGTTGGCTTGGGGTTCGTGTACTTCATCGCATGGCTAAGGCCGGAGAGGTATTGCTCTGCCGTCAGCGCTGGAATGTTTCGGATCGAAGCCCCCGCCATCAGGAAGCCGAAACTGTGGATTGGATAGGATGGATCCGGTGACAGAATCACATCGCCTGGCGCAGCCATGGCTTGGGCAAGATTCGCAAAGCCTTCCTTGGAGCCCAGCGTGACCACGACCTCACGATCCTTGTCCAGCGAGACGCCAAACCGGCGCGCATAATATGCGGCCAATGAACGCCGCAATCCGGGGATACCCCGCGAGGCGCTATACCGGTTTGTGCCGGGCTTGTTCGCTGTCTCCACGAGCTTGTCGATAATGTGCTGGGGAGTAGGCAGGTCCGGATTGCCCATGCCCAGATTGATGATGTCTGCCCCGTCGGCCCGAAGCTCAGCCGCGCGCCGATTTACTTGTTCAAACACGTAAGGCGGCAGTCGCCTGATCTTGTGAAATTCTGAGGACATGGCTTGCTCCCGGATGGTCCCAGCCAGGGAAATCAGCTTGTGGCGCGGGCGGTTGAAAACAGCGCCCTTAGCGCTTTAACCTCTTCATCGGTCAAGTGGTTACCAGGTTCAGCGGCTTCCTCAGCCGCTGACGCTTTCGCCGCGTCGGCCCACGCCATCATGGCATCAAGTTCCAGACCGGGAGGGATCGAACGCGGATCAAGACGGAACAATTCCTCGGCCGCAATGGCATCATCTCGCCCGCTTTCCAGCTGTACGGGGCTGCGGTCTCCGGCTTTCAGGGCTGGCACACGGCCGATGCTCGGATACCCTTCACCACGAACCTCCACGGCGCGATCCTGATACCACTCCGGGGCCGCCGCGATGGTCTCGCGGACCTTGCCCATGCCGGAAGCACAGGTTGTAGAACTGGTTGCCAGGGCAATTGCTAAACAGCTTTTACCGAACTTCATCGTAATTTGCCCTAGAGACTCACGGGATCGAATGGTTTTTGATAGCATAAACCGTGCTCCACAGAAGGGCGTAAGTAAGGCAGGGACACAAATGGCAGGCGCTAAGGACAAAGACACTCCATCACTGTCTGCTCTGTTGCAGGGTCAGGATCCCAAAACCATCCAGGAACTGAGCACAAACATGGCCAAGGCCCTGATTGAAAGTCAGCGCCTTATGACCGACGCCTTCGGACGCCCAGCCCAAGGCATGGACAATCCCAAGGATCATCCCCTGATGATCGGATCCGGGAATGCGATGGCCCGCATGGGCGAGTCTGTCGCGCGCCACCCTGAGCGGGTTGTAAGCGCGAATATGCAGCTCATGCAGGGATACATGTCCCTTTGGCACGACATGATGAGTGGCACGATCGGAGGTGGACCAAAGTCTGACCGGCGCTTTTCGGACCCGGAGTGGACGTCCAATCCCATGTTCGACTTCATGCGTCAGGCTTACGAACTCAACACTGATTGGCTGATGTCACTGGTGAACCAGGCCGACGAACTCGGCGAACAAGACAAGCGCAAGGCACAATTCCTGACGCGCCAGACAATTGACGCGTTCGCGCCAACAAACTTCTTCGCCACCAACCCCACAGCCCTGAAGAAAATGCTGGAGACCGGCGGCGCGAGTGTTGTGGAAGGGTTGCGGCAAGCCCGCGAAGACCTGACACGCGGCGACGGCAAGCTGTCCATCAGCCAGACGGACGAGACCCCATTCAAGGTCGGCGAAAACGTTGCAACGGCCCCGGGCCAGGTGGTCTTTCGCAATGATCTGATCGAACTGATCCAGTACGCCCCCAGCACGGCAAAAGCGCACGATATCCCGCTGCTGATCTTCCCGCCGTGGATCAACAAGTTTTACATTCTCGATCTGCGCGAAGAGAACTCGATGATCCGCTGGCTGGTCGACAAGGGGCTGACCGTGTTTGTCGTGTCCTGGCGCTCGGCCGACGAAGTCACAAAAGACTTCACCTGGCAGGATTATGTCGAACACGGCATCTTCCCGGCACTTGAAGAAACCCTCGCGATCACGGGCGCCCCTCAGGCCAACACGGTTGGTTATTGCATTGGCGGCACCCTGCTCACATCCGCGCTCGCCTATATGTCCAAGAAAGGCGATGACAGGGTCCGCTCCGCCACATTCTTCGCCAGCCAGTCGGACTTTGAGAAAGCTGGTGACTTGCTTGTCTTCACGGACCCCGCAGCCGTGGAGGAAGTGACCCGCATCATCGATGAGAATGAAGGAATCATGCCCGGCGAAACGATGGGCGAGACCTTCAACTGGCTACGCCCGGTAGACCTTGTCTGGCGGTATGTGGTCGACAATTACATGATGGGAAAGAAGCCCCGGCCCTTCGACTTGCTCTACTGGAATGCAGATCAGACCAATATCCCCGGGCCAACGCATCTGACTTATCTGCGCGACTTCTATGGCCATAACGCGCTGGCGCGCGGCAATTTCGAACTGTTCGGCGAGACCGTGAATATCGGAGACGTGAGCATTCCGATCACGGTTCAGTCGAGCCGCGACGACCATATCTGCCCCTATGACAGCGTCTATCGCACGGCTCAGGCCTTCGGTGGCCCGGTTCGTTTTGTATTGGCAGGCTCAGGTCATATTGCTGGCGTGGTGAACCATCCGGATGCCAACAAGTATCAACACTGGTTGAATGACGGCGCCTTGCCAGAGACCGTCCACGAATGGATGGAAGGATGTGAAGAACATCCTGGGTCCTGGTGGCCATCCTGGTGGAGCTGGCTGCAGCCACTTTCCGGCAAACAGGTCGCTGCGCGTTCGCCCGAAGATGCGGGCCTGGGCGCTGCGCCCGGTGCTTATGTCGCAGCCCGTTTGAAAGAAATGGCAGAGGCCCGCGCGCGGGGCGAAACCGTTGTGCCGCCTCCCCAAAAACGTCGGGTCCGCCGCAAAGCGCCCGCTACCCGCAAGTCAGGCACGACAGCAGCGAAAACCGCAAAGACGCCCCAGCCCAAGGCCGCCGCCCCTAAGCCGAAGCCTGCTCCCCGCAAGCGGGCAGCGCCAAAGGCTGTCGCGGAGAGCAAACCGGCGGCAAAAACCACCACGCGCAAAGCGCCAGCCCGCACTAAACCCTCGGCGCCGCGTCGCCCTAAAGGCGTCAAGCCCGCTTCGGAAAGCTAGGCCGTAAGGCCTGTCGCCTCGTCCACACCGAGGACGAGGTTGAGGTTTTGCACCGCCGCACCGGACGCGCCCTTGCCGAGATTGTCGAGCCGCGCGATCAGGCGCGCCTGATCGTCAGTGCCGAAGACGAAAAGCTCCATACGGTTCGTCCCGTTCAGGGCTTCGGGGCTCAGGCCGTTGGCTTCGATGTCATTGCTGAGATGGGCGACGTCAACAAACCGCTCGCCGAAATAGGCTTTGGCGATTTCCGATTTAACCGTTTTAAGGCTCGGCCGTTCGGGCAAACTCCACAGGGGCAACGGCACCTCTATGAGCATGCCCTGGGCAAAATTGCCCACAGCGGGTGTGAACATGGGCAAATGGGTAAGCCCGGTATGGGTCATCATCTCGGGCGGGTGCTTATGTTCCTGACCGAGCGCATAGGCGCGATACGGGGGGCCGCCCGCCTCGAATTCCTCGATCATCTTGCGCCCGCCGCCTGTGTAGCCAGACACGGCATTCACTGTGATGGGATAATCCGACGGAAGAATGCCTTCCTCAACCAAAGGCCGCACCAAAGCGATGAACCCCGTGGGGTAGCAGCCTGGATTGCTTATCCTCTTGGACTGGCGGATCGTATCGCGCTGCCCCGGAGCCATTTCCGGAAAGCCATAGGTCCAGTCGGGATGGGTGCGGTGGGCGCTGGACGCGTCGATGATTACTGTGTCGGGGTTGGACACCAGCTTCACCGCATCCCGTGCCGCATCATCGGGCAGGCAGAGGATCGCCACATCGGCCGCGTTCAACAGCGCAGCCCGCGCACTCTCATCTTTCCGTTTATCCGGATCAATCGAGAGCAACTCAATATCGTTGCGATCAACCAAGCGCTCCCGGATCTGCAGGCCCGTTGTGCCGGCTTCGCCATCGATGAAAACTGTGGGTTTCGCCATATCGGCCCCTCAAATGCAAAACGGGCGCCTCGTTACCGAAGCGCCCGCAGAATTCTGTATAGGATACGAGATCCTAGCGCTTGGAGAACTGGAAGCTGCGGCGCGCTTTCGCACGGCCATACTTCTTACGCTCAACCGTACGCGGGTCGCGTGTGAGGAAGCCGTGGGGCTTCAGCACTTTGCGCAGGCCCGGCTCGTAAGCCACAAGCGCGCGGGAGATGCCGTGGCGGATGGCACCCGCCTGACCCGACAGGCCTGAGCCTTTGACCGTGCAAACCACGTCGAACTCGGTGCGGCGCTCGGATTCGATCAGCGGCTGCTCAATCACCATGCGCAGAACCGGACGGGCGAAATACTGCTCCTGATCCTTGCCGTTGATGGTGATCTTGCCTGAGCCCGGCTTGATCCAGACGCGGGCCGTGGCTTCCTTGCGGCGACCTGTGCCGTAGGCGCGGCCATGCTCGTCGATCTTGGGCTCGACAACGATCTCTTCAACCAAAGCAGCGCCGGAGTCGCTGCTCTGCAGGCTGCCGAGATCTTCCAGTGTGTTGGCGGTATCGCTCATATCAGACCAGCTTCGTGTTCTTGGAGTTCATGGCGGCAAAGTCCACAGATTCAGGAGCTTGCGCCTCGTGGGGGTGTTCGGTGCCCGCATAGACGCGCAGCTTGGAAAGCTGCTTGCGCGCCAGGGAGCTTTCCTTCGGCATCATCCGTTTCACGGCCATTTGCAAGGCGCGCTCAGGAAAGCGTCCGGACAGAACTTCTTCTGCCGTGGTGGACTTGATGCCACCGGGGTGCCCGGTGTGGCGGTAGTACGTCTTCTGCGCGCGCTTGTTGCCCGTGAAGACAACTTTGTCGGCATTGATGACGACAACATGATCGCCTGTGTCGATGTGCGGGGTGAAGTCGGCGCGGTGCTTGCCGCGCAGCCGTTTCGCGATGTAGGAGGCCAAGCGACCGACCACAGCACCTTCGGCGTCGATCACGACCCACTTGTTCTCCACGTCGGCAGGTGCGTTATAGGTTTTCATCGCCCTGTTACGAGCCTCTTAATTCGGAGTTTGCGGAATGCAGTTCAAGCGCTGCGGGTTAGTGCCTGACCGCCCCTTTGTCAACGCGTGTCTTAGCGCCGGCCTGCTTTTCCTGATCGGGTGCGGACAGCAAGGCGATTCCGGCACACCGAGAGACACTGCACCCAACGCAAATAATGGGAGCGTTGTTTCTGTTCCAGCGGTGTGGAGCACGCGGCCATTGGAAAGTGCTGTGGAAGACATCGCCCTTGCAGGCGGGGCAGCATCCACAATTGCGGTAATCTATGAGGATGGCGCCGTTCAGTTCTTCAACCTCGAAGGCGATCGCACAACAGACATGGCGAGTCTGGACGCCGGTACTGTGGCTCCTGGCACGTATCTCCTGTTTGGGGAGACCGGGCTCACTCTGTTTCCGGGGATCAACCAAAGTGGCGGATTGATCGCCTATGCCCATTCGGAAGGATTACCTGCGCCCGTGGAACTGGCCTTGCCCATCGAAACATCCGGCTCTGTCGACGTCCTCTGCAGCCGGGCGCTGGGCGCGGACGACGACGGTGATCTTGAAATCGCATTCTGGGGCGCTGGCGAGGATACCGCGACGTTTGGGACCCTCGGCTCAGACGGAGACATGTTCACGTTCCAACCGAAGCCGGGGCCCGCTGTTCCAGCCAGTGCGACCGATTGCGCCATTACTACAGATGGCGTGTCCTTCAACGTCAGCGGCTCCGCCATTGGCACACTCGCGCGCCAGAGCAGCCAGCATTTCGTTTTTCTAACTCCCGCAGGCGCGCTGACGTCCGCCAAAGTCGGAGAGGATGCCACGCCTTTGGCAGTGCGCGACGGAATCAGCGTGAAACTGCCCTCCCCTGTCCGGGCTATGGATGCGTTGGGGCAACCCCTCGGCGGAGGATATCCGGGAGGGGTTATCGTCGTGGCCGGCGAGACCGACAGTGGCCATCAGCTTGTGTTCATTGACGCGACCAACTTAACGTCGGTTGAGAGCAACTAAGCTGTCGCAACGCGCTCGGGTGACACCGCTGCGCGGCTCTGCTGGGTCTCACTTGCCGGCATTGCACGCCAGGCCAGTCGCACCGCCGCGAGAAAGACCAGAACGCCGAGCCCCTGATGGACCAGGGCCAATTCCAACGGCGCGGCGTTTACAAGCGTGAGAATTCCCCAAACGGCCTGCAGGCTCGTCAGCGCTGCGAGCCACACAGTTGGCCCCGCAATGCCAGTGGATCGGGCAAACCAGGCAAATGCCAAGGTACCGCCCCAGAGCATGTAAGCCAGAATGCGGTGGTTGAACTGCGTGGCTTCTCGCCCTTCGAAAAAGCTGCGGACGCCGAGATCCGGATCGACATAGTATTGGGGGACGAGCTCTCCGGCCATGAGGGGCCAGTCGGTGTAGGTGCGCCCGGCATCAAGTCCCGCCACAAGCGCTCCACTCGCCATTTGCACAAAGACAAGCGCCATCAGGCCAAGACTTATCCAGGCCATCCATTTCGGAACCGCGGCCCGCGCGCGCTGCCCCAGGTCCATCCAGAACCATGCAATCAGGCCGATGATCGCCAATGCCAGGGTGAAGTGTGTTGCGAGCCGGTAGGGGGCCACATCGAGCCGTGTCGTCTCACCGATGCCGCTCGATACCATCCACCAACCGATAAACCCCTGCAGGCCGCCTAGCACAATCAGACCGCCAAACCGCAACGCCCACTGACGTGTCAGCCATCCCCGGAACGCGAATACGGCAAAACCTGCGAGCGCCACCAATCCAATCACGCGGCCGAACTGGCGATGGCCCCATTCCCACCAATAAATGTATTGGAACTCGGCCATGGTCATGCCGCGGTTCTGCATCTGGTATTCGGCGGTTTGGCGATAAAGCTCAAATTCTGACAACCAGGCGGACTCACTGAGCGGCGGCAGTGCGCCCGAGATTGGCGCCCATTCGGTAATAGACAGACCTGAATCTGTCAGCCGTGTGGTCCCTCCAATCAGGATCATCGCGTAGACCATAAGCCCCAACAAAAGGAGCCAGGATCGCAAGAAGGCACTGCCTCGGTGCGACATTGCCTCTTGTGTATTCGCCTGTTCGGTCTGCGTCATGCGCCCTAAATGCGACGTTGGCGGTGGTTCGCAAGGCGCACCAGTGCCGCAGGCCAGGCGCAGCCCCAAGGAGCAGATGTGATGAAATCGAATGTCCGAAAGCCCATCGCGATCCTCGCGCTGTTCACAGTCCTGATTGTGTGGATCGTGATCGCGACAATGATCGGCTCTGCCATCACTGACGCGCCAGGTTGGCTACAATTGATCTTCTATATTGTTGCTGGCCTCGGGTGGATCTTTCCGCTGCGCCCTGTTTTCCTCTGGATGAATTCGGCCCCGGACGTTCAAAAGGGCCCTTAGTCCGGGTCCGACTTCGAAGACTCAACCTTCTTGCGAAGGCGTGCAAACTGCTCTGTCGCGTCCTTCACGACGCCATCATCGTCGTTGTGTTGCTCAGTTCTGGGCGCTTCCTCAGGCTCGGCTTCGGCTGACGCGGCATCCGACTTCGCATCGAAGGTTGTCTCACCCTCAGCGGCCGGTGCATCTTCGGCATCCTCATCCAGTTGAGGCATTTCGAAGGGAACAGCTTCCGCAGCCACGTTAGCAAGATCGCCCTGCCCCGCCGCGGCCTGCGCGCCCAATTGGACGAGTCGTGTCTCAGCGCCTTTCAGAGTCATGCCCGGCCAGACCGCCAGTGCACTCCCGGCGGGCAACCAAATGTCACACCAGCCGCCAAGCCGACGATACCCGATATCCCGGCCGACCCGTACCGCGTCGCCCGTTTCTGCTGTAATGTCGAGACGTGGTCCGAGCCCGCCTGTTACAACGCGAATGGCGACGGCATCCTCACCGCTGGTGAAAGTCGCATAAGCGTTTGCAAGGCCCACTTCATCGGGATCACTGGCGAAACGCATACTCGCATCCCCCGCCTCTTCGATGAGAGAGGAAATCTCGCCCGTCATGGGCGCATGGATCGGCGTCGTGCTCGCCGGCGAAGACGCGACGCGCAGGCGCGTGAAATCTCCACCCGACAGGCGCAGTTCAGCCGGTGGCAAGCCCGTGGAAACGGACACAAGGACACCGTCGACCGGCGAGACGATCGCCGCAGCGTCTGAAGGAGGCGTTCGTTCAGCCTTGCGTGTTGCCAGAACCGCGACAACCATGGCGAAGAGACCGAGGAGGAAAAGCGGTCCCCAAAGCATGCTCAATAGCGTTCCGATGAGCAGCGCGCCGACCGCGCCAATCATGCCCCAGAGATCTATCCGCGCGAGGGCCCAGGGAAACCGCCTGCGCTCCAGGTCAGTCGAGGAATCGATCATGGTTGGTTCCTACTCTGCTGCTTCAATCAGCGTATCACGGGCCGCCTGGCGCGCCCACATGTCGGCATAAACGCCATTGGCCTGCATCAGATCGAGATGCGGCCCCCGCTCGACAATCTCGCCCTTCTCCAGAACGACGATTTCGTCGGCATTCTGAACTGTAGAAAGCCGATGGGCGACCATAAGCGTGGTGCGGCCCCGCGAGGCTTCATCAAGGGCCGCCTGCACAGCGGCTTCAGTGGCGCTATCGAGGGCCGACGTGGCTTCATCAAGCACCAGAATGGCGGGATCGGCCAAAATCACCCGCGCAATCCCCACGCGTTGTTTCTCCCCACCAGACAGTTTCAGCCCACGCTCGCCCACGCGGGTTTCGAGCCCATCGGGAAGCCGCTCCACAAATTCCAGCAACTGCGCACGGCGCAGGGCGTCCTGGATCTCGTCTTCGGTTGCGTCAGGCTTGGCGTAGGCCACATTGGCACGAATGGTATCATTGAAAAGGACCACATCCTGGGGCACCAGGCCGAGGTTCTGACGCAAGGATTCCTGGGTGAGGTCGCGAACGTCCTGATCATCCACGCAGACCCGCCCCTGCTCGACATCATAAAACCGGAACAGCAGCTTCAGCAGTGTCGACTTTCCAGCACCGGACGTTCCAACAAAGGCAACTTTACGGCCTCGGTCGACGTCAAAGCTGATGTTTCGCACACCTGTGGAGCGGCCTTCGTGGCTGAAGGCCACATCTTCAAACCGCACGCGCCCCTCGGCTGCTGCGAGGGTCTTCGCTGCCGGTTTGTCGGCAACGTCAGGCTTCATCCCCAACAGGCCGTAGAGCTTCTCAAGGTCCACTGCGCCCTGTTTGATCTCACGCCAGGCCCAACCGAGGATATTGAGCGGCGCGTAGAGCGACAAGAACATGGCAAACACAGCCGTCAGGTCGCCAACACTCATCGTGCCGCGCGACACATTCAGCGCCGACAGCACCAAAGCAGCGACAAGACCACAGTTCATCACCAAGGCCTGCGCACCGTTCAGCACATACATGGATCGAACGGCATCAACATATCGCAGATTATAGTTTGCCATCGCCGAGTCGAAGCGGCCCGTTTCGCGCGCTTCGGCTGCAAAAGACTTCACCGTCTCAAAATTGGTCAGGATATCGACAGCGATGCCGCGGAACTTCGTGTCCGCTTCATTCATGCGCCGGCGCTGGCGGACACGCCATTCGGTAATCATCACCGTGGTGACCACGTAGATTGCGATTGTGACGATGGCGATGAGCGCCAGAAAAGGGTCGAATGCCACCGCAAGCGCAATGGCCGCCAGGATAAGCCTCACGAATGTGGGCCCAATATTGAAGGCCAGAAAACGGATCAGATAGTCGATCGCCCCAGCACCGCGCTCGATAACCCGGTTCAGCGCACCCGTCCGACGGGTCTGGTGAAAGTTCAGCGACAGGCTCTGGGCATGGCCGAACGCGTCCACGCACGCCACTCTTTGGGCATCCTGGCTTACCGGCGAAAAGAGCCAGTCCCGCGCCTGGGGAAGCCCGGCGGTCGCAAACCGCACGCCGAATGCTACACACAGCCAGAAAACCGCCGCGGCGACGCCAGCAACCACACCAGCATCACTCACCACAATTTTGTTGATGGCGTAGCCGAGCAACAGTGGAAACACGACTTCCAGCACGGCCGCGCCAAGTGTGAGGAGAATCGCCAGCACCATAACAGGCCGCCACTTGGACAGTTCCGGTCGCGCCAGCAGTCTGAGAATGCGCACAATCGAAACCCAGAGCCCGCCATCGGCGCTCTCAATTCGATCCTGGTCTGCGGTGCTGGTCTGGCTGTGTTGTGACATGCGACGGCATATGGGCCGTTTCGCGGTGCGGTGCCAGTGGGGTGTTCATTTCGCCAGTGGCGCTTTCCATCGATTTGCTGCAAACCCCTATGTCAGAAGAGCAATTCATCCGAGGCATCCATGGCCCGAATAAAATCGATTTGTGTGTATTGCGGCTCGTCGAACGACGTGAAGCCGGCCTATTTGCGCCTTGCCACCGAGCTTGGCCGAACGCTGGCGCAGAGGGGCCTGCGAATGGTTTATGGCGGCGGCGGTGTTGGCCTGATGGGTGCATGCGCCCGGGCAGCCCACGGCGATGGCGGCGAAGTGCTCGGCATCATGCCAAAGTTCCTGCTGCACAAGGAACGTGTTTTCGAGGAAGTCGAACACCGCATTGTCGAGGACATGCACACCCGCAAACAAATGATGTTTGACGAAAGCGATGCCTTCATCACCCTGCCCGGCGGCATCGGCACGCTCGAGGAAGCGGTGGAGATGCTCTCCTGGGCGCGTCTGGGCTTGCACGCGAAGCCAATGGCCTTCCTGGATGAAGATGACTTCTGGGGCCCGTTCTTCGAACTGATGGACCACATCATCGACGGCAAGTTCACGCCCGAGGAATTTCGCTCAAACCTCGTGCATGTGGACACGCCGGAAATGGCGATTTCGGCTCTGGAAGACCGCATCGTGGTGCTGGACCAGGACTAGGCTCGGACCTTGAACCGGTCGGGGGTAAACCGTCTCGCCAAATCGGGCAGAACATCGCCCAAGATGTCAGATGCGGCCCAATCGGCAAGACGAGGCGCAAGCAGGAACCCATCGCGGTAAAGCCCGCCCAGTTGGTAATGCCCCGGCCCAGTCCATCCCAGCACCGGCGCGCCATCAGCGCTGCGCGGGCGAACGCCTGACCAGGTTTCCAACACATCGGCGTCTTTCACCGCAGGAAAGATCAAAGCCGCCTCTTCGCACAATTCGTCAATGATGGCAGGGTCCACACTGGTGTCAGTGAGCCCCGGCATGGCATGGGCGCCTAACACGACTCGGTCGGCTTTCGGCACAAGATAGTTGCGCCCCCAGCGCACAACATGTCCCGGCAAGCCCGGATGGCGTGCAAGGGCCATCGCGGTGCCTTTGACCGGGGTCATGGCCGGAGCACGCCAACCGCGCGCGTCAACGATACAATCCGCCGACAAGTCTCCCGGTGCGACCTTTGCAGGCTCCACGGCAAGTGATTGTCGCTCTCCTCCGAGCGAGAGTACCTTTTGGGTGAGGCGCCTTACAAAAGCGCGATTGTCGACCTGACCATCACGTGGAAGCCAGAATGCGGCGACAAACCCATCGGGATTCACGTTCCCCAATGAAGCGAGGTCTCCCACATCAAGGGCCCGCGCGCGGCCATGCTTGGCGAGCCTGCGGAACATGGAGGCCTGACCTGCACTCACGGCCAAGGCGACTGAAGACGAAAGCATCAACCCAATCTGCTGTCTCTCAATCCCGAGGGACTGTGGTCCCTCATCCCAGAAGTCGCGTGCGGCTTCCAACAAAGCGTACATATCTGGGTGGCCAGGCGAATCGGTTGCCGCCTCATATGTCGGCGCGAGCATGCCCGCGGCCGCCCAACTTGCCGTTTCTTCAGCCGACGCAGGATCATACAGCGTCACACGCTGGCCCCGGCGCAAAAGCGTCACTGCTAAACACAGCCCGGCAACGCCCGCTCCGGCAATGGCGATGCGTAGGCTAGTCATGCTCTGGAGGCGCTGCCGGTTTTGGCTTTCCATCGTCGCCAGAGGGACGCCGGGCGGCCTGTTTACGCCGTTTCAGATTGGCGCGAAGGGCACTGGCCAGGCGGTCATCGCGTGCAGAGGGCTGCTTTTTTTTCACCATCGGTCAATCTTAGGCCAGTAGGGCTCTTTTCATCAATCGTCCCTTGCGGTATTCGCGCAGTTTCGCAATCGGCACCGCCGCGGTAGCTCAGTGGTAGAGCGCACCCTTGGTAAGGGTGAGGTCGGGAGTTCAATTCTCCCTCGCGGCACCATTTTTCACCAGACAATTTTTTTCGGCCTAACGCACTGAAAGGCAAGGATATTTGGGTGTTCAAAAAGCCTTGCTCCCGACAGTAGGTTAGGTGCCCCGGAAATACCAGTTTCAACACCATTCTCTGCAACTCGAACCGCTCACTTTTCCAAATATAACAAGGGTTTGAGAGGAATTGGATAGCGAGTTCAAAC
>JBCBUL010000011.1:0-75494 GCA_039818165.1 Pseudomonadota bacterium | reverse complement strand
AGCTTGTACGGCGAGCCCGAACACTGAAGTATTGGACAGACCCCCTTCAGTCGCTGCGAGCAGCCTCGCCGTACAAGCTACTAGTCCAGATGCGACTATGGCAAGACAGTGTGTCGTCCTGAGCATTGGTTGATCCTTTTCTGAAACTGACCGATCTCCAAGCAATGTGCGCCGGAAGCCTTTCGATTGCCATATCGCTTATTGCACCGCATTCAGTTTTCCGGCACAACCGCGCTTCGCCTGAAGGGGTATAGCTCAGTTGGTAGAGCATCGGTCTCCAAAACCGAGGGTCGCGGGTTCGAGTCCTGCTGCCCCTGCCAGGCGGTCCATTTAAGTTCCGTTTCCTGAGCGGCGGTCGCCTTGCGTGGTTGCACCGGGCCGTGGGCGAAGTGCCGCATGGGCCTCATACCCTGCGCGATGGGTTTCATATCCACTTCAATTGGCGCACATAGCCATCAGCAGAACAATGGAGAGGGATAGCCGAGATGCACCAGATTCAAGCCATGAGCGAAGATCAGTTGGCAATCCAGGATGCAGTCGCGCGGACCTGTGCAGATTTCGACGATGAGTATTGGTCCAACACCGACGAGACGGGCAATTGGCCCGAAGCGTTCTGCGATGCGATGGCGGCAGGCGGCTGGCTCGGTATTGCTTTTCCGGAGGAGTATGGCGGCTCGGGGCTCGGTCTCATGGAAGCGGCTCTGATGATGCAAACCGTGACGCGGTCAGGCGCAGGATATTCCGGTGCATCGGCGATCCACCTCAACATTTTCGGGCCGAAGCCGCTGGAGAAGTTCGGCACCGAGGAACAGAAACAGGAAAACCTGCCGAAGATCATCTCTGGCGAAGAGAAAATGTGCTTCGCTGTCACCGAGCCCAATTCCGGCCTCGACACCTCGAGCCTCGAGACAAAGGCTGAGCGTACGAATTCCGGATACACAATCAACGGGCGCAAGATCTGGACGACCGGGGCACAGCGCGCTGACAAGATCCTGATTATCGCCCGAACGACCCCGAAGGATCAGTGCGCGAAGCCGTATCTTGGATTATCGCTCTTCTACACAGACTTTGACCGCGCCAAGATCGAGGCCAATCCAATCCCTAAAATGGGCCGGAAGGCCGTTGAATCGAACACGCTATTTATCGACGGACTGGAAGTGCCAAAGGAGCATCTGATCGGCGAAGAGGGGGCAGGGTTCAAATATCTGATTCAGGGGCTGAACCCGGAGCGCGTCCTCTTCGCGGTTGAGAGTATTGGCCTTGGTTTCGCGGCGCTGGAGCGGGCTGCCCAGTACGCCAATGAGCGCGTTGTGTTCGGCCGGCCCATTGGCCAGAATCAAGGGATTGCCCACCCGCTCGCCAAGGCATGGGCTGAGTTGAAAGCCGCAGAGCTTCTCGCGTATCAGGCCGCCAGCCTTTTCGATGCGGGCCAGGAGTGTGGTGCCGAGGCCAATGCCGCGAAGTATCTTGGGTGTGAGGCCGGTTTCCACGCGTGCGAGACGGCCGTGCTGAGCCATGGCGGCATGGGCTATGCCAAGGAGTACCACGTCGAGCGGTTCATGCGCGAAGCCATGCTGGCACGTATCGCGCCGGTGAGCCGTGAGATGATCCTGAACTTTATTGCCGAGCGCGTGCTCGGTCTGCCGAAAAGCTATTAGCGGCCTTTGAAGTCGGGTGTGCGCTTTTCGAGGATCGCGTCGACGCCTTCCATATGGTCTTCAGTGTGGTGCATCAGGGCCTGGGATGCGGCGCTCATTTCCATGATCGTCTCATAGCTCGCCGTATTGCCGTGGCGCAAAAGTGTCTTTGCCAAGCGAAGGGACTGTGGAGGCTGGGCAGCAATGGATGTTGCCAGGGCCATGGCTTCTTCCATGAGAGAATCCGGGTCTACCGCACGGCTGATGAGGCCCCACTCAGCGGCCGTGGCAGCGTCAATCACTTTGCCCGTGAACAACAATTCCGCCGCGCGTGAGGCGCCCACGATACGAGGCATGAGCCACGCGCCGCCGTCACCAGGAATGAGGCCGAGTTTGAGGAAGGTCACGCCGAATTTCGCCTTGTCCGAGGCGATGCGAATGTCGGCCATGCAGGCCACATCGCAGCCCAGGCCAATCGCAGCGCCGTTGACGGCAGCAATTAGGGGCACTTCCAGATTGTAGAGGGATTTCACGATCAGGTGGATGTTGCGGCGATAGCCTTCACGCACATCATAGGGACTGCCGCCAAAAGCGCCGGAACGCTCTTTCATCGCTTTAACGTCGCCGCCGGCTGAAAACGCGCGCCCGGCCCCCGTTAGGATGGCACAGCGGATCGCGGCGTCGGCTTCGATTTCCTGGCAAATGGCGCGAACGGCCTCCCCGTCGCCGGCTTGGCCGAGGGGATTCAGGATCTCCGGTCGATTGAGCGTGATCGTCGCAATCGGTCCGTTTTTTTCCAGCAGGATCACATCACTCATCGGGGGCTTCCTATTTTTGGGGACGTCAGCACGGTTTGCGCTGTAATGGCGGCTTCAATCTCGTCAGCGCTATAGCCGATTTGCTCGAGCACTTCGCGGGAATGTTGACCAATTGTGGGGGAGGGGCCTTTGGGGCCATCGTCGGCGCCGGGGAACCGTATCGGTGAAGCGGGCGCTTTGAAGGTTGATCCGTCGCCCTTTGCGCTCGGTGTGTCCACAAAAGCGCCGGCAGCTTCGGCCTGAGGGTCTGCAGCCACTTCGGCGAGGGTCTGAACCGGCGCCCAGGCCAGGACATTGTCGTCCAGCCGCCGGGCCATTTCATCCTTGGTGTATTTGGCAAAACCAGCATCCAGCAGGGTCACGAGTTCAGCGCTGTTTGCCCGCCTGGCTTTTGCCGTCGTGAAGCGCGCGTCTTCAATCAAGTCCTCGCGGTCCACGGCCCGGCAAATCGGCGCCCAGTCCACATCGCCCTGACGCGATACGATACAGAGCCAGGCATCGTCCTTGGTCTTGAAGAAGTTCATCAGCGGCTGGATCTGCTCTTCCCGCGACTTCGTCGAGCCGATGCGACCGAAGAAGAGCTGGATCGCCATGTCAGAGCCGAGTGCATAGAGCCCAGCGCGCATGAGGGAGGCTTCGACAAGGCGCCCCTTGCCCGTGCGTCCCGCCTCCACGAGCGCCGCACAGATGCCGGCCGCTGCCGCCATGGATGTCGTGTGGTCTCCGAAAGCCGTGCGCAAGGGAAACGGAGCCTGACCCTTTGGGATCGTGATGGAGGCTACCCCAGTTCTCGACCAGAAGCTTGCCACGTCAAAGCCGGGGCGGTCTGCATCTGGGCCTGAGAGCCCGTATCCGGTGAGCGAACAGTAGACGAGCTTCGGATTGACGTCTTTCAGGCTGTCATAGTCGAGCCCGGATCGCTGTAAGCCGCCTGGGCGTACATTGGTCAGAAAAACGTCGGCGTCTTCGGCGAGTTTGCGCAGGATCGCCTGCCCTTCGGGCTTGGACGTATCCACAACGATGGACTTCTTGCCGCGATTGTCGAAGTCGAAAACGGGGTTGTCGGCGATATCGGTTCCGATGGTTTTGAAGAACTTTCGGATGGGGTCGCCCCCAGGTGGTTCGACCTTGATAACCTCCGCGCCCCAATCAGAGAGAATGCCGCCACAGCCCGGCGCTGCCATATAGGTAGCGTATTCGACCACTTTGATGCCTTCGAGCACAGCGCGCCTCCAATCGTCTTTTAAGCGTTGTAGACAGGGCGCCGCGCGCCGCAAAGCCGCGCCGTAGGGTCAAGCGCCCAATGGGGAATCAGAACTGATTGTCGAGGTGCTCAAGATACTGAACCATGGCATCGATAACTTCAGGGTCATCATTGCCGATCGCTGGCATGTAAGAGCCCGGCGCAAAAGCTTGTGGGTCCTGTAAAAAGGCCGCCAGAGCCTCGCCGGTCCAGCGACCGGACTTTGCCCTGAGCGCATCGGAGTATCCCTCGTAGGGCGTTTCGCCGATGGGGTTGCCATAAATGCTTGCAAGGCTTGGCGCGCGCACATGGTCGCCTGCATTGAGAGAGTGGCACTCCATGCAGCGCCCGATTTCAGTTTCGAAGCTGGATTTGACGCGGCCCGGTGCATCCAGACCCGCGATGAAGTCAGGCAGTTGAGCTGCGGCAGAGGCCAGGTCTTTTGCCGACAGAAAAATCAGCTCCTGGTTATCCGTCCAAAGCACAATCTCGCCAGTGCTGTGCTGGTGCACAACGCGGATCCGCGTCCCCATGGGAATGCGCTCGGTATAGAGTACGCGGCCCGCTTCGAGGCGAATTCTGTGCAAAGCTCTGTCATTCAAGCTGCCAACCAGCAAATCGCCGTCCCAGTTCGGGTGAAAGCCCTCCAGTCGTGCCATGCCCGCTGGCGCAATGGACGGAACCCACGACATCACCGGCAGTTCAAATCCCGCATGAGCCCCTATGTCGTCCGCTGTGGGCAGCGGCGTGCCTGAATAGGCAGTCCCGAGGGACACCAGAGGCCAGCCAAAGTTCAGGCCCGGCTCAATTCGGTTCAACTCGTCCCCGCCGCGCGGGCCGTGCTCGGACACGTACAGCGCACCATCTGGCCCAAAGGCGATGCCCTGCATGTTGCGGTGCCCCATGGAGACGATCTCAGCTGCTCCTGTGGAAAGATCGATCTCGAGCACTTTCCCGTACTGGGCAGAGGGGACTTGCGAAATGGGAGCGCCTTCGGCTCTCATGCCATCGAGATGGTAGTCTCCACTCGTCAGAAAGACGGTTGCAGGCGCCTGAAACGCCAGTCTTCCGCTGGCCATTTGGCCTTCGACAGCCAGATGTTTGTCCTTCAGTGGCAGGCATGGGGTGGTCCGGTGAACGATCTGCCATTGCTCCGGCTCGGCCTGAACCTCTTCTATGCGCGTGATCTCAGCCCCTATTGGGAGAAAAGCGACCGTGTTTGTGGTGCACCGTTCACCGCTGTGGAACTCGCTATAGGACGCGAGAAGCCCCTTGTGCGGTCCTGCATCTATTGCGAGCAAATCATTGTATCGAAGGTAACCGCGATGAAAATTGAAGCCACTGTCCGGCTCGTCGGCCAAAGCCAGATACGCGCTGCGGCCATTGTCTGGCGCCTTGATAGACGTTTTCCGGACGTCGCTGCCTGACGTCGCCGCAAAGATTTCGCCCGTGTATGGCAGCAAGAGCACCTCACCCCCAAAGGATGTAAGCCCTCCGCCATGCTCATAGAGCCGGGTCCGACCGCGCGCACCGAGCCCCGTATCCACTGCGCCAACGTCCGAAACCAGGGTCAGCAGGGTAGAGGGATACTCCTGGCTCGACAGAGACTCGACGGCGGCCGACGCAAACGGCGCCGTCAGTTTCTGGTCGACTTTCACAAGGAAGTCGAACGGGCCCACTTGTCGATAGGCCACTTGAAACCCGATCAGAAAAACCAAACCGGCAAGTCCGGCGAAGATGCCCCATGACGTCAAACGTCTCAGTGCAACCGGCAGGTTAATCCAGAAGTGAATCAGATTGCTGAAGACGCTGGATTGAGAAGACTGTTTGCTCATTCGGAATCCCTCGCAAAGGGCGTGCCTGATCCCGCATTGGGGTGAACTCTGTAGAGGGCGAGGGGACCGGGTTGATAGTCAATCTGGTCGGCCTTGGCACTTTCCAGAATGGGATGGAGCTCTGCCCAATTCGGGCTATTCGGGTTGCGCAGAACGACCCAAGCTGAGGGGCGTTCGATGAGTGACACTTCAAACTGTCGTGCGATCTGCGCATCAATGGGCGTTGTGTAGCGAATGGCAGAGGCATCAAAGGCGGGTCGCGCATCGGGTGTGCGGTAGGAACCATTGATTGAGACAAGTTCAAGGTCGTTGCGTCCCATCAGGTCCAGGTAATGGTCCATGAGAACTTCGCCTGTTGCCGTTACGAAGACTGTTTCGCCTTCGTCGGCTGAATTGGAGATATCCTGTGCGATCGCCTTCCACGGCTCTTTGTTCGAAGCGTCGCTGTTGCCGGTCAGATAACTAAGCGAACTGAAGCAGAAGGCCGCGACGAGTAGTCCTGCAGCGGCCTGACGAAAGTGGACCGCTTTGAAAGCCAGCAAGGACGCGGCACACAAAATGACCCATCCGATCTGGGCCGGCAGAACGATCCTCTGGAGGAATACCGGTTTACCCATATAGGTGACCGCCAGATAGGCGATGAAGGCAATGAGACTGGTCGAAAGCAGAAGGATCAGGGACGCGCGTTCAATCGTGTGACCACGTTTCCACAGCACATAAGCCCCGAGAACGGGCCATGGGCCGAAAAGAAGCGCGCGTGAGAGAACTTCCAAGCCCCAGGAGTCAACGGCCAGGGCACCGCCGAAAATGATCGAAGTGGCATCGATAACGTCTGTAAAGGTCGGCACGCCGATCCAGAAGTTATCCGATGCCGGCAGCGCGTAGGCGAACATCAACCAAAGGGCGCGGCCGGCCAATACCAGGAACAACGCGGCCGCAAGTCCGTAAAGTTGAAACAGGTTGGCCTGGCGCTGCCGAGTGATCCAAACCAATCCCAGATGGTAGGCCCCCAGCACGGCCAGGAAGATCAGGCTTGTGTAATGCGCCCACACGGCAAGAGCGCAGCCAAAGGCTAAGGCAACAAATGGCCAGTAGGGCAGGGGAGCAGGCTCGCTCGCAACGGGGTCCAAGAGCTCCGCAGATATCCGAACCGTGGCTGTCACGGCGATCGCAATGGCAAGGACACACAGCGTATAGGTGCGCGCTTCCTGGGCGTATTGCAGCTCGGAAAAGGCCAACGCAAACAGAACGCAGGCGAGGGTGGCTACCAGCGAGGCTTGCGGCGTGCGCAGCGCCCAGCGCGTCGCCAAATAGATAAAAGGTATCGTAAGGCAGTTTAGGACGGCTGAAAGGGCGCGCACACTGGTGGCGCTGTCCCCAAACACATCCATCCAGACATGCAGGATCATGTAGTACAATATTGGATTGTACTCGTTGCGAGCGATCTCACCCCAGAGCGCTGTGAGTGGCTGGCGTCCGAACCAGATGCTGTAGCCTTCATCGGTCCAAAGGGATGCGTCGTCGATGCCATAGAGCCTGAGGACGAAGGCTGCGGCTGTGATTATGCCCACCAATAGCCAATCGTTGCGCGACACAGAAAAACGTGCCGCGCCGTTGTCGTGGTTTGCAACGATCTGGTGCAGTCCACCCTCCAACCTTGCTGCATTCCGGATTCAGCGATTGCTTGCAAGAAGCGTCAGCAAGGGCCGGGCGTCAAACGGTCTCATCTCACGGGCGAAAAGGCAGGGCTGGGGTAATCCCTGTTGCTGAGCAGATCGGTAGCGAGCGAGCAAAGTCGGGACAAGGGGTGGCGGAGGAGGAGGGATTCGAACCCCCGGAACGCTTGCACGCTCAACGGTTTTCAAGACCGCCGCATTCAACCACTCTGCCACTCCTCCTGAGGGCAAGCGGGGCTTTAACCAGCTACCTGCTGCGGACGCAACCCGCGATGCCATGTTGCTGCCCAATTTTGCCAGCCGAATACGTTAACGGTCACTTGATGGTGCTGCAGAAAACGGCTCCACCGGCTAAACCGAAGGGAAGCCAAACTTTGGTAAACACCTCTCCATACGGCGCCAAGAAGGCGTCGAAACGGAACTGCAAAACGCTGTTCCAAACCGCAGAATGAGGGTTAAGACGATGAAACAGCGCCGCGCGCTTCCCGTGAGTTTGTTCGCCGCAACGGCAATTTCGATCACGTTGGTTCCAAGTATAGCTGTTGCACAATCCGGCGCGCCCATCGTCTACAAGACCCCAGACGCACCGCAGACTGCGAGCCGGGCAGGGCAGGGCGCCGCAGTTGCTGCGCAAGCCTCCCAGACCGCACCTGCGCGTCCTCGAATTGAGTTCCGTTACCCGGATCAGCCAGATCGCTTCTATTCGGAAGCCGGTGTGCGCTCCAGCGCCGAAGAGGCGCCAATCGCGTTCTCCTCCTCAACATCGGCTATATCAGAGCAATCGGCGCGTCAGTTCGCTTCAGTCGAAGCACCCATGGCAGCCCGCGAACCCGTTGCGCTGGACCCAGCAATCTCACCGGGTGGATTTGACGCCCGCGCCACCGCAGAGCGTATCGCGGCGCAAGCCGCCCTTCCGCCCCATCGCAGCACATCCGCCTCGCCGTCACCGTCGGCATTCTCGCGCCCGGGAAATGTCGTCCAGCCTGCCGCCGTCGTCGCATTCGATGAAAGCGGGCTCGCCGGTATCTATGATGGCAGCTTTGCGGGCCTGGAAACGGCAAACGGCGAAGTGTTCGACCCAGACAAGCTGTCTGCAGCCCACCCGACATTGCCGCTTCCCAGCCTGATTCAGGTTACCAACCCGAGCAATGGGCGCGAGATCGTGGTTCGCGTGAATGACCGTGGACCGTTTGAAGACAACCGCGTGTTGGACCTGTCTCGCCGTGCTGGCGAACTCCTGGGATTTGAAGGGTTGCGCGCAACCGATGTGGAAGTTCGGTATCTCGGCCCAGCGCCGGTTGCGGGCCAGCCCGGGATGCAGACCGTGTCGGACCAGAAAGTGGTCCAGTACGACATGCCGGACATGCCGAGCTACGCGGCTGCGCCTGGACCAGTTCAAGTATCGTCTCCGGCGCCAGCGTTGCAGCAAGACCGGCAGTTTCCGCCAGCGAATGCCGGATTCTTCGTGCAAGTTGGCTCTTTCTCCAACATTGCGAACGCCCAACGTCTGCGCGTCTCGCTGGATGCTTCCCTCTTCGTTGAAGTTGTTCCTGTGCGCCTGAACGGTGCTGACTATTTCCGCGTGATGGTGGGGCCCTATGCGAACCGCCACCAGGCTGAAGTGCTCCGGAATGATCTCGCACGGCGGGGCGTGGCGAACGGCATGATCGTCACAATGCAGTAGTGCACAAAGGCGGCGGTTGACGTCGCCATAGAACCGGCGCTTTTTCGGTGCAGGGGGAGGGTTCGTCCCTTCCCCTGTTTTTGTTTGGATTGATGCTCCGGAGCGCCGTTCATGTTTCGCCTCTTCCTTGGCCTGATTGTTTTCCTTTCTCTCGCCTTGGGGGCGCGCGCCCACGGCCAGGGGTTTGAGAGTGAAGCCAGCCATGCCGTGATCATGGATCACGCATCGGGTGAAATCCTTTGGGAAAAGAATGGCGCCGAGCCGATGATCCCTGCGTCCATGACAAAGATGATGACTGCCTTTGTTGTGTTTGAAAGGGTTCGAACCGGAGAAATCGCCCTCACCGACCAGTTCACGGTGTCTGAGAATGCCTGGCGAAAGGGTGGTTGGTCATCCGGCGGCTCAACCATGGGGCTTGCGATTGGTGACCAGCCAACGGTTGAGGAACTGCTTCGCGGCGTCATTATTCTTTCTGGAAATGACGCCTGCATTGTGTTGGCTGAGGGCATCTCGGGTACCGAAGAGGCCTTTGCGCGCGAGATGACAGCGCTAGCGCAGCGTATGGGACTATCGACCGCGTCCTTCAGGAATGCCACGGGCCTGGACGAAGACGGCCACAGGATTTCAGCAATCGATCTCGCGGTGCTCGCCCAGCTATCCATCGAAGAGTTCCCAGAATTCTATGCGTTTTATGCCGAAGACGCGTATGAATGGAGAGGTATCCGTCAAGCCAACCGAAATCCGCTTCTTGGTCGAATGGACGGAGTAGATGGCCTGAAGACAGGACATCTCAGCGTCTCAGGCTATGGTCTCACCGCGTCGGCTGTGCGCGCGGGCGAGCGTCGGATTGTCGTGCTGAACGGTATGGAAACCGAGGGCGACCGGGCCCGGGAGGCGGAGCGTTTGATGCGCCTTGCCTTCACCGCTTTCGAAACCCGATATCTGAAACCAGCTGACCTCGAACTTCCGCCCTTGCCAGTATGGATGGGCACAGCGAGCACGGTCGGCGTGGATTTAGCCGAGCCGATCCTGATCGGCGGTGCAAAACGTGATTTCGCCCTCGGAAAGGTCGAGTTGGTTTATCAGGGGCCGCTTGAGGCGCCCGTGGTAGCGGGCGATCCGATTGGTCAATTGGTGATTACATTGCCTAATCGCGACCCGATCGCGACCGACCTTGTCGCCACTGAGGATGTTGCGAAGACAGACTTCGTGGGCCGTGTACTGGACGGTCTTAACCGGGTGATCACCGGTGGAGAAAGCTCCTGACCGGCCTTTTTGTAACTCTTGAAGGCGGAGAGGGAACGGGCAAGTCGACGCTTTGCCGGGCGCTGGCCGATGCGTTCGCAGCCCGCGATTTAGCGCATACTGTGACACGCGAGCCAGGCGGAACACCTGTGGCGGAAAAGGTGCGTGAGATTGCACTGGCGCCTCGCGAAGAAGGACCGCTTTCAGCTCTGGCGATGGCGTTGTTGATGAATGCCGCTCGAGCCGATCACCTCGATACGCTTATCCGTCCAGCTTTAAGCAACGGCCATATCGTGTTGTGCGACCGTTTTTCGGATTCAACGCGGGCTTATCAATCGGTCCAGGGCGGGGTCAGTCATTCAACACTGCTATCACTTGAGGAGGCTGTCGTTGGCGAGACCTGGCCGGACCTGACTCTCCTGTTGGATGCGGACCCCGCTGCCCTATTGGACCGTCGCAGGGCGCGCGGTGGTCCGGTTGATGTGTTTGAGGGCAAACAAATGGCGTTTCATCAGGCCATACGCGATGCGTTTCTGGGTATTGCTAATGGGTCTGGCGGTCGAATAGCGGTCTTGGACGCATTGCAGCCGCCCGGTGAGATCGCTGCGCAAGCTTTATCGCTCATAGAAGCGCGACGCTTGGCAAAGGTTGCGCCATGACGCCGACGCCTGCCTGGCCAGTCTTCGGACATCAGACCGCTGAGCGCGCGGTCAGCGACGCGATGCAGTCGGGCCGAATGCACCATGCCTGGCTATTTGACGGGCCATCGGGGATTGGAAAGTCAAGGCTCGCACGCAGGTTTGCAGCCGTTTTGTTGGGCGCTGACCGCTTGTCAGAAAGCACTTTGGAAGTGGCTTCCAATGATCCCGTTGTTGAGAAAATGGAAGCTGGAGCGCACCCTGATTTTCGCTGGTTGTCGCGCGAACCGAATGAGAAGGGCAAGCTTCCCCTTTACATTCCTGTCGATCAGGTTCGCGAGGATCTGGTAAACTTCTTCACGCTGAAGCCTGCCCTGGGCGGCAAGCGTGTGTGTGTTGTGGATGCGGTAGATGAATTGAACGCTAGCGGCGCCAATGCTCTCCTGAAGTCCCTGGAAGAGCCGCCCTCGCATTGTGTTCTGATTCTTATCTATCATGGGCAAAGGCCTATTCTCCCGACCATTCGCTCCCGTTGCCGTCGATTGCGATTTTCACCACTCGATGAGACAGCCTTCGAACAGGCGACTGAACGCGCTCCCATCTCGGTGCAGGCGCGGGCAAAAGCCTTTGCGGGTGGGAGGCCTGGGCGCGCCATGGCCCTGTCTGAGCCAGACGCAATGGCGGGACTATCGGCGGCCGAGACTTTGCTGGGCCACCTTGATCGCGGCGCCATGCGTGACGTGCCGTCAGTCTTCGCTTCGGCAGCGAAGAGCGATGAGAGTTTCGGGGCTTTCGCGTCTGGCCTCCTCGAAGGGCTGAGCAGACGCGCCATAGAGACACCGGGACTGGCCAATGCATGGCTTTGGGTTACACGCACGCTCGACCATGCCAGCAGAGATGCCATGGACCGTGGACAGACCACAGCGAAACTCGTTTCAGGGCTTCAAGAACACTACAGCGCAGCGTAGACATCCGACATGTTTGACACCCATGTGAACCTTCATGGCGACGCGTTTGCCAAGGATCTCGACGACGTGCTCGCTCGCGCCCGTGCCAGCGGTGTTCGTCGCTTCCTCGCGATCTGTGACCGGTTCGATAATTTTCCCGACGTCCATGCGATTGCGGACACCCATCCGGACATTTGGTGCTCTGTCGGCGTGCATCCCCACCATGCCAAGGACTTTACAGACCTGCGCGCTGAAACCCTGATTGAGGCCTCAAACGACCTCAATGTGGTCGCTATTGGCGAGACCGGGCTCGATTATCATTACGGATACAGTCCTGAGGCCGACCAGGTCCGCAGCCTGCACGAACACATCACGGCGGCGCAGGAGACCGGTCTGCCGCTTATTCTCCATACCCGGGAGGCGGACACAGTAGTGATGCAAGTCCTTGCTGAGCGCCATAGCCAACGGGCCTTCACCCCTTTGCTGCACTGCTATACTGGCGGCCACGATTTGGCGGAGTTGGGGCTTTCGCTTGGGGGATACGTTTCTGTTTCTGGTATCCTGTCATTCAAAAACGCCCATGATGTGCGCGACGTGATCTCCCAATTGCCGCTGGAGCGGATAATCCTCGAAACCGATTGTCCTTATCTTGCGCCAGTGCCCCATCGCGGGCGGCGCAATGAGCCCGCCTATCTTTCAGATGTGGGGGCGGCACTGGGGCGGGTGTTTGATGTGGATGCGGGCCAGATTGCGCGGATTACGGAAGCAAATGCTCTGAGATTGTTTCAGAAAGTGGCGAAGGGAACGCCCGTTTGAGCCGGAACCTGACACTTACTTTTCTGGGAACCGGATCCTCGGGAGGTGTGCCGCGCGTTGGTGGCGATTGGGGGGCATGCGATCCGAACGAGCCGCGAAATTATCGGTTGCGATGTTCCGTCCTTGTCGAAGTGTCGGACACGACCTCTGACCGACCAACGCGCATCCTGATCGACACATCGCCCGATTTGCGCCAGCAGCTGCTTGCAGCACAAACAGATGCTATCGACGCGATTGTGTTTTCCCACGACCATGCTGACCAAACCCACGGTATCGATGACATCCGCCCGCTGGCTTATCGGATGCGCCAACGCATTCCAGCGTATATGGATGCCGAGACCCACGGATCACTTGAGCCCAAGTTCCGTTATGTTTTCAAGGGAGAAGGGGGGTATCCTCCAATTCTCGACCTCAAACCGCTCATTTCACCAGGAGAGGCCTTTTCCATTGAAGGACCATCGGGCGCTGTTGATGTTTTGCCCCTTCGCCAAATCCATGGCGCGATCGTGTCGCTGGGGTTTCGCATCGGAAACTTGGCCTATTGCAATGATGTGAATGCCTTGCCGGAGGACAGCCTACAGGCGCTGCACGGCGTCGACGTGTTCATTGTTGATGCGCTTCGATACGCGCCCCATGCCAGCCATGCCCATTTGGAGCAGTCGCTTGAATGGAGCCGCGAAATTGGCGCCCGGCGCACGATTCTAACGAACCTGCATGTCGATATGGATTACCAGACTTTGACGAATGAGCTGCCCAGCGGCGTTGAACCGGCCTATGACGGTTTCACTGTAGAGCTTGGATATCCAGACACATAATTTCCCATAATGTAGATTATGCGATCTTTGGGTTTATGTGCGCGGTCGCCATGCAGTCATTGCCGGCCCCTGCAGCTCGATCGTTCTCCACTCTAGGGATCGTCACTTTGTTCATTCGGACTGCAGCCTAGCTCGGTGCACCCCTCCCCCCCCTGTGGACCGTGACCGCGATGGGCATTAACGCTCTGGAACGCGGTTCTTGGAGAGAGTTGATGTCAGACCCCGTCACACCTGTTCGGTCAGAGTTTGCAGACGCTGGAGAGGCTTTTGCCCGGCTCTTGGAGATTATGGCGGCGCTCCGTACCCCGTCGACCGGGTGCCCATGGGATCTGGAACAGAGCTTTGAAACGATCGCGCCGTATACGATTGAGGAAGCCTATGAAGTCGCCGATGCCATTCAGCGCAGCGATATGGGTGATCTGCGCGACGAGTTGGGCGATCTCTTGTTCCAGGTTGCGTTTCATAGCCAGATGGCTAGCGAAAAAGGTGCGTTTTCGGCGACTGCAGTGGCCAACGCTATCGCTGACAAGATGGTTCGCCGCCACCCACACGTGTTCGAGCAGCCTGATAACCGCGACGCCGATGGACAGACTGTAGCGTGGGAAGAAATGAAGGCGGCCGAGCGTGCAAAGCGCGGAAAGGATGGATCCGTCCTGGATGATGTAGCGCTCGCGCTTCCGGCGCTGATGCGCGCGGAGAAGCTCCAGAAGCGGGCTGCTCGCGTCGGTTTTGATTGGGCAACACCAGAGCCGATCTTTGAGAAGCTAGAAGAGGAAGTCGGCGAGGTAAAAGCCGCAATAGCCAGCAAAGACAAAGACGCTGTAGAGGATGAAATTGGCGATCTGTTATTTGTGTGCGCAAACCTCGCACGGCGACTAAAAACCGATCCGGAATTGGCTCTACGCCGGGCCAATTCAAAATTTGAGCGCAGATTCCGTGCCATGGAACAGCTCGCACTCGAGCAAGGCAAGCGGTTTGCGGACCTCGACCTGGATGCCCAGGAAGCGCTTTGGAGCGCGGTGAAAGCGCGCGAAGCCTAGGAGCCCGTCTGGGATACGTCTGGAAAGGCCGATTCGAATTTGCCGGCGCCCACTTTTGTGAGGCGAACTCGCAGCGTGCTGCCGCCGGCATCTGAAACGTCTTCGTCCAGAACATCTCCATACTCATGCAGCCAGGCCCGGGCACGTCCATCTTCTGGGGCGAGGCTGAATTCGAATGTGTGGGCCCCCTTCAGAAGCATGGCTTCCATCACGTCCTGAAGGCGGTCCAATCCTTCACCATTCAATGCAGACACCAGAACTGCGGGTGGTGCTTCGCTCGTGCGCGCCGCGAGGCTAAGCGCTTCGTGGCGGTCGGGATCGAGTGAGTCCGCCTTGTTCCAGACTTCAATGATGGGGGGCAGCGGTGTGCCGGACTCCGCTTCCAGGCGCGCCAAGACGGCGAGGACGTCTTGTTTTTGCGATTCATCGGACTCGGCAGCTCGGTCGCGAACATGGACCAGAAGGTCTGACTCGACGGCCTCCTCCAGAGTGGCCTGGAACGCATCGATCAAGTGGGTTGGCAGGTCCGTGATAAACCCCACGGTATCAACCAAGGCCACATCACCGACCACAGGGAGGTTTATGCGTCGGATTGTTGGATCGAGCGTCGCGAACGGCATGTCTTTGGCCAGAACATCCGATCCCGCCAACCGGTTGAACAGTGTGGACTTTCCAGCGTTGGTGTATCCAACGAGCGATACGACTGGGACGCCTGCCTTCTCGCGCCCTGCTCTCTGTAGGCCTCGGGTCCTGCGAACATCGTCCAGGTCGCGGCGCAAATTCTTCATCGTCCGGTCCAGCATACGCCTGTCGGCTTCAAGCTGTGTTTCTCCTGGCCCTGACAGGAAGCCCCTGCCCCCACGTTGGCGTTCAAGGTGGGTCCAGGTGCGCACCAGGCGAGAACGCTCATAGGTGATCCGCGCCAGCTCCACCTGGAGCTGGCCTTCCCGCGTGCGGGCCCGAAGACCGAAAATCTCCAGAATGAGACCGGTTCGATCAATCACCTTCACATTCAGAGCGCGTTCCAGATTGCGCTGCTGCACTGGCGTAAGCGCGCTGTCGATCACACAGATCGAACACTCTGCCTCCGTCAGTTTTTGCGAAAGGTTGTCCAGCAGACCTCCGGACAGAAGGTGTGATGGACTGGGCTGGCGTAGTTGGGCGCTGTCGAGAAAGGCAAGCTCGCAGCCAAGCGCGTCCACCAGCCCTGCCGTTTCGCCAAGTCTGAAGTCGGCAGGTCTATCCTGCGGATTGGTCCATGGGATAATGGCTCCTGCGCGGACTTGCGGAGCGGATTGGTCAACTGTTGTTGAACTCAAACTTCTTCTGAATCCTCATCGTCAAAAAGCTGCACATGGGCATTGGGTGCGATGGTTGAGATCGCGTGCTTGTAGACAAGCTGGGGTGGCCGACCTTCTCCGCGCAAAAGCACGCAGAAATTATCAAACCACGTCACAACGCCCTGGAGCTTCACTCCGTTTACCAGAAAGACCGTTAGCGGTGTCCGGGACTTCCGAACGGCGTTCAGGAATGTGTCCTGTAGGTTTTGTTTTTTTTCTGAAGACATGGTCCTGCACTTTTTTAGCTATAGCGGTCCGCTAAAGGCATTGAGTGTCAAGCGCAAGTCCATGGACGGCAACGTTGGGTCAAGCGCGCCAAAATCCCCAGCTCAATGCGGGAATGAGTGCAATTATCTCTAGTCTGCCTAAAAGCATCGCAACAATCGAAAAAAGGTCGGACACGGTGGGGCGGTTCGATCCAGACAGATCAACGAGGCTTCCGGTATTTGAGATCAAGCCAACGGCGCTGGAAACCGCTTCTGGAAAGGCCATGTCACAAAGGGTGTTTACGACGATCATCGTGGCTACAACCACCACATAAGCCACCAGGTACACCCAAACTCCAACGACTGCGGCGTCTGGAAGAAGCCGTCCGCGATACCGCATCACAACCACCGAGTCGCGAAAGCCTAATCGCGCGAACTCCTCCCCTGCCCGCGCGATGAGCAAGTAAAGCCGAGCCAGTTTCAGTCCGCCGACCGTGGCCAGGGCCGAGCCGCCAATGAGTACCGGGATGACGCTGAGCAGCAGAGGGACATTCGTCATTTCAGCCGGATCGGTGACCGGAATTCCGGACGTCGAAACATGGGAAATGCCCCAACCTAACGACTGCGGCAGGCTAAATCCCACCAAGGGAAGCAAAGCACAAAGAAAGAGCAATACACCGATGAGCGAAATGAGCTCCGGATCCCGGATCACATCGCGCCACTGTTCGGCCAATGCCTCCAGCGCAACGGCCAGCCCGACGGTTGAGAATAACAGTCCGAAGAAAATGATCAGGCTGTGCAGTCCGTTAGCAGGGGCGATATCGGCTCGATCAGGGTGCACCAGTCCAGTCGTGGTGATGCTGACAGCGTCCGAAAGCGCCAGGGGCCAGGGAACGCCGCCCCACATGAGGGCGATCATCAGGACGACAATCATGATGCCAATCACTGTGCATGCGGCGATGAGAACCCGGGGTATAGCGTCAAAGAAGCTCCCATCGGGTATTGTGAAGAGCACGGTCTTGTGGATACCCGGCCCACCGAGGTTGAGCGCGGCAAAGATACTGGCGACGCCCACAAGTGAAGTAATGGCCCCAAGGACATGGAGCAGACCCCGCCAAACAAGCAGGGAAACGGGCCAGTCTCCCTCCATTGTCACCGGCGTCAGGGCGACATGCCCCGTTGTCGTCAAGGACGAAACGCTTTCGTGCAGGACTGCCGTGACCCAGCCTTGATATGCGTCAAAGATAAACGGTCCGGCGCCAAGCATCGCTGCGAAGCCCCACCACAAAAGCAGCACGGCCAATCCATCGCGCGGGGTGGCGGGACGTGAGGGTTTCGGCGTCAGCAAAAGGATGCTGACAGATAGGAATAGCACCACAAATAGCGTAACAGAGATGGCGCCGAGTTGGACCCATTCTTCAAAGGATATTGCTACGCTGGCAGCGATAAGCAGTGCCATCGCCATAAAAAGCCCTAGCACAGAGAGTATGCGAACGATGGCCGCGTAATTCATTCCGCAGCGCTCCAGTCGATTTAGAAGTAGCCGGCCGAGACGCGGAAGAAACGCTCAACATCTTCCTTCCGGCTCTCTTCAAAGAGCAAGGTTAGTCGATCCCCAACCTGAACGCGTTGATCTCGTGAAGGAAAAATCACGTCATCGCCGCGCAACAAGGCGACCGCGGCAATGCCGTCCGGCATATCGTCATACCCAAGTTTTTGGTTGATCAGGCTCGATGTTTCGAGTGTCACACCTTCGACCACTTCCGCGCGGCCTTCCTCAAGCGCCCGAAGCTCGACAATTCGTCCCCGGCGCACCTTCTTCAGAATTTCAGAAACCGTGAGGGCGCGCGGATCAATAATTGCGTCGATGTCCAACTGTCTGCGCAATGAGACAAGATTTTTGTCGTTCACGAGGGCCATGGTCCGCTTCACGCCGACTTTCTTGGCCAAGCCGCAGGCGATAAGATTTGTCCGGTCGTCACTTGTGAGCGCAATCAGGAAGTCGCTTCGGCTGCCGCCCGCTTCCTCGAGCACGCTTTGGTCAAGGGCGTCCCCGCGGATCACTACGGTGCGGCGCAAGGCTTGTGCAGCTGCATTGGCCCGGTTTTCGTCGTTTTCCACCATCCGAATGCGAACGCCCGGAAGTTTCGCGAGCTTTGCCGCGACATACAGCCCGACATTTCCAGCCCCAATGATCGTGACGAGGCGAGACTCTTTCTCTTCGCGATCAAGTATCGAATTGAGCCGAGCCCGGTGCCCGGCAAGGACTGCTATATAGGCACGTTCGCCTTCCTGCAGTGTATCGTTGGAACGGGGTGCCTGAATTTTGTCGCCGCGACCAATGCCAACAACGCGGGCTTCAAGGTCGGGAAACAGGCCTGCAATCTGGTCCAGATTTGTGCCTAGAAGCGGGTTATTCGCTTCCATGTCCAGCGCCAGCAGCTGCACTCTGCCGTCGCCGAACTTAGCGCTCATCACCGCGCCCTGGGACATGAAACGTTCGACAATCGCCTCACCGACCGATACTTCGGGAGAAAAGGTCAAATCGATCGGAATGGCGTCTCTTGAAAAAAGGTCTTTCCAGCGCCGGTCTTGATAAACCTTGGCGCGTACGCGTGCGATCGTTGTTTGGATATTGAATGCGGTCTTTGCCACCTGGCAAATGACCATGTTGATTTCGTCGTGCTGGGTGACTGCAATCATCAAATCACAGTCTTCTGCGTTTGCACGCTCCAACACATCAGGATGGGCGCCATTGCCGGCAACGCCCCGCACTTCCAGGTCCGTGGACACCTGGTCCACGAGCGCTGGATTCTCATCAACGATGGTTACGGTGTGATCTTCACGGATCAGCCGGTTGGCAATGCCCTGCCCTACCCGTCCTGCGCCGCAAACGATGATCTGCATGGATCATGTGTCCTGTCTCGTTTGGCTGGAGGTAACACCAAGAGCCTTTAATTTTCTGTGCAGTGCAGAACGTTCCATACCGATGAACTCAGCCGTACGGGAGATGTTTCCATTAAAGCGGGTGATCTGGAGCGCGAGATATTCCCGCTCAAACTGTTCGCGCGCATCGCGCAGAGACATGCCCACCAGGTCGGCTGACTCCATCACCGGGCCAGCCGTGTCTGGGCCTGCAGCTGTTTCGCGCGGCAACTCGTCGACGCTAACCGGCAGTGTTGCGTCTGAGGGAGACAGGATCATGATCCGCTCCACAAGGTTTCGAAGTTGCCGCACATTGCCTGGCCACGGCATGGACTGGAGTACCGCCAGCGCCTGATCTGAAAACGGCCGCGGTGAAAGTCCGGAACTGTCTGCAACACTTTCAGAAAAGTGGCGGACCATTTCAGGAATGTCGTCGCGCCGTTCGGCCAGGGACGGTACTTCAAGGGGAACCACAGCGAGCCGATAGTAGAGGTCCTCCCGGAAGCGCCCCGCTTCGATCTCTTCGCTGATAACCTTCGTCGTGGCAGACATCACTCGCACATCAACGCGAACATCCGAACGGCCGCCGACCCTCTGGAAACGCTGTTCGGTCAGGACGCGGAGAACCTTGTTCTGCGTGCCGAGCGGCATGTCGGCGACTTCATCGAGCAACAAGGTGCCGCTATGAGCCTTTTCAAACAGGCCTATCCGCACCGGATGACCCTTGGAGTCTTCCTCGCCAAACAGCGTTTGTTCCATTTGATCGGGCGCTATGCTGGCCGCGTTGACCACCACAAACGGAGCGTTTGCCCGGTGGGAGTTCTCGTGGATGAGGCGTGCCACAAGTTCCTTGCCCGCACCCGCTGGGCCAGAAATCAATACGCGGGAGTTTGTCGGCGCGACTTTCTCAAGGGCACCGCGTAACGTCGTGGCGGCTTGGCTGGTTCCCACAAAGCGGCTGCTCGTGAGGGTTTTGACCCGCAGGCTCGCATTCTCACGTTTCAGCTTCGCTGACTCAAGGGCGCGTTCGACGAGATGGATAAGCCGGTCCGACTTGAAGGGTTTCTCGATGAAATCGTATGCGCCGCGCCGGATGGCGGCGATGGCAGTTTCGATGTTGCCATGGCCGGAGATGACGATCACTGGCATTAGGTCATCAATAGATTTGAGGTAACGCAGCAAGGAAAGACCATCCATGTCGCTGCCTTGAAGCCAGACATCGAGCACGACGAGGCCAGGCGCGCGCTTGCGCACTTCGTCCAGGGCCGTCTCTGCGGTGGCCGCAAGCCGGATCTCATAACCTTCGTCTTCGAGAACGCCGCCAATCAGTTCCCTGATGTCGGGCTCATCGTCCACAATCAGAATATCTGTGCTCATTGAGCGGTCTCCTTAATCAACTCAGGGGCGCCTGACTGGGACGCGTACTCATAGGTTTTCGGATCTTCGGTGTGAGGCAGCAAAATCCGAACGCGCGCGCCTTTTCGACCGTCGGTTCGGTTGTGCAGGCTGATTGTGCCGCCGTGGTCGACTATAATGCGGTTCACGATGGCCAATCCGAGACCTGTCCCCTTCTCCCGTGTGGTCACGTATGGCTCCAGCAGACGCTCTCGCGCTTCCTGGGGAAAGCCTGCGCCATTGTCCTCAATGACGATTTCAAGCTGGCCCTCAACCGTCTCCGAAAGCGCGACATCGATCATACCTTTGACGTCATCTTCTTCTGGAATGCGGTCGATGGCTTCAGCCGCATTTTTCAACAGATTGCCAATAGCCTGACCGATAAGCCGTTCGTCTCCCACAAACATCTCTGCATCGTTTGGACGGTCGACCGATATCTTTACGTCAGGCTGCACCATGCCTTGAGCGAATGCTGTTTCCTGGAGCAGTTCGCCCATGTCGAAGGCGGCCATGCTGGGTTTCGGCATACGGGCAAAGCTGGAGAACTCTTCGACCATTCGGTCAATATCTGAAACTTGCCTGAGGATCGTCTCAGTGCACCGATCGAAGACATCGCGCTCATCGGCTTGGAGAGATTTGCCGTAGCGCCTGCGTAAGCGTTCGGTGGAGAGTTGAATGGGTGTGAGGGGATTGCGGATCTCGTGGGCGATGCGGCGAGCGACATCTCGCCAAGCCAGTTGCCGCTGGGCGTTCACCAGACGCGTGGCATCGTCAAAGGTCAGCACACAGCCTGCAGCGGCATCAACGGCTGACTTCAGGCGGATGTATCGCGGGGTACCGGCAAGTTCGATTTCGAGGAAAGTGTCTACGGGCGTGTCGTCCTCAATGCTTCGGGTCGCGATGGGCACAAAAGCGCTGGCGACTTCGTCCAGATGCCGGCCTTGCAGATTCGGTGTGCCCAACAGATCCTCTGCAGACCGGTTGGCCAGCGTGATCCGCAAGTCTTCGTCGGTTCGGATTACCCCGGCGCTCACTTCTGCGAGTAGGGTTTCGACAAACTGACGACGGTCTTCGGCGTCCTCTCTCGCGAGGATCAGCGCCTGGCGTTGTTGCGAAAGCTGCTCCGTCATCGTGTTGAAACTGCGAGTCAGATCGTGGACTTCGTCGCGAATGGGCGGAGACGGTACGCGAACGGAAAGGTCGCCATCGCGAACGCTTGTGGCTGCTTCTGCGAGGCGCCCGATCGGGCCTGTGACATGCCGCGCCGCTTCAAGTCCAAGGCGTCCCGACAGTAACAATACAAGCACGGCCAATTGCCCGTATCCGAGCGCAAACAGCCATTGCAGGCGGCCGGATCGATCTTTCGCCGCCCGGTAATCCGTGAGGGCGGCCTCGGCACGGCCCATTTGGGCCAGTTCCTCCCGGTCGAACAGTTTCGTTACGTAGAGATATGCGCCCGGGGATTCCTCAAGCGCCATGATCGCTGTGACGACACCACTCTGTGGAAAGATGCGCTGGACGACCCCTTCACTGGTGGCGTCGCGAAAGTCCTCGTCCGACGGCGCAAAAAACCTCGCCCGCGCCGACGGATCCGGTTCGGACAGGAAACGCCCTTCCCTATTAATGACATACGCGGTTGAGAATTGCCTCAGGGCCGCTTGCTGGAACAGGTAGTCACGGAAATACGAATTGTCCTCGGCGAGCCCTTCAGCGGCGTTGTCGAGGTCGCCCGCCATGAGGCGAATATCGATTTCGAGTTGGTCGGCGAACTCCTTGAAGTTCTCCCGCGCAACGGAGGCGGTTTCCTCCACGATTGTATCGATGCGCTCATTGAACCAGCTATCGAGGCCGCGTGTGATCGTAGCGCCCAGGAATATGGCGACGATCGCTGCCGGGATGATCGCGGCGGCGCTGAAAAGCAGAATAAACCGACGCGCGAGCCGCGAACTCGTTGCTGTTCCCCGTTCACGCTCAACGGATCTATAACGTGCCACGATCAGCCAAACGAGGGCCGCGATGAGCACGGTGTTGATCGCAAACAGCCACCCGATACGTCCGCGAAGCGGATCGACCGGGCTCACACCCGAAACGGCGGAAAATGTAGCGAACACCGCCACAAGCGAGGCGATAAAGAAAAGCCCTTGGAACAGGGCCCAGCTTGCGCGCTGCGCTGGTATCGTCAACTGAGGTCGCACGCCAGAACTTGTAGTGTTGGCGCAACAGGCTGTCACCTGTTTACAACAGTCAGGCTCCGTTTTTGAGATTAAATCTCAGTCAGTCGGCCGAAATTCCAAGACCATTGATCTTCGCGCGCAGCGTATTTCGGTTGAGCCCAAGCATTGCCGCGGCGCGCACCTTATTTCCAGAGGTCACTTGCAGTGCAAGCTTGATGAGCGGTCGTTCGACCTGGTCGATTACGGTCTGGTAGACCTTGTCATCCTCCGCAGCATTGGCGGACATGAGCGAGCCGAGGACGTGTTTTTTGAGGAGGCTTTCCAACTCGTCCTCAAAACCGCCTTCGAGGGGAATTTCAGCATAGGAACTGGAGCGGAGCTCTTTCTCCACGTCTTTCGCACTGATTGTTGGATCGGCGCTAAGGGCGCACAGTCTCAGGACGACATTCTCGAGTTCCCGAACATTGCCGGGCCAGTCATAGGCTTTCAGGAGCTCTACGGCTGAAGAGTCCAGCGTCTTCTCAGGCAAGCCCTTCTGAACGGCTTTCAGAAAGAGCGCCCGGGTGAGCTCTGCTATATCTTCCTTGCGGCGGCGCAGGGCCGGCATGGTAATCCGAACGACTGACAGCCGGTAATAGAGATCGTCGCGGAAGTGGCCTTCATCCACCAGTCGGGACAGATTGTGGCGCGTAGATGCAATCACGCGAAGATCGTCATTGGCCCTTAGAAGAGCGAGGATGCGGGCCTGGGCATCGGGCGACAGATCGCCGACTTCATCAATATAGACGGTGTCGCCGGGACTTAGGCTTCCTTCAAGCTCGTCCAAACTGGCCAAGACGCCGGCATCGACGTGTCGAAACGGGTGTTCCGCCGACGCGCTCAAATCGTGGATAGCCCGCGCGGCCAAGTCTTTCCCGGTCCCGGGTTCGCCATCGATCAACACCGTGAGGTCTGTGTTCATCACCCGAGTGATGATCCGATAAATGTCCTGCATCGCTTCCGAACGACCGATCAGCGGCAAGCGCGCTTCATCGCTTGAGCGGCGATACTCCGGCGACAGGCTTGGGGCACGTTGCGACTTCAATGCCCGGCTGACCACATCGACAAGGTCATCGATATCAAACGGCTTGGGCAGATAGTCGAATGCGCCGTGATCAGCAGCAGATGCCGCGGTAAGGATCGTGTTCTGTGCACTCATGATAACGAAGGGCAGCGCAGGCCTCGCCAGTTTCAGAGACGAAAGGCGTTCAAATATGGAGGTGTCGCCGAGATAGACATCGGAGACGACCACATCCCCCTGCCCCTCGCGAATCCAGCGCTCAAGGGCGTCGATAGAGGCCGTCGCACGCACCGCATACCCCGCCGATGAGAGCGTCTGGCTGGCAACAAGGCGAATGCTGGCATCGTCTTCTGCGAGCAGAACGGTTTTCTCTGCCATGCTATTCCTTCCGGCCAATGGGCAAGAACACAGACACCAAAGTGCCCTGGGAGTTTGTATCGAGGGTGACGTGCCCCGAATGGGCTGTCAGGACTTCTTTCACAACTGTGAGGCCAAGCCCGCGTCCCGCTGATTTCGAACTGTTAAACGCTTCAAACAGCGCTTTTGCGTTTTCATCTGGCGGGCCTGTTCCGCTGTCAAAGACATCGACACGAAGTGCCCTGCGAAGGCCACGATTGTTGTCGGCGCTGCGACGCGCGAAGCGAGATTCAAACGCCGTACGAACTTCAACAACTGCAGGGCGGTCGGAGACGTTTTGCAGGGCGGCCTCGATCGCATTGCGAATGATGTTCTGAAACGCCTCGTGCAGATGATCCTTATCGCCCAGTATGTCCGGCAGAGATGGATCGTAGCGGCGCACAAAGTTGAGTTGGCCGTCAAATGCGGCCTCCTCCATTGCTACAACCCGGTCCAACGTCTCGTGGATGTTCATTGTCTCCAGTTGCGGTGCTGAAAACAACTCGAAGGCCGAAAGCCTGTTGATCAGGCGCTCAATGCGACCGGATTCTTCGCATATGAGAGACAACAGTTCCCGCTGTGAGGGCTTGGCTTGTCGCAACAAGAGTTGCGCCGCGCCCGAGATGCCCGCCAGCGGGTTCTTTATTTCGTGCCCGAGAATCCTGCCGAAACTGGCGACCCCCACAACGGGATCAGGTGCTTCGCGAGACAGTGTAGGGCTGATTGCCAGAACAAGTTCCCCAGACTGGAACCAACGGACCCTCACTATCGCAGTCAGTTCATCCACAAGGCCCTTCGGCTTCAGGCGGACTTCAGGTGCAGCCGTGTCCGTGCTGTTGATCCTGGCATGATGCGTGAGCGATAGAATTTCTTCTGGATTCACGATGAGCTCGTCGAGCTGACCACCGACCAGCCTTCGCCGCGACACCCCGAAAAGAGCTTCGGCGGCTTGGTTGGTATCGCGTATCGTGTCGGATTCAGACAGCGCTATGAGGGCGACGGGCGCCTGGTCAGACAGTGCGGTGAGTGGGGGCGATGTGGTGGAAGACATAACTAGGCGGCGCAACGTCCTATGCGTCCTGCATAAACATCACCCAAAGCGGACAACAGCGCTGGAACCTCGCCGATCTGGCAAAGCTCAGACCGGAGCGATCGGCGCACCATCGGATCCATCGCGATTTCGAGATGATCAATTGCAGCGGAGATGTGTTTCCGGACAATCCTTATGCCGAGACGTGTTCCGTAGAGCTCGACGCTGTCTTCTATTTGCTCGGCGAGGCTCTCAAATTGTCTGGCAAGGCTGGGCATATGAAACGTGTCACCATTCAGTTCGGCTTCGACCTGCCCGACAAGCCATGGTCGACCCATGGCTGAGCGTCCGATCATGACAGCTCTGGCGCCTGAAAGGTGTTCTGCTGTGCGAGCATCGTCGGTGCTTCCAATGTCGCCATTCGCGATCACAGGCACCTGGACGGCATTCACCGTCGGCGCGATCGCTGCCCAGTCCGCCTCGCCTTTATAAAACATACAACGTGTGCGGCCGTGAACCGCGACCCAGCAAACGCCGAGCCGTTGCGCAATTTCTGCAAGCTGCGGGGCGTTCAGGGAATTGTGGTCCCAGCCCAGGCGCATTTTGAGGGAAACAGGCGTGCCATTTGCGCCTTCCATTGCCGCGTCGATAATCTGAGCGGCCAAATCAAGATCGCGCATTAGCGCTGACCCCGATTGACCACCGGTAACCTGTTTTGCGGGACAGCCCATATTTATGTCAATGATATCAACGCCAGCATCCCTCAGGAGTACGGCGCCGACTTTCATATCTTCTGGCCGTCGCGCGGCCAATTGGACAATCCACGGCCCGCCCCCATCGTGGCGACACGTGCGGCGAACCACATCTGGTCGCCCAGCGACCAAGGACTCCCCGGCAACCATTTCCGAAACAACTGCCTTCGCGCCAAATTTGGCGGCCTGCCGCCGGAACGGGGCATCAGTTGAGCCGGACATGGGCGCGAGCCAGGCGCGCGCTGGCAGTTGTGAGGAATGCTCTGCTCTCATTTGTCTCTGATAGCGCCTTGCTGCACAATTGTCAGGCACTCGCACCGGAAAACTCTCTGGTAAAGGGCTGGGCATGAATGTGGCATCGGATTATGGCTCACCCCATGAAAACAGCCGCCATCATTGTCGCCGCAGGATCCGGTCAGCGTGCTGGTGGCGAACTGCCCAAGCAATTGGTGCCTCTGGGCGGCAAGCCGATGTTGTCCTGGAGCTTGGATGTCTTTCTCGGCCACGCGCAGATTTCCGAAACCGTGTTGGTCGTTCCGGCGCTCGAAATTGAGCGCTACGGAAAAGCCTTTCCCAGCGCCACGACGCTAGTGGCCGGCGGGGATACCCGTGCGGCTTCCGTAAAGGCCGGACTGAGAGCCATTCGCGATTCTGGTGCTGGCGATTTGGCTACCCATGTGCTGATCCACGATGCCGCGCGGCCCGGACTAACGGATGGCATCATAGATCGACTGCTAGAGGCGTTGTCGCGTGCTGATGGCGTCGCGCCTGCTTTGCCGGTCGTTGACGCATTGAAGCGTGCGTCGCGCGACACGCTACAGAACATTGATCGTTCCGACTTGTGGCGAGTCCAGACCCCTCAGGGGTTCGCTCTGGATCTCATTGAGCAGGCATTGGACGCATCAGACGATAGTGTGGTTGATGACCTTGCAGCTGTTAAGCAGATTGGCGGACGGCTATCCCTCGTAGACGGGAGTGAAAGTCTCTCCAAAGTTACTTATCCAGAGGACTTCAAAAGGATCGAAGCGATGATCGCGGGGAACACGACTGTGCGTATGGGAACGGGGTTCGATGTTCACGCGTTTGAGCCAGGCGATGGTGTAATCCTGTGCGGTGTGATTATTCCCCACGACGCCAAGCTACAGGGCCATTCCGATGCTGATGTTGCCTGGCACGCGCTGACCGATTCAATCCTCGGCGCGTTGGCCTCGGGCGACATTGGAGACCATTTCCCACCGTCAGATCCGAAGTGGGCGGGCGCCGCATCGGAAGTCTTTTTGCGTAAGGCTGTCGCCCTGACGGCAGAGCGCGGCTTTGGCATCTCCAATTGCGATTTGACGATTATTTGCGAGGCACCCAAGGTTAAACCCCACCGAGAGGCCATGCGCGCGAAGACGGCAGACATTCTAGGGATATCGATTGATCAGGTGAGCATTAAGGCAACTACGACAGAAGGGCTGGGCTTTACGGGGCGGCGAGAGGGGATTGCTGCTCAGGCTGCCGTCGTGCTCTCTAAACTACTACGCTGATTGCAGGACCGGGTTATGTTTGAAACAGCACTTATGAACAAAGCCATGCTGCTTCTGGATGACGCTCGGGCAGCGCGCCTCAAGATTGTAACAGCAGAAAGTTGCACCGGTGGTCTTCTCGGTGGTTTGTTCACTGAAATTGCCGGGTCGTCGGACGTTTTTGAGCGGGGCTTCGTCACCTATTCAAATCGTGCGAAAGCCGATGTTTTGGGCGTGGCTGGGGATATTCTGGCCGACTATGGAGCGGTCTCAGAACCTGTTGCCCGCATGATGGCGGAGGGTGCGCTTGAGCAGAGCCGCGCGAATATCTCCATAGCCATCACGGGAATCGCTGGCCCAGGCGGCGGAACACCCATGAAACCCGTTGGAACTGTGCACTTCGGGTGCGCCCGGGAAAACCGCGCCGTCATTCACGAGATGCGTCAGTTCGGTGATATCGGGCGAAGCGAAGTTCGCCGGCTTAGTCTCGACGTGGCGCTGGACCTGATCGCGCAACAGATCGCTTAGCCAACCCGCTGGTAACGCCTGTCAGCTTCGGCAAGAAAGGCGCCCATGATCTTATCGACGGCGGGCTGGAAGTTGTTCTTCGCGAGCAGTCTCAAGATGAAATTACTGAACTCGTAATCAATTTCGAACGCGATTTCAGTGCCAGTCTCCGCTGGCGTGAAGCGCCAATGGTTCTTCAAGTGTTTGAACGGACCACGGACCAAATTGGCTTCCACGGTGCCTTGAGCTTCATTGGCCTCGACGGTGGTCGCAAATCGCTCCGAAAATCCCCGAAAACCAACGGACGCCTCACCCAGACAATGCCGCACGGGGCCGTCGCTTCGCTCGCCGCTCACGGACATGGACTGGATCCACCGGATAAATTCTGGGTACCTGCGAATATCGCTGACCAGAGTGAAAAGGTTTGCCGGTGTGTGGGGCACGGTCAGCGTGGTCGTGTAGCGCGGCATGGTGCGTCAGGCCGATTTGATTTGCGCGTCTCTTGCGGCGCGAAGGCGCGCGAAATCCTCGCCGGCATGGTAGCTCGACCGCGTGAGCGGCGACGCTGAAACCATAAGAAAACCTTTGGACCGGGCGATCTCTTCATACGATGCGAATTCTTCCGGGGTGACGAACCGGTCCACTGCTGCATGTTTGCGAGTGGGCTGCAGATACTGGCCGATGGTCAGGAAATCGATGCCAGCAGAGCGCATATCATCCATGACCTGCATGACTTCCTCTTTGGTTTCGCCGAGACCCACCATAAGGCCTGATTTCGTGAACTGGCTGGCGTCGCGCTGTTTCACTCGCTCAAGCAATCGCAAAGAATGATAGTATCGCGCGCCGGGACGGATGGAGAGGTAAAGCCGCGGCACGGTTTCCAGATTGTGGTTGAACACGTCCGGGCGGGCGTCAATCACCGCGTTCTCAGCGCCATCCTTTCGAAGGAAATCCGGTGTCAGGATCTCGATTGTGGTTTCTGGCGCAGCTGCGCGAATGGATTCGATCGTGTGAACGAAGTGCATCGCGCCGCCGTCGTCCAGATCATCTCGATCCACCGACGTGATGACCACGTGCTGGAGGCCCATCTCTGCGACCGCTTCGGCGACCCGGCGGGGTTCATCGGTGTCGAGGGGGAGCGGTTTCCCGGTCGATACATTGCAGAAACTGCAAGCACGGGTGCAGGTCTCTCCCATGATCATCATGGTGGCGTGCTTCTTGTCCCAACACTCGCCCATGTTCGGACAGCCTGCTTCCTCACAAACCGTGACGAGGCCTTTGGATTTCACGATATCGCGGGTCTCGAGATACCCTTTCGACGTCGGTGCCTTAACGCGAATCCAGTCTGGCTTGCGCAGCACCGGGGTGTCTGGCCGATTTCGTTTTTCTGGATGGCGGTGTTTTTTTGCAGCGCCGGTGGTATCAAGAAGTGTTGCCATGGGCGATAAATGGACGCTTCTCTACTAGGCATCAAGCCATGATCGCCTCTCCACCGCGCGGCCAATTGCACCGGACGCGCAAGCCATTACGTTGCCATCACTATGCTCCAGACCACACCCGATTCCGAAACCAATCACGCTGAAACGCTGGATATGGACATTCCGTCGCCGGTCCGCTACGAGCCCCGGCGCTCGAAGACGGATCTGTTCTCTGCGCTGCTTCGGGCGCGAAAACAGTATGGAAACAAAACGGTAGCGGTAGTTGATGGGGATGGTACATCCTTTGATTACGCGACGATTGTGCGCGGTGCGCTGGCCCTTGGTGCTGCCTTCAAGAAGACAACGGCGAAGGGTGAGAACGTTGGTGTTTTGCTGCCCACAGGGATCGGGGCGGTGCTCGCCTTCTTTGGCTTGTCAGCCTATGGGCGTGTACCTGCCATGCTCAATTTCACGGCTGGAAGCAAAAATATCAAATCGGCACTGAAGGCGTCTGAAGCCAAGACGATCATCACTGCGCGTAAGTTTATCGACCTTGGTGAACTTCATCCCTTGATCGACGACCTCGCTGAAAGTGCACAGATCGTCTATCTCGAAGACATTCGGGAAAATATGGGCCTTTCGGAAAAAGCCGCTGGTGGGCTGGGCCCGCTCGCTCCGGGCCTCTTCCAGACCAAGGTCCGTCATGACCGACCCGGCGTCGTCCTGTTTACATCCGGGACCGAAGGCGATCCCAAGGGCGTTGTTCTGAGCCACGAAAATGTCCTGGCGAACGTGGAACAGGTGCGTGCTCATATCGGCCTGAGCAGCGACAAAGACAGCGTATTCAATCCGCTTCCGACATTTCACTGTTTTGGGCTCACCGTCGGCGCCATCTTGCCGATCGTTGCTGGGGTGAAAGCCATATTCCACCCGACACCACTCCAGCCCAGGGAAATCGCAAAGAGAATCAAATCCACCCAGGCGACCATATTGCTGGCGACCGATACGTTCATCTCCCAGTACGCCCGGGCAGGCGGCGAGGATGACCTCAGCTCCGTGAGACTGGCGGTGTGCGGCGCAGAGCGCGTGAGAGATGAAACGCGCCAATTGGTGCGCAAGAAGTTTCAGATCGAGATACTTGAAGGATACGGCGCAACCGAAGCGGCCCCGGTTGTTGCGGCCAACCAATGGGAAAAGAACAAGCCCGGCACGGTTGGGTGTTTGATGTCCGATATGGAGTACGATCTTGTGCCCGTGGAGGGCATCGAAGATGGCGGACGTTTGAGGATCCGCGGGCCGAACATCATGTCCGGCTATCTGCGGGCATCAAATCCGGGCGTTCTGGAAACGCCTGAGGATGGCTGGCATGACACCGGAGACATTGTTTCAATAGACACTGATGGCTTCATCAGGATCAAAGGCCGCGTAAAGCGATTTGCCAAAATCGGCGGAGAAATGGTATCTCTGGCCGTCGTAGAGAACTGCGCCAGCGCGATCTGGCCCGATTTCATGCATGCGGCAGCCACTTTGCCCGATCCGCGCAAGGGAGAGCAGGTCGTTCTGCTTTCAGAGTGTCCCGATGCGAATCGAGCAGACATTATAGCCTGGGCCCAGAACCATGGCGTGGCTGAGCTATCTGTGCCGAAGAAGATTTTCCTGGTCGATGAAATCCCGGTTCTGGGAACCGGAAAGCTCGATTATGGAGCAATCCAACGCAAGGCCCGCGAACTGGCCGAGGCCTAGGGAAGCTCTATCCGGGTGCCAAGATCAAAATAGACTATCATCGCGCCCGCGATAAGCAGGCAGGCAATCCAGGAGGCCATGTTCACACGAATGGCGACGGCCGCGTTTTGCTGTTCGATCCATTTGCGAGGCTGGATTTTCCGCAAGCGGAATGTTATTAAGCCCCAAGAACCAAACACGCGACGTTCAGTGTCAGTAGCAGGCCTGCGCGCGCACCCAATTCAATCTCCCCTGATCCCAGGAAGAGCCCCATCGCGGCCCCTGGCGGTAACAGCGCGGCTGCCACCATCACGCCGACAAGACCTGAGCCCTGCCCTTTCGCGACGCTCAGCGCCGCTGCCCCGCCCGCCGAAAGTGCCAACGCCACAGCGTCCAGGCGGACCTCGGCACGGCTCGTAAGCTCCGTACTGGAGAGGTCGATCGGAACCACAAATGCGAGGGCAAGCCCGCTCAGAAGCGCAATGGCGATTCCGCTCAAAAGAGTTACGCCGGATTGCTTGATGAGGCCGATGTCGCCAAGCGCTGCCCCCATGGCAAATGCGAGGATCGGGCCGAGCAAGGGTGCGATCACCATGGCGCCAATCACGCCGGCCACACTGCCTGAGTTCATTCCGACAGCTGCCACGACTGTTGAGAGCACAACAAGAATTGCAAAGTCGCGGTCAAACACAGCGGCCTTGCCGATATCGAGCAGGATTTCCTCGCGGGTCGCTTGTGTATTGCGCTCTTCCTTCCCGTTAGTACTGGTTTGGAGATTTGGCAGCGATGCTTCAACGGCGATGACATTGAGGCGCCAGTCGCGTTCGCTTTCCAACGTGGATTGGATCGCATCCACCAATTCCTGACTGGCGCCATCGCGCACCAGTACATTGATCAGTCTGCGATTGTCCTGCTCCGGCTGAACGATTGAATAGTCAATGGGGTCGAAGTGTTTCACTGCCCGTATGACGGCGTCAAAGGCATCGCCCTCTTTGAGATGAACTTCCAGCCGCCTCATGCCTTGGACTTGTCCTGCAGTCGCGTGATCAGGGATGACGTATCCCAGCGACCGCCCCCTGCAGACTGAACGTCAGCATAGAATTGATCGACCAGCGCAGTCACAGGGAGAGACGACCCCGTTTCTCTGGCGGCATGCAGTGCAATTCTGAGATCTTTCCGCATCCAGTCCACAGCAAAACCAAAGTCGAATTCCCGTTTTGCCATTGTCGAAGATCGGTTTTCCATCTGCCAACTTTGCGCTGCGCCGCCTGAGATCGCCTCAACCACCGTATGAATGTCCAATCCTGCGTCTTCCGCGAAGGCGAGCCCTTCCGACAGACCCTGCAGAATGCCCGCGATGCAGATTTGATTGACAGATTTTGCCAACTGCCCGGCTCCGCTGTCCCCGATGCGTGTCATCCGGCTTGAATAAGCGTCCATCACAGGGCGCGCCTTCTCAAACGCCATTTGATCCCCGCCGCACATGACGGTCAGGACGCCTTTTTGCGCGCCCGCTTCACCGCCGGAAATGGGAGCATCCAGGAAGGCAGCGCCGACGGATTTCGATCTTGTGTAGAGGCTGCGCGCAAGGCCCGCACTTGCCGTTGTATGGTCGACAACCACCATGCCGCCTCCAAGCGACGGTTCTATGGCGCTGAAGACTGTTTCAACATCCGGGTCATCTCCCAAGCACATGAACACAAACTCGCTGCCAAACACCGCCGCGGCTGGTTCGGTTTCGCTATGCCCTTTGTATTTCTGGGTCCAGGTTTCTGCTTTTGCGGCGGTGCGGTTCCAGACCGTCACGCGATGGCCGCGTTTGGAGAGGTGTCCAGCCATGGGTCCACCCATCGCCCCAAGGCCCAGAAATGCTACTCTCGCCATAAGCCCCGCTCCATTTTCATCTCTGAACTCGTATTCGATAGGATAGATTGAATTTGACGGAAAACTCCGACTTACGGATCAAAAGATCTCAACCACGCCATGATAGCCATATCCCCGATCAGAAAGATCAGGAACCGGTATGGCAATCGCAAACGCCTATCGGCGCGAACGGGGCAGAATGCCCCTTGCGCCGGCCCGCCAGGCGGGCAATTGGAAGCTGGCGTATGCCGACTTCCTGACAGCGCTTGTCGCCCTCTTCCTTGTCCTTTGGCTTGTAAATGATGCGCCGGAAGAAAACCGCGCGGCGTTCGCAGGGTATTTCAGGGGCGACACAGAATATCGCGAGCCAGAGGTGCCGGCAGGCTTGGAAGACAAGGCTATTGAGGCTTCGACAGCGTTGAAAGCCTCCCGCGCTCTCCTGCCCTACCGCAATCATGTTGTTGTAAGCGCTGAAGGCACGCGTGTCCGGCTTGATGTCATGGACGGACAAGCTCGGCCAATGTTTGTGTCTGGCGGATCAGACCTGACCCCTGATGGCGTAGCCACGCTGTCTGCGCTTTCCGACATTCTGCAGCGTCAGCCCTGGGATATCGAAATCGAAGGGCATGCGGACGCCTTCCCAGCGGCGGGCGCAGCAGGTGATAACTGGACACTGTCCTTAAGGCGCGCGGATGCAGCGCGGCGTCTGCTTGTTGAAGCCGGAACTGACCCGGTCCGGATAAAAGGCGTTGTCGGTTTTGCAGATACTCAGCCCCTGCGAGCAGAGGAACCTCATTTGGCGGCGAACCGCCGTGTGACACTCGTCTTGCAAGTCACGGAATAGTCACGCATCACTCGACGCGTTGAGTCTCCCGGAGTTCCGAGTGCTGTCAGAACTAGTAAACCATTGGCCCATGCTCGCGAGCCTTGCGATTGTCGTGGTGTCAATCGGGCTCTATGCGTCAGACAAATGGTCCATGGAGATTATCTCCGTCGGTCTCATTGCGTCCCTGATGCTGCTGTTTGTTCTGCCCGGTGCGACCGATGCGGCTGGTGACCCGGTAAGCGCAAATGACCTCTTGGCGGGTTTCGGCAATCCCGCGCTTATTACAATCATGGCCTTGCTCGTTGTTGGTCAGGGCTTATTTCAGACGGGCGCACTGGAGTCGCCGACACGCGCCTTGCTGAATGCCTACGAAAAGCAGCCCAGACTGACCCTGTGCGCCACGTTTCTTACCGTCTTTGTCATCTCGGCGTTCATCAACAACACGCCGGTGGTCATCATGTTCCTCCCGGTCATGAGCGCAATCGCCCAGCACATGAAGGGATCGCCCTCCAAGCTCATGATCCCATTGAGCTTCGCGAGCATCTTTGCGGGCATGACGACCCTCATCGGCACGTCGACCAACCTGCTCGCCGCCGAAACCTACCTGCGCATTGAGCAGGCCGAGCTGGGCTTCTTCGATCAGACACCTGTCGGATTGGTTCTGGCAGGTGTCGGTTTTCTCTACCTGATGCTGTTTTCAAACCTGCTCCTGCCCTCGAGACGTGGTCTCGAAGAAGACATTGTCACGACAAGCGGGAAGCAGTTCGTCGCGCAGATAGAGCTTGGGAAAGATCATTTTCTGATCGGTCAGAAACCCGTGGCCGGCATGTTCAAGGAACTGCCCAACTTTACAGTGCGCGTTATTCAGCGCGGGGAGCGCGCGATTCTGCCTCCATTTGAGGATGTTGCCCTCGAACAGGGCGATCTGGTCATTGTGGCGGCGACCCGGTCTGCGTTGATGAGCGTGCTGTCGACTCATTCGCAGATGCTCGAACAAATCTGGCGCTCTGGCACGGGCGTAGATGACAGCAATGAAGCGCCAAAGTCCCTTGTGCTGACCGAAGCGGTTGTGGCGCCCGGTTCTCGGATGGCGGGACGTACGGTTGAAATGCTCGGCTTTCGGCGTCTGACTAGCGCCGTTGTGCTCGGAATTCAGAGGCGGTCTCACATGATCCGCGCCAAATTGGGTGAGATCCGCCTGGAAGCCGGCGACACGCTGTTGCTCTGCGGTCCGTCAGATGCGTTGCGCGAATTGCGGGCAAGCCGGGATTTGATTTTGCTGGAATGGTCAAAGACCGAAATTGATTTGTCGGCAAAAGCCCTGTCGGCGAGGCTTGTCGCGGTTGCCATGGTTGTTGCGGCTGCGACGGGCTTTCTTTCCATTCTTCATGCGTCCATCCTCGCGGCATTTGGCATGATCGTCATAGGGTGCCTGAACAGCCGTCAGGCGGCACGCGCCCTTGATCTGAGGATTTTTCTCGTGATCGCGGCGGCCATCGCCATGGGGACGGCGCTCGAACTGACAGGCGCTGCAAGGGTGATCGCAACAGGCGTGGTGTCGGTCGCAGAGCCATTTGGGCCGCTAGCCGTTCTTTCGATGGTCTTCCTGGCCGTTGCTGTAATGACCAATTTACTCAGCAATGCCGCAACAGCGGTCCTTTTCTCTCCGATTGCACTTTCTGCGGCCGAGCAAATCGGGGCGCCAGACCCCCTGCCCTACCTCCTGGCCGTGATCTACGGCGCCAATTGCTGCTTCGCCACGCCGATTGCCTATCAGACCAATTTGCTTGTTATGGGACCGGGTCACTACAAATTTGGCGACTTTGTTCGGTTCGGCGGACCGCTTGTAATCCTGTTGTGGGCGACATTCACGGCAATCGCCCCTTGGCGTTTTGACCTCTAACTGACTAAATCCCTCTCAAATGAAGCTGAACGACTCTAATACCTTTCCGATTGGCCTGAAGCGCAACCTGCGTTTCTTCCTGACCAATCCGTCCCCGTGCCCGTATCTGCCGGGAAAGCGGGAGCGCAAGGCTTTCACGAGTTTGGCCGTTTCAGAGTCCGATGCGCTCCACAATACGCTTAGCCAATCTGGCTTTCGGCGGTCACAAGGCATCGCCTACAGGCCCGCTTGCCCAGCATGCAATGCGTGCCGAAGCGTGCGTGTGGATGCTCAGGCCTTCAGCATGTCGCGCAACCAAAGACGGGTCATGAACCGCAATAAGGATTTGGTGCGATCACCGGTTCCAGCCCAACCCACCCGCGGACAGTTCAGACTGTTGCGGACCTATCTCCGAGGTCGCCATGATGGCGGTGGAATGTCTGAAATGACTTTTCGTGACTATGTAAACATGGTTGCCGACAGTCCGGTACGCAGCTTGATCTTTGAGTATCGGTTGGGGACAGACCCCGATGCGCCCCTGTTGGCCTGCTCCATCACGGATGTGCTGCGCGATGGCTTGTCCATGGTCTACACCTTCTTTGACCCGGAGCAGGACAGGCGAAGCCTCGGACGGATGATGATCCTGGATCATATCCGCCAGGTGCAGCAGCTCGGGCTCCCACATGTCTACCTTGGCTATTGGATCAAGGGCAGCGCAAAAATGGATTACAAGCGCGACTACCAACCGCTAGAAGTTCTGGACGGCGAAACGTGGCGCCCACTTCTCGACCACGACTGATCAAAAGAGCCTGGGGAGGTTGAGCATGATGGACCGACGCAAATTCATCGGTGCGGCAACAATCGGTGTGTCGGGCGCGGGTCTCACAGCCTGTGGGGCGCAGACGTCTTCATCCGACGGTCCGTCGTCACCTGCTGTTTCGCGGAGCCGTAAACGGCTAACCATGGTCACGACATGGCCAAAGAACCTTCCGGGGCTCGGCGCCGCTGCTGAACGAGTTGCTGAGCAGATCAGTGCGCTCTCTGAAGGGACACTCGAAGTCCGTGTTTTTGCTGCGGGCGAACTGGTGCCGGCTTTTCAGAGCTTCGATGCCGTCGCCGATGGTACGGCTGATATGTATCATGGTGCTGAGTATTACTGGAAAGCGAAGTCAGAAGGATTTCCTTTCTTCACAGCAGTCCCAATGGGCATGACGGCTCAGGAGATCATGGGTTGGATCGACTTTGGTGGCGGTCAGGAACTATGGGATGAGCTTTCCGGGCAGTTTGGCGTGAAAGCGCTGCAGGCGGCCAATACGGGCCATCAGATGGGCGGCTGGTTCAAGCGGGAAGTCAACAGCCTGGACGATCTGAATGGACTGAAGATGCGTATCCCCGGCCAAGGCGGCGATGTGCTGCGTGCACTGGGCGGGTCGGCCGTCGCACTGTCCGGCGGAGAGATTTATCAGGCGCTCCAAACCGGGCAGATTGATGCTACTGAGTGGGTTGGTCCGTGGAACGATTTCTTCCTTGGATTCCACCGAGAGGCCCCATTTTACTATGGGCCAGGGTTCCACGAACCGGGCGCATCATTGGCCGTTGGCATCAATCGCGGCGTGTGGGATGGCCTTACCGAAACAGAGCAGACCATCATCAAATCGGCCTGCAACGCCGTGAACCATCTCAGCGTCGGTGAGTTCACCTATCAAAATGCCCGACACTTGGACTTGTTGACCCGCGAGCACGGCACCGAGCTGAGAAGTTTCCCAGATGATGTGGTAGCACGCATGGGCGAGGCCAGCGCGGACGTTCGCAGTGATGCGGGCAACTCTGGAGCGCTTGAGAAGCGTATTTATGAGAGTTTTGAAGACGCTCTCAGCGCAATGCGCGGTTGGGCACGTGTCTCCGACGGGGCGTACTATACCGCTCGGGAGCGCGGCACAGCCGGCTAGTCCACGCAATGGCGGATTTTTTCCTTCTACTCGGTACGGGCTTGAAATGGGCAGGCTTTGGACTTTCCCCGCTTCTAATGCTCCCGTTTTTTTGCCTGGTGTTTCCAAGCGCTATGCTCGGAGTGTCGAATGGCGTCGCGCACTGGATTGACCGCATTTCATCTGCCGCGCTTGCGTTAGCGATGGCGTGCGGCGTGATGATCGTGGTGGCGCAGTTGTTCGTGGTCATTCTACGGTACGTGTTCGGCCTGTCATTCTCCTGGCTCAGCGAAACGGTGGTCTACAGTTTTGCTGCGATGTTTCTTTTGGCCAGTGCCAGCGCCCTTAAGGACGATGACCATGTCCGAGTGGATATCTTGAGGCCACGGTTTGGCGTCCGGGGGCGGGCTTTCGCAGAACTCATCGGGATCTATTTCTTTCTGTTTCCGATCTGCATGCTGATACTGTGGTCGGCCATTTCGCCGTCATTCGTGCGCTCCTGGGCCAATTTTGAGGCGTCGCGCGAAAGCGATGGACTGCCTATCCTGTTTCTGTTTCGCACGCTGATCCCGTTCTTTGCTGTTCTGGTGATGGCGCAGGGGCTCAGCCAGGCGACCAAGGCGGCTCAGATCGTGACCGGCCAACGCGGTGCCGATGCTGACCATTCGGCGGTTCTGGGCTGATGGAAATTGAGCTCATTCTCGCAATTGCGATGTTCGCATGCGCGATAATAGCACTCATGGGGGGGTATCCGGTCGCGCTAACGCTGGGCGGGGTCGCGCTCCTCTTTGCGCTTTTGGGAATTGCGCTTGGGGTGTTTCCCGACGCCTTCTTGAAAGGGTACCCGGCCCGCATACAGGGCGCGATGGAAAATCAGGTGCTCATCGCTGTGCCGCTCTTTGTAATCATGGGAGTGGTGCTGGAGCGCTCACGTGTGGCGGAAGACCTGCTTCACATCGCTGGACGACTGCTCAGCTCCGTCCGAGGTGGACTAGGCTATGCCGTAGTGCTTGTCGGCGCCATGTTGGCCGCTTCCACCGGTATTGTTGGCGCCACAGTGATCACGATGACCCTGATCGCCCTGCCAACAATGCTGAAGCAGGGGTATAATCCGCGCCTGGCGACAGGGACCATCGCCGCAGCCGGGACGCTGGGGCAGATTATCCCGCCCTCCATTGTCTTGATCCTTTTGGCGGACGCGATTTCTAACGCGAACCAGAGCGCAAGTCTGTCCGGGGGCATTGGGCCCAGCGTTGTTTCGGTCGGAGACCTTTTCGCTGGTGCACTGATACCGGGCCTTCTGCTTGTGCTGGTTTATCTCGCCTACATCGCCGCTACGGCATTGTTCCGCCCTGGCGACTGTCCCGCGCCACCTGAGTCAGATGGCGCGGCGCCGCTCCAATTCGGAGAGGTTGTCTTTGGGCTTGGCGCGCCTCTGCTGCTGATCCTGGTCGTGCTGGGGTCAATTTTGGCAGGTGTGGCCTCACCGACCGAAGCGGCCGCTGTCGGTGCAGCTGGCGCTGTTCTGCTCGCCGGGCTCAGACTGTCAAACGGCGAGGCTGGCACCCGCTGGGCGATAGTGGCAGGGCTCTTCTCGCTGGCCGCATTGTTTGTCTTGTCGAATGTGATGGATTTGCGCGTCAACCGCGACAGCATCCCCGTTCTTGAGATAGCGGCCATCGTCGTCGCAATGGGTCTGACACTCGTATTCTTTTCGAGCTTTGTAATCGGACTCCTCGCGCTCAATCGCGCTCAGCAATTCAACGCCTCGTTCAAAAGCGCAGCCCATATCACGGCGATGGTTTTCCTGATCCTGATCGGTGCTTCGCTGTTCGCGCTCGTGTTTCGTGGCTTTGGCGGTGACGATCTGGTCGCTGACCTGCTAGCGTCCGTCCCAGGTGGGAAATGGGGCGCGCTGGCCATCACCATGCTGGTGATGTTCATTCTTGGCTTCTTTCTGGACTTTATCGAGATCGTTTTTGTAGTGGTTCCGCTGGTTGCGCCGCCGCTGATCATAATGGGCTTTGATCCGATCTGGTTGGCGATTCTGATGGCTTTAAACCTTCAGACAAGCTTCCTCACCCCACCGTTTGGATTTGCTTTATTTTATCTGCGTGGTGCTGCGCCCGACGGGGTTGCAACGGCAGATATCTGGCGGGGCGCGATACCGTTTATCGGTCTTCAATTGTCGATGATCGCGCTTGTCGCGGCCGTTCCGGCGCTTGCCACATGGCTGCCCGCTCTGGCTGCTCAGTAAAAGTCCACAAAAAACGCCGACCCTATCTGTTCGGGTCGGCGTTGTTGATAAATGGGCTGAACTCTTTCTCTAGGATTCGAACTTGACTTCCGGAACCACGGAAAGGGCTTCGCGCGCCTCGATCCCCACGTCGAAAAAGTTGCGCGGTTCGAAGTTGAACATGCCAGCAACAATCGAACCCGGGAACTGCTCGCGGGACGTGTTGTAGGACTGCACCGCGGAGTTGTAGAAGCGGCGAGCAGCGGCAAGCTTGTCTTCAATCAGTGACAACTCTTCCTGCAACTGGATGAAGTTGGTGTTGGCTTTCAGATCTGGATACGCTTCGGCAAGTGCGAAGAGCTTTCCAAGCGCGCCCGACAGCAAGGTTTCAGCTTGCTCCACAGAGTTAGGGTCTGAAGCCGCCATGGCTGCATTGCGGGCTGCGATCACTTGCTGGAAGGTTTCCTGCTCGTGGGAGGCATAGCCTTTCACCGTTTCTACGAGGTTCGGGATCAGGTTCTGGCGTTGCTTGAGTTGGACATCGATGTCTGCAAACGCCTGATTGCAGCGTTGACGCTTTGAAACCAGACCATTGTAAATGGCAATCGTACCAATCGCGACGAGCGCGATAAGCCCTAAGACGATATAGACCGTTTCCATAAGTTCCCTCCCGGATGGATAGCAAATGACTAGCCGGGCCAGGACCCGGCGGCAAGCTTAGCTGTTGAACCGGCCCGAGCGGGGAAACCCTTTCGGGACAGCTTTGCCCGCTTGAGCCCGCTTGCCCAGATAGTCGGCCCACTCTGCGATGCCGCGATTGCGCCCACTCGGCTCCACAACGAACAATCCGTCCTCCTTGTGGAATACGATTGCGTCCACAAGCGCGTCGTCACCGCGATACGTTTGGAGTTTAACACCCTTGCCGCGCGCCATTTCAGGCAGGTCTTCACGGTCAAAGATCAGCATCTTCCGGTTGGACCCAATAACAGCCACCTGATCGCCCTGGGCGACTTCGCAGATGTTCAACACGGCGCCGTCTGGAACCGACACAACAGATTTACCGGCTTTGCGGCTGGAGACGAGTTCAGACTCTGGAACAATGAAGCCATAACCGGCGCTTGAAGCGACTATACGTTTGCGGCTCTCATCCAGTTTGAACATGGAGTGGATTTCCACGCTGTCCTCAAGGTCGATCGACAACCTGATGGGCTCGCCATGGCCGCGCCCACCGGGCAGCCGATCTGCACCCAGAGTGAATGCGCGACCGTCTGAGGACATCAGGATCAATTTATCGGTCGACCAAACCTCAACCGAATGGAAGAGATCGTCCCCTTCCTTGAATTTCGCCTGGCTGGCATCGTGACCATGGCCTTTCATCGCCCGGATCCACCCCTTGTTGGACAGCAGAACCGTGAAAGGCTCTTTCGGGGTTGAGGCCTCCAAGGCGGCATCAAGGTCGATGTCGGGGGCATCGTCGAATACAGCACGGCGGCGACCGAGTTCGCTCTCAGGGTCAAACACCTTCCTGGCGTCTTTCAACTCCCTGCCAACCTTCGTCCATTGGCGCGCTTCTGAGCCGAGAAGCAGGTTGAGATCATCGCGCTCCTGGCTCAGGCGATCATGCTCCCCGCGCAGTTCCATTTCTTCGAGCTTTCGCAAGGCGCGCAGACGCAGGTTCAAGATCGCCTCGGCCTGGACCTCTGTGATCGAGAATCGGTCAATCATTTCCTGTTTCGGGTCATCCTCTTCGCGAATGATCCGTATCACTTCGTCGATGTTCAGGAAGGCAATCAAATAGCCATCAAGAACGTGCAGACGCTTCTCAATCTTGTCGAGCCGGTGGCGCGCCCGGCGCTGTACCACCTCGCGGCGATGATCGAGATAGGACCTGAGAACGCCCCGCAGTCCCATGACTTGCGGTACGCCGTCGTTCAACACGTTCATGTTGAGGGAGAAGCGAGACTCCAGGTCTGAAACCTTGAACAGACTTTCCATGAGCACGTTCGGGTCAACGGTCTTGGAACGCGGCTCGAGGATCAGACGTATATCCTCAGCGCTCTCATCGCGCACATCATCCAGCAGAGGGACCTTCTTGGTCTCAATCAGTTCTGCCAGCTTTTCAATGAGACGCCCCTTTTGAACCTGATACGGAATTTCCGTCACAACGATCTGCCAAGTGCCCCGCCCCAGGTCTTCGACCTGCCATTTGGCTCGCATCCGGAAGCTGCCCCGGCCGGTTTCATAGGCCTCACGGATCGATGAGCGGGGTTCGACAATCACGCCTCCGGTGGGGAAGTCTGGTCCTGGCATCACATTCAGGAGTTCTTCCAGGGGAGCATTCTTGTCTTTAATCAGGAGCAGTGCGGCATCAATGACTTCAGCAGCGTTATGGGGGGGGATGGACGTCGCCATGCCCACCGCAATCCCCGTTGCGCCATTGGCGAGGAGATTCGGATAGCCTGCGGGGAGAACCACGGGCTCTTCATTGGACTCGTCATAGGTAACCCGAAAGTCGACGGCGTCCTCGTCCAGGCCTTCCAGAAGCAGTTTCGCTGCGTCTGTCATCCGGCTTTCGGTGTAGCGCATCGCAGCGGCGGCATCGCCGTCAATATTGCCGAAATTGCCCTGGCCATCGACCAGCGGGTAACGCACAGAGAAATCCTGGGCGAGGCGGACCAGAGTGTCATAAATCGCGCTGTCACCATGGGGGTGATAGTTACCCATCACCTCGCCGACGATTTTCGCGCATTTGCGATACGCACCCTCAGGGTTCAGTTTCAATTCGCGCATCGCATAGAGGATGCGACGTTGAACGGGTTTAAGCCCGTCGCGCACGTCCGGTAGTGCGCGTGCCGTGATCGTTGAGAGGGCATAGGCGAGATAGCGCTTGGAAAGCGCCTCGCTCATGGGTTCATTTATGACGCGGTCTGAGTCGTTATCCATAGTGTCGCTCATCGCGCCTCTCCCTCGAAATTGCAATGATGGCGCGGCACTCGACCGAACCATTCGATGCGTTAACAAGAAGGGCGCATTGGTTAAGAAACGCCAAAGGTGGTGGCAGGTGGCGATGAATGGCTAACGTTCGACGGGGTGTCGAAGGTGGGCGACGAGGCGCTCGCGGGGCTCGGGAACCGGTTTGTTGACGGCCGCAAACAGCCGTCTTTCCAGAAAATGTCCGGTCAGCGCCAGAGCAGCATTGATGTCTGCTGGGCTTGCGGGCGCCGTGGCATCGAGCAGGAAGGCCGGAAGGGATAGCAGGCGATCAACATAGTCTTCGGCTTCAGACCCCCGAACGGCCCTGCCCGTCTTAGGTGAAACGTGTGTCAGGCCATCATTGGCTCCGCTTAGAGCACATCGGTCCAGATCCAGCCCAAACCCTAGCGCCGAGAGCAAACCGAGTTCCCACTTTGCGTAGAGCGCAGGCCAAAAGTTGGCGTCGCCAATCGTTTCAAGCAGCAGGTGCGTTGGTGCGTAAACGGCAGAGCCGCCCTCATCGCCCTCATCAACGCTGGCTCGCAAAAGAGACGCTATTGTTGTGATGGCAAGCAAGGCCGATTGCGAGTCAAGCAGGCTCGCGGCGCGTGCCCTCGTACATTCGGCAACGTTGAAGCGTCCGAGTTGGTCCTCCAATCGGCCACTCCATGAAACGTTCACAGAATTGCCTACTTCAAACTGGCCGCGCTTTTTTCGGGATGCCCCACCATAAACCAGACCGGACCTGCGACCACGTTCAGACGTCAGAACATCAAGTATGAGCCCGCTCTCGCCGAAACGGCGTCCGCCCAAAACGATGGCTTCATCTGTCCACTGCATGCCGCAAAGGTCAGTCTAGCCGACATCAAAGTCGAGACCGAGCCCCTCATATCGCTCACGCTTTTCCTGCCAACGCTCGTCGACTTTTACGAAAAGAAAGAGGTGAACAGTTTGGCCTAGAAGGTCCTTCAACTCTTCTCGCGCGCCCTGCCCAATCTCACGTGTCACGCGGCCACCTTTTCCGAGCACCATGGATTTGTGACTTTCGCGCCCTACGATAATGACTTGCTGAATACGAACTGACCCGTCGGCGCGATCTTCCCAGGATTCCGTTTCCACAGTCAGTTGATAGGGCAACTCTTGGTGCAGTCGCAGCATCAACCGCTCCCGCGTGATTTCGGCCGCAATAAGACGCAACGGCAAGTCTGCTGCCTGGTTTGCAGGATAGAGCTGGGGCCCCTCGGGCATCTGGGCGGCGACGAGCTCTAGGAGCCTGTCGACGCCGTCTCCATTTTCCGCGGAGATCGGAACGATGTCGCTATAGACCTCTGCTTTGTTAAATTCGGCAATCAATGCGAGCACTTGCGCATGGTCAAAGAGATCAATCTTGTTGAGCGCAAGGATCGCTGACTTGCCTTGCGCCTTCAGCGTGCCGGTGACGCTTCGATCATCTTCCATGGATTTGATCTGAGCGGGCGTTGGCTTGTCCGAAATCCACGCGGACGCATCTACGAGATGAACACGGCAATCTGCGTCATCGGCCCCTGCCCAAGCTGACTGGACCATGGCCCTGTCCAGGCGCGAGCGGGCAGAGAAAATTCCCGGCGTATCCAGCAGCACGATCTGCGCATCACTGAAATGAGCTATTCCGCGAACCGGGAACCGCGTTGTCTGCACCTTGTGAGTCACGATCGCCACCTTTGTGCCGACGAGACGATTTACCAGCGTGGACTTCCCCGCATTGGGCGCACCAATGATCGCTGTGAACCCAGCGCGATTTATGGACGTCACATCATTCACCATCGTGTGGATCCACCAGCGTCAATAGCTTCAAGGCCGCGGCCCGTTCGGCGTCTTGCTTGGAGCGATTTGTAGCGGATTCCGAGAGGGACTCCCCAATGGAAACCTGGACTTCAAATTCCGGCGCATGATCTGGCCCAACTTGACTGAGCAGTCGATACTTCGGCAATTCGTGACCATTCGATTGCGCCCATTCCTGTAACAGGCTTTTCGGGTCTTTCAGGCGTGTTGGCTTCGCATCGAGTTGCGGCGCGAAGGCGCGTTCAATGAATGATCGTGCGCGACTTAGCCCAGCGTCGAGGTAAATCGCCGCAACGACAGATTCGCAGAGGTCTCCCAGGGTCGTATCGCGCTCACGTCCTCCCTTCTGGATCTCATAGGGAGACATCAGTACGTATTGTCCCAGCCCCAGGTGCCGCACCGCTGCGGCGCACGCGGTCTTGCTCACAAGTCGGTTCAGCCGCGGTGCGAGATTACCTTCCCGCTCATTTCTACGCCGTGTGAAAAGCCGTTCTGCGATCACCAGCCCCAAAACACGATCGCCAAGAAACTCAAGGCGTTGATTGGAGGAAAGGCCCGGGTCGCCGGGAGGCAAGGCGCTGGGGTGCGTGAAAGCTCGGGTAAGCAAGTCGCGGTCTTTGAATTTGTGACCGAGCACATCACAGATCTCAGACACGGCGTCGTCAGCCAGTTGCGGACCCTTTGGCTGCCCCTTCGCTCTCAGGCGGGTGCGTTTGCTGCGAGTCGTCATCACGCAGCTTGCCCGGCGGGGTATGTTTCGATGATCACCATGGCTTGGGCCCACGGATAATCATCTGTGATCGTAAGGTGTATGACTGCTTCGACACCCGGCTCCACCAAGTCTCCCAATCGCTTCGCCGCGCCGCCCGTAAGTTCAATCGTCGGTTTTCCTGAGGGCAGGTTCACAACGCCCATGTGCTTCCAATGGACCCCGCGGCGCGGAACGCCTGTGCCGAGCGCCTTCGCGCATGCTTCCTTGGCAGCGAACCGCTTTGCATAAGTCTCCGCGCGTCGTCTCCGTTTCTCCGCTTTGGCGATTTCCAGGGGTGTAAAAACGCGGTTGATGAAACGGTCGCCATAACGTTCCAGAGTTTGTTCAATGCGTTGGATATTGCACATATCCTGACCCATTCCGATGATCATGCGCGCGCCTCATCCATGAGCTGGCGCATTTCAGAAATGGCTTCGCCTAGACCAATAAATATTGCTTCACCCATCAGAAAATGACCGATGTTCAGTTCGGTGAGTTCCGGTATTGCAGCGATAGGTTGAACCGTATCGAATGTCAGTCCATGGCCAGCTTGGGGCTCGATCCCCATGTCCGCCGCTTGACGAGCGGCATCGGCTATCCTTCGACATTCCACTTCAGCAAGAGACCTATCTCCTGCCTGGATGAGTTCTACAAATCGGCCTGTGTGAAACTCGCAAATATTGGCGCCGAGGGTCTTTGCAGCTGCCAACTGTACGGGATCGGCTTCAATGAAGAGCGAAACCCTGCTGCCATTTTCCTGGAGTGCGCGAACCATGGGCGCAAGTTTGTTGTGTTCGCGTGCGGCGTTCAAACCGCCTTCCGTGGTGCGCTCCTCGCGCTTCTCGGGCACAAACATGCTCGTTTCGGGACGAAAGCTGATGGCGATGTTGAGCATCTCATCGGTTGCTGCCATTTCGAGGTTTATGGGTAGGTCGCTCGCCTCTCTTATTCTCCGAAGATCATCGTCCATGATATGGCGACGGTCTTCGCGCAGATGAATTGTGATGCCGTCGGCGCCAGCATTTGTAGCTATTTCCGCCGCACGTGCCGGATCGGGATGGACCCCGCCGCGGGCATTTCTCACCGTCGCCACATGATCAATGTTGACGCCCAGTCTTAAGCGTTGGGACGTCATGCCAAACCTCGGCTTCCGGGTTTCACAGGGTCTAGCTGCGCCAGTTCGTCCGGCAGTTCATCTGGAGCATAGTCAGGAAAATCCACGGAGGCCAGCGAGATCAGCTCGCAGCCGACATCGGCCGCACCGTTTGAGCGATCTATGATACAGCCGCCGCCGACAACTGTGCCTGGCAGGTTTGAGAGGGCTTCTACCGTTTCGCGGAAAGACAACCCGGTAGTGACAATGTCCTCGCAGATCAGCACACGTTCGTTTTTGCCTATTGAAAACCCGCGCCGAAAGGTGAGAACGCCATCAACGCGCTCTGCGAATATTGCGCGGGCACCCAACTGCCGAGCGACTTCATAGCCGGGAATAATGCCGCCAACTGCTGGCCCTGCAACGACGTCAATCTTTCCAAAAACGGCTGTGATCTTCTCGGCCAACGCGCCGCAGAGTCGCTCGGAACTCTTTGGGTCAGAGAAAACCAGCGCTTTCTGAAGGAAGACGGGGCTGCGCCGCCCTGATGAAAGAATGAAGTGCCCTTTCAGCAAGGCGCCGGCGTCGCTGAAGACTTCAAGCACTTCGTCATTTGTCATCTTGTTCTCCCTGGACGCGCACCGCTGAGTCCACCACGGCGAGGGACCTCAACGCTGCAAGAATCTGCGTCATGCGTTTGATGTCTTCGACTTCGATGTCGAGGTCCAGATCAATAAATTCTTCAGCGCGGCGACCTGTGGCAATGGCAATGATGTTGCCATTGGCCTGCGCAACAGCGGTGCACAGCATTGCAAGTACACCCTTCTGGTTCACGGCTGTAACGCGGATCCGCGCCACGGCGACGGCGCCGGTCTTTGCTAGTTCCGTCCATTGCAGGTCGACCCAGCGGTCTGCGTCGTCATCGTAGTCCGCCAACCGGCTGCACCCAATCGTATGAACAACGAGGCCGCGTCCGTGTTCTCGAATCCCGAGGATACGTTCCCCGGGCAACGGCATGCAGCATTGTCCAAGGTGAAGCGTCACCCCGGGGGTCAAGGTTTCGCCCGCCACAAGCCGGTCAGCGTGTTGGTCGTCCAGCGGCATCTTTGTAGGATCTGAAGTGAAGTCAGGCTCGTACCCCGGGAACACCGCCTGGATCAGGTCCTTGGTTGTGTAGGTGCCCTTCCCTATCGCGACCGCCATATCGTCAGAGGACTCAAATCCGGCGCGGTCCGCTGTATGGTCCATCCGGACACCTACCGGATCAATGTCGGCTTGGCGAAGCGCTTTTCGGATCAAGTCATGTCCAAGTTTGCGGAAGTCCTCGGTCTCGCGTTGGCGAGCGAGACGACGCAACGCGGCGCGGGCGCGTGCTGTAACCGTGAGGGCCTCCCAACCCGTGGGGGCGCGGTCTTCCCGACCGCGAATGATCTCGACCACATCTCCGTTGCTCAGTTCCGTCCGTAGAGAGCGTTTCTCGCCATTGATGCGCGCGCCGATACAGGAGTTACCAATGGCCGTGTGCACTTCATACGCGAAGTCCAGCGGCATGGCGCCTTTTGGCAATCGGATCAGTCGACCTTTTGGGGTGAACGTAAAGACGTTCTCGCGGTACATCTCGAGTTTCGCGTGTTCGAGAAACTCACCCGGATCTGCTTCATGCTGAATGAGGTCCGCAAAGGCTCGCAAGTTAGCTTCCGGGTCGAGTCCGGCTTCGCGGGCCGCATCAAGATCAAGCCCGTATTGGCTGTTCTTGTAATTCCAATGAGCGGCCACGCCGTTTTCGGCGCTTTCGTCCATCTCTTCGGTTCGAATTTGGAGTTCAACGCGCCGGTTGCCCGATGCTCGTACCGTGGTGTGTAGGGAGCGGTATCCGTTCTGTTTCGGGACGGAAATAAAGTCTCGGAAGCGGTCAGGAAGGCAAGCCCAGAGCGTGTGGAGGATGCCTAAGACGCGGTAGCATTCGGAAACGTCCCCATCGATAATTACTCGGAAAGCAAAAATGTCTGCAACATCTCGAAATGAGATCTGTTTACGCTCAAGCTTTCGCCAGATTGAATAAGGCGTCTTGCGCCGACCCTTGATCCGACACTTTACATCGGCCGCGTCCATGATCGCGGTGATATCCTGGCGTATGCGTTTCAAATCGACTTCGTTTTCCGCCTCAAGCTGTTTGAGACGAAGTGTCATGGCCTCACGCGCCTGGGGATTGAGTTGTTCGAAGGCCAGGTCTTCCAACTCAGAGGCCACATGGTAGAGCCCGACACGACGTGCCAATGGGGCGTAAATTTCCATGGTTTCGCGAGCGATACGCTGGCGTTTTTCCGGCTTTTTCAGATGGCGGATGGTGCGCATATTGTGCAGCCGGTCTGCCAGCTTAACCAATAGCACACGCACATCGTTGACCATGGCAAGGATGAACTTCTGGAAGTTCTCTGCCTGTTTGGTTTCTTCGCTGCGATACTCAAGCCGGGTAAGCTTTGTTACGCCGTCGACAAGCTCTGCAGCGTCATCTCCGAAACGGGTCCGGATTTCGGCCAGTGACACGTCGGTATCTTCGACCACATCGTGGAGCAGCCCCGCGATGATTGTGGTTTCATCCAGCCGCACCTGAACGAGCAATTCGGCCACAGCCACGGGATGGGAGTAGTAAGGATCTCCAGACGCGCGCAGTTGCTCCCCGTGATGGAGCTTTGCAAACTCGTATGCGTCGGCAAGCCGGGCCTCGTTCAGGCCCGGATGGTAGGCTTTAACCCTCTCAACGAGGGATGCATTTGAAATTGGGCTCTGGTCGTTGGCGCGCATGCCCTGCGGAGCAGGCCGGTTTTTCTTGAGAAGGCTGCTCGCCGCACCGTTCAAAGCTACATCCGATCGTCGCGCCCGGATTCCAGTTCGGCCTGGTAGGCACGCATCACATCGTCTTCCGTCGCTGTTGGGCCGGATTCGAGCGCCAGGCGATCTTCTTCCCGCTCGGTGTCCTCGCCAGGGCTAAGATCTTGGAGGCTGGAAACGAAGGATTCCTTGACGGTTTTCAGGTCGACGCTCGTGTCCGCAATCTCGCGCAGTGCGACTACAGGGTCTTTGTCATTGTCGCGGTCCACGGTCAGCGGCGAACCTTCTCGAATCATGCGCGCCCGATGGGCCGCCATGAGCACGAGCTCAAACCGGTTTGGGATTTCTTCAATGCAGTCTTCGACTGTAACGCGTGCCATCGATTGCGGTCTCCTGTTAGCCGCTCTTCTTAGTCTCAGCGCTTCGCAGTTGCAACAGTGACTTGCGGACAAACGCAGCCTCGGCTACGCCGTGGGCGCTGCACCAGAGCGGTGGGGATATTACCGAGTTGGAACACCAGTATGGCATTTTACAAAGACGAGCGCCTCGCTCTTTTTATTGACGGCGCAAACCTCTACTCGTCCGCCCGCGCTCTAGGCCTCGAGATCGATTTTCGGAAACTTCTGGACGAGTTCCGCAAGAAGGGGCGTCTGCTGCGTGCGAACTATTACACAACGCTTCTCGAAAACGATGATTACTCCCCCATTCGTCCCCTCGTCGACTGGCTGACCTATAACGGCTTCAACGTTATCAAAAAGCCGGCCAAAGAGTACACGGACCGTGAAGGACGGCGGCGTGTTCGCGGCAACATGAGTATCGAGATCGCGGTCGATATGCTCTCCATCGCAGACAGAATTGACCACGCGGTACTGTTTTCTGGCGAGGGCGACTTCCGGGCGCTTGCGGCAGCGCTGAAGCAACGCGGCGTGCGAGTGACCGTTATTTCCACTGTGAAGTCTCAACCTCCTATGGTGTCTGACGATTTGCGACGCGAAGCCGACGCGTTCGTTGACCTGCAGGACATGGCAGAGCTGATTGCGCGCCCGCGCCGCGAGAATGATCGCGACGATGCCTATGATATGGATGATGAGGACTAGGCTATGGTTAGCCCCAGCCAAGACTGCCAACTCTGTCCTCGGCTGGTCGATTTTCGAAATGAGAGCCGGAGTAAAGAGCCCAACTGGCACAATGGTGCCGTTGCGTCTTTCGGGTCGGCGGATGCTCAGTTTCTTGTCATAGGTCTTGCCCCAGGTCTGACGGGGGCGAACCGCACCGGCAGGCCGTTCACAGGAGATTGGGCCGGCGACCTTTTGTACGAGACCCTTGATGCGTTTGGGTTTTCAGAAGGCAATTACGACAAACGGCAGGACGATGGCCTGCAGTTAATCGGGGCACGCATAACCAATGCCGTGCGATGTGTACCGCCGCAAAACAAGCCCAACGCCTTTGAGACCAATACCTGCCGACCGTTTCTTGCGTCTGAGATAGCCTCACTTAGGGAACTCAAAGTTCTGCTTTGCCTGGGGCGCATTTCCCATGACTCGACTGTCAGGGCCCTTGGGGAGAAACCGTCTCGCTTGGCGTTTTCCCATGGCAGCGAACACACTGTGGAGTTTGGCGGCAGGTCTCTCACATTGCTGTCGAGCTATCACTGTTCTCGGTACAACACGAATACAGGCAGGCTAACGGCAGAGATGTTTCGCAGTGTTTTCGCGCGGGCGCGGGAGATAATCGACACGCACTAGTGTTCGCGAAGAACCCGAGCCTTCTGCCGGTCCCAGTCTCGCTTGGCTTCCACGTCTCGTTTATCATGGGACTTGCGCCCAGTTGCGATACCGAGGAGGAGCTTCGCCAAGCCGCGCTCATTGAAATAAAGTTTAAGCGGTACGATCGTTCGCCCTGCGCGTTCAGCAGCTTGGGACAATTTTGCAAGTTCACGTCGCGACACCAGCAATTTGCGGCGTCTTTTGGGTTCATGGTTGAACCGGTTCGCAGCTGTGTAGATCGGAATATCGGCATTCACGAGCCATAGCTCACCATTGTCGATCCCGGCGTAGCTCTCAGCAATGTTCGCGCGGCCTTCCCGCAGGGATTTCACTTCAGATCCCTTCAGGATGATTCCAGCCTCCAATGTGTCTTCGATCGTGTAGTCACGGCGAGAACGGCGATTCTCGGCGACAAGGCCGTCACCGCGGCCTTTGGTTTGGTTTTTCTTCGCCATTTATTGCGTCAATCTTCAATTCGGGCAGCTGCCAGGGCGTCATCAATCACCCGACGGGCAGCGTCATCTGGGGGTGTTAAGGGCAAACGCAAGTCCGGCGCGCAGTACCCCATCTTCGCCAAAGCGTACTTAGCGGGCCCGGGACTCGGGCTCACAAACATAGCTTCATGCAGCCCCGCGAGTTCATAATCCGCCTCACGCGCTGCGCTGTAGTTGCCATCAATTAGGGCTCTTTGAACCTCGACAGTATGTTTGGGAGCCACATTGGCCGTAACCGAGATGCAGCCTACGCCACCGAGCGCGGCGAAGTCGCACGCGGTCGGATCATCTCCCGAAAGGTAGATGAATCGATCTTCGCTGATCAACTCGCGATGCTGGCGCATCCGGTCCATATCGCCCGTTGCGTCCTTAACCCCAATGATGTTGGGCAGGCCAGAAAGCGCGGCAAGGGTTTCAGCAGCGAGATCTATAACGGTGCGCGACGGGACATTGTAGACAAAAATAGGCAACGCGACGCTGTCATTGATCGATTTGAAGTGCGCGAAAAGACCGTCCTGGTTGGGTTTGTTGTAATATGGGCAAACCACCAATGCGGCGTCAGCCCCAATGGCTTTTGCGTGCGCCGCAAGTTCGGTGGCTTCGGAAGTTGCGTTTGACCCCGCCCCGGCAATGACAGGCACCCTGCCCCGAGCAATCTGCACACAGAGCTCGACCACGCGTTTATGCTCGGCGTGGCTAAGCGTTGAGGTTTCTCCTGTTGTCCCAACTGGAACCAACGCTCCCGCGCCTGCTGAGATTTGCCTTTCAACAAGCGCTTCGAACGCTGATTCATCGATCACGTCCCCGCGAAATGGAGTCACCAATGCTGGGATAGAGCCTTGAAACATCGTATTATCGCCGTGATTCTTCGTTTCTGTAGTGCTGTGCGTACTCGTTTGGATGGCTTTTTGCACGTCCAGAGGCTCAATTTCTAGCGATGGACCCGAAATGCTCAGACCTGCGCTTGCTGTTGTTCTTTTCTGTTTTGGCGTTTTGCCCTTGGCAGAGGCGGCCACTCCACCGCCACCTAGTCTCAAGCCGGACCGGCTTTACGCATCTGAGGTCGTCTCCACCCAGGATGCCGAAACGCTCCATGATGCCTATGATGCAGCCTCCGATGGCGACTGGCGGCAAGTTGCAAGGCTTCAATCGCGTGCGCGCAGCGAGATTGTGTCTGACCTGATATTATGGCGCCGCGCCACGGCCGGGGCGCCAGATATGACATTCAGTGAGTATTCTACCGCGCTCAATCGACTCAAAGACTGGCCGAACGCTGGACGCATGCGGGCGCGGGCAGAAGAGCTTGTGTCCAATAGTGGTCTTTCTCCATCTGCGCAGATCGCCTGGTTGACGGAGTCCGGCCCTGCCACGGGAGACGGGAAAGTCGCACTCGCACTGGCGTTGCGGCGGGCGGGAGAAACCGGCCGCGCACGTGACGTTGCGGTCGATGCCTGGAGAAATCACTCGCTTGAGCGCGCCTCCCGGGAGAGATTACAATCTGCCTTCGGTGACCATTTTAGCCAGGAAGATCATCGGGCGCGCGTTGACCTTCTCCTGTGGACCCGGCAGCGCTCGGAAGCGAACCGGATCAAACCTCTTCTCACAGCCGACTGGCGCCGTTTGGTTGATGCGCGCATTCGACTCCAGGCTGGTCAGCGCGGCGTCGACAGTGCCATTCGGTCTGTGCCTGCAAACCTTCAAAACCATGCAGGGCTACTTCACGACCGGGCCCACTGGCGCCGGCGACGAGGTATGCGCTCGGGCGCCACGGAACTTCTTGTCGATATTGACGGAGCAACAGTCCCCGCCGCAGGCCGCTCAAGGCTCTGGGTTGAACGCAACCTCGCAGTACGCCGAGAGCTGAAGGACTCAGACTTTGATACGGCGTATCAACTTGCCGCTCCCCATGGACTTTCAAGCGGTCGGGACTTTGCCGAAGCCGAATGGATCTCCGGATGGATCGCCCTGCGCCATACCAATGATGCCGAAGCGGCCCGCGACCACTTTCTCACACTGGAAGACGGCGTATCCACGCCGATAAGTGAGTCTCGCGCGCTGTATTGGTCGGGCCGGGCCGAAGATTCCTTGGGAAATGCCGAAGCGGCTCAGACTGCCTATGATGCGGCGTCGAGGTTCAGTTATACCTATTACGGGCAGCTAGCTGCAGAGCGCATCGATGCGCTGTACATTGAGTTCGATACACCGCCGGAGCCCACAGATGCTGAGCGAACGGCTTTTGCGGAATTGGAACTCGTTCAAGCCATCCGGCTACTCGCTGAGGCGGGCGAAACACGCCATGTCCGCACGTTCGCGTATCACCTGGACGACCTTCTGACGACGCCGGCTGAGTTCATCCTGCTCAAGGAGTTGGCCGACAATTACCAGTACTCCGATATCGGAGTGCGCGGCGCCAAGTCTGGCTTGGCCCGTGGAATTGTTGCTCCCCAGGCGGCCTACCCGCTGGTGAACTATCCCTTGCTGCGTGAACCCGGCGTTGAGAGGTCCTTGATGCTGGCTCTGTCTCGTCAGGAGAGCGAAATGAATCCGCGAGCCATCTCCCATGCCAACGCACGTGGATTGATGCAGTTCGTCCCGGCAACTGCGGCGCTGGAGGCGCGTCAACGCGGCTTGCCCTATCGGACATCCTGGCTCACGGACGACCCCGGATATAATATGACCCTGGGCGGCGCGCATCTTGATACGCTCTTGGCCCGGTTCAACGGCAGCTACATCATGACAGCTGCTGCATACAATGCAGGTGCGCGGCGTCCGATCCAATGGGCTGGGGATTATGGTGATCCACGCATGGGCGAAATTGATCCCGTTGATTGGGTCGAGTTCATTCCATTTTCGGAAACACGAAACTACGTCCAGCGCGTTCTGGAGAACACACAGGTTTATCGCCATCGCCTTTCGGGGGAGCGAGAAGAAATCCGGCTGAGTGAAGATCTCGAACGCGGCGAGTTCAACTAAGTCGCATCGCCTGAAATCACGTCTGCGAACACGCTCGGGTCGACGTTGCCTCCCGAGAGGATGATGGCACAGGTTTGGCCCTTCATCTCCTCAGGGAGCCCCCTGAGCGCGACCGCAAGTGCGACCGCACCTCCAGGCTCCACAACAAGTTTGAGCTCGCGAAAGGCAAAACGCATGGCGTCACGGACGTCCGCGTCGGAGACTGATAAGCCTCCGCTGAGCAGTGCTTTGCCGATTTCAAACGGGATGTTGCCCGGTTGGGGCGTTAGGATCGCGTCGCACATGCTGCGCAGACCTGGTGGGTTTTTGACGATGCGTCCTGATGCAAGGCTATGGGCCCAGTCGTCATGTCCTTCTGGCTCAACAGACCAAATGCAGGCGTTCGGATGAAATATTTTGAGGCCAAGTGCGGACCCGGTCACTAAACCGCCACCGCCAGTGCAAGCAATGAGGTGATCGATTTGCGCGCCAGTATCTTTAGCCTGTTGGCCGATCTCCAGTCCCGTGGTCCCCTGCCCTGCAACGATATGCGGGTCGTCAAAGCTTGGCACCAAAACGGCGCCTGTGCGCCGGGTAATTTCTTCTGCTATGGCTTCGCGGCTTTCCGCGTCGCGTTCATAGAAGATGATCTCGGCGCCATCTCTCAAGACCCCATCCACTTTGACCTGCGGAGCATCGCGCGGCATCACAATTGTCGCGTGACAGTCGAAAAGACGAGCAGCTCGGGCAATTCCCTGGGCGTGATTCCCCGACGAAAACGCGACGACCCCTGCCTTTTTCTCCGCTTTAGAAAGCTGCGCGATGCGGTTCGTGGCACCTCTTATCTTAAAGCTGCCAGTGATCTGCAAACACTCGGGTTTGATCCAAACCGCCGCGCCCGCCGCACGGTCGAGATATGCATTGCGAAGCAACGGAGTTCGGGTTGCGTAACCCTCTATCCGGTTGGCGGCCTCCTGAACGTCATCGGCCGTGACAGGAAGCGTCATGATGGAGTTGGCAGCTGTCCGTCAGGAGCGTTCATGCAGGCACGGGCCCCACGAACCGGGATAATGGTTTCCCAGCCCTCGGCGTCGGTGAGCTTTATCCTGCCATTGGAAACGCGTTGCCCCTCAATCATGTTTTCACCGGGGACAATCTGTAGGTCTATCCGGTGGCCGGTGCCCGCAGAAATCCACTCCATCTCCGTCATGAACTGACCAAAAATGTCTCCACCGGCGCCCGTTTGCGAGAGGGCCTCAACGTTTGAACCAATGAACATCTTTGCCGAACCTTCCGTGGCCTTGGAGAAAAACACGAAAGTTGGATCCCCAGACAGGCTCCAAAGAAAAAGACCGCATTCTCCGAGTTCGAGTTGTTGTGGGGGTAACTCGGTCTGGGTTGAAGCCGCGGTTGCGGTGGTCGGGCTGGACTGACCGCCCGATGAGGTCGTGGTTGCGCATCCGGCCAGCAGCAAAAATGGAAACACCACAAAGACAATAGACAGTCGCAGCATCGACCAACTCCTAAGGACCAAGTTCACGGACATATACAAAATCGCCGCCGGAGACTGAAAACCCTAGGGCGGTTAAAGCTTGGGCGATTTCGCCGCTTACGCCGCCAATGCGAGCGTTGAAGCTTGAGACGTCACTCACGCCAACCTTTGCGTCAATACTCACGTCAATTCCGGTCTCGGAGACGCCTTTTAAGTCTAAAGCGATCATCTGATCATAGCACTGGAGGTTCCCGTCGAGTTCGGGGAGGGTTTCACCGTACTCCGCGCCCAGATTGGCCAACACTTCAGTCCAAAGGCCACCTGACGCGGAGAGGCAGTTGAGTGCGCGGTCGACTTCCAGGGAAATGCCTCGGAGCCTCACGATCCCACCAGCCTGACGAACCGATGCGTTCAGACCGATAAGTTGGTCTACTCGCGCGCTTAAATCCGCGTCCTCGATACCAATTCTGTCTCCGCCCGCATAAACCTTTGCTGTTCCGGCGGCGACAGGCCCCGATAGGGAAAGGTCGTAGGCGAGCGTGCCCGTCAACAATCCTGCAGGACGAAGTTTCAGGTCAATATCGCCCACCAATTGACGACCGAAAGCTACATTGGACACGCGCCCGGACCACGCTGTGCCTTGAACTTGTCCCCATGTGACCCCCTGTCCAGCGACGCCAGCCCGGTCGATGATAAAGCCTAGCGGCACGGTCCAAACCGCCACAGCCGCCGCAACCACGAGTACGAGAATGATGCGAAACAGCCAACGGATCACGAACCTGACCCCACAAACTCAAAGTTCGCCGACACCAATCCGCCATCACTTCGGGTGAGCGTTGCGGTACGCGGTGTGACGCCTTCCCGCGTGGAGAGCAGCTGAAGGAACGCAAAAAGCAATCTCGAGTCGGTGTCCCTGAACACGGCGGACACTGACCCGTCACTTTCATTACGCAGCTGCGTCGGCGAGAGACCAGTGGCCTGCGCGGACGCGACTATGCGCGCTCTGACCTGGTCTGGTGAAAGCGCAGCGGACGCCACTTCGGATCGCCCCTTTACCTGAGCGGCCTGTATCTGGTTCACACCCAACGCCACCACATCCAGAGCCCGAGCACTTGTCTCATACCTTAAATGAGCATCGGAATTGGCCCGAAGCACTGGTGCGGCCACCAAGAGCCAAAGCAGCGTGATGACGGTGAGCGCAATTGCGCCCAGAAGCAGCAACTGTTCCCGCGGGGACCTATCTTCAAGCCACTCTCTCACGGCGCCGCCTTTACCGTTACATCACCGGTTATCGCAGTTCCGCTCGCGCGCGTATCCCCAAGAACCGCGTTGAGCCCAGACTTCCCGAGAAATTCGGCTAGGCGTAGGTCGTCACCATAGCTCGCATAGTCAACGCTGGCCCTAAGTTCGGCAGCGGCTCCATCGAACCGCATTGACCGGAGCCGTGCACCATCAACCTCTTCCAGGGTCTGAAACAAGATCGCAGCTGTCCGCTCGAAATCGAGACTCGTTCCGGCGCCCTGGGCGAGTTTGGCTTGGGTTCGGCTTGCGGGGTTAGGTACAGCGCCCTCTTCGGCAAAGGCTGCCGCATAAATACCACTCGCCTGAGCCCGCAGGGCATTGCTTGACTGATTTAGCGATGCTGTTTCCCAGGCTGTTATGCCGAGCCATACGAGCGCTGCTGTAGCGGCCAAAGCCAAGGGGCGTTGCCAGGTTTTGATGTCTGGAAGGTCCAAATTCTTGCGATTGGCAAATTTCCCCTGGCGGAGGTCATGCCCAAGACCGTTTGCCTCAGCGAGTGAAGCGAGTTGTGCCACGCCGGCGGTGTCGGAATTGCTCGTCAAAGGCATCCCGGCACGGCGGGCGAGCTCGGCGCCATGGATTTCGACTGTCGATTGAGCAGTGGCTAAGACCGCCCGCAGCAGATCATCTGGGCCATCATGGTCGAGCCCCATGGCCTGTCCATTTATTCTGGAAACAACGCGATTTCCCAGATCAATCGCGCAATTCTCCGCGGGTAATACAGCGTGCTCGGGCACGATCTTGAACGGTGAAACACCCTCAGCTTGCAGCCGGTCGAGCCAAGCCTGCATGGTTGTTTCTTCGCATGTCAGGACTATCCGAGAGCCGTCGTCGGTTTTCTCCGATACGGATACGTGTATCGCGTCTGCGTTGGATGCGAGATCGTCCTCTATGGCGAACACGGCGGCGCGGCGGGCTTCCCGCTCATTTCGCGCTGGCAAGGACACTGAGTGCCAACCGATGTCTGTTGCAGGGACGAACACAACGACGCCATCGCGGTTTTTGAGGTCAGCAAGCCCGCCCGAAAGGGTCTCCACGCCCTGCCCATCGGCCACGGCGACTTCTATGATCCCGTCGGGATCAGACAGAAATCTGAGGTATGAGCGCCGCGCCATCAATCGTCTCCGTATCGGCGCCACAAAAGCGCAGCGGAATTGGTGTTGTCGACCCCATAGAGCAGTTCGAAGCGGGTTGTCTTCTGCGATATGGCAACTTGGCCCGAGATGGCAAAGTGAGTTGAGACGACGTCGAGCGCGGCCACGTTTGTTGCATCGTTGGAAATTTCGACGACAGGCTCCAGGTCAAGGAAGCCTTGAGCCGTCTGCCATCCTCCTAGCGGGCGTTCAGCGATCAGACGCCGCGCCACTTCAGGTTCCAGCTCCGCACTGAAAAGGGACGTGATCAGTCCCGCCTGGTCAGTGCGAAGCGTATTGAGATTGAGCACGGTCTGCGTGAGCTCCGGGCGCACACAAAGAACGTTCTGAACTGCAAGATAACGCTCTTCGTTGAAGGGACCGATGGCGCGCAATTCGCGAATACTCTCTATCGGATTGCCGGGCGTGCGATAGCTGGGATCCAGCCCGGAATAATATCCATCTTCGCCGCCGGCGGGTCGACTGATCGTGTCACTATCTATCCAGTCTGCGATAGACTCCGCCATTTGGCTGCTTTCGTAATCGCCGAACCCTTGGGATCGGAACAGACGGGAAAGCCGAACGAGTTGATCAGGGTCGATTGACCAACCTTGTTCACTCGGCTCAGCGAGTGCGTTGAGGTTGAAACAGTTGGTGGCGTCATCGAGCCGGGCCGATAAGGCGCCGTTTTCCAATGGCTGGGTAATTACTTCCCCAACGCGCGGTGTTGCATCGTTTAAGCGCCCTTGGGTGAGGTCAATTAAAGTGGTCACATAGCTTCGGCCCGCAGCTTCAGCCGATCTCGCAAACCAGAAACTCTCAGCCCTTTGTGAGGTCAGTTGAGACAGTCGTGTGGCTCGCGTAATCGCCTCGACCGAAACAAGCACCACCACAGACATGGCAGCGACAACCATCAGAACTGACAAAAGCGCAGCACCAGTGTCGCCAGTAGAGGGTTTTGAACGTTTCTCGTTCACCGAGCGATCCCCCCGGCGATGAGTTTTTGACTTAAGCGGCGCCCGTCCTCCAGCGTCACGTCGACCTCGATGAGGTCTGGCAGTACGGGAGCAATCTCGCGCGGTGCCGTTTCCCATACGTCAGACCACGCCCCGCCCACATAATAGCGGACGGATAAGTCATTCACCTGATCCAGGAGAACTTTTTCAACCATTTGCGTGCGAACGGTCGGATCGGGTGCGCCATATGCCCGGCGCACGAGCGTATCTCCAAGTCGGTGATACTCTACGCGCATCAGATCACTGCGAAGAGACTCCTCTGACGAATAGTCGGCCCAGCCCCCACGCACAAAAGCCAGAACCACCCCATCGCGGCGGCCATCGTTCCCGATGGGCCCCGCAGGTGGCACGTAACTGTCGGGTGCTGTGCTCGGACGGCGCGTCATGGCGCCGAAATCGGATCGCATCAGTCCGGTCGCCACTTCCAGATCGCGGATCGCATCCGCTGATGCATCCACCCGATCACTCGCGCGCAGCGTGTCCAGCAACATGGATCCGGCAGCAGTCGAGATCAAAGCGATTACGAACAGCGCAACAAGCGTTTCGATCAGCGAAAAACCAGCTGCCGGATCAGACTGTGACGCCATTATCGCTGCGCTCTCAACGCGCCAAGTTCAGCAAGGATCTGACCTGTGCTCGGATCGGATACTGTGACACGAACTTGGAGAAGATTTTCATCTACTGGCGTCGCGAAACGGCTCCATTCGAGGGTCCGCCCCAGCTGCTCCTCGGTTCCGGTGACCTCGCCTATTCGTGATTGGCTGGGCTGTACGAGCGCTTCTGCGAGGATGTTTGACGCAACAACGCGTGCTGCATAGCGTTGCTCGAGGGCATCTGCCGTGCGGACGCTCTGCGCCGTAACCTGCATGATCCCCACAGCAGCGAGGGAAAAGACGGCGAGCGCAGCGAGCACTTCGACCAGCGTGAAGCCAGCATCATCGAACATCTGCGGACTCCTGCAGAACAGAAACGCCGCCATTGTCACTTACCAAGATCGAAACGGTGGAACGGCGATCGGACAATTCAATTCGGCCCTTCTGCGCCATTCCTGCCGGGTCGAACCATAGCGGCGGCGTGCCAACCGGGCTCGGGGCCTCCGTTTCAAACTCTGCCAATGCAGTGTCACGCGACACGCGGGCCTCTGCGCCAGGGACGGGAAGCCAAACGCCATTGTCCGCCCGGACAATGCGCACACCATCGTCTGAGATCACCGCACCATAAGCGACACCGCTGACCAAAGCTTCGTCTGCGGCTCGGTTCAATAAGCTGACAATGGCCTCCGTATCCTTCTCAAGGTGTGGCTTCGAGGGCGGTGCGGATAAAACAATAAATGTCGCCGCAAGGCCGATTACAAATATCACGACCATGAGTTCGACCATGGAGAAACCATGGTCTTGATTCGGTCTACGCCATCTGAAATCCGGACTAGTAGCCCTGCAGGTCTGCATCTGTTTGCCAGTTCCCAATATCGGCATCTTCCCCTTCCCCACCTTCGGCGCCATCGGCACCGAATGAGAAGAGGTCGTAGGCTTTTCCGGAGCGCCGTCCGGACGCATCATACTGGTAGGGGTTACCCCAGGGATCTAACTCCAGTCGTTGAAGATAGCCGCCGGCGCGATACCTGGCTGCATTTGCTCCAGAGGGCGCTTCAACGAGTGCACGAAGACCTTGATCGGCTGTTGGATACGAGCCGATGTCGAGATTGTACATCTGCAAGCCACTTTCGAGGCGCTGGAGATCGGACCGTGCTTTTGCGTCTCTCGATTGCCCGAATATCCCACCGGTGGAAACCACAATAACGGTCGCCAGAAGCCCCATGATGAATACCACAATCATGAGTTCGGTCAGCGAGAAACCGGCGTCTTTCCGGGTGGGTGGTTGTGTATCCAAAGTCTCAGTCATTGCGTCGTCCTGTTTAGCCGAGGGCCAGCGTGTTCAATTGAAGAATTGGGAGCATGATAGATAGCACAATCACACCGACAATGCCGCCAAGGACGACAATGATGAGTGGCTCCAACAACCCCAAGGCGGTTTGAGCTGTGGTCTCGAACTCATTCTCGAGGAAATCCGCAGCGCGGTTCATCATTCCAGGCAGGTTTCGACCCGCTTCGCCTGCGGCTGCCATATGGATCATGATCGCCGGAAAGGCCTTGGTCTGGCGCATGGCAGATGCAAATGATCCACCCTCGCGCACACTGTCGGCAATATCGTCGGCGCCTTTGGAAAAGACCTCATTGGTCATGGCGGCTTTGGCGCCCTGAAGGGCTTCAAGTACCGGAGCGCCGGATGCCGATAGTGTTGCGTAAATCCTGGCAAACCGGGCAGCAAGCACTGTGCGTTGCATGTTTCCAACCAAAGGCAGACCGAGCATCACGCGATCCAGACCTAGTCTGAACTGACGTGCTTGCATCAGTCGGTTCAGGAAGAACCCACCTACCAAAATGGCTCCGACTAGAAGCAATCCCCAGTCGCGAACAAAATTGGAGCACCCGATCACCATTTGAGTCAGGAAGGGAAGATCCTCGCCACCCAGCAGATCGAATTGCTCAACAAGGCGCGGAACGATGAAGATCATCAAGGCCGTCACCATGGCAATTGCCAATACCGCGAGAACGGCGGGGTAGATCAGCGCAGACTGTACCTGCTGCTTCAGCCGGTATGAACTCTCGAGATAGTCGGCCAGACTTTCGAGGACATCGCCCAATTGACCAGACGACTCGCCGGCAGCAACTACGGCTCTGTAGAGTTGCGGAAAGGCTGTGGGTGCCTCGGAGAGTGCATCCGCCAAACGCGCGCCTTCCATCACGCGAGCACGTGCAGACAACATCAGAGCGTGAACGCTTTTGTCGCTGCCGTCGCCGGCCGCTGCCTTGAGCGCTTCTTCCACTGTCATGCCTGATTGCAGCATCACAGCCAATTGCCGTGTCATCAGGGCGCGGGATTTCGCGGTAAGTCTTGTTCCGATACGGCGCGCGCGCCCTTGGGTATTGTTCGATTCCTTTACATCCAGGGGGGTGAGCTGACGCAGGCGAAGTTCTCGCCGCGCGGCCCGTGGACTGTCTGCTGAAATAACGCCGCGGGTCTGGGAGCCATCCTGCTGCAGCGCAGTATACTCAAACGCGGCCATCTTTCCTCGCCTCCCGGCGGCAGACGCGTAAAACTTCTTCCACGCTCGTCAGGCCATCCAATACAAGTCGCCGACCGTTCTCGAACAGCATGTCGTGTTCGGCGAACGCATAGGCTTCAATGTCCTGCTCGCTGGCACCGGTGTGGATTAGTTCCTTGATCTTTCCATCGATCACCAAAAGCTCGTAGACGCCGAGGCGTCCTTCATAACCTGTATTGCTGCAGGAGAGGCATCCGCGTGCATGGCCGATCTCGACGTGCGTGCCCGGTTCCAGACCCAGCATCGCCAATTCCCCGGCGTCGGCGGGTGCAACCTCTTTGCAATGGCTACAGAGCTTGCGGACCAGGCGCTGGGCGAGCACGGCGCGCAGCGTTGAGGCCATGAGGAAACTCTCAATGCCCATATCGCGTAAGCGCGTAATGGCGCTGACAGACGAATTCGTGTGCAAGGTCGAGAGCGCCAGACGACCCGTGAGCGCGAACTCGAGCGCAACGTCAGCGGTCTCACCATCGCGAATTTCGCCAACCATGACGATGTTTGGGTCGTTACGAAGGATCGACCGCAGTGTTGCGGCGAAGGTTAGTCCCACTTTGTGGTCCATCTGAGTTTGGCTGATCCCATCGAGGCCGTATTCGACAGGGTCTTCCAGCGTCATGATGTTCACTTCGCCCGTGTTAAGTTGAGAGAGCGAGGCATAAAGCGTGGTTGTCTTGCCAGACCCGACCGGACCGGTCACAAGGATCACGCCATTGGGCTGGGATAGCACATCGTTGTAGCGCTGCTCCGTCGTCGCATCCATGCCGAGTTTGTCGAGACCGATCAGCGCGTTTCGGGTGTCCAGAAGTCTGAGGGCGACGCGTTCGCCATACCGGGTCGGCAGAGTCGCGACCCGAACATCGATGGACTGTGTACCGAGGGACAGCGATATTCGACCATCCTGGGGCATGCGTTTTTCTGCGATATCCAGCCGCGCCATCACCTTGATGCGGGACACGAGAGGCGCAGCGATTTTTCGGGCAGGCGTAAGCACTTCCGTCAGAGCGCCATCGATCCGGTAACGGATCGAGAGTTTGTCCTCGAATGGATCGATATGGATGTCCGAGGCCTTGCGTTTCACTGCCTCAAAGATCAATCCGTTTATCAGCCGGATGATGGGCGCATCATCATCCCCATCCAGCAAATCGGCTGTCTGAGGAATGCCGTCGACCAGGCTTTCAAGATTGGCATCCATGGCCGCTTCAGCTTCGCCGCCATCGAGATCGCGTCCACCGTAGGCTTCAGACAGGGCCTTTTCGAAGTCGCTTGCGTCGAGGGATTTGAGAGTCAGTTTTTTGCCGAGAGCGCGACGCACCTCGATCAGGGCAAGAGGGTCGGCGCCATTGCGTACGCCGATGACTGGGCCGGGTGTCTCAGGCAACACCACAACGCCCTTATCTTTCGCAAAGGCATAGGCGATCTGTTGCTGCGTTTCGGCTTCAACCATGACTGAACTCTACAATACTCCTCCTGTCGCGTCAGGAGCCGGTATCTATCGGCAGCCCTCCGCCGATCACTTCGTCGATAAATGCATCAAGCGAAGACTCGTCTTCCGTGCCGTTGAAGATTTCCTCAGCGCGCACATAGCGATACTTCTGGGACGTCGCGCGGGCCGCATCATCAGAGTCCCGAACGATCGTCGGCTTGATGAAGACTACAAGATTTGTGCGCTCAACGCCGGTGCCCTCTGACCGGAAAAGTCGTCCAATGCCAGGGATGTCCCCGAGAAGTGGCACTTTGGCATTTGTCAGGGTTTCAGTTTGCTGGACGAGCCCGCCGAGAACAATGATGTCGCCATCATCAGCAAGGACGCTTGTTTCAATTGTTCGCGTGTTGAGGATCAGATCCTGGGACTGCGAGCTGACAGTCGGGTCAATGCTTGAAACTTCCTGGAAGATCTCGAGCCGGACGGTGTCGTCATCGCTGATCTTCGGCGTTACATCGAGCTTCACACCAATGTCTTCACGTTCCACGGTACGGAAGGGGTTGGTGTTATTGTCGCCAAGCGCTTCACCGGACGTCAGCGGCACGTTCTGGCCAACGAGAAGCGATGTTTTGGCATTGTCCAACGCCATACCGAACGGGGTTGAAAGGATACGACTCTCGGAATCCCTTTCGATGGCGTTCAGGATGACGCCAAACAACGTGTTTCCGTCCTGGCCGAAACCACCGGCGAGTGTGCCATCCGATGCCAGCAATGAGTTCACTGCTGCAGATTCAAACGCATTTGAGCCCGACCCAGAAGATCCGTCATTGTTTGAAAACAGGTCACCGCCTGCGAGGGCGCCAGCCAGCGTGAGCAAATTTGGTGAGGAACGCGAAAAGCTCGTCGAAAGGAAGGGTGTCGATGAATTTCCTGTCCCCGAAAGCAGGAACTGCACGCCAAGCTCACGCGCTGTGTCGTCTGACATTTCAACGATAATGGCTTCGACGAGCACCTGGGCGCGGCGTCTGTCGAGCGCCTCAACAACCCGTTCCATGGCCAAGAGTGTTTCGTAGTTAGCGCTGATGACCAGAGAATTCGTTGGTTCGTGGAAATCCACTGTCGGGGTTGGCGCACTTCCCTCACCCGGGGATCTCTGCGCGGTCATTGTGGCGCCAACTTTCTCCAGGATAGGGACGATGCCCGAAGCGTCCGCATTGTTGAGCTTCACAATGCGAAGATTGTCGCGGACGGGATCCGTTTCATCCAGTTCCTGGGCCACTCTCAGGGCCCGCGCGACGGCCTCGTCATCTCCCCGCAAGATGATGGAATTCGAGGTCTCCGATGCGACGACCGTAAACTGTGAAGACCCATCACCGCGAGCGCCATTCAGGTCAGACAGGATCTTTTGCAACTCGGCTGCAGGAACATTCTCAAGCGCCAACGTCTCTACGATGTTCCTGTCCTGGTCGAGGTTTCGCACCACCGCGCGAAGCCGATCCATGTTCGATGCATAGTCGACCACAACCAAAGTGTTCGATCGCGCATTGGCGACCACCTGGCCCTGAGCGTCGATCAGAGGCTTTACCATCTGGGCGGCTTCGACGGCGTTGAAATTGTCCAACTGTATGATTTCAGTGATGAACGCATTCTCGCCGCCACGCCGGGTCGCTGCCTCGCCGACGGCGCTCTGTTCCGGGACGATCCGGTACGTGTCGCGTCCAGCCGGAACGGCGGTGAATCCGTGGACACGCAGGGTCGACAGAAAGACGTCGAACACTTCTTCAGACGACATCCGCGTTTGGCTCATCACCGTAACGCGCTTCGATTTGGCGTCGGGATGCACAATGAAGGTATAGCCGGTGACGACCGAAACATCTTCGATCAATGCGCCTATTTCCACATCATCGAGATTGAGAATATGTCGCGCGGCGGAGGGGCTCTGCATCTCCGCGTAAGTGAGAGGCGCAGTGGCCGCTGAAAATGCAGCCGCGAGAGCCAGCCTACGGAAACTGCTCATTACGATCGCTCCTCGAAAATCAGTGTCAGGTTCAACGTCTGTGTGCCACGGCGAACTGACAGATTTACCCTATCTGCATTATTCAGCTGCGCACTTAAAGACTCATAATTCAGGGACTCAGCTGATGTGCCGTCTATCGACATGAGGTAGTCGCCGTCGAAGATACCCGCAGACCTCAATATGCTCGGGTCGCCGATCGCGCGAAACCGCCATCCCGCAGGCCCCGTTGCCCGTTCTATCCGTGCCCCGCCAAGCAGCGTGCTCAGGCTTGCGATACGATAGGTCGATCCTTCGACCACTTCCTGATTGGCGACGGTTTGTCGGGGCTCGTCCGCACTGCCGAGGACATTCAGCGCCCCGTCGCGTCCATCCCAGAACAGGCTTTCAAAGCGACCATCTTTCTCAAGGATCACACGATCGGACAATACGCGTGACAGCACCACTCCATCGAGGATCTCTTCGCCCTCTCGGTACACGCCCTGGCGATTGTCCGGCGTCACTATGGTTGCGGTGCCGAGCCCTTCTCCAGTCACGGCGCGCTGTCCTTTGAGTTTCAAGTTCAATGAGGTCTCGGGTACGTCATCCAGCGTTGGAGCGGTCACCACTGTGGTGCCTTCCTCAAATGCGTTCACGCGAAGTAGAATGGATTTGTCCGCAGGGGCAGCAGATGTTGCGGACATTGAGAGCGAGGGGAGATTGGGAGGCGGGGTCGGCGCGGCAACAGATGCAGCTGGCGCAAAGATCAACCAGACCGACTTGCCCAGAAGCGCTCCCAAAACCACCAAAGCGGACACTTCAACAAGCGCCCGCATCTGTGACTCTTTTGGAATGAAATCAACGGCCTTCAATGACGACTTCGCTCTCTCACCCCAGGTTGGCACCCACTGCGTCAACCAAACACCCTAAACACTAACAAGGATAGAGCGCTTTTCCATCGCTCTTATCTTAAACTCTGTACTTGTGCCTTTTGAGCACGCCCAGCCCGATCTTCGGCGTGTTTAGCTCCCAAAAAGGCCAAAAGGCCGGCGACATGTTCACCGCCGGCCTTGGCTGTCCCGTGACCCGATCGATCAGAAGTCTCTGGAAAGAGAAATGCTGAACGCCGTACCGGGATCATAAACGTCTACGGCGACTTCGTTTCCGCCAGCTTCCTGGAACGCCTTGTACTCGGAGTTCAGGATATTCTGAACTTTGAACCCGAAGCTGTAATCACCGCCATAAGCGGAAAAGCCCTTGCGATAGACAAGGTCGAGCGTCACCGGAGGCTCTTCAATAATAGCAGGCGAGTTATCCGTCACGGTTTCAACCGAACGAATGCGCTCGCTTTGGAAGTTCACCAGAAGGTTCAAGTCTGCGTCGGCATCTTCATCACGATAGCCGAGTTGCAGGTTGAACAGGTGCTGGGAAAGTCCCTGCAACTGGCGATTTGGGTCGAAATCGGACGAACGCTCCGTCACAGCTGTGAAGAAGTTCTGCGAAAACGCCTGAATTGAAAGATCTTCAGGGTTGGCAATGCCGGCAGGTCCAACAAAGACACCCGGACGCCCTGGAATATCTGAGTAGATATCCACAAGGATCGTTCCATCCGCATTACCAATCAGGCTACCAAGATTTGGAATTGCCGTCTGGTCAAGCACGAGGATCGAGCCGCCAGCATCGATCTCTGAGTCTGAGTAGGTGTAGTTTGTCGTGATGGTGAAGTCTTTTCCATCCAACACACCAAAGCCCAGCCAATCCTGAAGCGGGATGTCTTGCTGGTATTCAAATTCGAAGCCCATCACTTCCGCGCCAGCAATGTTGGCGAACGAGACGAGGCGGCTTTCGCCAGAGCCGACGTTGATCGCTTCAATCGGGTTTTCGAGTTCCTTGAAGAACGCGCCCAATGTCAGGAATTGTTCCCGGCCAAAGTACCATTCCAAACGCGCATCATAGTTTGTGATGTCTGTGATTTCGAGGAATGGGTTACCGATAAACTGTTCGTTCGTTTCGGTGTTCGTGAAGAGGCTTGGGCCGACTTCACGGAATTGAGGCCGGTTGACGGTCTTTGAGTATCCAAGACGCAACTGCAGATCGTCTGCAAAGTTCCAGGTCAACGTGGCAGCTGGCAGCCAGCTTTCTTCTTCGAGCGGCGGCGTGATAATTCCATTGCCGTTCCGCGCAGCGCGGGTCTCGATTGCCTGGAGGAAGTCTTCGTAACGAGCCCCAACAGCGATACGAAGGAAGGGTGTCAGCTGTGCATCAATACCGGCATAACCGGCATCAATTTCCTGGGTTGCCACGTAGAAGGCTGGCGAGTTGTTTGAACGGCCAAGCTGTAGCGCTTGTGTGCCTTCAAGAAGGTACTGCTGATAGGCAGCGTCCACACGCTGATTTTCGGCGAGTGTATCCTGAAGGATGAACGTGTTGGATTCAGAGTCGCGATCTTTTTCAGTGTAAGCGTAACCCGCTTTGATCTCGACTTCCATGTCGCCGATATAGAAGGGCAGCACGCCGTCGATGCCGAAATCTGTGCTGTCATCAGCGATCTCGGAAAACTCGATGGAGCTACCTGCAACCACCTCACGAACGCCCGCGCGCGGCGATTCGTAAGACGTGAACACCTGGAATGGTGCGTCACGATTGGCTTCGGAGTAGCTGCCGCGCCAGTTCACTTCGAGCCCGAGAAGGTTGTCGAAAACATGTTCACCCTGAACCTGTGTGGTCCACAGCTGGCGTTCGATCCACTCAAGACGTTCGAGCAGTAGGTTTGACTCATCGTTAGAGAAGCCGGTCTCGCTCTGGGTTTGCTTGTCCGTAGAACGTGTGCCGAACGCGACGAATTTCAGTTCGTGGTTGTCCAGAATGTCAAAGCCGATCGAACCGAACGCGTTGGCACCGATGGTGTTGGTCGTCACGTTCCGGTTGAAGTTGGACAGGGCCCGGAGGTTTTCAAACTCGTTGGTCGATGTGTTGAATACCGCCTCACCGATGCCGCGGGAAGCCTCCCGGCTGCTCCAGTCGTTACTGTAGGAAACCGCACCGAGGAAGCCGACGGAAAGGTCATCATTCACATCATAACGACGGCCAATCGTGGCATCGACGCCGAACTCAGGCTCAATGAAGTCGGTGGACTGGACAACCAGCGTATCGGCATCGTCGGTAAGTTGCTGAGAGAACGCGTTCCGTTCAGCAAGTGGAAGGCTATTATACGTGCCATCGGCGAGAACTTGGCCGAGGCCGGCGGGCAGATCGCGACTGCCGCCATCATAGCCGAACTCATCTCGCCGGCTGCCGGCATGCACGAGGCCTTCGTTGAAGGTCGTTTCCGAGTCGCCGCTTAGCGAAACGCCAACATTGAAGAAGTTTTCGTTTGGAAGGGCGCGCGTGCGAATATCAATCACACCACCGGCAAATTCACCGGGTTGAGACGGCGAGAAGGTCTTCTGAACCAGGGTTGATTCAAGGACAGCTGTTGGGAAGAGGTCCAACGGCGCCACTTTCCGAAGAGGTTCAGGGCTCGGAATGACAGATCCGTTCAGCAGTGAGCTTGAGTAGCGCTCGTTCAATCCGCGCACATAGACAAATTTGCCGCCGGAATCGATCGACACACCCGTCACGCGGCGCAACGCACCGGCGACATCACTATCGCCACGCAGGGCGAAGTCCCCGGCATCAATCAAGCTAGCGACTTCAGACGTCTCGCGCTTCTCGTCTGGAATGTACTGGCCCCGAACTACGACCGGGCCGAGAACACGATCGGCTTCTCCAGCATCATTTTCCGAAGCGGGCGGGGTATCCGCCTCCTGCGCCTCGGCCGTCCATGGCTGGGTCAATGCGGTGGTCGCCAGCAAAGCCACGGCGCCGTAGGAGTAACGATTAAACATTTTCTACCCCGAAAACCTTTTGAGCGAGGCCTCGCCCCGCGGAACATGAGAAAGAAAGGAGCCCCCCTGCCAAAAGACAGGGGGGCACCTAAGAAGCATGCTTAGTTGCCTGTGCTGGTCACGTTGCCTTGGCTATCAACCGTCCAGCCAAGGTACCATTCGGTGTTGTCGCCAGTGGAAGGCACAGCACCGAGGAAGTTGGCAGCCTCGAAGAATGTCTCGCCGGTCGCGTTCAGATCCGATGGATCGAACGTGGTGACAGCCGTCTCGTTGGCTCCGGGGATCACACCGGTATCGGTGCGACCGTAGAACGAGAAGCCAGACATTGAGGAGTCGCCAGCTGTGACATTGCTGAACTCAGCCAGGATTTGAGCTGCCGTGAGGGCTTCACCTGCATCGTCAACAACTGGGACTGCTGACGTGATGTAGTGAGAAGCGATCGTGAGCTCATCGTCCAGAAGCGCCTGGATCGTTCCGCCAGCAACTGCAGCGTCATCGTCAAGGTCAACACCAAGGGTCGTGTTGGCAAAGATGCCGTTGACCAAGGCGCCACGCGAACCTTCACGCAGGCGAGCACCACGGCCCTCCAGAGCGCTAACGATCGTGAAGTTAGCAATGTCTGGGGTCGAGATAGGAGCCTGGTTAGGCGCGCTTTCGGAACGGTTGTCGCCTTCGAACGCATAGTCACCGTCGAAATGCTCGATGATCAGGAACTGGGCATCGCCCTGCCAGCCATCGGTCCAATCGACACTGTCATCACGTGCGCCGGTCACAACAGCGTAGCGGATGTCCGTGGTGCCACCGAAGAACTCGATGCCATCGTCGCCATTGTTGTGGACCTGAACGAAGGAGACGTCCGTGCCGGAACCCGTTCCGTTGAACTGGATGCCGTTGGACTGGTCCTCTTCGTTGATGAAGATACCGGCAAATTCGACGCGGACGTAACGCAGCGTGCCGCTACCATCATCGCCAATTCCACCGCCGTAGAGACCGGAACCACCTTCACCGTTACGCTCACAGCCTTCGGTGCCGGGGGTCAGCATGGCGTCGTTGCAACGGTTCAGCGGGGCCTTACCATTGAGCGACAGACCCAGCCACTGAGCGGTGTCGTTCACATAATCAGCGCCACCAGCAACGGCTGCACCAGAGGTGAACACGATTGGCTCAGCTGCCGTACCGGTCGCGTCGATGGTCGATCCACGCGTAACGACCAGGCCGTCGGAAGGTGAGTTGCCGAACAGGGTCACGCCAGCTGGGATAGTCAGGTTAGCCTGAGCCGTTCCCGTAGCGTTGGTTGCTGCGCTGCCACCGTCCTGTCCAACGGACACGAGGCCGCTGAGACGGTAGATGACACCCGTGTTGAGGGTGAGGTCTTCGGTGATCACTCCGGAGAGGATGCAGACCTGCTCTCCACCAAGCGTACCGCCCAGCGTGATGTTGGTGCTGGTTGGGCAAACACCGGTTGGGTTTGTAGCACCTTCGAAGAGCGAACCTGGACGCGTCCAGCCTGCTGCCCAGTTGCTGTCAACCGTCTCATCGGGACCAAAGGCGCCGATGTAGTTGTTGTCTTCCAACTCAGCACGGCCGAGGTCCGCGATTGGGAAGACCTGCGTGCCCAATGTGGCTGTCGCTGTGACAGGGCTCGCACCCACGCCGAGAGCGTTGTCGTTGGCGGTCAGTGTTGCAAGTTCGGTCTCATTGACCTCGTCGCCGACCATTGCCGTTGACGTACCAGCGTCCGTGATTACGAAAACCAGCTCGCCATTGGCGTCGACCTTTTGGGCGTTACCCGTTGCCAGGCCTGGAACCAGTTGGAAGCCAGGAACGGCAACTTCATCTTCTTCCGTCGTCACGTTGACGAGGAACGGGATGATCTGGGTTGCGTCAAAGACGGTGTCGTCGGTCGTGTCGTCCGGCGTGCCATTGTCGTCCAGCGTGGTGTTTGCTGTCAGGCTTCCAGTGTTCGTGATCAGGGACTCGATATCGAGCGAAGCGCCGTCGGGCTGAGCCGTAGTCATGTTCTCGAAGGTCTCTGGATCAGCGACGCGGAGGGCTGCCGTCCAGTTGGTCACGATGCCGTTCACAACATTGCCCGCGGTGCCTTCACGAAGGCGGATCGCGCGCTCGTCGCCATTACCAACAAAGGTGAAGTTGGTGACGGTCGGGTTGGAGCGTGGCGTGCGGTCAGAAGCCGACCGCGAACGGTTATCGCCCTCGATTGCGTAGTCGCCGTCGCCGGTACGCTGCGTGACAACTGCGCGCTGCAAAGAGCCCGTCCAGCCGTCTGTCCAGTCAATGGCATCATCGGCTGCGCCGGTGATTGCAACATTCTGCGCGTTCACGGTGCCACCGAAGAACTCGACGCCATCGTCACCGTTGTTGTGGACTTGAATCCAGCTCACATCGGTGCCGTTACCAACGCCCTGGAATGCAATGCCGTTGGACTGGTCTTCTTCAGTGTAGAACACACCGGCGAATTCAACGCGGACATAGTTGAGCGTGCCTGAATTGTCGGCTGCGTCGCCGCCACCGTAAAGACCAGAAGCAGCTTCACCGTCGTCCTGACAGTCAGCTGCGCCTGGCGTCGCCGTGCTGTCGTTACAGTTGTTGATTGGTGCGAAGCCGTTGATCACCAGACCGAGCCATTCAGCGTCTGCTTCGCTGTCTGCTGGCAGAGCGCCATTTTCGCGCTGCAGTTCGTTGAATGAGGTGAACACGATTGGGTTGGCGGCATTGCCGTCCGCGTCGATGTCGCTTCCGCGGTTTACAACAACACCAGCGGTCGGGCCGTTGCCGTAAATGGTTGCGCCTGGATCGATGGTCAGCGTGATGCCAGTGCCCTCGGTTGCGCCGGTACCGGCGTCCTGACCGATGAACACGGTGCTGTCGACGTAGTAAGGCACGCCAGCGATAAGCGTGAGGTCGGCGACAACTGGGCCCTGAATGGCGACGACTTCAGCAAAGTTGCCGTCGTCGGTGTCAATGTTGACGATGGACAATTCGTTGCGGGCTGCGACCGTCGCGGCGTAGCTGTCCGGAACTTCAACGATCGCCGTGGCGGTCGGAGGAGGTGGCGGAGGTGGCGGTGCAGGGTTGGCCGGAGGCGTTATCACCGGCGAACCGGGCGAAGAAATGTCTGTGTCTGAACAAGCACCGAGCACGAACGCAGCAGCGCCGGCCATAAGCGCATAGCGCAACGTTTTGGATTTCATCATGTGTAAAAGCCCCCTCATACAGGCTCAACGGAACTAGGAAAAAGCGTCCACCTCTGGCAACGCTTGTGCCGCTATCGCACAGCCACATGACAGGAATATTACAATCGGTATTTGTATGCAGTTCGGCCTCACTGGGTGTATGTTATTGAAAATATTACGTTATTGCGCGTTTCCTGGGCGGTCCGTTGCAATGCAGCCGCAGTTGGCTGACAAAGTTTCGTTTCGACGATGAAACAGATTTGACTCGGTATTCAGATAAGAGTCGACAATATTCAAATCAGCGTATCAATGACTTCTGCAGCTTTGCCCAAAGCATTCGGATGGCGTCACAATGGCGTTGCGTCGACATTCAACGCGATTGAAATTCTTTTGCGGCTGCCTTTGTAGGGGCGCACGCCATGGCGAAGCCAGGCTGGAAACATGACGAAATCGCCGCGCTGCGTTCGCAACTCTGGATGGACACTGTCGGGCTGGCCGTTTGCACCGACGAATCGAAATCGCGTATTGTGCATATAGGCGACTGGGAAACGCGGATCTTCAAAATAGAAACGTCCTTCACTTTCTCCGATGTCGTCGCCCTGGGCGCCCTCGCCTCCCATGTCGATATACAAGACTGCGGACCAGAGGTTTCCTGGGTGGATATGAATGTGATTGGACGCCCCTGGACCAGACACATTGGCCCACATTTGACACCACCAGCTGTAGTCTTCGTGGCTGGCGTTGGAAAAAGCGGAAAGCCGTTTTGCCATCGAGATGGCCTTGTCCGAAAGTAGCTTTGCTGCCGGACCGCCCCATTCCACCATCTGCGTGTCCGAGTGCCATCCATTAACATTGGAGCGCTGCAGTCCGTCTGGGTCTTCGGCCATTCGGTCCATTATCTTTGTCTTCAAGTCATCGAGCAGAGTGCCAGCCTGTTCAAACTTGGCGACGACCACAGGGGTTTCGAACATTGCAGTTCTTTGCGCCTTGATGCGCAACTCGCTGTAGTCTGACATGGCGCGACCTCATCTTGTCGTGAGAAACATGATCAGGCTGACTATCCAGCAATCAGATCACGCTCAAGCGAAAGACGGTACAAGCCACCAGGCCGAGAAGATGCCGACGGACAAATATGGCCCAAAGGGTATTCGTGTGGTGCGGATATTTCGGTCTGACGGTTTTCCGAACAGCCAAATTCCCATGGCAAATACGAGCCCTAATCCTGAGGATAGCAGCAGGATGACGGGCAACAGAAAGGGACCACACCACGCCCCGCCAGCCGCGAGTAATTTCGCGTCGCCCATGCCAATACCGTCCTGTTTGAACCGCGCGCGCCAATAGGAAGCCAAGCCCCAAATGATCGCGTATCCGACCCCTGCCCCCGCAAGTGAATTGAGTGCAGCGTCTGCGCCACCTGCTGAAGCGTGCATCGCAATCCCAGCGCATATCATTGGAAGAGTCAGAACATCCGGCAGTCGGTACGTTCGAATATCTATGACACTGAGCACAACCAGACAGCAGGCAAGCGCAATCGTCACAAGCGGCCAAGCCATCGCCGTCCCGTCTCGGAGCGTGGTTAGAACATCAAGCATAGAAGCCTGAATACACTGCGACCGCTCCTTAAGCGCCTAGATTTTTGTAATGACTGTTAAAATCAACGACGCACCGGACGAGCGCCCAAAGCCTAGAGCAAAGTCGACGCAAACATGTAGAGCGCCCACCACACGGCAAAGCAGAAGACGATTACAGATCCATAGACCTCTCGCCGAGACAGCGCTGGCCGGTCCATCGAAAATTCTGCGACCAACCCCGCCTGCATCTCGTGAACAGGCGACTCGACCGTCTCTGGAAGGGATAAGGAGGCGCGCGGCATATGATCAGCATCGAACTGCTCGAAAGGCTCTTGAAGGCTCCGGCCTTCAAGCGTCTCTACGGATTTTGCCTCAGCAGCCATGGGGACCTCCACTCCTAGTCCCACGATTGCAAAAGGATGTAACCGAATACCTAATCCGTCGGAGAAAATTCATGTTTACCGCGGCGAAGCAACCGGTAGCTTGCCGCTGACAACGCAATCCAGGCGATCAAGCCAAGAGTTACTGCCAAAGCCTGAACGAATGCCCCTACTCCCGCAGACAAGGAAAAACGGCCCCAGGCCGCCAGTCCGATCGCTGGTCCCGTCAAAACTGCCAATGCAATGAGAAGTCTTGCGCCTTGCTTGCGGGTCCAGTTGAACGCTTCGAGGGCAACGATACGCCCTTCTTTGGCGCTGGCCGCCGCAAATGGCAGAGCGCGGGCCACCGCGCCAAGAAAGAGCAGCAGGGCGACAAGAAAAACAGCCATGGCGAGCTGCCACCCTGGGGTTTCCTGATATTCCGCCAATTCAGTGTCGTAGGCTTCGGCATTTTCGCTCGCGGCATCGAAGTCGAAACCAGAGCCAGACATGATGGCAAACGCCGCAAGACCGGATGCCAGAAGCGTCATCACCGCCAAAAATAGCAGGATGGCCGAAACCAGGCCAAGCGATGCCAATAGGCGTGGAGTTGACCCCGGAGAACGGCGCAGTGTCTCTCCGATGGACATGTCAGAAACAAAAGCGTGTGTCGTCAGACAAGCAAACCCTATAAAGCCGAGAGTCGCCAATGCT
>JBCBUL010000010.1:0-89828 GCA_039818165.1 Pseudomonadota bacterium | reverse complement strand
CTTGCGGTAGATGACCGCCGCCTTTGTGCGTCTGAGAGAGTGTGTGCCGTAGGTTGACGGGTTCAGACCGATCGACGCCACCCATTCCTGGACGATCCTGGCATACTGCCGGGTCGAAAGATGCGGCGATCCCCGTAGACGGCTCCGGAAAAGATAATCGTCGGGACAGGGGTTGTTCGTTTCGAGAAGGACACCAACCGACCGCCGGGTATTCTCGGTGATCTCGAACTGGACCGGGCGCCCAGTCTTCTTCTGAATGACCGCGCCGCGAGATCTAACATCGCCGCCGGCGGCGACATCGCCAACTTTGAGCCTGATGAGGTCGCAGCCCCGGAGCTTGCTGTCGATGGCCAGATTGAACAGGGCGAGATTGCGAACGTCGCCATCAAGCTCGAGCCTGGTGCGGATCGACCAGACCTCCTTCATTTTCAAGGCTGGCTTTTGGCCGGTCAGCTTGCCCGCGGTGATATGCGCTCGTTTTGCTGATTGGTGAGCTGCAGTGGACGTTATGAGATCTTCAGACATGGTTTGTCTCCTTTCGAAGCCGCCGCAGGATCGCGGTCGGCCTCCAGGAGGCATGCAAGCGACTGGAAGGATTGCCGGAGCTACGCCAGAAGGCGCAATGGCCAATCCCGGACTTCAATGGGCTCCGGACGATTGTTTGTCGGTGCCATGCACCGTGAATTGTAAGGGCTAGAGCTTATCGTCTCGCCTACGGGCGCTCTTGTTCGCGAACCCATTCAGACTGTTGTTTGTGGGCGCCTATGTGGCGTCACTCACCTTGCGAGATGACGCTCTCGAAGAAAAGCTCAGCAGCGCCCTGATAGATGTCGCCGCGTTGGATGTCTGTAAATTCCACATGACCAGCGGAGCTCTCGACGAGGAAGAGCTCGGCGGTTGCGCCGACGGCCCCATAGGCTGGGACCACGTCGCAGGCGCCTGAAACCTCAAGCCCGGTGAAGCTCGCACCCTCCGCGGCCGTGTCGCAAGGCACGACTGGATCGAACTCCTCATGGGCAGCATAGAGCAGCGCCGAGCCCGCATCGACAGTGTCCAGATCAAGCACGCCGCCCGACAGCGGCATGGCGCCCTGCACCACGGACGATACATCGTCGTTCTCGCCGACGATGCCATACACCCCGCCATTGGCGTCAAGGAAATCCGCCAAGGCCGGGCGTGAAATCGGATCATCCGGGTCGAGTGTCGCCGCCAGCATGGCCATGACACCGCCGGCGGACTCTCCGCTCACAAAGATGGCGTCAGGGCGGATGCCGCGCGGATTTGTGCCTTCGCCCTCAGCACGCAGGAACCGGACGGCCGCGAACATGTCCTGGGTGGCTGTGGCACCGGCAATGGCAAGTTCGTCGGCATCAAGCGGCGCCTGTCCAAGGACGCGATAGTCCATAGTAACGGCCACATAACCGCGACGGGCAAATTCCTGTGCGATCGGCTCCACTGATTCCCGTTCCTGTTCCAGGAAGCCGCCGCCGGAGGCTGCGATCATCACCGGGCGGTTTGTCACTGTGTCGCCTTCGGGCGAATAGATTGTAAGCCGCAGGGTCTGGCCATCAATCGTGGCGAAGGTGACACCGTCTTCGACCTGTAACTGGCTGAAGACACGGTCGCGATAGCGCACCGGATCGCCGTTCTCCGCAACATTTGTGACGGCGACATCGATCGACAGGGTTGTGATCAGTCCACCGGGGTCGCTGGCCCGAAGGGTCGCCGCATAGCCATTGTTACCATCAGCGTCGCCAGGCGCTTCGAAGTCGGGCGCGGTCGCGAAGCTTAGTTCACCTGAAGCCGGATCGAAGCGGAATGCGTCGGCGTCATCGCCGGTCAGCGCGAAGGTGAGCGTATCACCGTCCGGATCGCTGGCTTCGATTGTTGCAAGCGCGCCGGTGGTGTTTTCTTCAACGCTGACATCGATCGGCGGTGTCGAGAATCCGGGGGCGCGGTTTTGCGGTCCTGGCAGCGGGCTATCGCTGCCGCCACCGCCGGAGCATGCCGCGAGGCTGAGGGCTAAAAGAGACGCGCAATGATGAAACTTGGTCATGGGCATGGGGCTTCCATTCTCTGTGTCAGATGAAGCTTTTCGGGAGAGGGGCAAAGTTACCGAGGCCCGGCAGGGCCGCTGAGAGTTCGCTTTCACCAAGACCAAACCATCTGCCCAGTTCAGCGGCGTAACTGTCAACCGCCACGGACGGTATAAGCCGCCCGCCGCCACTGTCAGCCGCGTGACCCAGGCTCGGCGGCGGAAGCGAGCCATAGATCTCGCCGCCCTTCACTGCGCTGCCGAGCACAATCCGGTGACCACCCCAGCCATGGTCGGTGCCGTCGCCATTCACCGCGAGTGTGCGGCCAAAGTCCGATGCCGTGAACAGAGTCACTTGCTGACCGAGGCCCAAGGCGTCGATTGAGGCCTGAAATGCTGCGAGGGCTCCATCGAGCTGACTCAGCAGTTTCGGCAGTGCGCGGGCCTGGGCGTCATGGGTGTCAAAACCGCCAAGGCCAACGAAGAAGACCTGGCGCGATGCAAACAGCCGGTCGCGGACATTGATCGTTTCCGCCGCGGCCCTGAGTTGCGCACCAAGGGGTGTCGCGGGAAAGCTTGCCGAAAGAGCGGCGCCTTGCTGGCGGGCCGTATCGTAAGCCTCGTTGGTCTCCAGCCCACCGGAGAAAGCCGCCGCCATGTCGCGCTCAAGCAGGTGGCTGCCGCGATAGCTCCGGGCGGCCAGCTGGTCGCGGACGGCTTCGAGCAGGTCCGCCCGTTCACCGGAAACCCCTTCATAATAGTCTTCGAGGAAATCGACCCGCGCCGCACCAGATGTGCTGACGCGGTAGGGCACGGCGTTGCGGCCGGTCAGGAAGGGGCCCACTTCCTCGGTTGCGATGGTGGTGAATTGCGGCAGCGAAGCGTTTGCACCAGAAGCAAGTACCGCGTCGGCGAATAGTCCGCCCCAGCCATACTGGGCGCCTTCTGGCTGGTTGGCCTGCCAGACCGCCTGCTGGTCGTTGTGTGAGAAAAGCCGCGGCGGAAGGCGCACCGCGCCGCTTTCGAAGCTTGCGCGGGTGACCGGCTCGACAAGCGGACCAACGTTTCCAACGATGGCGGCCTTGCCCTGCCCGAACAGTCCCTGAAGCAATGGCATCTCCGGCGGGAGCGCGACCTGTCGACCCTGCAACACACCATCGCTAGCAGGCGAAAGAGGCAACAGGCTGGCGCGCTGGCGTGCTGCACCTTGCTGGGCCAGCAAGGATGAGCGCAGCTGCGCATACTGGTCGTAGGAGACCTGGTCATGCGGCAGGATCAGGTCGTGGCAGTCTAGACCACCGAACAGGAACACGCAGACTAGCGCCTTGTAGCCGTTCGTGTCTGCAGCATGGGCGGTAAAAGTGCTCGGCATTGCGGTGAGCGCCGCGGTGGTGAGGGCTCCGGCGCCGAGCGCCTTGATGAAATTTCTGCGGCTTGTGGGCATCATTCGCTCCTAGCGCTGGACGAGGTAGTCGGGGGAGGTCATGACGAGCAGGACTGCGAGCGATACCCGATCAGCGAGCGCCTCGCTGTCGCCCGGCCCATCGACGGGCTGGGCTTCCAGCGCTGCGGTGATGGCAGCCTTGGTCTCTTCAGACAGGGAGTTGTAAACGAGAAGGCTGTCGAGATGATCGACCAGCAAAGCTGCACTGTTGGCGAGCGCGAGTTCTTCGGAATAGTCCGGCAAAAAGGCGCGCTCCAGAGCGGCGCGATCCACCGGCACGCCCATCTCTTCCAGCTCCGCCTCAAGCTCGTCGGCGGGGATCATCGACTGGCCACCAAAAGCCCAGAAGGTCATGAAATTGATGTAGCCCGGTGTGGAGGTGGCGTTGACGATCTGAAGCTCTGGTATGGTCAGCCCCGCCGCGCCGCTTTCCGTGCCGGGCGCGATATAGCCGGGGCGGTAGAAGTTGAAGACGGATCGGGCACGGTAGGGGTGCTGGGACAACGCGTCCGGAGCGCTCAGGTCGAACAGCTCGATCCCGTATTCGGGCCTGGACGCATCGGCATCAAAGGCGCGGGCCCAATGGGTGAAGCGAAGGATCGGTTCACGGATCTTGCCGAACTGCGGATCGGTGAGGCTCGCATCACTTCGCACATCTTCATCGAACAGAATGGCGGCAAGCGTTGCAGAAAGGTCGCCCTTGCGCCCATCGCCCACACGGGTCCCGTCGGGCAAGGTGTAGGTGCCCGCATCGAAGGTGGAGGCCACGCGCTGCACATAGTTGGGGTCGGGCGCAGAACTGGTGAAGCGCTGGATCAGCTGGCGGGACACGAAGGGGCCGACATTCGGGTGGTCCATGATGCAGTCGAGCGCCTGGTCGATACTGGTTTCGGTCGACGTTCCGGCTGCGATCTCGCAATCGAGAAAGCGTTTTGCCTCGGGCGAATGCAATCTGTCGTTGATCGTCATGGGCCTGAGCAGAGCTTCTTCGAGGCCATCCCACTCATCGACCGCGTCGACGACGGACGGAAAGCGCTGCCGGTCGAGCCCATCGAGGTCAAGGCCGGTAAAGACGCGGGCAAGGCCTGTAACGTCCATATTGTCGTAGAGCTCGACCGGTTGGCCGTTTGCGAGGACCGGTTCCCCGTCCGGGCCGAGCTGCACCACCCCGATGGTGAAGAGCTGCAGAATCTCCCGGGCATAATTCTCGTCGGGCATGCGCCCTGTCGCCGGATCAGCCTTCTGATTGCCCATATATGTCAGATAGTAGCCCATGGCGGGCGAATAGGTGACCGCCTCCAGAAGGTCGCGATAGTTTCCGAAAGCGCCTTCGACCAGAACATCCTGATAGCCGACGACCGGTTCGGGAATATCGGTCAGGAGTTCGCCTCCGAAATTCGACACGACGAGAATTTGCGACAGCGCGAAGGCCATGCGCTGGCGCAGCTGGTCGTCCCCCTCAATGGCGTTACGCCAGAAGGAAAACGTGCTCGACTGCACCGCGAGGACAGGGAAATCCGCGTCAGGGTCGGCAATCATTCTCCGGAAAGCTTCAAGCTGCGGCATATGCAGGCTGGCGGGTTTTTCCAGCTCTGCCAGGAACCAGTCGGACGCGCTCGTCCCTATGAGCGCGGACACCTCCTCGGGGCACGGACCGAAGGTCGCCTGGGTAAGGAAGCGCGACGTCCCGGCCTCGGTGGCGAAGGCGCCGGTTGGCGGCGGTGGTGGAGGCGTTGGCCCGCCGACCGGCCCGTTTTCGCCGCCTGCCCCGCCACCGCCAGAACAGCTTACGGCAAGCATCAGGACGCCGAAGCTGACGACGAGCAGTGGGTTGAGGATGGGATGGGCGCGTCGTATCGGCATCTGCGATCCCCTGAACAGTCAGACCTAGCGAGTTCAGGGCGCTTGTAACCCGAAGCAGGCGGGCGCGGCTTTACAAGTCAGAACGCGAATCCATACAGATCTGTATGGGTGCCTAGTCCGGTTTCAGCGGCAGGCTGACTTCGAACACCGCCCCTGGCTCGGTCGCCAGCAAGCGTGCATCGCCATGGTGCAGCTCGGCAATGGCCCGAACCAGGCTCAGGCCAAGGCCATTACCAGGCGTTGACCGGCTTGAATCCAATCGGACGAAACGCTCAAACACGCTGTCAGCGGCATTGGCGGGCAGGCCGGGGCCATCATCGCCAACTTCAAGCAAGGCACGGCCGCTCTCGGTGCGCAGGCCTATCCAGGCATTCGCCCCGTCCCGCGCGTGCTCCAAAGTGTTTTCCAACAGGTTCGAGATCATCTGGGTGAGCAGGTCCCGGTCGCCGTTTACCGCCACACCCGGCGCCGCGCGCACGTCGAGCCGCTTATCGGTGTCCTCAAAAAGGGGCTGGAAACTGTGGGCCATGTCTTCGACCAGTTCCGACAAATCCATAGCGGCGAAGGCTCCACGGCGTTGGCGCGCTTCCACCTCGCCCAGTCGCAGGAGCGCATCGAGGGTTCGCAGGAGCGTGCCAATATGCTTCTGGGCCGCCGCCACGTGGCCCGAAACCGCCTCAGAATCGCCCGCATCGCGTTCCAGCAATTGCAGCCGCCCCGAAAGATTCGACACCGGTGTTTTCAGGTCATGGGCCACCCCGACCGAAACGCCTTCCAGGTTCCGTGTCAGCGCGCCGATCCGGTCGAGCATGTCATTCACCGCCATAGACAGCCGGTCGAATTCATCGCCATTTCCCTCCAGCGGTATCCGCTCATCCATCCGGCCCTCACCAATCGTCTCGGCGGTTACCAAGATCGTGTTCAGACGACGCACAACAGACCGACTGGTGAAAAAGCCCGTCAGGAGCGAGATCGGGATCACGGCGAGCGCAACCAGCCAGCTTGAGCGAACCAGCCACTCGCGGAGGATCACAAGGCGGTCAGGCACGAAACGCGCAGCGATCACCTCCGCTTCGCCACCCTCCAATGGCATGCGAAACGCCAGCACGGGATGGCCGGACAACTCCTCATGTTCAACGAAGGTAACTGACTTCCCGCCTGGCGGGTCAATACCCTCAAATCCAGCCAGGGTTTCATCATCGCCGGTCATCACCCGGATGATGAATTCGTCTTCCTCTAGGATCGCGTAGAGCCACTCGGGGTCCCAGGCCGCCTGGCCATCATAGCTGAGCGAGACCACAAGACCTTCGAGTCCCTGTTCGGCATATAGGCTTTCGAGGCCTTCCATCTCCATATCGAGGCTGGCGCGAACCTCGCCAAGCGTTTGCGCCCTGTGCATCGCAAAGCCGGCCCAGACCAGCCCGATCAAGCCAATCACACCGATCACCCCGGATAGAACCGTGCGGCGAAACACAGTCGATCCGATCAAGGCTTTACGATACTGAAATGACATAGCCTGCCCCCCTCACGGTACGGATGAGTTCGGTCTCGAAGGGCCGGTCAACCTTGGCACGCAGGCGGCTAAGATGGGTCTGCACCAAGCTCGTCTTCGGGTCGAAGCGGTACCCCCAAACATGGTCCAGAAGCATGGTGCGGGTGACCAGTTGCCCCTCATTCTGCATGAGATACTCCAGAATTCGGTATTCCCGGGGCAGCAGGTCAAGGCGCTGACCGGCGCGGGTCACGGCCTGGGTCGTGCGTTCGAGAACGAGGTCGCCAACCACAAGGCGCGTTGCCTCTGCCTCAGCCAGCGGCTGGCGGCGGGCGAGCGCGCGGAGACGGGCATAGAGCTCGGCAAAGGCGAAGGGTTTGGTGAGGTAGTCATCGGCGCCGGCCTCTAGCCCATTCACCCGGTCGTCTATCCCATCGAGCGCGGTTAGCATCAGGATCGGGGTGATAATGCCCGACTGTCGCAGCACGCGCACCGCGTCCAGCCCATCCATACCGGGCAGCAGCCGATCGAAAATGATCACATCGAAAGTATGGGCCGCCGCCGCCAGGAGACCCTCCTGCGCCGCAGTCGCTATCGTCACCGCGTCTCCTGCCTCTTCGAGGCCGCGGGAGATGAACGCAACGGTTTCCTGATTGTCTTCCACCAAAAGAATATGCACTCGCCCGACCCGCACTTGACGCGCTCAGCGTAAACAAGGCCGAAGGCAAAGTCTCCCATACAGATCTGTATGCTGCGGCTGGATCGATCGCCGCCCTAGCGTGTGCAACTCTCGAACGAGAATAACCGCCCGCATTTCCGATTCAGAGGATTACAAATCACTGACCCGATTGGCCCACTAAGAACCCATTCCCGCCGTTCAAAGAGTTCAGGCCTGGGTCTGCAATTGGCGAGTTCGTGCCAGTCGTTTTCTCTGAGGCTAATGACTGCAATCGGGACAAGCGATTCATCGCGCTTGGACAGCTGGGCGGCTGCGGTTCGGGTGTGGGGCGAGGTGTTATTGAAAAACAATAAAACTCTACCTATCTCCTTTGGGAAAGGAGATGTGTCATGTGGCTGTTTTTACTCTGGTGGTGTGTGGATGATACGATTGCGGCGGCTGTCGGTGCGCCGGGGTTGGGCGAACTTCCGATCTGGGTGCCCGCGATCTTGTCCCTGGCATTCGTCACAAGCATTAATGCACGCAAGTCTTCCGATTAGGATATGACGACGCTGCTGCGATCTATTGAATCATGGTGTACGGGCCGTTTTATCTAAAACGGCGGAAAACGCGTCAAAATGGTTGATTTTCGCCTCTCAGGCGTATCGACATGCCGCATCCGTACGGAGCGTACCGTTTGTGTGACTCCGCTGCCTTGCTTTAACGGCTTCTAAACGGCACATGGGTAAACGGGCTGGGTAGAAACCCACGGTGCAGCACGCAGGGCAGGCGCGCGCACCCAAACGCGGCGGTGCGGAAATGATCGGTAGTCTCCTCGGCATGTTGTCCACGGACATGGCCATTGACCTGGGTACGGCGAACACGCTGGTCTACGTCAAAGGACAGGGCGTGAAGCTCGATGAGCCTTCTGTGGTCGCCTATATGACCCAGGGCGGGCGCAAGATCGTTTACGCCGTGGGCGCCCAGGCCAAGGCCATGCTGGGCAAAACCCCGGAAAACATGGATGCCATCCGGCCCATGAAGGATGGCGTGATCGCCGACTTCGATGTGGCCGAAGAAATGATCAAGCACTTCATCCGGAAAGTGCACAATCGCCGCGCCTTTGTGGCGCCGCTCATCATCATCTGCGTGCCGAGCTCCGCCACCAGCGTCGAGCGCCGCGCGATTCACCAGTCTGCCCTTGCCGCGGGCGCGCGTCAGGTGGAATTGATTGAAGAGCCCATGGCGGCCGCCATCGGGGCCAATCTGCCGATTGAAGAACCTGCAGGGTCCATGGTGGTCGACATTGGCGGCGGCACGTCCGAAGTCGCCGTGCTGAGCCTGGGCGGTATCGTGTACTCGCGCTCGGTCCGCGTGGGCGGCGACCGGATGGACCAGGCCATCGTGAACTACTTGCGCCGGGAACATCAAATCCTGATCGGTGAGATGTCAGCCGAGAAGATCAAGAAGGAGATCGGCAGCGCAATCCCGCCGGAAAACGGCACGGGTATGGCCGTGACCGTGCGTGGTCGCGGCACGATTGATAATGTTCCCAAGGAAGTCGAGATCAACGAAGCCATTGTGGCCGAAGCCCTGGCAGAGCCCGTGGGTCAGATCGTTGACGCGGTGCGCACGGCGCTTGAGGCCATGCCTCCGGAATTGGCAGCCGATATTGTGGACCGAGGCATCGTGCTGACCGGCGGGGGATCGCTCCTGCGCAATCTCGATATTTGTATTCGGGAACAGGCAAAGCTGCCGGTCATGCTCGCAGATGACCCACTGAAATGTGTGGTGAATGGCTGTGGCATCGTTCTGGAGAATTATCCGAAGATGAAAACCGTCCTGAGCCCCGAAGTCTGAGGGCTCCCAGGCTTGCCGCGCCGCAAGAAGCACGGCACCTTGAATGAGTTGGGTCTGGTGTGGTGATCAAAAACGCGCGCAGAAGGTAACGCGACATGGCCACAGGCCGATACTCAACCACCCGGAAATCGCCCCTGCGCCGCCTGGCGTTGGTGACCTTCATCGCTTTGGGCGTGATGACCGTGGTTGTGCAAACCGCGCCGGGCGTAACCTCGGCATTGATGCCGTTGCGAACCCAGGCCAGCGACATTCTCGTGACACCTACAAGCCGCGAACAGAGCCCTGAACCCGGATTTGTCGCCAGACTGCTGGGCCATGGCGCGAAGGAGCGCCGCATTCGTGAGCTGGAGGCGCGCGTCCAGGAGCTCTCACGCTACGAAGCCGCTGCCCGTTCCATGGCGGCACGCCTCGATGCCTATGAAAGCATGTTGGCAGCCATGGGTGAGCCCCCGGCCAAGGGGGCCACAGCCCGTGTCGTCTCAGAAATCGATGGCCCGTTCAGCGAAACCTTGCTCGCCAATGCCGGCCGCGCGCAGGGCGTAGAAGAAGACTTCATCGCCCTGAATGAGGGCGGCCTCGTGGGGCGCGTCATTCATGTGGGCGAGCGGTCTTCGCGCATCCTGCTTGTCACGGATTTCAATTCGCGCATTCCGGTTATGGGGGAGTCCAGCGGCGTGCGCGCCATTGTGTTTGGCGATCGCGACGGTGTGGGCACGCTGTCCGATCTGCCGGAAGCGGAGAATTTTGTGGCGGGCGAGCGCATTCTGACCAGTGGCGAAGGCGGACTATTTCCGCGCGGCTACGTGATCGGATGGGCGCGGGCCGAGGGCGAGAGCTGGCGCGTTGCCTTCTCCAAGGCAGAGACCCGCGGCGGCTTTGTTCGCCTGATTCCGCCCCAGACGATTCCCACGCCAGAAGACGTCCCGTCCGACCCTTCTGTTGTGCCGGACGCAACTTCGGATGACCTGGCTGCAGCCGCTGAAGACGTCGCCCAGCCGGTTGCCAGCGGTGGAGGGCAACCGTGAGGCGCGGGTCACGCAATCGGGGATCGGGGCTCGCCAGATTCTGGGACCGGACCGGCCCAACGGCCCGCCTGGGCTATGGCATGATCATTGTTGTCGCGCTCTGGTGGATTGGCCTGGACACGGTCGTCGTGGCCGGCGTGCAGATCCCTTGGCCAATTGGCCTTCTCGTCGCGGCGATGGGGTGGGCGCGCGTTGGACTGGCCATGCGCCCCATGCTGGCGCTGATCGCTTTGTCGCTCTTGTTTGACCTCGGCGCGAATGCCCCCTTTGGAAGCTATATGATCGTCGCGCTAACGACTTATGGCGTGCATGCGGCCGCTGAAAGCGCGCTGGATCTGGAACATGACCCGGTGCTGCAGGGCGTTCTCCCCTTTCTCAGCCTGTTTGCAGGATTGCTCGTCTTGTGGACGCTGGCGAGTGTTGGCGCCGGTCATTTCGCCCGTTTGGCGCCGCTTGTCCTTACCGGGTTTGCCACAGCCCTCGTCTTCGGCGCCCTCGCTCCGGTGTTCCATCTGCGCATGCGCCCGGGCGCACTCGCCGGGAGGGCTTGATCCATGGCCCGGAAGAAGTCGTCGAACCGAAAGTACAAATCCCGGCAGACGGTGCAACGCCGCACAGTTGATCCAGAAGTGGATTTCACAAAACGCGCAGCGGTCATTGCCGGTGTGGGCGGCGCGGTCTGGCTCGGCCTGATCGGGCGATTTTACCAACTCCAAGTGATGGAGGGCGAGGCCTATGATGAACTCGCCAAGGAAAACCGGGTCCGCCTGGACCTTGCCCCGCCCAAGCGCGGTTTGATTCTGGACCGTTTCGGCAAGGCCCTGGCGTCACATCGCAGTGCTGGCCGGGTGTCTATCATACGCGAACAGGCCGGTGATCTCGAGGCCGTGCTGGCTGAGATCGCCAAGTTGATCGACCTGCCGGAGGACCGACAGGCGCGGATCCTGCGCGATGCTGCGCGTCAGGCAAGCTTCCTGCCGACTCTGGTGGCGCGGGAACTGACCTATGAAGACTTTGCCCGCATGAAGCTTCACGCCGCCGAGCTGCCGGGTGTGGATGTGGCCATGGGCCTGACGCGGTCCTATCCACGCGGTCGGGATTTTGCCCATGTGCTGGGCTATGTGGCGAAAGCCAGCCAGCGTGACCTTGAGCGATTAACAGAGACCATGGGCGAGGCCGAGGCCAGCAATGCCCGTCGACTCTACCGCCACCCAGACATGCGCACGGGCCGATCGGGCATCGAACTGGTCTGTGATAGCTGGCTGACCGGTCAGCCAGGTTCGCGGGAAGTGGTGACCAACGCGTCGGGCCGTATCCTGGATGAACTGGGCTACAAGCCTGAGCCCCAGCAGGGCAAAGACGTAGTCATCACAATCGATGCGGAGCTGCAGCGCTTTGCCATTGAACGGTTCGGCGCCGAGTCTGGCGCAGCGGTGGTGATGGACATCGACACCGGCGCCATCCTTGCCTTTGTGTCGACACCTGCCTTTGACCCAAATGATTTCGTGAACGGGATCAGCCAGGCGGACTATGATGTCTTGCGCAATGATGATCGCGCCCCGCTTTACCATAAAGCCTATGACGGCGTGTATCCGCCGGGTTCGACTTTCAAGATGGTGGTCGCCACAGCCGCGCTTGAATCGGAAGTAATCGATCCGCGCGAACGCATTTACTGCAATGGCCGTTATCGCTTCGGCAACCGTACCTGGTCTTGCTGGAAGCCCGAAGGTCACGGGCCCATGAATATGCGCGATGCGCTCAAGCATTCGTGCGACACATACTTCTACGAAGTGGCCCAGCGGATCGGCATCGAGAAGCTGGCGGAAACGGCGAAGAAGTTCGGATTTGGCATGACATGGCCGCTGGGCATGACCGGTGGAGCCGTCGGCGTGGTGCCAAATGACGCCTGGAAGCAAGAGGCACGCGGAGAGCCCTGGTATGAGGGCGAGACGCTGAATATCGGGATTGGGCAGGGCTATATGAGTGCCACACCGCTGCAACTGGCGGTGATGACGGCACGCATCGCCCGGGGCGGCAGCCTTGTGATGCCCAATATGATCCATGAAGGGCCTGAAATCGGTCCAAATGGCGACACGCGGTTCAATGACACCCAGCAGCCGCTGAACCCAGAACACATTCAGCGCATGCAAGACGGCATGTTCGCCGTCACTGGAGAGTGGGGCGGCACGGCCCGGCGCTCCGGCGATCTGGGCCTCGGCGGTGTTTTCATGGCGGGCAAGACGGGCACGGCGCAGGTCCGCTATATTTCACAGGCCGAACGCGCGCGGGGCGTCATTGCGAATGAAGACCTAGAGCGCAAGTTGCGCGACCACGCCCTGTTTGTTGGCTATGCCCCCCATGACAATCCGCAATACGCCGTGTCGGTGATTGTAGAGCATGGTGGAGGGGGCTCAGCCGCCGCAGCACCCGTTGCACGTGATATCCTCGCCGAAGCCATCCGCCGCGACAGCCGAAAGTCGCCGACCGCAGGCCAGCAAGTCTCCAGTGCAGCGCAGGGATCAACCGGGGGAGCGCCATAATGGGCACGTATTCTTACGCCACCGCCGGACGATCCCATGGCGCAGTTGCCGGCGCATCGCGGCTGGGAATTGGCGAGAAGCTCGGCGCGCTACCCTGGACGCTCATCCTGTTGATTGCCGGCGTGGCCGTTACAGGCACAGGCATGCTGTTCTCGGTTGTATATGACAATCCCGCCGAAGCCGGTTTGCCAATGGCGCATCTTGTGCGGTTCGGGGTCGCCTTTGTCGTGATGATCGCCATTGCCATGGTGCCCCTGTCCATGCTCTCGCGCCTCGCCTTGCCAGCCTATCTGGCCACTGTGCTGCTACTCGTGGGCGTGGAGCTTTTCGGCGCTGTGCGAGGCGGTGCCCAGCGGTGGCTTGAGATTGGCCCTGTTGCGGTTCAACCATCGGAGTTCATGAAACTCTCGCTCGTTCTGATGCTGGCGCGCTATTACCATCTGGCCATGGGGCGGGGGCCTGTCGGGTTTCTGGGTCATATCCCGGCAATGGTCCTGATGCTTGTACCGGCAGCGCTGATTTTCATGCAGCCAGATTTCGGCACCACGCTAACGCTCCTCGCCGCTGGCGGGATCATCATCTTTCTCGCCGGGCTGGACTGGAAGGTCATTTCCGGTGGCGTCCTTGCCGGAATCCTCAGTGTGCCCTTCGTCTACAGCTACGTTCTTGAGGATTATCAGCGCGAGCGGGTCGACACATTTGTGGAGCAGTTGTCGGGCGAAAGCAGCGATGCGCTGGGAGATGGCTACCAGATCGAGCAAGCCAAGATCGCCATTGGATCGGGCGGATGGACGGGCAAAGGCTTTCTGGAGGGGACCCAGACCAAGCTCGACTACATTCCGGAACAGCACACAGATTTTATCCTGACGGTTCTGGCTGAGGAACTCGGCTTTGTGGGCACGACGGCCCTGATGACAGCCTGGGCCGTGATCCTGGGCTGGTGTCTCTACATCGCCATGAAGTGCGCCAATGCCTTTGGCCGGTTTGCCGCTGCCGGGGCCGTGGGCATGGTGGCGTTTTACATCGTCTTCAATGTCGGCATGGTTTTGGGACTCTTGCCTGTTGTGGGGGTGCCGATGCCATTGGTCTCCTATGGGGGAACCGCCATGTTGACGGTGATGAGCGCCTTCGGCGTGGTCCTCTCAGCCCATGTCCACAAGGGCGAGACCCTTGCGCGCAGCGGCGTGATCTGAGGCAAGATCAGCCCGACAATTGCATTTTTGTGAACCCTGCTTAGTGTCCGCCCAAACGTTTGGGAGGAGATACAGGCATGGCCGCAATTGGCGGAAAGACAGAGCATTGGGGCTCACGCTTCGGCTTCATTATGGCGGCGGTGGGGTCATCCGTTGGGCTCGGAAACCTCTGGCGCTTCCCCTTCACGGCCGGTGAAAATGGCGGCTCCGCCTTCATCATTATCTATCTGGCCTGCGTGATCCTGCTCGGTCTGCCCGTGCTGATGGCGGAATATGCCATTGGCCGGAAAGGTGAGCGCTCTGCCATGGCCGGCATTCGCCATATCGCTGAAACAGAGGGGAAGTCCGGCCTCTGGGTGGGGATGGGGTGGCTGGGCGCGCTGGCGTCCCTCGGCATCTTTTCGTTCTACATCGTCGTGGCGACCTGGGTGTTCGATTACATCCCCAAAGCCTTCAGCGGCGACTTCGCCTCCATGGCAGGCGATGCCGAACTCCTCCGCGCAAGCCTTGGGGCGACGGCTGCGTCGATTGCTGACCAGATTTCTTCGGTGAAACTCAACGACACCTGCGCTTTCGTCAGCGCTGAAGGGCTGATCACGCAGGTTCCCGATGTGGATGAGAACGGCAATGACATCCTGCGTGACATTACGACAGGTGATGTCTCGGGCTGCAAGTTTGGCCAGACGACTGCCAGCAAACTGGAAATCATCGGCTATCTTGCGGTTTTCCTGCTGCTCAATGTGATTATCGTTGCGCGAGGCGTGAAAGGTGGCATCGAGACGGCGGCAAAAGTGCTGATGCCTGCATTCTTCATCATGCTGCTGGGCATGGTCGTGTTTGCGCTGTTCACAGGCGATGCTGGAGCTGCAGCGGCTTTCCTCCTGACACCGAACTTTAATGCCGTGACGTTTGACACCATCCTTGCCGCGGTCGGCCAGGCTTTCTTCTCCATTGGTGTGGGGTCCTGCCTGATGATCACTTATGGCGCCTATCTGGACCGGGAGACATCCATTCCGGGCTCATCGCGCCTGGTTGTCACCGCTGACACATTGGTCGCCCTGATCGCTGGTTTCGCCATCTTCCCGATCGTGTTTGCCTTCGGCCTCGACCCTGCCGGTGGCGGCGGCCTGTTTTTCGTCACCATGCCCGTGGCGTTTGGCGAAATGGGCGGAGTTGGTGCGATTGCAGGCGGAGCGTTCTTCACGCTGGCGCTGTTTGCGGCGTTCACCTCTTCGATCTCGTTGTTTGAAGTGGGCGTATCCTGGCTCGAAGATCGCCCGGAGATCAGCCGGGCCGCCGGGGCGTCTCTGCTGGGCCTGATCATGTTCGGTCTCGGCGTGATGTATGTTTACAATGGCGCGTTGATCGACGTGGTCGACTTCTGGACCGGCTCAGTCATGCTGCCCCTCGGCGGTCTTCTGGTCTCGCTCTTTGCCGGTTGGGTGCTCTCGCGGGAGTCGCTGGCCGCTGAATTGGGTGAGGGGGGTATTCTGAGCTTTGCACGGGTTATGCTGCGTTATGTGATCCCCATTGCCCTGGCTGTGATCCTGGTTGCGGGCCTGTTGGGGTAAGGCGGCGATCAGGCCCGCATGGCGGCGATGGCGACCATCGCCCATCCCGCCAGAAGGGCCACGCCGCCGATGGGCGTAATCGCGCCAAACCAGCGAGGCGCGCCCAACGCCATGGCGTAGAGGGTGCCAGCAAAGATCAAAGCGCCGAGAATGAAGGCCCAGCCGCCCCAGGCCGTGAGCCCGCCGCGCCCAGAAAGGCTGACGGCCAGCGCCGCAACGGCGTGCGCGAGAGCGTAAAGCGTCGCGGTCTCCCACCAGCCTTGCTGCTCCGCGCTCAGCCGCCCCTCAAGCCCATGGGCCCCAAACGCACCCAGTGCAACGGCGAGGAAGCCAAGGAGGGCGGCGATGGCGGTCATTTCGCGCGGGATATGCCCAAGGGTCTGAGCTGCCAGAGGCCCTTAAGGGAGATACTCAACACGGCAGTCAGAAGGATCGCGTTGACCAGAATAAGGCTCTTTCCGAGCCACCCTGTTTGGGAAAAGTCACGAAAAGAAACGTCGAGAATGTGCAACCAGATCTGGCCGTAAACCAAAGCCCCCACGACTGCGACAAAGCCAACCAAATTCCAAAGGCCGTTTGAGTCTTTGGGCAACTCATTCAGAATTCCGTCCGGGTTCTGGGAGCTCCATATGCCATTGGCGCCGCTCATCAGCCCAAGAACCAAAAAGATCATAACCTGTAGGTCTAGGAACCGGCCATCGAATGCATCATGCGCGCCTGGCCAGAGGACAAGCGCCAAAATCGTAGCAACAAACACGGCACCGATAGCGATGCTCGTCCAGAGAAATCCCCGTTTCGCCGGCTCCATCCCCTTAGTCCCTTGGTAGCGCGTAGGTGACAATAGCATGGCTGGCTGGCGCGCTCGAGCCTTCGCCGCGTATGCCTACTTCTGCCACCGCCAGCGCACGGCCTAACTTGATGAGTTTCGCCTCCGCCAGAGCTACCTGGGTGATGAGCGGACGTAGGAAACTCATGTTCAGGCTACTGGTGACGGCCATGGGCACAATGCCGATCCGCGTGAAGATGGTGGCATACGTCACGGTATCGGCCATGGACATTTGCGTCGGGCCGGAGACGTAGCCGCCTGGGCGCAGGTTTTCGTCGGTCACCTTCAGGCGCAGGCAGGCTGTCTCTTCGCCCAGGGACACGAAATCCGGCGTTTCTCCGCCAAACGCCTCGACGAAAAAGGCCTTTAAGTCTTCGATTGTGGGAGACTGGACCATGAGCGGGTCGCCTCTTCCATTGATTCAGCGCGATTTCCTGACACTGTATCGAATGAGCCGCGCCCGCCAAGAGGCGCGCCACAAGGGAGGCGTCGGCAAAGCCGGCGAAAAGCGATGCTGACTGAAGGCGACGAGTACCCAATCCACCAGACGCCGGAACCCGTGGCCTTTGCGGGCTCTGACCGAAACTTCTACGACCGGTTTTTCTTCAACGGCTACAGTCCCGATGGCAGCGTCTTCTTCGCCTGCGCGTTCGGCGTGTATCCCCATCTCAATGTCATGGATGGCGCGGTTTCGATCCTGAAGGACGGGGTGCAAAAGTCCGTCTTCGTCACCCGCGCTCTCAATATGGAGCGGATGCGCACTGAGGTTGGCCCTCTGTCCATCGAAGTCGTTGAGCCGCTGAAGCGTATCCATCTGCGCTTGAAGGAGGCTGAAGGGCTGAGCCTTGATGTCGAATTTACGGGCCGGCATTTTCCGATTGAAGAGCCCCGCTTCACCCACCGCCAGGGCCCGCGCATGTTGATCGACTGCACGCGGATGACCCAGAATGGGCATTGGACGGGCACGGTCTCTGCCGATGGCGAGACCCACGACGTGAAGGCCTGGCCCGGCACGCGCGATCGCAGTTGGGGGGTGCGGCCAATAGGGGAGCGAGACCCCCAGCCCTTGGTCCCGATGCAACTGCCTCAATTCTACTGGCTCTGGGCGCCGGTAAGTTTCCCCAATCTGTCGCTGTTCTTCCATGTGAACGAAGATGCCCAGGGCGGGGCCTGGAACACGCGTTCTGTGCTGGCCATGGATGGGGCAGGGCGCGAAGGACTTGCCCATCTCAATCGGCCGAAAATGGATGTGACCTGGGCGCAGAATACCCGCCGGGTCGGCGAGGCGACACTGAATGTGGAAGACGGGCAGGGCAGGGCGCATAGGGTGACCTATGAGCCGCTTTCCACCTTTCAGATGAAAGGCATCGGCTACGGCCATCCAACGATGGCCCACGGGACCTGGCGCGGGGATGGCGTGGTCACGCGCGAAGATTACCGCCCGGGCGAACTGTCCTGGCAGCAGCCCGACAATCTCCACATCCAGGCCATTGTCAAAACGGTGCACCACGGCCCGGACGGGCTGGCCAGCGAAGGCGTTGGCATTCTTGAACAGCTGTGTATCGGGCCCCACGCGCCCAGCGGCTGGAAGGATGTGCTGGATGCCTGATCCGCTCCAATATCCCGATCTCGCAGAGCAGTTCGCCGCATACTACAGCGCTCGCCTCGCCGATGGGGCACCGACGACGGTGAGCGCAATCACGCGTATCCCCGGCGGGGCAAGCCGGGAGACGTATTCCATCGATATCGAAGTCGGTGGCGCCGCGCGTGGGCTCATCCTGCGGCGAGATCCGGCGGCCAGCCTGATCGACACCGACCGCGCCGTGGAGTTTGCCGCCATACAGTCCGTCCATGGCCATGCTGGCCTGCCTGTGCCGGAGGCCCTTGCACTTGAGACCGATGCTGCGCCCCTCGGCGCACCATTTTTTCTGATGGAGCGGATTGATGGCGGGGAGGCGCTGAATCCCTTCAAGATCGATGCAGTTGAGCCCCACAGGCAGGCGATAGGGGAACAGTTCTTCCGCCACCTCGGCGCCATCGCCGCAGCCCCTGTTGAGGACAGCCCATTGGCGCATGTCGCCGAGGTCCCTGCCCATGCCAATGTCTGTTGGCAAAAGGAGCTGGCCCACTGGATGGACGAGATCAGAAAGGACCAGGCCAAACCCGAACCAATTCTTGAGGCGGCCATCCGTTGGTTGCGCGCCAACCCACCGCCACCGGCCCAGCGGCTTTCCATCGTCCATGGCGATTATCGCAGCGGGAATTTCCTGCACGATGGAGCGGGCACCCTCACTGCCATCCTAGACTGGGAGATGGCCCATATAGGTGATCCCTACGAGGACCTCGCCTGGGCCACCGATCCGCTCTGGTGCGGCGGTGACAAGGCCCGCGCTGCGGGCTTTCTGCCCTGGCCGGAAGCGATTGCGATCTGGCAGGAGGCATCCGGTTGCACCTTTGATCCCACCGCCTTCGAATGGTGGTCCATCTTTGCCAGTGTGAAGGCCATGGGCATTTGGGTCAGCTCGGCGCGCACCTTTGCCGATGGTGAGAATGATGATCCGATCCTGGCCTGGTCGGGTTGGTTTACCCATGCCGCACACGAGCTGATCCTCGCCTCGCGGCTGGCTCCGAAATTCGGTGTGGAGGTGCCCCAATGAGCGATATTGGCATGATCCTGGACCGGATTGGACGCACGCTCGTCACGGAGGTTGGTCCGGCCCTGGAGGGACATTATGCGGGCGGCAAGGCGGGTTTGTCGGGCTTGATGGCCGTTATGGCGGGCGAGGCCTGGGATGGCGCAGCTGACCGCCTTTGCCGCGAAATTGATGGCATGAAGGCACTGCTCGCGGCGGGGGGTGACGCCGAAGCGACGGAGATCTCGCCCGATAGCTACAAGATCAGTGATCTGAGCCTGGCGCGAAATGAACTCGCCGAACGGCTGATTGCCATGCAAGCGGCCATCGAGACCGATGAAAGCGCTGAGGCTGCCGCCCGGAAGAGGCAGATCTGGGGCTTCCTGCTCGCCACCGCCGCCGAGCGCATGCCCAGCCCTCCAGAGTTCCCGGACATCGAAGACTGATCTGGCCAGATCGAACGGCACTCCAGTCCGTTCCCCGAGATAGGTGAAATTCAACAAACTCTTGGCGCGCGGTCTTAACCTTGTTTTGCTGTTGTGGAATTTGACCACCAGCCAGAAGGCGGACCCATTTCCATGGCGGGCACTGACGCCACATTTCTGCTGCGCGAAGACGCTGGCCGCCGTGTCCTTGAGGTTTCGGGCGACTGGACGGTGATGACCATCGACCAACTGGGCGACGGCTATCATGATCTCCTGTCCAAGGTGGATGTCATCGATGTAGCCGGGCTCGGGGCGGTGGACACGGCGGGAGCCTTGATGCTCACCCGCGTTTGCAAGGATGCCACCCAGCCCGAGATTGAAGGCGTCCATGCCAGCGCAGGGGACCTGATCCAGCTGATCGCACAATCCGAAGTGGACTGTGATCCACCCCGCCAACCCGGCGGCTCTTTCATTGATCTTCTGGAACGGGCCGGGCGCGGCAGCATTCATCTCTACAGGGAAGGGATCGCCACGCTCGCCTTTCTCGGAGAGGCCCTTGCCACAAGCCTGAGTGTTCTGCTTCGCCCCAAGCGGCTGAGACTGACGCCGACCGTGGCGATCATGGAAGAAGCCGGTCTGGATGCCCTGCCCATCGTGGCATTCCTGTCCTTCTTCGTGGGGATGGTGGTGGCGTTCATCGGCGCATCCTCGCTTGCTGATCTTGGCGCCACGATCTTCGCAGTGGAACTGGTTGGCATTGCCATGATGCGAGAGCTCGGTGTGATGTTGACGGGCATCATTCTCGCGGGGCGCACCAATTCAGCCTTTACGGCCCAGATCGGCGCGATGCGGATGCGCCAGGAAGTCGACGCAATGACCACGCTGGGTCTCAGCCCGATGGAAGTGCTGGTGGTGCCGCGCATCTTAGCGATGGTGATCATGACGCCGGTGCTGGCATTTGTGGCGATGATCGCGGGTATTGCAGGCGGCCTCGTCGTGGGGTGGCTGGCCCTGGACATCAATCCGGTGGTGTTTGCCCAGCGGATTCAGGATTTCGTTCCGACCGCCAACTTCTGGGTTGGTCTATCCAAGGCACCACTCTTCGGCCTCGTGGTGGCGCTCATCGGGTGCCGCCAGGGGCTTTTGGTGGGGGGCAGCGTTCAGTCGCTCGGGAGTCACACCACGACATCGGTCGTGCAGGCCATCTTCTCCATCATTGTGATCGATGCGATTTTTGCCATCTTCTACATGGAGCTGGGGGTATGAGCCGAGAGCGTCTTGCCATCCGGGTGCGCGGCCTGAAAACCGCTTACGGGTCCCATGTGGTGCATGAAAATCTTGATCTGGACGTGCGCGCTGGCGAGGTGATGGGTATCATTGGCGGGTCCGGCACCGGCAAGTCCGTTCTTCTGCGTGCCATCGTTGGCTTGAAGCCGCCATCAGCCGGGTCTGTCGAGGTATTCGGACGAGACATCACCCGGCTGGAGGGCCAGGAGCGTGATGAGATGGAGCGCCAGTGGGGGCTGATGTTCCAGGATGGGGCGCTTTTTTCCAACCTCACCGTGCGGGAGAATGTGCTTGTGCCCCTGCGCGAGCACACGAAACTGCCGCCGGATATGGCGCGTGACGTGGCAGAAATGAAAATTCGTTTGTCGGGGCTGGATGCATCGGCGGCGAACAAGTACCCATCCGATCTGTCCGGTGGAATGCGCAAGCGCGCGGCCCTCGCGCGGTCGCTCGCGCTTGATCCTGCGCTCCTTTTTCTGGACGAACCGACAGCCGGGCTGGACCCGATTACGGCCGGGAAATTCGACCAGTTGATCCGTGACCTGCAACAGAGTCTCGGCCTGACAGTTTTCCTCGTGACCCATGATTTGGACACATTGGGTGCGATCTGTGACCGCATCATCGTCCTGTCCGAGAAGCGCGTTATCGCCACTGGCACGATTGCTGAACTGCGGGAGTTGGATCACCCGTGGATCAACGAGTATTTCAATGGGCCGCGCGGGCGCGCGGCTGTGGCCTGAACAAGGAGGGCCGGACATGGAACCGCGCGCAAACTATGCCCTGATCGGCGCCTTCGTGATTTTCGCGGCGGTGGCTCTGATGGGCTTTGTCCTGTGGCTCGGCACCAGCCAGTTCCGCGAGACCTTTGATGAGTATGACATCGTCTTTGAGGGCCCCGTCACGCTCGATGATGGCGCGTCGGTGCGATACATCGGCATCAAGGTGGGCGAAGTGCGTTGGGTGCGGATTGATCGGTCAAACCCCTCCAAGGTGCGCACTCGCATCCGGATCGACAGCGAAACCCCGATCAAGACGGATTCCACGGCGAATATCGATTTTGCGGGCATTACCGGCGTGACCTTTGTGCAGATCAATGCCGGCACGGTGGAGGCGCCAGCGCTGGTTCGCCAGCCAGGTCAGCCCGTGCCCGTCATTCCGTCGGCACGGACCGATCTGGAGGAATTGCTCAGTTCCAGTGCCAGTATTCTGGGGCAGGCGAATGTGACGGCAGATCAGGTCAACAAGCTTCTCTCCGATGAGAATATCGCCTCTGTGAGCCGAACACTCGAGAATCTTGAGCGGATTTCGCAACGTCTCGCCGACGATGAGGACCTGATTGCCAATGCCAATGCTGCGCTCGTCTCCGTGCAGGAGGCCGGCGACCGTTTCAACTCCGTCGGTCGCAGTCTCGAGGCCGTGGGCGCTGAGGCTGACCGCCGGATTGCCCAGCTTGGTGACGCGATCAACAGCCTGACAAGCGACGCCACGACGGCGCTGCAAAGCTTCACTGGTGCATCGGAAGAGGCCGAACGCGCCGCCACCCAGATTGCAGATGCGGTAGACGGCGATGGAACCGCCGCCGTGGTTGATGCCCGTCTCGCTGCCCAGGACTTCCGCCGCCTGATGGCCCGGCTCGACGACTTTATCCGGGATCTGGAACAAAACCCCCAATCCCTGGTGGCGGGCGATGCCCAACCCTATGAAGGAGGCAACTGATGGGTAAATCCCTTGCAGCCCTGGCCGCAACGACGTGCCTCATTCTCGCGGGATGCTTATCGGTTTTGCCGGAACAGGCTGTTCCGAACGCGCTTTATCGCCTGGATGCGATCACGGTGAACGATGACCTGACGCGGAATGTGGTGGTGCGAGAGCCGACATCTGTGCGTGTCTTTGGCGGACTAGGCATGGTGGTCGAAGGCCGTGATGGCGGTCTGCGTTTGATCGAGAATGTGGAGTGGGCAGGACGCCTGACCCGCTTGATGCAAAAGGGTCTGGTCGATGCCCTGTCGGGGGCGGGCGAGGGCGTTGCTGTCACCGAGCTCTCGGGGGTGCCGGGCGATCTCGAAGTCAGTTGGCACATTGCCGATATGACGATCATTGGAGACGCTGCGGTCTGTGACCTCGATCTCACTGTGTTGGACGGGCGCACACGAGAACCGTTGGCCGTTGGCGCTGTGCGTGAGAGCGTCGGATTGGACGCAGACAGCTCCGCCGGACGAGCGCAGGCCCTGTCTTCCGTCGGAAGCGCCTGCGTAGAGACGGCCGCAGCCTTTGTCGCGAGTGTTACGGAATAGAACTACTCTGCGGCGGGCATGATGTCCTTTGAACGGGTGCCAGTGCCGAGCCCGTCTATCGGCAGGTAGATCGATACGCGCGTACCCTTGCCCACTTCCGATGCGATGCCGAGGCGACCACCATGCATGCCCGCATAGGACTTGGTGAGAGCGAGCCCCAGGCCAGTGCCCTCGAAGTTTCGGTCCTTTGTGTCCGAGATCTGTTCGAAGGGGCGGCCCAGCCGGGCAATCTCATCACGCGGAATGCCAATACCCGTATCGACGACGCTGATACGAATTTGCTCGTCCTGTTTGCGAATGGCGACGGTAATCCGCCCGCCAGGATCGGTGAACTTTGCCGCGTTGGAGATGAGATTGAGGACCATCTGGCGAATGGCGCGGTGGTCCGCCTCAATCTCAGGGAGGTCCGTGGGCGCGTCCAGGATCAGGGAAATATCCTTGGCTTCAACCTTCTGGCGGATCATTCGAACCGCGGCGTCGACCGGCTCGATCGGGTCAAGCGGTGCGAGCGTGACAGTCATCTTGCCCGCCTCGATCTTTGCCATATCGAGAATATCGTTGATCAAATCCAGCAGGTGCTGACCTGATGCGAGAATGTCGGCGGCATATGACTTGTAGCGTTCATCCCCAAGGGGACCGTACAGTTCTTCGATCAGGATCTCCGAGAAGCCATTGATGGCATTCAACGGTGTGCGGAGCTCATGACTCATATTGGCCAGGAAGGCGCTCTTGGTGTTGGCCGCGTGCTCGGCCTTTTTCTTTTCTTGCTCGTATTTCTTGGCCAGCTCGCTCGCCTGGCCCTCTGAGCGTTCGAGCTTTGTGACGACGGTTTTCAGCTTGCGACGTTGATCCTTGAGCTGATTTTCGTTGCGCCGGTTCTCGGTCACATCGATCGCCAGTGTGATCATGCCATTGTCGCTGGTGGAGCGCTCGACGACTTTCAGCCAGCGTTCGGAATGCAGCTCCACATATTGGGTATTGTGGTCGTCATCGTCTTTCTGGACCCGGCGGATCGAGCTGGCCTTCGCCAATTCGACCGTGTCGTGGCTGATGCCGGGGCGCAGAATGTCTTCGAGCCCGAACATGGTCGAAAAAGACCGGTTCCAGTAGAGCAGCCTGCGACGCTCGTCCCAGAGGGCAAATGGGCCTGCAAAGCCTTCAATGGCGTTGCGCAAGCGCCGTTCGGCGGCTCGCAGCCGAATGTCACTTTTTCGATGCCCGGTCACATCCATCACGATGCCGCGGAGGGTGTTCGGGTCACTGTCTTCGTGGGCGCTCGCGCGCATTTCGACATAGGTCTGGTCTTCGTCATCCAGCGTGCTGAAAGAGACCTGAATGTATTGCTTGGCGTTTGCGTCCTCGAGCCCGTCGCGCACGGCGTCGCGGTCTTTCTCGGCAACGAGAGACAGGAGTGTTTCCATCGGTTGGGCGCCTTGCGCGCTAAAGCCGAGGAGCTCGGCGGCCATCGGGCTTAGGTCTGCGGTATTCGTTTCGGTGTTCCACATCCACGACCCGGCACGCGCGCCAGACATAACAAGATCCAAACGTGCCTGGGCGCTCTGGGCTTCGGAACTGGCGTCATCGCGCTCGCGGCGACTTTCAGAGATCATGTTGATCAGGCCGAGAATGGCCAGGAGCGGCGCGGCAAGCAGAAGCCCGTAGGTGATCAGGCGCAGGATTTCGTCAGGCGTAAAAAGGGGCGACGGCCGGGTCACACAGGCATGGAGCCCAGTGCCAGAGAGCGGCGCGCACGCCGTTGCCGATCGCACCATGCGTTCGCCATTCTGAATGCGTGGCTCGTCCAGGCTGGCGCTGCTTGCCTGAGCCTCGAGGGACGGGTCACCAACACCCAGTCGGTAATCGCCTACCAGAGTATGTCGCCGGCCGGTCGTTGCCGCGGGCAGCCAGGCATCGGCGTGTGCATAGGCAATGGCCGTGGGAAAGCCTGTTTCCTCAACCACGAAGATTACATCGCCATTGCCGCTCAGGCCGATTTTTTCTCCGGCAGCGATAGCAGAAATAGCCGCGTCAGCGCCGGATTTTAGGCGAGAGCCCTCGGGCGAGGCGGCTGCGTCGCGCAGGCTGAGGACCACATCAATGTCATCCAGGGCAGATACGACCAGTTCGCGCGCGGCTCCGGACCGTTGGCCCATCGACACTGTCGAGACCACGCTCTCAGCCTCGCTGGTGATGCGTTGGGACAGACCGTGGGCTTCGCGCTGCAGGCTTTCGAGGCCGCGCAAATCCGACGTCTGGCGCTCTTCCCAAGCCTTTATGCCAAGGGCGGCGCCCTCCAGAACCAAGAGCGCACCAATGGCCAGCCCAAGACGGCCGCGGAGAGGGCCTTTCTTCTTGGTGACGGCTTTCCTGGAAGCGTCCTTCTGAACCACGACCGCACTCGTTTAACAGTGCATGCAAGCACCCTGACTCGCTCCTCTTGGGGTGTAAGTCTTGACTGAATGTTAACGTGGTTAACCCTCCTTAAGCATTCTCCCCGCCATGGGCGAGCGCGCGGGAGACAATGTCGCGGGCATTCTTGGAAAGATCGCTTTCACCAAGACGCTGCAACGTGGCTTCAGCTTGACCGCGTGCGACGGGTTCCAGGCTGCGCCATTGTTCAAATGCGGTCAGCAGTCTCGCCGCCACAGCGGGGTTGGATTTGTCCACACGCGAAACGATGTCTTCGACCAGACGATAGCCAGACCCATCCGGCGCGTGGAAGGCGGCAAGGTTCTGCATTGCGAAGACACCTGCGATGGACCGCACCCGGTTCGGGTTCGCGAGCGTGAAGTCCGGATGGGCGAGAAACGGCTTTAGATCCGCAGCCGAGTCCGCACTCATGGCTGCGACCTGGAACCATTTATCGATGACGAGGGGCTGTTCTCTGTATTCGTCGTAGAAATTATCAAACCACACCGAACTTGCGCCCTGGGCTTCGCCAAGGGCACGCAGGCAGGCAAGCGTTTCGGTAAAGTTCGTTGCGGCTTCGAAGGCGTCTTCTAGCGCCTGGAGGCTATGTTGCTCAGGACTTGCCGCAAGCAGGGAGATGGCCGCGGCGCGCAAGGCACGTTTTCCGGCTTGTTCGGCAGACGGCTCAAACGGACTCGGGATCGGCTCGTCCAAGACATCATAGGCGAAGCGCATCATATCCGGCAGCGCGATCAAGCTATTGCGGACGGACCTGCGCGCGTTGGCCAGGGCGACGGGATCGGCAGGCGTCCGGGCTTGGAACAATTCGGTCAAGCCGGGTAGCCCGAGCAACAATGCGGCTAAGGCCGGATCTTCCTTGGCTGTACTCCGGGCGGCCTCAGCCATGGCCTCGATGATCTCGGCGTTCGGCGCGGTCGTGTCGCCATATGCCAGCGAAAGGATTTCCCGCTGCAGGAGTGATTGCAGCGCATCCCAGCGATTGAACGGGTCGGTATCGACTGTAACGAGGCGAAGGCGCTCCTCATCTGTAAGGTCACTTTGGAGGTAGATTGGCGCTGAAAAGCCCCGATTCAAGCTGAGAAGGGGCCGTTGTTGACCGGGTTCGGCCTTGTAGGTCAGCGTGGCTGAGCTGGTCTCTAAGACAAAGAGCTGATCGTCTTTACCGTCCTCGGGCAGGGCCCAGCGGAGCGGGATTGGCAGCGGCGTGGGATTGAGCTCCACACTGGTGGTCGGATTGGTCTGCGTCAGTTCAATGCGGCCTTCGCCCGTGGCTGGATCGAAGCTGTGGGCGGCCGTAACGGTTGGCGTCCCAGGCTGGCGATACCAGGTCAGAAAATGCGACAGGTCCTGCCCGCTCGACCCAGCAAAACAGCTATAAAAGTCTTCGATCGTGGCCGCTTTGCCATCGAAGCGGTCGAAATAGAGATCCATGCCCATGGCAAACGCGTCATCGCCAATCAGCGTTTTCAACATGCGGATCAGTTCGGCGCCTTTCTCGTACACGGTTGCTGTGTAGAGGTTGTCGACACTGGCATATTGATCTGGCCGCACGGCGTGGGCGAGTGGGCCACCATCTTCAGCGAACTGCTGGGCCCTCAGGCGGATTACGTCCTTGATGCGCTGCACCGGGCGGGCACGCATATCGGCTGAGAATTCCTGGTCGCGAAAGACTGTGAGCCCTTCTTTCAGGCAAAGCTGGAACCAGTCCCGGCAGGTGATCCGGTTGCCCGTCCAGTTATGGAAATACTCGTGGGCGACGATGGATTCGATAGCTTCGAAGTCGCCATCGGTCGCGGTTGCCTCATCGGCCAGCACATAGGCAGAATTGAAGATATTAAGGCCCTTGTTTTCCATCGCGCCGAAATTGAAGTCGCGCACGGCAACGATGTTGAACACGCCTAGATCGTATTCTCGGCCAAATACCTCCTCGTCCCACTTCATGGAGCGTTTCAGGCTATCCATCGCGTAGGCGGCGCGATCGGCGTCGCCCTTATCCACATGGATAGCCAGGTCGACGGCGCGGCCACTGCGCGTGGTGAAGCTGTCTTTGAAGACGTCATAGTCGCCCGCGCACAGCGCGAACAGGTAGCTCGGCTTGGGGTGGGGGTCGTCCCACTCGGCGAAGTGGCGGCCTTCGCCAAGTTCGCCCGCCGCGCCGGGTGTGCCGTTGGCCAGCAAGAAGGGAAAGTCCGCCTTCGCGCCCTCCAGGCGGACGTGGAAACGGCTCATCACATCGGGGCGGTCTGGCCAGTAGGTGATCCGGCGAAAGCCATCCGCTTCGCATTGGGTGCACAACCGTCCACCGGACACGTAGAGCCCTGACAGCGCCGTGTTCTTGCGAGGTTGATTTTCCACTGTGATCGCCAGGTCAAACGCGTCGGGCACGTCGCGGAGAGTCAGCGTTTCGTCATCCAGCGAATAGGCCTCTTCGCTCAGGGCCGTCCCGTTCACCGCAACCGACTTCAGCGCCAAGCCTACACCATCAAGAACCATGTCTCCGGCGCCAACCCGTTTGACGCGAAGCACGCTCTCAACCTGCGTCGTATCAAAGCCCAATTTGAAGCAGATCGACACGGACTCGATAATGAAAGGATAGGGCGCATAGGCAGAGAGCTTGACGGGGACGGGCGTATCAGTGCGCATGTGGGGCCTTTAGTGAGACGATCTGTAGGCTCCACACTTGGGGTGGGAAGGCATGTTTTGGCAAGGCCGGTAAAAGCGCAGAAGACATGGCGAGATGGCGCAGCCCGGGCGACGCTTGGCGCCTATGTACTGGTGCTGGTGTTTCTGGCGCTGAAGCCCCCGTCGGGCAATGCGGGTTTTGAAGGCCAGGACAAGATATTACACGCGGGTGCGTTTGCAGTACTGTTCGGATTGGCGTGGCTCGCCATGCGGGGTCGTTATCCGCTCTGGGGCGCCGCAGGCTGTATGGCTTTTGGCGCGGCCATAGAGCTTGCCCAGGGGGCGATGCCGTTCGGCCGCGAGCCCAGTATCGCAGACATGCTTGCCAACAGTCTCGGGATTGGACTGGGCGCAGGTGCTATTATTGTGCTGAAGCGAGTGGCTGCCCGGCGTTGATTATTCCGCAGCGACGGCAGCGGTTTCTTTTTCGCTTGGCGGGACCTGGTAGACGTCGCGGACGATGGCTGCACAGTGCTTTGCGACCCGCAGTACGTCATCGGGCAGGTCGTGGGGGTTCTCGGACGCAAACTTCACGAACTTGCGGATCTGGCGCAGCATGTGGGGCGAATTGGCGATGAGGCGCGCCTGGTGCTCAATTTTGCCGGGGTCGCGGTCGTATTCAGAGCCGGGAACGCGCCAGCCGCCCCAGTCATTCTCGTCCGTCATAACAACGGGGAATGTGCCGGGATAGGGATGGTGTCCGGTGTCTTCGCCAACGCCCTGCCAGCGGTTCTTCATCCGGAAGATGCGCCAGTCATCAGCTTCGATATCGTCAGATGCCAGGCCGTTGCGCTCGTTGAGCTTCGACTCCGAGACCAACTCTCCGCCAGTAAACTCGCGGCCAAGTCCGACATCATAGGTCACGCGCAGGGGCTCTGGCACATCCTTAACCCAATGGGGGATGACCTGTTCAACAAGGGCATAGGTGCCGACGGGCTTCACAAACACACGTTGGTTCTTGTGGAACAGGGCCTTGGCCATGGGGTTCTCCTGCGGGACTAACCCTGAAGTCATCGCACATCCGGCTTGAAGTTTGGTGAACAGGCCACGGCAAATTTCCGCGATTGGAGACCCGCAGCGCCCACCAATTGAACTTATCCTTGCGTGAAGGGTTTCCGTGCGCGTCAAGGAGAGTATCCTGAGTAAAACAAGACTTTGTGGGAGTGAGACGACAAGCGATGAATTTCGACTTTTCAGAAGACCAGAAATTCCTGCGCGATGAAGCGCGCAAATTCCTGTCGGCCGAGTGTCCCAGCACGGCCGTTCGCCAGGTGCTCGACAATGCCGACATCAGCCATGATGCCGCGCTTTGGACAAAGATCGGCGAAATGGGATGGCTCGGTGCCGCGATACCCGAAGAACATGGCGGGTTGGGGCTCGGCATGCTGGAAATGTGCGTCATCGCTGAGGAGCTTGGCCGTGTGCTCGCGCCAGTCCCGTTTGCCTCTACAGCATACCTGTTGGTCGAGGCGCTCAAACTGGCCGGCAGCGATGCCCAAAAGTCTGCCGTTCTGCCAAAGATCGCGGCAGGAGACGTCGTCGGCGCGCTTGCCCTCTCTGAAGGATCGGGTGAGCCGGATCCGTCGCGTTTGTCCTGTCGGTTTGAAGGCGGTGCGCTGACCGGAAAGAAAATCCCGGTGACCGATGGAGACATCGCCACACATGCCATCGTTTTGGCCGGTGAAGGGTCTGGCGCCAGCCTTGTGCTTGTGGACCTGACCGGCGACGGCGTCTCGCGGTCAGTCGTGAAGACGCTCGATCCGACGCGAAGCCATGCTGAAATCGTTTTTGACGGCGCACCCGCGGAGCGTCTGGGCAATGCCGGAGAAGGGGCAGATCTGCTCGACAAGCTGCTTGAGCGTGCCGCGGTTCTCTTTGCTTTCGAACAACTCGGGGGCGCGTCCCGGTGCCAGGAAATGGCAACCGAGTACGCCAAGGAGCGTTACGCTTTTGGCCGGCCCATCGGCGGAAACCAGGCGATCAAACACAAGCTCGCCGAGATGTATGTGAAAAACGAGGTTGCCCGTTCCAACTGTTATTATGGCGCGTGGGCGCTCTCGACCGATGCGCCGGAACTGCCCGAAGCCGCTGCTGCTGCGCGCGTGGCGGCAAGTGAAGCCTTCTGGTTTGCCAGTAAGGAAAACATTCAGACCCATGGCGGCATGGGGTTCACCTGGGAAGTGGACTGCCACCTCTTCTACCGCCGGGCTAAACTGCTCGCCGTCCAGATTGGCGCGCCGAAGACTTGGAAAGAGAAACTCGTTCGCGCCCTGGAAATGAAGAACGCCGCCTGATGGCAAATACGTCGCACGGCCTGCCGTAGCGGAAATTTGATATACCTTGTGAAATAAGAAACGTTTGGGAGTCGCCACCATGGATTTCAACGACACACCGGAAGAAGCCGAATTCCGCGCTGAAGCACGCGCCTTTCTGGACCAACACCTTGAGCCGAAGGGCGCGAAACCCCTGCGCCAGCGCGTTTCGGGCGAAGAGTTCATGCAGCGGGCCAAGGCCTGGCAGGCCCAGAAGGCCGATGGCGGCTATGCCCAGATCACCTGGCCGAAGGAGATTGGCGGGCGCGGTGGCACGCCCATGCAGCAGGTCATCTGGAATCAGGAAGAGGGCAAGTTCGACGCGCCGACCGGGCCCTTCACCATCGGCCTCGGCATGTGCATCCCCACTGTGATCGCGTTCGGATCCAACGACCACAAGAAGCGATATGTTGGCAAGGCCCTGCGCGGCGAGGAAATCTGGTGCCAGCTCTTCTCCGAGCCAGCAGCGGGCTCTGACGTGGCCGGCGTAAAGACCCGCGCGACCAAGGATGGCGATGAGTGGGTCATTAACGGCCAGAAAGTCTGGACCTCGGGCGCCCACTATTCCGATTATGGCATCCTGCTCGTGCGCACAGACCCAAGCGCGCCCAAGCATAAGGGCCTGACCATGCTCATCGTGGACATGAAACAGGCGGGCGTCGAAGCGCGCCCGATCCATCAAGCGTCGGGCGGACGTGAGTTCAACGAGGTCTATTTCACTGATGTGCGCATCCCGGATTCCGACCGTCTCGGCGAAGTGGGGCAGGGCTGGAAAGTCGCCATCGTCACCTTGATGAATGAGCGCCTCGCCGTGGGCGGATCACCAGGTCCGGACTGGGCCGAGATCATGGAATATGCCCGCAAGGCCGGTACGCTCAGCGAAAGCGACTTCCGACAGACGCTAGCCGATTGGTATGTTGCCGCCCAAGGCTACAAGCTGACGAAATTCCGGACGCAAACAGCGCTCTCCAAGGGCGAGACGCCTGGGCCGGAAAGCTCTATCGGGAAGATCATCACCGCCAACCAGCTCCAGGACATCTGCAACTCGGCCATTGAGATGCAAGGCCACTATGGACTGATGACCGATGAGGAGGAGATGCCCGCCGATGCGCTGTTCCAACAGAGCTTCATGTGGGCACCGGGCCTGCGCATTGCGGGCGGGACAGATGAGATCCTGAAGAACATCATTGCGGAGCGTGTGCTTGGCCTGCCCGGCGATGTACGCGTCGACAAGGACGTGCCCTTCGATGAGCTCAAGCAAGGCTAACCGCCCGATCTGGAATCTCACCGCCAATCGAACCGGTTGCAGTATGTCGAACAATTGATCGACAAAAAATACGACCTTGGGTTGACCAGTAAGTAAATGCTCGCTAACACTGCGCTGGGGACGTAGATTTGGCTGGTTATGCGGGTACGATATTCAAATTCGGTTTTGTACACTTTCCTGTGTCTCGGCGGCATATTGTTGGTCGCCGGATCCGTTTTGACGTTTTTGTCCGGTGGTATTCAGCTGAGCAGTCTAAGCGGCGCTCTACTGGTCGGGTTTGTCGTCTTGGGCGCAAACCGCCCGCTTCTTGTGCTTGAAGGAAACGAGTTGCAGGCACGCAACGTCCTTGGGATGACGCTTCGTCGCCATCCTGTGTCTGAACTTCAGGTTGAAGCGGATAATAAGGGAAATCGCCGTCTTGTTCGCGTAAGGTCCCACGGGCGACCGAAGCCCATCCTCAGGGCAAAGACGCTGTTCCTCGACCGCGCCGATACGGAAGGCTTGATCAACCTGTTTTCCGCGCGGGCATTCTCAGAATAGTTGGGGGGCGCTGATCAGGCGTCTTCCGTTGGCTCCCAACCTCCAGGACGTCGACCCATTGCATCGGCATAGGGCGCTCTGATTTTCGCGATATCGGTATCAAAGTCACCGGTCGTTTCAACGGGTCCACTGACCGTGATGGTGTGTGTCTTGTAGTCGAGAACGGACATGAGCACGGGCACACCTGCCGAGTGGGCGATATGGTAGAACCCCGATTTCCACCCCGCTGTGTAGCTTCGGGTGCCCTCGGGCGCGACCGCCAGGATCATGGTGTCTAAGTCGTCAAACGCCCGGGCAGCCTGACCCACCATGTCCTTTCCTCCGGACCGATCCACAGGCACCAAGCCAGCGCGGCGTGCAATCCATCCTAATGGGCCTTTGCCGAGGGAGTCCTTGCCCATCCAACGGAGTTTGATGCGGTAGTGCGCTGCTGCGGCGAGCATGTGAAATCCGTCCCAATTGGACGTGTGGGGCGCCGCGACAAGAACTGCTTTGTCGATGGAGGGCCAGTCACCTCGTATCCGCCAGCCAAATGCCCGCAGCCAGGTATGACCTACAAATCGAATGATCTCAGAGCCAAAGCCGCGATACGGCGCCGGTTTGCCGGCAAAGCGTGGGGTGGCCATGGCGCAGGATCCTCAGCAACGGATACCCTACGCTAGAGGCGTTTCCCTGCCGTGCGAAGCGAGAATTGCGTCAGCTTGCGAGGCGATACTGGCTTTTCACACCGGGCGTAGCGTCCGGTGAGGAGACGCGGCCGTCTTTCACCAGTTGCATCATATGACCCAATACCGAGTGGCAGGCCGCAGGATGGAGCTTCTTGTCGACCGCAGCGTAGATGGTTTTCACCATGTCCGGGATGGTCTCATCACCGGCAGCGAGTCTGGCGATGATCGCCGCTTCGCGCGCCTTGCGATGGTCAATATAGGCTTGGATGAAGCCGCTTGGATTGTCGGTTACGGGAGGACCGTGGGTCGGCCAGATGGTGGAGAAACCGCGGTCGCGCACTTTCTCGAGGCTGGCAATGTAGTCGCCCATGTCGCCATCCGGCGGAGAGATAACCGTAGTGGACCAGCCCATGATATGATCGCCTGAGAACAGGGCGTTCTCCTCACGCAAAGCGTAGCAAACATGGTTTGACGTGTGCCCCGGGGTCTCGATCGCTTCCAGCGTCCAGTCGGGGCCCTGCGCCGTCCAGCCATCGCCAATGGTCTCGTCTGGTCGGAAGCTGAGATCATCCCCAGCCTCCATGCGCACCTCGGATTCGGTGGGGATGGCGGGGCCCTTCGCATACACTTTGCAACCGGCCCATTCCGCCAACGGGTGCGCCAGCGGGGAGTGATCCATATGGGAATGAGTGACCACGACATGGGAGATCGTCTCGCCGTCCAGCGCAGCTTTGAGCGCGTCGAAATGATCGTCTTGAAGCGGGCCCGGGTCGATCACGGCGACGGTGCCGCGGCCAATAATGTAGACGCCCGTTCCCGTGTAGGTGAATGCGCCGGGATTGTTTGCAATCACGCGGCGAACCGTAGGCGAGACCTGATCCACGCGCCCGTATTCGACGTCGATTTCTTTTACAAAAGGTATGGCCATAGGGGCGTTGTCTCGTCCGTTAATGATTAGCGCCGGCGCGGTGACAGGCGGGCGGCGAACGCCCGCGCCATACGACGGGTGGACTTCAACTTGTCGCCAAGTTTCAGTGCCACAGGCGGCCCCATATCGGTCTTGTTTGCATCAACCACATAGAGGCGCCCCGATGCTCGATCCCGTAGGACGTCGACACCGCCCCAGTCCAGCCCGATTTCCTCACAAAAGGCCTCGATCACGGCAATTTCATCGCTCGTGTAGCAATTGGTCGGCTGGTCCAGGATGACTTCGGCGTTCTCGTTCAGGAAGCGGCGCGCAAGCGGGCGACGTTTGCGAAACGTGACTGTGGGCTTTCCGCCCACGATGCAGCAGCGCAGGTCTTCCACCAGGCCGCCCTCGATCTCGTTGTCGATCAATCTCTGATAGGATTTTCCGGGCAGGGGCTCCATCGGGCCTTCAATGATCCGGCCATCATGGGAGGCGTTCTTTTCCGCCTTCTCGACCATGGGGCCCTCATGGATGCGTGGGTCGACCGCCAGATCGTAGCCTGCAGCCTTGCCCCAGGCCTCAGCCACCCGTGTTTTCGACACGTCATCGCACGCAAAATTGACCAGTGTCGCGCCGGGTTTGGTAGCCGGTGGCTCGGTCTCGCAAAGGGTGGCATCTTCGAACTGGAAAACAATGTCGGCCTGGCCCGTGTCCTCGATCAGTTTCGCACCTGCAACATGCATAACGGGCCAGATAAAGTACCAGGGGCGCGGCTTGTCTGGATAGAACGCGATTGTCGGACGGCGATGGCCTGTCAGAAACCGCCAGCTCCGCCAGGTTTGCGCGAAAAAGTAAAACGATAGCCATGTGAAGACGTCATGGGCGAGGCCAAGGCTCGCGGGCACCCGATGTCCTGTTTTCTTGATTAGAATCGAGCCGTCCTGGTACTCGAAATCATTTATCCAAAAACGGTTCCACATGGGGAGTCTCCTTGGCCTTTCGGGGCCGTTGGCCGTGAGGCTCGCGCGTCATTTGCATGATGCGCTGGTGTGTTCAACCTTTCGAGTGTGTCGAAATTGCGGCTTCGTGAGCGATCGATCACAATAGGTGTTTGATACTGGACAGGTCATATCCTGCTGCACCTGCAGCATTTACGATTTCTTCCCCGGTCCCCTGGCCGGAATGCACCAGCGCCCAGGCCGTTATGGAGCGGGTGCCCGTGCGGCAATAGGCCAGGATCGGCGTGGCCGCTTCTGACAGGATATGGCCGGTGCGCTCCACAATCTCTGGGGTTGGCGCGCCGGAAAAGGGCAGGGCGACGAAGGTCAACCCGGCCGCTTCCGCTTTGGCGCGAATCTGGCCCATCCGCGGCTGGTCCAGTCCGCCCTCGCCATCGGGACGATTCGCAATGATCGTTTTGAAGCCGGCGGCCACAATGGCATCGATATCTTCGGGCGTGATCTGCGGGGACACGGCAAAACTGTCTGTTACGTTTCGAATGTCAGCCATATTGGGTTCCGTTCTGAGCCTAAACATTGACAAGGCTTTACGGTTTCGAAAGCTAAGGGCGCAAGCGATGTCTGCCAAGCTCGGCTGACTTAAGAAATCCGTGAGAAAAGAGTGATCGCGACCTTTATATGCTGAATCGTATCGTTGCGCGCATCCCGCTTGGTTATGTTCTGCGCAGGCTTCTCATCGCGATCCCAACGATGCTGGCCATTATCACAGTCGCATTTTTCATGATGCGCGCTGCGCCCGGCGGGCCTTTTTCGGCTGACCGGAAACTGCCTGTGGAAACAGAGCGCGCGATCGCAGCAAAGTACGGTCTCGATGACCCCATCCTCGTGCAGTATTGCAAATATCTCGGCGACGTGGTCCAGGGCGATTTTGGCCCGAGCTTCAAGATCAAGGACAAGGATGTCAGCGAACTGATCGCCGATGGCCTGCCGATCAGCCTGACGATCGGTGGTCTGTCCATGCTGTTGGCGATCATTGTCGGCGGCGGGCTGGGCATATTGGCGGGGCTTAGACAGAACACCGCCGCTGACTATGGCGTGATGGGCGTTGCCATGGCGGGCATTTCTATCCCGACCTTTGTAAGCGGGCCGCTGTTGATACTGGGGCTGGCGCTCGGGGCGGGCTTGTTCTCTGCGGGGGGGCTTGGGTTTCCCCCGAGCCTCGGTTTCCACAATCTCACTCTACCCGTCATCACCCTTGCGTTGCCGCAAATCGCAATCATCTCCCGCCTGATGCGCGCCTCCATGATCGAGACGATGCGGATGCCGCATATCCGTACAGCGCGCTCCAAAGGCCTGACAGAGCGCGAGGTGATTACGCGCCACGCCCTGCCTTCTGCGATTTTGCCCTTGGTGTCCTATGTCGGCCCTGCAACCGCGGGTGTGATGACCGGCTCGGTGGTGGTTGAACGGGTCTTCTCTCTCCCTGGCATGGGCAGCTATTTCGTGGATGGCGCAATCAACCGTGACTACACGCTCGTGATGGGCGCAATTATTATCTATGCGGGCCTGATCATCGTGCTGAATCTGATCGCCGACATCCTGTACGCCGTTCTCGACCCGAAGGTGAAATACGACTGATGGGCGACCCACTTCGCGATCCGAATAATATCGAACCGGCTGTGACCGAGGCCATCGTTTCCGGTCGGTCGTTGTGGGATGATGCCCGCGCGCGTCTTTTGCGCAATCGCGCCGCTGTGGTCTCAATGTGGGTGCTGGGTGCGCTTGTTCTGGTCGCCGCGTTCGGCCCCATGCTCTGGGTGCATGACTCCGAGAACCAATCCTCGCTGATCAAGATCGCGCCCACTCTGGAAAACTGGCATCTGCTTGGAACCGATTATCTTGGCCGGGATTATCTGGCGCGGTTGATGATCGCCCTGCGCATTTCCCTGCTTGTTGGCGTCATTGCCACGCTGGTTTCCCTGGTCATCGGCGTGACCTGGGGCGCTACAGCGGGCTTCATCGGCGGACGGCTCGACACCATCATGATGCGTATCGTGGACGTGCTCTACGCATTGCCGTTCATTTTCTTCGTTATTCTCCTGATCACCGTGTTCGGTCAGAATATCTTCCTGATCTTCGCGGCCATCGGCGCCATTGAATGGCTCACCATGGCGCGCATCGTGCGCGGCCAGACGCTGGCGATTAAGAGTCGGGAATTCATTGAAGCAGCCCGGGCGGCCGGCGTCAGCCAGGTCGCCATGATCCGCAGGCACGTGCTGCCAAACGTGATCGGGCCCGTGGCAGTCTATGTCACGCTCACCATTCCGGTTGTGATCCTGGCGGAGAGCTTTCTCTCCTTCCTGGGGCTCGGCGTGAATGAGCCGCTCACCTCCCTCGGCGTGCTTATCAGCCAGGGAGCGAATGAGATGCGAGACCGGGCCTGGATGCTTCTCATCCCCGCCGGCACCATGGCAGTGACACTGCTCGCGCTGAATTTCCTGGGTGATGGCTTGCGCGACGCCCTGGACCCGAAAGAACGCTAGCCTTTACTGGATGCGTTTGACGCGGAAGGCCCGTCCGCCGTCGAGCTTCATCTTGAAGCTGCCCAGCGCGGCGCGCCTGATCTCCGCTTCTTCGATGCCGCGTAGAGAGAAGCGTCCGCCTTCGGTCTGGCGCCAGATCTGGCCATTTTCGAGCGTTACGACGACATAATCGTAGCTGTTGCGGCGGATGTCTGTGACCCGAGATGTGATGGTGTCGAGCTGGCCGTCATCGTCGGGATCTCCTCCAAACCTCGGCATGGCGATCGCGGGCAAGGAGGGTAAGGATAGGCCGAAGGTGTCACGTTGGACGTTTTCGACCTCCTCGCGTGTAATGGTGGTGATTTCACCTGCTTCCTCTGCGGCTTTCAATCGCCCAACGGCTGCATCGTAACAGGCTAGTCTAGCCGCATCGTCGCTGGTGTCCGCGCAGGCATAGATTGCTGCGGTTGAGGCTTCATCGGTCTCCGCCTGGGCGATCCCTGCCAAAAGGAGCGGCGCGATGGCGGTAAGGAGTGTCTTGCGTCTTATGTTCATTTCCTGCTCATCTTCGCCGGTCTTGAAGTAACTATCGGCATACCCTCACAAAGGTGTGCCTTGGAAACCAGAGCCAATCACCAGAAAAGTTTCACTTGGTGAGCGGTCAGATTGAGGGAAATCATATGGTGTCTTTTAGCAGGTGGAAACTGGCTTTGGCAGGTGCGGCGTCAGCCCTGTTGGTGGCGTGTGGCGGCGGCGGAGACAGCTCCCAGTACGGCGAGATGCTGCGCAGGGGTATTTCTGCGAACCCGGATACGCTGGATCCGCACAAGTCATCAGCCCAATGGGAAAACATCATCATTGGCGACATGTTCAATGGCCTGTTTGTGACATCTGCAGATGGACGTCCGGTCTTGGGTGTGGCGGAAAGCTACGAGATTGACGATACGCAGACCGTCTGGACGTTCAAACTGAAAGAGACGCTCTGGTCGGACGGGACGCCACTTACGGCGAACGATTTTGTCTTCGCGTTCCAGCGCCTGCAGGACCCCACAACGGCGGGTCAGTATGCCTCGCTGCTCTGGCTGGTGAAGAATGCGGCCGAGCTCAATCGCGGCGAGGTCGCGCCGGAAGATCTCGGTATTCGCGCGTTGGACGATTACACGCTTGAAATCACGCTGGAGTATCCCGCGCCCTATTTGCCGGGTCTGCTCACGCATTACACAACCTATCCCGTGCCCCGGCACATTGTTGAAGAGCATGGCGATCGCTGGATCCGCCCTGAGAACATCGCCGTGAACGGGCCCTACAAGCTGATCGACTGGACGGTTGGCTCGTCCCTCATCGCGGTAAAGAATGACAATTGGTACGGCACTGAAGAGCTCTGCTTTGATAGCGTGGCGTATTTTCCGATTTCCGATCTCAATGCCGTGGAGCGCATGATTGAGGCCGGCGAGCTGGATGTGAATAATGCGTTCGAAGGTCCGCGCAAGGATGAGATCGAACGCCGCCTGCCCGGTTGGGTGCGTGCCGACCCGTCGCTGACGGTGACCTATTGGGCGTTCAATCAAGAGGTCGAGCCATTTGACGATGTGCGGGTGCGCAAGGCGCTCGCCATGGCCCTTGACCGCGAATTCATGACGGAAAACGTCCTCACGCCGGGCTTCCTGCCAGCCTACAACTTCGTGCCGCCGGGCATCGACAATTATGTTGATGGAGATGGCGCGCCACGCGTCGACTGGGCCGACATGCCTCGCGCCGAGCGGCTCTTGGAGGCCAGGCGCCTTCTGGAAGAAGCCGGTTTCGGACCCGACAATCCGCTTGAGTTCACCTATATGTATCGCAATACCGGCGACAACATGAAGCCACCGCCGGTTGCCCAGCAGAACTGGAAACAGATCGCCGACTGGGTCGAACCCGAGCTCCTCCTGCAAGACACGAAAGTTCTATATGCGCGCCTGCGCGAAGGCGACTTCGAGTTTTCCGATGCGGGCTGGGTCGCGGACTTCAACGATCCGCACAATTTCCTCTATCTGCTCGACTCGCAGACCGGGCAGCTCAATTACGGCAACTTCTCCAATCCTGAGTTCGACGCCTTGCTGGCCCAATCAAACCTGGAGCTGGACCTGGATCGTCGCGCGGAACTCCTGGCCCAGGCTGAGCAAATCATGCTCGACGAAGTGCCCCTGACGCCGATGTGGTTTGCTGTGAACCAAAACCTTGTCGACCCCACCCTGACGGGTTGGGAAGACAATGTGGTCGATATCCACAGATCGAAATATCTCTGCCGCGCCGAATAGCCGGGGAAAAATTATTTGCCGCGCGCGTGGATCCTTCCGGGCGCGCGGCTTTTTTTTGCACAGAAATTGGTCAATCCGGCACCATTCCCCCCGAATTTGTGGGGCACGCACCAAACTGCTGTCACAAACTGAGACGTTTTTGACACACCCACGGCGTTTTTGCGACAGCAATGCGACACTGCGTTGACGCGGGCGCTTTCCCCCATTTAGCAGTGATGTCAGGCCGGGCGGAGAACCGGCTTTGTCAATATCGGCAGTTCCCAATCGGAGGTTCCACAAGTGAACGGCTTTACCTTTAAATCACGCTTGCTCGCGTCGTCTGTCTTTGCAGGCGCAGCGTTCGGCATGGTCAGCGTGCCAGCCCTGGCGCAAGAAACGGACGAAGAGTCAGTCCAAGAAACCGTTACGGTTACCGGTTCGCGCATTGAGCGTCTCGACTTCGTGTCGAACAGCCCGATTGCCACAGTCGGCGCGGAACAGTTTGAGTTGACTGGCACGGTCAACACTGAAGGCCTGCTGAACACGCTTCCCCAGACCGTTCCTGGTCTTGATCGTACGTCGAACAACCCCGGTAACGGTACTGCCACGGTTGACCTTCGTGGTCTCGGTGCCAACAGAACGCTGGTGCTTGTTGACGGTCGCCGTATCGTTCCCACCTCAGGTGGCGGCGTTGTCGACATCAACAACATCCCAGCGGCTTTGGTCGAGCGCGTTGAAGTTGTAACCGGTGGTGCATCGGCTGTTTACGGTTCGGATGCTGTTGCTGGCGTTGTGAACTTCATCCTGAAAGATGACTTCGAAGGCGTTGAAGCCTCCGTTGGCTATGAAACGACCCAAGAAGGCGACGCCTCGCTCTACTCAGCTGCTCTGACCATGGGCGGAAACTATGCCGAAGGGCGTGGTAACGCCGTGCTCAGCCTCGGCTATAACAGCCGCGAAGAACTCTTCCAGGGTGACCGCGACTTTGCTTTCTTCGCCCAGTTCGACGATGGCGATGGCAATCTGTTCGATGGTGGTTCCTCGGGTGTGCCGCAAGGCGCGATCTTTGGCGGTGCGTCTTTCGATTTCCCTGACGGCACCAGCGGCGCAGCCATTTTCAATCAAGACGGGTCGATCCGCCGGTTCGACAACGACTTCTACAACTATGCGCCGGTTAACTATATTCAGCTTCCGCAAGAGCGCTTCCAGCTCAACGCGAAGACCGATTACGATATCAACGAAGACATCACGGTCTACGCTTCTGCGCTCTATGCGAACAATGACGTGCCACAGCAGCTGGCGCCGACCCCGATCTTCCAGTCGGGCACAACGTTCTCGCTGGATGGCAACCCATTCATCACGCCAGACGCACAGGCCATCATCTCTGCAGAGATTGGCGATGGTGTCGATACCGACGGCGACGGCATTGATGACACAGCCACTGTTGGCGGATTTGGTATTCGCCGTAGGATGGAAGAAGTTGGGAACCGTCGTTCTGAGGACGAGTTCAGCGCTTTCCAAGTGCAGGCTGGTATCACAGTCGACCTTACGAATACGTGGACCCTTGATGCGTATTTCCAGGAAGGTCGCGTCAAGAACACGACCAGCCAGTTGGGTAACATCAACCGCGATCGCTTCGAACAGGCATTGCTGCTCGCCGACGCTGACGGCGACGGTAACGTCGATGTGGATTCTTCTGGTAACCCCACCTGTTCCGACACCAGCACAAACGGTTCAACCAGCCCTTGTACGCCGCTCAATATCTTCGGCGAAGGCAATATCTCTGAAGACGCAGCGCAGTTCCTCCGTACGGCGGTTGTCTCTGACGCAGACTACGAAGTGACCAATTTCGTAGCCAACCTCTCGGGCGATACATCTGGTTTGTTTGAACTGCCCGGCGGACCTATCGGCTTGGCTGGCGGTGTCGAGTATCGCGAAGAATCGTTTGCCTTCCGTCCGTCGCAGGACCTCGCTGCTGGCACAATTGCTGGCTTTAACGGCGCGCCTGCGGTCGCCGGTAGCTTCGACGTGTATGGCGTCTATGCCGAGGCTTACCTCCCATTCCTGACTGATGCCCAGTTCGCTGACGTCTTGGCCATGGAATTGGCCTATCGCTACGAGGACTACACCACGGCAGGCGGCGTCGAAGCCTATAAAATTGCCGGTGAGTGGGCGCCAATCGAAGACCTTCGCTTCCGCGGATCCTTCAATACGGCCGTGCGTGCTCCGTCCATCACAGAGCTCTTCGCGCCGCAAGCCGAAGGGTTCCCGGGTGCAAGCGATCCTTGCTCATCGGCCTTTAATGGCGATGCAGGCGTCCGCGCGATTTGTGAGGCAACCGGTGTGCCTGCTGCCAATGTGGGTTCGGCTTTGATCGACCCGCCGTCTGGCCAGGTTCGTCAGCTTTCCGGCGGCAACCCAGACCTGCAGGCGGAAGAAGCCGAAACCCTGACGGTTGGCTTTGTGGCTAGCCCGAGCATGGTTGAAGGGCTCACCTTCTCTGTCGATTACTTCGACATCGAAGTGGAAGACGTGATCTCTGCCTTTGGTGGCGGCGCCAACAACGTACTGTCGACGTGCTACACCGATACAGATCTTGGCGGCGTTGGTTCGCCCTTCTGTAACGTGGTCGAGCGTGGCGCTGGTGGTCAGATTCTTAGCGTGTCCGTGACGTCGCAGAACGTTGCGCTTCTGACCCTCGAAGGCGTTGACCTCCAGGCAGAGTACACGTTCGAGAACGATTACGGCCTGTTCGCGTTCAACTATCTGGGCACGTTCACCGAAGACAACACTCTGGTTCCGTTCGAAGGTGGTACACCGATTACGTGTGCTGGCGAGTTCGGTGCAGACTGTGGCGAGCCGATCCCTGAGTACTCCCACCGCGTCACTGCGCGTTGGGGCCAAGGTCCATTCCGTGCACAGCTGCTCTGGCGTCGTGTGGGTGAAGTATCCGACGATGGCGGTCTGGGCTTCCAGGTTGCTGTCGAGGAGATCGATGCGTTCGATTACTTCGACCTGTCCGGTTCCTACGACGTGAACGACAATCTCACCCTCACGGGCGGTATCGACAACCTGCTGGACGAAGAGCCTCCAATCCTTGGTGACAACCAGGAGCAGGCCAACACGTACCCAGCCACCTATGACGTGTTTGGACGTACGTTCTTCGTGCGCGCGACAGCACGCTTCTAGTCGGCTGACTGGATTTGAAACTGGAAACGGCGGGCCTTGGCCCGCCGTTTTTGTTTGAAGTATCCTGCTAAAACTGAACTGGACTGTCTCGCGCGCTGTATCTGGCCTGAGGGCTGTATCCGGGACGCGCGCAGGTCTAGTCAGCCCACCACCGCGCATAGAGGGCTGTCGGCAATAGCCGGTCGGAGCCCTGCTGCGGGATGGCCATTTCGCCCGCTTCCATTTCGCCGCCGAGGCCTTCCAAACGATCTGCAAGGGTTTGCGCCAGGGCCAGGTAAGACAGGCGCACTGCATAGGCCGTTGCGATGACGAACAGGGGCTGATCGGACAAGAGCGTGCGCACACCGTCCAGCAAGGCGGGAAGACTCTCTTCAAACCGCCAGGTTTCATTCTTGGGACCGCGCCCAAATTTCGGCGGATCCAGAATGATGCCATCATAGGTGTTGCCGCGCCGGATTTCGCGCGCCACGAACTTCATTGCATCGTCGGCAATCCACCGGATCGAACGTTCCTCAAGGCCAGACAGGGCCTGGTTCTCCTTGCCGTATCCATTCGATTTCGGGCTTGCGTCCAGGTGGACCACGTCCGCGCCTGCGGCCGCGCAGGCAAGCGACATCATTCCCGTATAGCCGAACAGATTGAGCACCCGCACGGGCTGGCCCGCCGCGCGAATTCGGTCCCGGGCAAAGCGCCAGTGCACCGAATGCTCTTGAAAGACGCCCAGGTGGCGGAATGGCGTCCGCCGCACCTGAAATGTAAGATCGTCCCACGCCATCGTCCAGGTGTCTGGCGCGGAGGCGGACGCGACACGCCAGGCGCCTCGGTCATCGTCGCTCGCCTTTGCGTCAAACAGAGCATCGGCCTGCCAGCTATCGGGCGGAGATGAAGGTGTCCAGAACGCCTGCGGATCGGGCCGCAAGACCGTCTGGTTGCCGAACCGCTCCAGCTTCCGGCCGGCACCGGAGTCCAGAAGGGCATAATCGCGCCAGTCATCGGCCACCAGAAGCCGCGTCTGCATTTTCATCCGGCCGCGCCCTCATAGTCCGCCTGGCGCCAGGCCTCATAGGTCAGAATGGCCGTTGCCTGGGCCAGATTCAGGCTGTCCGCGCCGCCGCGCATGGGTATCCGGGCCAGTATATCGCACTGTTGTTCAACGTCTCCGGGCAGGCCCGATTGCTCATTGCCCATGAGGATCACCACACGCCCGCCAAGCGGCGCTTCATCGTGGCGTACGGTTCCGTTCATGCTGGCGGCGACCATGGTCAGGGCATTGTCGGACCGCCATGACGAAACTGCCCCGAAGTCTGATTGCGCCAGTCGGATATCAAACACCGAGCCCATGGAAGCGCGCACAGCCTCGAGGCTGAACGGATCGCAGCAAGTCTCGACCAGCACGATGCCTGAGACGCCGGCACAGTCAGCTGTGCGGATGATGGTGCCGAGATTGCCGGGATCACGCACCTGGTAGAGGGCGATCCAGATGCCGTTTCCGGAATGCGTGATGGTATCGAGATCGCTGAGCTGGTGGGCAAATGCGCCAACGACGGCGTTTGGATTGTCTTTTCGGGCAATTTTGGACATCACCCGCTCCGGCGCAGAGAAGACGTGTGCGCCAGCGTTTCGGGCCGCGGTCACCAACTCTGCTACATGGGGGCGGTCCAAAGTGTCATCGGCCACGGCGAGTGTATCCAGCCGCCACCCTCGCTCCAGACCCTGTTGTACGAGGCGAGGCCCTTCGGCGAGAAAAAGGCCCGTTTCGGCGCGATTTTTTTTGCGTTCAAGCCCTCGCAACGCTTTCACTCGTGCATTTGCGGGGCTGGTGATTTGCTCGATCGCAACAGAAGTTACCAAAGTGTATGCACTCCCTTGAAGCGCCTGCCTGATTAGGGCATGCGTTTCGCTCTGACTGGCGCGTAGCAGGAAAGCGAGGGCCCCAGATGAGGCTGTTTGATACATTGCTCGCCATCCTGGGGGCGCTCGGGCTTCTGGCCCTTGGCGCATGGTCATATCTGGACTTCCCCGAGCGCGCAAAGGCCTATGAGACCACACTGGGCGAGGCTGTGACACAAAAGCTCCAAAGCCAGGGCATTGATTGGGTCACGGTCGAAATGGATGGGCAGACGGCGCGTTTGTCCGGTGCATCCGGCGGCGAAGAGAATGAATCCCGTGCCATTGCAGCGGCCTTGTCGACATTAGGGGAAGGCGGTCCCGTGTTTGGCGCTGTCACATCGGTGGAAACCGACTTTGATGCGGTGGAAACGGTGTCGCCCTTTACATGGCGCGCGACGCGAAATGCTGGGGGCGATGTGATCCTGGATGGCTACGTGCCCGGCGAAGCGGCGCAGGCCGCGCTTGTCGCCGCCGCGGAAACGGCGGGTGCAAGCACAGTCGAGGACCGCGCAAAGATTGCCCGAGGCGCGCCTGATGGCGCCTGGACAGAAGCGGCCACCGTTGCCGTAGCCAGCGTGGCTGAGCTCGATGCCGGCAGCGCCGTTCTGGAGGATACAGAGCTGCGTGTTTCCGGTGTCGCCATGGATAATACCCGCCGGGCACGCCTTTCGGCGGAAGTGGCAAACGTGCCCGCGCCGTTCATTGGAAAGCCGGACATTCGCGGACCGAGCAAATGGTCGGCGCGCCATGCCGACGGCGCGTTGGTGCTTGAGGGCGAGGTTGCCTCTGAATCCGAGCGCCAGGAAGTCTTCGATATCGCCGAGACCCATTTCTCAGGCGCCGTGGTCGACGAAATGCGCGTTGCGGGCGAGCCCTATGCGGGATGGCTGGATGGTGTGCGCCTTGGCCTGCCACAGTTTGCGAAATTCACGTCGGGTTTTATGGGATTTGATCCGGAGGGCGTCGGTTTCGTCTTCGCTGGTGAAGCGCCCGGTAGCGTGCTGAGTTTCCTGCGGGAAGATCTCGCCAGCCTCGGGGGTGCGTATGCGGTGGAAATCGATACGCGCGAGGTCGCCGTGACGCTTGATGAAGTGGCTGGGATAGATTTTGACATTGATCCCCGCGGCGCCTGTGAAGCGGCATTTGCCAGCGTACTGGAAACCAATGACGTCGTGTTTGAGTCCGGCGAGGCTGAGATTTCGCGGGCAAGCGGTGAAACCCTCGATAAACTCATGGCGGTCTCGGGCCAATGTGCGCCGAACCTGGCATTTGAATTGGGCGGACACACTGACTCTATCGGCGAGCGCGCCTTTAACGTCTATCTTAGCGAAATCCGCGCCCAGGCCGTGGCCGACTATATGGTGGCCCGTGGGTTTGACGCTGACCGGCTTGCGGCAGTTGGCTACGGTCCTGATCAGCCCAAATCAGACAATGCCACGCCAGAAGGGCGGCTGGCCAATCGGCGGATAGAAATCAAAGTGCTGGAGCAAAGCGAACAATGACCTGGCTACTCACTCAGATGTGGGCCCTTTTGGGCGCCGCGGCTTTCATCGCATTGATTTTTGGTTGGGCTGTGCGCGGCGCCTTGTTGCGCGGCCGCCTGCGGCGCTCGGAAGTGGAGGCTGGCCTCGCCCGCACCGAGTTGGAGCAGGCCCGGACGGAAATTGAGGGTCTGTACGCAGCGCAGCGGAAGCTTGGTGAAGGCGCAGGCGGTGTGGATCTTTCTGGTGACCTTGCCGAACGTGATCAGCGCATCACAGCTCTGGACGCCGAAGTCACCACGCTGCGCGGCAAGCTGGAAGAGGCCCAGGCCGCGATGGAAGCGGGGCAGGGGCAGGGTGGAAACGAGGCTGCCTATGCTGCGGTCGTCGGGGCGGCGGGCGTCGCTGGTGGCGCCTTCGCCCAGGGACAATTGAGCGGAGCAGCCGAGGCCCAACCCGACGTCCAGGCCGATGCTCTGCAGTCTGAAATCTCAGCTTTGCAGGAGCAGGTCTCCTCGCTTCAGGCCGAATTGCAGGACGCCAAAACCCTCGCGGAAACCCAGGCAAACGAGATCGAAGCCCAGGTTGCGCAATTGGAAGTACAAGCCGGTCAAACTGTGGCCGAAGCCGCGGAAGCGCCACCCTTTGATGCGACGGGGCCCGCCGCTGTGGCAGCGCCCGTCGCAGTCGCAGATACGGTCGAAACCGATAAACTGCGCTGGCAGAATGATTATCTGCGCACGCGCCTGAAAGTGTTTGAGCAGAAGGCCGGCGTTCAGCTTTCCGGTGAACCGCCTGCCGGACCAGAAGATGTGCCGGCTGAAGAGACCGCACCGGGCGCGGAAACCACAGCCATCGCGGCCGCAAGCGATGATCGCGAAACTCCGGATGAGGAACTCGCCCGTCTGCGCTGGCGTAACCGCTATCTGGAAGGGCGTCTTGCCTATCTCGAAGAAGAGCGCAGCCGGGATGGTGGGGACTTCGATTCCGCATCGGCTGCTGATTTGGGCGCGGTCCCGGCCTCCCCAGACCCGGACCCCGTGCTGGCAAGCGAGGGCATGCCGGCAGAACCCGCAGCCACGGACGTGGTTGAGGCGGCAGCACCGCTTCAAGAAGAACCGGTGGCAGACACCGTTTCAGACGCGGGCGCAGCTGTTGCGGGCACGGCTGCAGGTCTCGCCAGCGAAGCTGTTAAGCCCTTTATACCTGCAGAAGTGCAGGACGCAGAAACGCAGGCTGAACCCGCATCTACGGACATGCCGCAAGTGGCTGGAGACCAGGTCGCTCCAGTGCCCGCCGTTGAGGACGTCAATCCAGAACGACCCATCGCAATCGAACGCCCCACGGCGCCGGATGATCTCACTCAAATTGAAGGGATCGGTCCACGGATTCAGGATGTGCTCAATTCCATTGGGGTGTTCAGCTTCAGTCAGATTGCGGAGTGGAGTGCCGGCAACGAGGCTTGGGTTGACGACTATTTGAGCTTTTCCGGCCGTGTGCGCCGTGAGGATTGGGTGGACCAGGCCAAACAGCTTACGGCATCGAGCTCACCTACCGCCTAGGGCGTAAGCAGCCAGCGATTGGGCATTCACGCCCGGTTCAAGCCATACCTGCCATTGAGGTTACAGTGACATCACTGTGACCCCCTTTCGTAAACCCGATCAGAGGGTTAACGTGGAGCATGAAATACAGGAGTGCTGGCGATGACCGACACATTCAAGTTCGATGGCGAACTTTTGCGGGACGCGCCGAAAATCAACCTCTCCCGGCGCGGAATCATCTGCGGCCTGGCTGCAGGAACAGTATTTCCGTTGGTTTCCAGCTGCACGACAAATCCTTACACGGGCGAGCAGGAACTGAATTTCTTTTCCGATGCGCAGATCGGCCAGATGGCCGCCACGGCCTGGAGTGATATGAAGGCGCAGACGCCGCAAACGTCCAATCCAGAACTGCGAAACAAGGTGATGCGGACGTGGTCACGTGTTGAACGCGTCACACCGAAGGCCGGTGAACAGTGGGACGTGGCGGTGTTTGACACGGATGATGTGAACGCTTTCGTCATGCCAGGGAACCGGGTTGGTGTGTTCCGCGGAATGGTGGAGCTATCGGAAAACGAAGACCAACTCAGCGCCGTTCTCGGCCATGAAGTGGGCCATGCCGTCTACAATCACGCAGGCCGGCGTATGAGCCGCGCCGTGCTCGCCCAGGCCGCACTGGTCGCAGGACAGGTTGCCGTGACCCAGTCCGAAGAGCTCAGCCAATATGGCGGCTTGATCACGGCGCTCGGCGGCGCTGCGGTTCAGTTTGGTGTCATCTTGCCCTATTCGCGTGAGAGTGAACTCGAAGCCGACAAAGCCGGCGTCGATTACATGCACACTGCGGGGTATGATGTGACCCAGTCTGTGCGGCTTTGGCAGGTGATGGATGCAAAGTCTTCGGGGCAACGCCCACCGGAGTTTATGTCCACGCACCCAGACCCCTCCCGTCGCGCCGATGAGTTGACGCGTTACATCAACGCCAGAGGGTATGCGCTAATCTAAGAGCTAATGCGAAGTTCCGACTATGGTGGGTGTTGAAGGACAAGAGAGGAGTCTGACAATGGTTGAGAAGATTAAGGTAGATGGTCGCCATCTGGAGAGGGCGCCGAAAATCGAACTATCACGGCGTGAGATTATTTGCGGTCTCGCTGCGGGCAGCGTTGTCCCGATCGTGTCTGGGTGCTCAACAAATCCATACACCGGTGAGCAGGAGTTGAACTTTTTCTCAGATGCGCAAATCGGCCAAATGGCGGCAACGGCGTGGAGCGATATGAAGGCGCAAACGCCTCAGACGTCCAATTCCAGGGTGCGCGAACAGGTCATGCGGACTTGGAACCGCACAGTCCAGTCATCCCCAAAAGCAAATGAGCAATGGGATGTGGCTGTCTTCGACACCGACGATGTGAATGCTTTCGTTATGCCCGGCAATCGCGTCGGTGTTTATCGGGGCATGCTGGAACTGGCCGAGAATGATGACCAACTCTCAACAGTTCTGGGCCACGAAATAGGCCATTCGGTGTACAACCATGCGGGCCGGCGCATGACGCGAACGGTGCTTGCACAAGCCGCCCTCGTGGCAGGACAAGTCGCTGTTACGCAATCTGAAGAGCTTTCCCAGTATGGGAACTTGATTACGGCGCTGGGTGGAGCCGCGATGCAGTTTGGCGTCATCCTGCCCTACTCGCGCCAGAACGAATATGAGGCGGACCGCGCAGGTGTCGATTACATGCACCGCGCCGGGTATGATGTTCGCCAGTCCATTCGGCTCTGGGAATTGATGGACGCGAAGTCCAGCGGACAGCGCCCACCTGAGTTCAACTCAACCCACCCAGAGCCTGGAAACCGAGCCAACGCACTGGTTGGTTATATCAACGCCAACGGGTACGCGTTGATTTAGGGGGCAGCATCGTCCTGTATTCGAGTTGAAGGAGGCGCGGTCGGTAGTTCGACTGCGCCTTTTTTACTGCCCACGAGCGAGAGCCTAGGCGACTTCCAGTTCCACTGCGTCTGCCGGGGCGTTGCCCAGGATCATATCGGCGGCCTTCTCGGCGATCATGATGGTGGGCGCATTTGTGTTTCCGCCGATCAGGGTCGGCATGACCGACGCGTCCACGACGCGCAGTCCTTCCATGCCCCGCACGCGGAGCTCTCCATCTAGTGGAGCGTCGTCGCCCGCTCCCATGGCAACAGTGCCTACGGGGTGATAGATCGTCTCGCCTGTCTCGCGAATGTAGGCATCAATCTCATCGTCGCTCTGCACACCGGCGCCGGGGACCATTTCCGGTCCGCGATAGGGATCGAAAGCCGATTGAGCGAAGATCTCGCGGCACATCTTTACGCTCTCGCGCAGGGATCGCTTGTCTTCCTCAGTGGCCAGATAGTTCGGGTCAATCAACGGCGCGTCGAACGGGTCGGCAGAGCGCAGTGTAATCGTGCCCCGGCTTTCTGGCCGCAACTGGCAGGCATGCACGGTGAATGCGTCCTGGTTCACTTCGGTGCGGCCATGGTCAATCATGCCGGCATTCACGAAATGGAGCTGCAAATCCGGACGATCAAGGCCTTCGCGCGACTTCAGGAAGGCGCCAGCCTGGAGGAAATTGTCCGCGCCGGGGCCGGCCTTTGTGAACAGATACTGCAGACCAACGATGTAGCGTTTCAGCCCGGCCTGGGTGGAATAGGCCGAGAGGTTCTGGGTCATCTCATTCACGACGACCACATCGAGGTGGTCCTGCAGGTTTGCGCCGATCCCGGGCACATCCAGAACGGTTTCAATGCCGTGGCGCGCAAGTTCCGCTTGGGGGCCAATTCCGGACAGCATCAGAAGCTGCGGCGATTGCACGGCGCCGGCGCAAATCAGCACTTCTTTTCGCGCCGAGACGCTGGAGGCGGTCTTGCCCTTGCCTTCTACAAGATCAAAGCCCACGGCACGGGTGCCTTCGGTGCGGATTTTGGTCACTAGGCCCGTTGAGATGATGGTCAGGTTGTCTCTGGTATCCGCGATTGGGCGAAGATAGCCGAAGGACGCGCTCCAGCGCTCGCCGCCATGGATGGTGCGTTGGTAGGGCCCCATGCCCTCCTGTTGCGCCCCGTTGAAATCGGGCGTTACCGGGTGACCTGCCGCCTCGCCAGCCGCCATAAAGGCCTCGTAGAGAGGGCTGTCGATGGGGCTTTCGGACACTTTCAGGGGCCCGTCACCGCCATGGAAGTCGGTCTCGCCACCCTCATGGCCTTCCGAGCGTTTGAAATAGGGGAGGACATCCGAAAAGCCCCATCCCGTCAGGCCCATCTGGCGCCATTGGTCATAGTCGCGCGCGTGGCCGCGAATGTAGATCATTCCGTTGATCGAGGACGACCCGCCCCAGCCACGCCCGCGGGGCCACCAGAGCTTTCGCCCGTTCAGATGGTCCTGGGGCGCGGTGTAGAAACCCCAATTGTAATCATTCTCATCCTTGATCAGCGTCCCGACCGCTGCGGGCATGCGCACGGTGAGCGCCGTATCTTTTTTGCCCGCCTCAATCAGGCAAACCGAAACGGACGGATCGCTGCTCAGCCGGTTGGCCAACACGCAGCCTGCGCTGCCTGCACCCACAATCACATAGTCGAATTCCCGCATGGCGCGTTCCCAAGTCTGATTTGTGTTTTTGCGCACCTTGGCCCAACGCGCCCATGGCGAGCAACCATTTGTGAAGCAATTTCAGGCATAGGTTGTCGAGTTGCGTGTGCGCGGACCGTGAATAGAGAAGGAACCTTCGAGAAAACGATGACTGCTGTCCAAACGCATATGCCCTCCAAAAACAAATCTGTGAGCACCGCGCAAACAGACCAACGCCTGCCGATCCAGCTTCCCGGTCGGTTCCTGGATTCCAAGGGCGAAGAGCACCGGATCGTATCCGTCGCGATGTCCAGCCAGTCGGCCCAGATCCGCGCAAATGACCTGCCGCAGCAGGGCAGCCAGATTGTTTGCTATTTCGATGGTTTGGGCCGTGTGACCGGAGAGGTTACACGCGTCCTCAATCGCGGTTTTCTGGTGCAGTTTTCGCTGACGACCCGCAAACGCGACAAGCTTGCTGATCAGCTCATCTGGCTGATCAACAAGGACCCGCTGGGCCTCAGCGATGAACGCCAGCATCCCCGCTACAAGGCAGGTGGTCCTGCTCAGCTGAAGCTGGACAGTGGCGGGGTCCTGAACTGCCGCGTAGTGGACATTTCCCTGACAGGGGCTGGCTTTGAAGCGCTTAGCCGTGCACCGGCCGTCGGCGAAATCGTCAGCACCGGCAATCTCCGGGGCAAAGTGGTGCGTAGTGAGGGCCGCAGCTTCGGTATCCGTTTCATGAGGGAAGCCGAAGCGAAATAGGGGTTAGCTGCCTGTCCAATTCGGCTTGCGCTTTTCCGCAAAGGCGCGCGGACCTTCGATGAAATCAGCCGACTTGAACAGATCCGACACCGCCGGGAAGCGCGTTTCAAAAGCGTCTTTGTAGTTCGCCACATCCAGACCTCCCATCACGGCCTGTTTCGAGGCGCGGATCGACATCGGACTGCACTCGGCGATCATGCCCGCCCATTTGCGCGCTGCATCCATCAATTCGCCTTGCGGCACGACCTCATTCACAAAGCCCAGCTCCTTGCCTTCTTCCGCCATGACGTGGCGGCCGGTCATGATCATGCCCATGGCGCGTTTCAGCCCGATCTGGCGCGGCAGGCGGTGCAGGCCTCCGGCGAGGGCCGCCAAGCCGACCTTTGGCTCGGGCAGGGCGAAGCGGGCTGTGTCAGCGGCGATGATCAGGTCGCAGGCCAAGGCAATCTCGAAGCCCCCGCCCATGGCCACACCGTTCACGGCAGCGATAACTGGCTTGTTGAGGGCATACCGGCTGGTCAGCCCGCCAAATCCGCTCGGCACGGCGAACATGTCGCCCCCTTCGGCCTGGTAGCGCAGGTCATTGCCCGCGCTGAACGCCCAGTCCCCGGCGCCGGTGATAATTGCGATCCAGAAGTCGGGATTGGCGGCGAATTCGTCGAAGATCTCACCGAGTTCCTTATTGGCCGGCGGATGCAGCGCATTCATCTTTTCCGGCCGATTGATTTCGACGATCAGCGTATGGTCTTCGGTGGTGACGTTAGCAAATTCATGACTGGCCATGGCGGCGCCTCCCTGTTTTGCTTGCAGGGTGGCCGATGGACGGCTGGCGTCAAGCCGCGACGTTGGGGGAGCCCCTTAATCCGCGCGCTTTACCAATTCTCGGTGCTTGCGCGCATTTTCTACATAGTGCAGCGCGCTCATCTTGATAATCTGCGCCTGCACATCGCTGATTTCCTTCACCACCTTGCCCGGCGCGCCCATGACCAGAGAATTGTCCGGGATCTCTTTGCCCTCGGGGATCAGCGCATGGGCGCCGATGATGACGTTGGAGCCGATCTTCGCGTTGTTCAGCACGGTCGCGCCGATCCCGATCAAGGAATTGTCGCCGATTGTGCAGCCATGGAGCATCGCCATATGGCCGACCGTGACGCCGGCGCCGATGGTTAGCGGGCAGCCCTCATCCACGTGGCAGATCGTACCGTCCTGAATGTTGGAATTCTCGCCCACGCTGATCAGGGCCGAATGGTCCCCACGCAGGACACAATTATACCAGATGTTCGCGCCCGTCTTCAGCTCCACATTGCCGATCACCGTGGCGTTCTCGGCGACCCAATAGATGCCGTCGTCTGGCAGAATGGGGTGAAAGTCTCCGAAGCTGTAGATCGCCATTACGAGCCCTTTCATTACGCCTGCGGAATGTCGCGAAAGGTTTGATTAACCCCGCTATGGTGTTCTCGTAAATAGATTCGAGAAGGAGGGTGGCAGAAGCGCCATATGCCCCATCGAACCTTGAGATACGTGCCGTCTCCCCGGTTTGGGATGGCCAGTCCGCCGCCCGGCGACGCGTACCTCGCTTTCCCTACTTGTCCAGTTTCGTCCGCCGCTGCGCAGCCCTTGCCAGCGGTTTTTTTGTGCCCGTAGCCCCCAGAAGGAGACCCCCATGGGAAAACGCACTGCCACCAAGCGCATGAAAGCCAACGCCGCCTTCGAAGAGAGCTTCTTCGACCAGGGCGCCGCCCCGAATGGGCCAGAGCTCTATGCGATTGATGGTGGTTGGCATCCAGATGATGCTGACCGGGGCAAGAAAGGGGCGCCCGCCGCGTCTGCGCCGCCCAAGCGCGAGCAGCGCTACCAGAAGACAATCAAGCCGCGCTCGGAAAACCAGGCGGCGCTGCTCCAGGCGCTCGACAGCCAGGCCCTCGTTGCTGCCGTTGGTCCGGCCGGTACGGGCAAGACCTATCTGGCCATCTGCAAGGCCGTCGAGGCGCTGCAGAAAGGCAAAGTCGACCGGATCATTCTCTCGCGACCTGCTGTGGAGGCGGGTGAGCAGATCGGCTTCCTGCCCGGCGCCATGGAAGACAAGCTCGCGCCGTATCTGCGCCCGCTTTATGACGCCCTGTCAGATCGTCTTTCGCCCCAGCAGCTCAAGCACATGATGAGCGAGGGGCTAATTGAAATTGCTCCCATCGGTTTCATGCGCGGGCGCACGCTGAACAATGCCTTCGTGGTCATCGACGAGGCCCAGAACTGCACCTACACCCAGCTGAAAATGCTGCTCACGCGGCTTGGCTGGCATTCGACCATGGTGATCACGGGCGACCCGAACCAGACCGACCTTCTGCCCAGCCTCTCAGGCCTCGGCCCCATCGCCGACAAGCTGGAGACCATGGACGACGTCGCCGTCATCCGCCTGGAAGGCAAGGACGTTGTGAGGCATCCGCTGGTGGCAGAAATGCTGGGCACGCTTTAGGTCTATCGTTCAAATTCGATAGTATTTATGCTAATGTGGAAAGAGCGTATCAGATAGATGCGCTCTTTTTACATGCTGCAAATGCGTTGTCGCGTTGCAATATTTGGGTGGGATCAATGACAAGCAAAAAACGAGAGCAGTTAATCAAGGCGTTGGACCAAGTAGGCGCTAATCTTGGTGTTCTGAACTTGGTTGAACGGGATGCCATGTCCCAGAATCTCTATCAAGTGACGGTGCATGAAACCGATCGCACTCCGGTCGTCGTGGATCCAGAACTGGGCGGAGATGGGGCTCCGAGGGAGTCGTGTTTCACAAGTCAATCAACGCTGGACATTTGTGGCATGTCGAAGACTGTTAGCAGTGGCAAGATCCAGTGGCGGCTGAGCAGCTATTTGTGCGGGCCGAGGCCCACTGTGCCGTCGTATCAATTGCCCCATTCTTTTGTAGCTACACCCATGTCGGCCGAGCCGGTCATTGTCACTGCGCGCCAGCGATTGTTGGATGCTGATGTCGAATTCGACGTCTTTTCATGGAACCCTGACGGGACGCCGGCGCCAAACGTTCAATTCAGCTGGCGCTACTGGGTGAACCTTATTGTGCCAATCGTAGAGTGATGTGTGGTCTGTTCGGGCTGGCTGACACCTAATACCCCCCAGCCGCGCCGTCTTTACGCATTTCGGTGGCGGCGATCCACGCGCCGCTTTCGAAGTCGCGCATGACGGCCTGGTAGCCGCCGAAATTCGGGCCGCAGCAGCGCACTTCATGCCCGCGCGACTCAAGCGCGGCGGCGATGCCTGCAAGGCCGCTCTCAAGGCGCACCTCGCCCATATCGGCTTCGCAGTCGTCGCCTTCCAGATCATCGGTCGGCTCGCAGCCGCCGACATGTTCCCAGCGCGCGGCATCGCCCGCTTCCTGCAGGCCCATATCGTAGTCGATGAGGTTCAGGATCACCTGCACATGGCCCTGTGGCTGCATGCCCCCGCCCATCAGGCCGAAGCTGAGCCAGGGCTGGTGCGCGCCGTCGACGTCCTTGAACGCAAAGCCCGGAATGATGGTGTGGAAGGGCCGCTTGCCGGGCTCGAACACGTTCGGGTGGGCCGGGTCGAGGCTGAAGAGTTGGCCGCGATCCTGGAACATGAAGCCGAGCCCATCGGCCACCAGCCCAGACCCCATGCCGCGATAATTCGACTGGATGAGCGAGACCATCATGCCGTTGGAGTCGGCCACGGAGAGATAGGTCGTGTCGCCGTCGTGGAGCTTGGCGTCGGCTTCGGCGCGCCTAGCATTGTAAGCTTCGAGTTCCTTGGAAACATCTTCGCCACTTCTTCCGCGGCGAATTATGTCAACCATTACAGGGTATTCTGACTCAATCCCATCTAGCGCTTCGTTTATCATCACATCCAGAGTTTCGCCGATCGATGTGACCACGGTTTCGCCGGACATGGCCTGCTGCAAATCGATAAAGCGTGCGCGACGCTGGTTGTAGCCGTTCGAGATAAATCGCGCAGGATCCTTGCCGCTGAATGCCGGATCGGCGTACCCCGAGGCCCGGTCCGCAAACGCCAACCGCTTCGCTTCCACCTGCGCCATAACGCTGTCGGCACTGCCAAAGCCGAACTCGCGCATGGGGAAGCCTTCCAGCATTTGCAGCATCTGCAGCGCGGCGACCCCTTGCGTGTTCGGGCCAAGCTGACAGACGCGCGCCTCGCGATAATCCGCGCAGAATGGCTCGACCCATTCGCCCTCATGGGCGGCGAAGTCTTCATAGGTCAGGAAGCCGCCGATGCGCTCGAAATAGGCGTCCATGGTGCGCGCAATCTGGCCGGTGTAGAAGTCGCCCGGCCCGAATTCGGCAATCCGCTCCAGCGTGTCGGCCAGATCGGGATTTGTGAACAGAGCGCCCTCGACCGGGGCGGGGGAGAAGAAGGTCGCCTCGGCATTGGCGAACTCTTCCAGCATCCCGCTCTCGCTCGCCTCGCGCAGGCGCGTCTCGTTGCGCCCCCAATAATAGGCGATCACTTCGGGGATGGGCGCGCCGCCCCGCGCATAATCGATGGTGGGCTCAAGCACATAATTCAGCGGCATCCGCCCGAACCGCTCATGCAACACGCCCCAGGCCTCCACCGTGCCGGGCACGCTGACGGGGGCAGCGCCAAAGGGCGGGATTTCCTCGCCCTCCATATGCGCGTCGGCGGCGGCCTGCATGTCCTCCAGCGTCGCGCCAATGGGGCTGCGGCCAGAGCCATTATAGCCGTAGAGCTTCTGCGTGCGCGGATCCCAGACAATGGCGAACAGGTCCCCGCCAATTCCGTTCCCCGTCGGCTCGACCAGGCCCAGCATCGCATTGGCTGCAATCGCCGCGTCCATGGCGCTGCCGCCGCGCTTCATGATGTCGAGGGCGACCTGTGTGGCCAGCGGATGGGCCGTTGCGGCCGCAGCATTTGGCGCCACCACGGCGCTGCGCGTTCCAAATTTGCGGCCCGTATTCAGCCGGTCGCCAATGCCTGGCTCCACCGGGGCTGCCGCTTCGACGGAGACAATCGTGGCCGGGGCAACGGGCGGGGGCCCGGTCTCAACGGTTTCGCAGGCGGCCAAAGCGACCAGGGATGCGGCAAGGGCGACAAGGCGGATCATGGATAGGCTCCCGGCGTTTGGTTTCGCGGGAAGCTAGGCCGCACATCCCCAAGTGTCGAGCGCGATCAGCGCGTGAAATAGTAGGCAGCCAATCGATCCGCCAGATCGCGGCCTTCGGCGGCGTAGCGCTTTTCGGCCTCGACCGTGTTCTGGTCGCAGAAGGCAAAGCGCCTCTGGGCCTCTGAGAAGCCCGTATTGAAGGCGTCGACCATGGAGCTGCGCAGAGCGCCGCGATTGGGCGCTTCCAATGTCAACAGCTCAATCATGTGGGCACGCCAGTATTGGTCGCCCTCGCCATTGCACACGAAACGGGCCCCATGGGCCGAGCCAAGCACGCCTGCCAACCGAACCGTGTCTCTGAGATAGGAAGGGTCGCGCAGGGGGATGTCGTCCTGCGCGCTTGCGGGCGCGCCGAGGCTGAGGCACCAGACACAGCAAAAAAGGAGGAATCGATGGGCGATCTGTTTTGCCATGCCACCACATTCGCGCGCATCGCCGATAGGCTCAAGCCGTTTGCTGAAACGCTTTCGCCTCTCACACTGGACGATCTGGGCAAGGTCGGGCGTCCCTGGGGCGGATCCGTGCCAGAGATACCCGATCTGAAAATTGTCTACGGGACGCAGGACGCGTATTTCTCACCCGCCGTCATGGACTTCTTTAAGTACATTATGGCGGCGCCATCGGTTGATTGGTTCCAGTCCAGCGCCGCGGGCATTGAGCATCCGGCTCTCAGGGCGATAGGTCAAAAGGCTGGGGTTTTCACGTCCAGCCATGAGCAGAGTGCGGCGATTGCGGAGTGGGTTCTTTGGGCTGGACTGGATCATTTCCAGAATGGGCCGGCGCGGCGCAAGGCGCAGGCTGCAAAGCGTTGGGAGCGGATCGGATTTCGGGAGATTTGCGCGACCCACTGGGTGATCGTTGGTTTTGGGCATATCGGCCAGGCCACGGCGCAGCGCGTGACAGCACTGGGGGGCAGGGTGACAGGTGTGCGGCGCACGCCTGGTGATCATGAGCATGCCGACGCCATGGTGCACCCCCGGGATATTGCGGGCGCGGTTTCTGATGCCGACGCTGTGGTGCTTTGTCCGCCGCTGACCCCGGAGACGGAAAATCTCGCCGATGCAGCTTTTTTCGCGGCGATGAAACCAGGCGCGCTGCTCATCAATGTGGGACGGGGCGCATTGGTTGATGAGGCGGCATTGCTCGCGGGCCTTGAATCGGGGCGACCGGGCGCTGCGTATCTGGATGTGGTTCGCGAGGAACCGCTTCCGCCGGACCATCCAATCTGGTCTCATCCTGCGATCACGCTGACACCGCACATCGCCGCGCTCACGGAAGATGCCAAGCTCCGAACCGACGACTTGTTCCTGGAAAATCTGAGGGCCTTCCTGGACGGCGCGCCCCTGAAGAATCAGGTTCAACAAACCGTGTTTGGTGTTGATTGAAGGCGTGTGGCGAAAGCCTCCAGTTTCAGGATAAGCCTGCTCGTCTGCCTCAGCGAGGCTTGGCGAGTGGTGGCAAACACGCGGGAGCGCAAATGCGCAGTCTTTGGCGAACACCTGTGCTGGGCCCGGCCATTTTTCAGCTCTGGAAGCTGGATGCGCGCCGGAAGGTGGAGTGGTTCGCTCCATTTGTGTCGACGACCGATCGGATGATCGAAATCGGTTCCGGCCCCGGAAGTGTCCAGGCCGTACTCGGCGAGGCGGGGTACTCGGCACTGCCGCTCGACATTGCAGACTCCAGTTTCGACAACCGGTTCAGGCCGCACCTTTATGATGGCAGGCGAATGCCGTTTGACGACGGGGAGTTCGACGCAGCCTTGCTGCTGACCATGTTGCACCACACGCCGGACCCGGATGCGATCCTGCGCGAGGCCGCTCGCATTGCCCGGCGCTTGATCCTGGTGGAGGACGTCTATGAGAGCGCCCTCCAGCGCTACCTGACCTATGGTGCAGACAGCCTTGTGAACCTTGAGTTTTTAGGCCACCCGCATACCAATCGTGATGACGATGGCTGGCGCGCCACGTTCGAAGATAACGGCCTGCGCCTGGTCCATGCCGACCAGAAACCCTACGGACCGCTGTTTCGTCAGGCGCTTTACGTGGTGGATGTTGTCTAGAGCCGGGCGCTGGCCACAAAGCCGGTGAGTTGAGCCGCCAGGGGCAGGTTGCCGGATTTCGTGGCACACTTGATACGCCACATCATGGACGCGCCCAACAGGTTCGCGATCTGCCGTCCACGTGGGGAGATCGATTTCAGGGCTATTGCGCGGCGCCGAATCTCCTGGTCTTCATACAGCGGGCCGCAGCCGAAGCTGTAACCAGTCGCCTGCTTTACGAGACGCTGTTCCACGTCTGTCAGGTCTGGGCCCTCCGCACGGGCGGCGATGTCTTCGTAGGTGTCCATGGCTTCCGGCCACATCATGTGGCGGGCATAGACGCCGGCGCGTTTGAATGCGGCCACACGGGCCGTGATGGGTGCAATGTCGGGCCGGGCCACCAGCGAGGCCGGCAGGATATCCGTATCACCGAGCTCGGCCATAAGAGGTTCGAAGATCATCCGGTGGAACTTGATCCACTTCGCATTGGCCTCTTCCGGCGTGAAGCGCTCCTTGGCCGAGCCCCGCGCGCCGCCATGCTCACGGTGCAGATACACAGTTTCCGGCAGCAAAACGCCTCGGGCGTGGCGGGCGATGCGCAGCATCATCTCATAGTCCTGGGAGCGGATGAACGCTTCATCGAAGGGGCCGACGGCATCGTAAACGCTGCGCCGGACGATGAGTCCCGGTTGGAAAATGTGGCATCCGTCGAGGAGGTCTGGAAAGATTTCATCGCTCTGGGACGGGCGCCAGTATCCGGGCGCTTTAACGATACGCTCGCCGGTATCACTGTCGACGATGAAGTCTTCATGCCGGCCAGCCGCAAAGCCAAGCTTTGGATCAGCCTCCAGGCATGCCGCAAGCCGGGCACAGGTTTCAGGCAGGATGAGGTCGTCATCATCGCAGATCCAGATCAGGTCGCCTGAGACCTGTTCCATTGCGAGATTGAGGGCGCTGGCCTTGCCGCCATTTGGCTTGGCCATGTATCGGACTGCGTCGCCATAGGCTTTGACGACGTCCCCCGTTCCATCGGTGGACCCATCGTCGATGACGAGGAACTCATCGGGGCGCCGCGTCTGGCACAGCAGACTGTCGAGCGTTTCCGCGATCAGGTCCACGCGGTTGAAGGTCGGCACGATCACGCTGATCTTGTCGGCCATTTCCAGCTCCTCAAATTCGCGTAACAGGCGTATTGGCTCCCTGCACGCTTGGGTCTCGGGCAAAACCAGTATGAGACTTGCAGACCCATGCGGTCGGAGGTGGCCTCAGACTGGCTTTACAGTCGATCTGACCGCTTGCGGGAATCATGCCGGAGTGGCCGGCGTCCGGTCTTGGGACAGTTGAATGAGTAATCTTGCACGCAAGACGATTGATGGGGCGACACTCAATGTGTCGACAATCCTGTTCAAGACGGTGTTGCAGTTCGTTGTCGTGTTGCCGATTTTGGCGCGCACGATCCCGCCAGAGCAGTTCGGCTATGTCGGCATGGCGATGGCGTTTGTCGCGCTGTTCACGATGTTCAACGATTTGGGCATCTCTGCCGCTCTGGTGCGGGCGGATGCCCCATCGCCTGCCTTCTGGTCGACGGCGTTCTGGACCAATCTCGCCCTGGGCGGCGCCATGACCATCGGCACATTCCTCGCCGCCCCTCTTATTGCGGGGTTCTACCGAGAACCCGTGGTTGAGCCTTTGGTTCAGGCCCTGTCGGCCATGGTGCTGATGCACTGCGTCTTCCTCGTGCCCATGGCCTGGATGCAGCGCAATTTCCGCTTTCGAACCATTGCAGCGATTGACCTGACAGCGACCCTTGCGTCAGCCGTCGTTGTGCTCGTGGCGGCAGCCCAGGGCCTCGGCATGTGGGCACTCGTGCTGCAACAGGTCGTGCTCTACTTTATCAAGATGGTTGGCGGTCTCGCGGCGCAGCGCGCGCCCCTGCGCTTCCTCTTTGATTTTTCAGAGATTGTCGCGGTCCTGCCATTCAGCCTGCGTCTGACGGGCGAAGCCTTTGTGACCTTCATCAATCGCAATGCGGACAATATCCTGATCGGGCGTTACCTGGGCGCGGAGCAGCTCGGCTTCTATGGCCGGGCGTATCAGATCATGCTTGTGCCGGTGTCCTCGCTTTCGCTGGGCGCCGGCTATGCCCTTTATCCCGCCATGTCGTCGATCAAGCACGAAACGGAACGTCTGCGGTTGGTGTTCCTGCGGTCTGTCTCCGTGCTGGCGGGTATTGCCATCCCAATGATGACGGGGCTGGCCATGGTCAGTGAGCCATTTGTGGCACTGGTCTTCGGGCCGAACTGGGCTCCTGTTGTGCCGGTCTTGTCGATCCTCGCCTTTGTGGGCGTCATCCAGACGGTGGGCGGTCCGTCAAACGTGCTCTGGAAGGCGCTCGGCAACTCAAAGATCCTGCTGCAATGGGCTTTGATCCGAATGGTCGGCTTCGTGATCGCCTTTGCTGTCGGTGTCTATATGGGCTCCCTGGTGGCCCTTTCAGTCGCCTATCTCATCGCGAATTTCGTCCTGTTTGTGCCGTTACAGATCATCACCTTGCGCCATATGGGGATCCCGGTGTCTCAGTACGTGTCCGCCATTCTGCCCACCGCGGTATCTTCGGCGCTGATGGCGGGGGCGATTTATGCTGTCCAGGCGCTGTGGCCGGGGCTGGACGCGCTGTCCAGCGCGGTCCAACTCGTCATCCTTGTGCCGATCGGGATCGGTGTCTTCCTCGCGGCGATGTACACACTCTTCAACGGCTTCGTCCGAGAACTGATCGATGAGGCGAAGGCCCTTGTGCAGCAGCGCCAGCAAGGTGCGCCAGCAGAGTAGGCAAGGCATGGCGTTTGCTTAGGGATGAAGACGCTTCGTCAATGTGGGATGGACGGAGCACAGGCGAGGAGAGCGCGGTGGCCAAGGCCCCCTTCGATGTTCTGATACTGGTGGACCCCCGCTTCATGGGCGGAACAGCCACATCCGTGGCCAGCGATGTGCGCACTTTTTCCGCCGCAGGTGTCGCGGTGGGGATGTATTTTGTCGAGGGTCAGGACTTTTTCCTGCCCCATGAAACAGCTAACCCGGCACTCGAGGCACTGTTTGATCTGCCAGGTGTCGAGCGCGTTTCTGGCGATGGCCCGTTGGCCGCACGTTTGGCTTTCTTCCATCATCCCCAACCCTTTCAGGTTGGTGTCGCCAACCCTGTTTCACTGACATGCGACCGCGCGGTAATCGTTGCGCACCAGGCCCCCTTCAAGGGGGACGGCGCCCTGGACTATGATCCGTTTGCGGTTCAATCACGCATCCGAACCCAATTTGGCGTCCGCCCCCTATGGGCGCCGATTTCGGGGGTTTGCCGGGCCCAACTCCAAAGCTTCGCTCCATTGCTGAGACTGACAACGCTTGACTGGATCAACACATTCGATGTCGCGGACTGGGCGCCCAAGCGCGAAAAGCTGACATCGCCCGATCTCACCGTGGGACGCCATGGCCGTCCGCATGCGGAAAAGTGGGGCGACTCTCCCGCTGAAATCGCCGCCAGCCTCCCGGCCGGGCCGCATACGCACATTCGCACCATGGGAACCGACCCGGCATTCTTCGAGGATATGGGCCTGGATGTCTCGCGCTGGGACGTGCTCGCCTTTAACGCCGAACCCGTGACCGATTTTCTCGATAGCCTCGATGTCTTCGCGTACTTCTACTCCAGCCGCTGGACCGAGACTTTTGGCCGGACCGTGGCTGAAGCGATGCTAATGGGAGCGCGTTGTATACTGGACCCCGGCCTCCGGGTGACGTTCGGTCCCCATGCGGTCTATTGCCAGCCGTCAGAGGTCGCGTCTGTGCTCGACACAATCCGCCATGATCTTGTCGGGGCGCGGCAGGCGGCTGCGGAAGCGCGGGACTATTGCCTGGAGGCCTATGCGACATCCGCCATCCCGGCGCGCTACGAGGCCCTCCTGTCAGATACCGGAACAACGTCGCGCGGCGCATCGCCAAGCGCATCTCCCTTCACCGCTGCACGCAAATGGACGGGTTTCCACAAGCGTCGCCGCCAGGACAAGAGGTTGACCGCCTGATGGCCACGACCGCCGCTCCACTTTTCATTATCGGCGCCCCGCGCTCCGGCAACACGCTCACGCGCCGCGTGCTGATGGCGTCTGGTCAGATTTACATTCCGCCGGAGACCTATGTGATCGGTGAGATCCTGTCGCGCTGGTCGAAATGGCGTGGGCTTACCTGGCGTGAGAAAGTCTGGATGGTTTGCGCCTATATCGACCGTCATCCGCACCGGGACGATTTCGAGATTGAGAGCTTTTCCCCGTTCGCCAACGCCGTTGAAGGGTGGGAAAAGTCCCGCCAGTCCGTCCAGTCGCTCTACGACGCGCTCTATGCGTTCATGGCCGGCGAGCATGGGTTTACGCAGGCGCGCTGGGGAGACAAGACGCCCTGGAACACGGTGCATCTGTCTCACATCGTGAAAGCGTTCCCGGACGCCTACTTCCTGTATTTGCAGCGCCATGGCCTCGACGTTGTCGCCTCCCAGGTGAAGGCGGGGATGCGGGATATTGAAGGGTCCGCCCAACGCTGGATTGATGCGAACACATCTTGCCGGAAGCAGATGAAGCGCGCCCGGCGCGCACCGCTGACCGTGGCCTATGAGGACCTGGTCCGGGATCCGGAAACGGTGTTCTCGAAAATCTTCGCGTGGGCTGACATGGACTTCGATCCTGCACACCTGACGCGCGTCCCCGAAAAACTCGCAGATGTTGGACGACACGCACACCATGCAGCGGTGACAAAGCCAATCACGGCCAGTTCCATCGGCCGTTGGAAGGACAGTCTGACAACGGAAGACCTCGCACGATTGCCAGCAGGGTTTGATGAGATGATGGCCACACTTGGATACGATCCAGTGGCCTCACAGGTTGAGGCTTGACTGGCATGGGCTTTTTGCAGGCGGCAGAAGAACAGATAAAACGTGTCTTGATCGATGATGTGCCAAGCCTGCCGAGGTTCTGGGTCTGGTTTGCTGCAATTGTTGCTGCCGGAACAATCGCGCGGTTCTGGAACCTGTCGGGCGCGCCGATCTGGATGGATGAAGCCGTCACGCTGGCTTTTGCCCGGTTGGACCTGGGAACGATCATCTGGGACAATATCGACAATCATCCGAACATGACATGGGTGGTCCAGCACCTCTGGCACCGTATCACGCCGGACCCCGACTATGCCCGGGTGCCTGCCGCAGTGTTCGGCTCGATGTCCGTGGCGGCGATGGTGTTGGCCACGCGGGATATCGCCAACGTACGCGCCGCCATTTTCACCGGCCTGCTGTTCGCATTCGCCACGGGCCACATTTATTACAGCCAGGATGCACGGATGTATCCGTACCTCATTTTCGGGTTGATCCTAGCACTGTGGGGCGGCGTGGGGCACGCCCGGCCAAACTTGCATGGCCAACGGACCTATGCAGCGCTTTACGTGTTAGGCGGGTTTTTCGCCATCTACAGCCATGCGCTTGGCCTTATCGTGATGGGATTGATCGGGTTCGCCAGCCTGGCCGTTGGCCTCAGTGGCGACGATCGCATGCGCTTCGGTCGCGATTGGCTGGTGCGCAACGCGATCCTCTTTGTGCTGACACTACCGTGGTTGATTGCCCTGCCGGGCGCGTCCAGCACGTTCCCGGGTCTCGGCGGCGACAACAGCATTCTGGATATCCAATGGTTCTATAGAAACATCACCGGCTTTCCTGGCCTCGGTGGACCGTCCATCCTGTTTGAAGCGGTGTTCTACGCCCTTGCCGCCGCGTCGGTTCCGATCGCGTGGGTCAGTGGCCGCCGCGCCCTCGCGACCAGCTTGTTTGCGCTTATCGTAGTGTTTCCGCTGGTGGTGCTCGTCCTGCACATCCGCCAACCTCTCCTGGCCAACAAGGTTCTGCTGCCTGCGATTATTCCGCTCACGCTTGGGGTCGGCTATGTCCTGTCACGGCTGAAATGGCCCGCGCTTGGAGCAGGTCTGGGCGCTATATTGGTACTCGCCGCGTTGGGATCTTCCGCGGTCGAACTGCGCCATCACATCAAGCCGGAGGACTATCGCGGGGGCTTCGCCTTCGCCGAGGAAGAAGGCTTCGGTGATGCACCGGCCCTGACGTGTATCCACTTCCACAGTGCTGCAGCCTGGGAGAACCGGCGCGAGGGCCGAACACTGTTTTATCGTCGCAGTGATGTGATCGATTATCAGGGGCCTGACTATTGGCAGGCGGCCCGCCGCACCATGACGTGGCTGCGCGCTGCCGACGCCGATGCGATTGACGCTGAATTGGGCGGCGGGTGGCTCATAGACGGTGGACTCGAAAGGGCTTTGCATCGCGACGATCAGGTGATCTTCATCCGCCCATCCTGTCCGGCCGGGCGTGAGGCAGAAATCATCGAGTCACTGGAAACGCTGGGCTTTGCTCTGAAGGGGGAAACCCTGGTGCGAGGGGCCGCGGCCGACTTCACCATTCTGGAAGAGCCCCAAACCCGCGTCAGCTTGTTTGAGCGGGCCGCGCAGTAGCGGCCTCAAGCCGGCGCCAACTCCATCTTTGCAACTTGCTCTGCAACTTTGGCTAGGGCCTTGAACTGAGCCTCGGTCAGGCGTGGGCGCTCGGCGGTCCGCACCATTTGCGTGATGCGGTCAGGCCGAGACGTCGTGAACAGGACCTGGCCACCGGGGTTTGAATGGAGCGCGTATTCCAGAAGGCAGCGGGCGAGCCGTCTGGGTCGGCGAATGTCAGCATAGACGCAATGGCTCGCCTTTTCTGCAAACTTCGGCTCGGCATTGAAAGCGCGCTGGAAACGTTCGAGCGACGCTCCAAGCCAGGAATGTGTCATCAACAGCGTCGTCTCTTCGCCGGCTGGGCGCGGCGCCGCATCAAACACACTGTCAGATGTCTGAACGACGGGAAATGCGTCCGGATAACTGTCCAGAATTCGGTCGGTCTGCTCGCGCGTTGACGCGATTCCAAAGCTGCAGAACAGGCCTTCGCGTCGCCAGTCTTCCAGCGCCTTCAAAACCTGTCCATCGGCCAGATGATGGGCGTCGACCTCGTGCAACAGGAAGAGGTCCAGATAGTCTGTCCCCAGTGCAGAAAGGCTTTCCTCGAGGCTTGCGCGCAACTGGGCAACGTCAAACTGTCCGAAGATGGGCTCGTTCCAGCGCGGCTTCGGCAGGACGCCCACGCCGCCCGGAAGCTTCCGACCAATCGTCAGCCCCTTGTTTACCGCCCGGCGAAACGTGGTGTTGATCGGCGGGATGATACCAGCTTTGCTGACTAGGAACACATCAGACCGGCGCCCTTTCAGCGCGTCACCCAATATCTGCTCGGCGGTACCGTCGCCATACAGTCTCGCAGTATCAAAATGAGTGATGCCTGCATCAAGCGCCGCATGGATCAGGCGAACCTGCGCGGCGCGGTCACCTCTGCCGTTCAATGCGCCGGTTCCAAAGCCAAGGCGCAACCCTTTTGGGCGATGCAACTGGGTCAAGGCGGGCTCCATTTTCGTGCAGTTTAGGTCGTAATCTGGCATAGGGAGTGCACGTGGCTTGAACCCCAGCAAGCGCGGTGCCAGACCCGGCATACGCAGCGGGACAGGGACCAGGCGCGCCATGTTCAAACGATTTCCAACCCTCGCAGAGGCCGAAGCCCGAACGACGAATGACGTGCTGGAAACGCACGGCAAGTTCGATGCGATTGTCGTTGGCGGCGGGGCGTCAGGGGGCTTTGCAGCACGGCTTCTCTGCGAAGCTGGGTTGCAGACTCTCGTGCTGGACGCCGGCTGGACACCTTCTATCGTTCGCGCGCCCCTGCGCCGGGCGACAAGCGGGTTTGTGTCGGCGCTGGCACAGCCTACCGCCGTGCGATACCTCCCACCGCGCGTGATTTACAAGGGCCGGCAAGTGCTCAAGGCCCTCGGCCGCATGCGCCAGCCGGTTCAGACAGAATGCTATGCCTGGGAGCGGGATCCGGCGGCCTTTGTCGATGATATCGACAATCCGTACGAGACGCCTGAGGACAAGCCCTACACCTGGTTGCGGACCCATACGCCCGGTGGGCGGGTGCGCGTTCCCGGTCATGGGCGGCAATACTATCGCTTTTCAGATGCCGAGTTCTCTCCAAGTGATGATCTGTCACCGAAGTGGCCATTTGGATACGAAGAACTGGCGCCCTGGTATACGAGGGCCGAAGCGATGCTGGCGCTTGCGGGCGGGCGCGACGGGGTCGATAGCGTTCCCGACAGCGACATCGCTAACACGCTGACATTCAACGCCGCTGAGTCTGCGCTGGCGGAAAAGGTCAAAGCCCGCTGGTCGGGGGCGCAACTCGTTGCAGGCCGGTACGCACCACCCATGGAAAGCCTCGGCGAAGCTTCGCTGACCGGCAACCTCTGGTGTCGCCGCGGTGCCGTGGCCCGTGAAATTCTGAGCGATCAATCTGGCAGGGCGGCCGGCGTCGCCTGGACCGAGCCTGCCACCGGCGCCAAGCGAGAAGCGCGTGCTCCGCTCGTATTCATCTGCGCGTCCCCACTGGAGTCCACGCGTTTGCTGATGCTTAGCGGGTCGTCCAAGGCGCCCGATGGGGTGGGGGCAGGAAGCGGTGTCCTGGGTCGCAATCTCATGGACCATGTTCTGGTCAAAGTAGAGGGCATCGCTGGCAAACTTGCGGGTGATGGCAAGGCGCCTGAAGATGGCCGCTGCACATTCCTTCCGCGCTTTGACCGAGCCATTGCTGGAGACAAGTTCGGCCAGCGGGGCTATGGCATTCAACTCTACCAAACGCCGGGCGATGCGGACCGGTCCTGGTTTACCGCGGTGGCGTTCGGGGAGATGACCCCGCGCGCTGATAACCATATCCGGCTTCATCCCACACGCCGGAACGCCGTCGGTCTGCCCATTCTCCATATTGAGAGCAGCCTGAGCGCGCGCGAGCACGCGCTGGCGACCTCCATGGGAGAGGCGCTTGAAGCCCTTTCCGATGTTGCTGGCGCGAAGCTGACCTTGAAGCCCAACGGGCCTGCCACGCCGGGAACGTCCGCCCATGAATGCGGAACGGCCCGGTTGGGGAACTCGCCCGAAACGTCTGTTCTGGATATACACAATCAGTGCTGGGATATGCCCGGTCTCTATCTCACGGACGCGGCCAGTTTTCCGTCCCAGGGGTTCCAGAATCCAACACTCACCGTGCTGGCGCTCACGGCGCGTGCCGTAGACCATGCCATCGCCCAGCGCGGGGCGGGTGTGTAAGGGCGGGCCCGTCAGGCTGGGCGCTCGCGGCATGTAAGGGAAAAGCCCTGTCGAGGCTCGCATCAACAGGTGATGCGAACCCCCGCAGGGCTCAATGTCTTTAAGTCTTTGTCTCTCGAGGGAGGTTCGCCGCGCTAGTCGCGGCTTGAAACCAGTTTGAGGTGGGGACGCTTGCGCGGCGTTTGGCGCTGTGGCGCGTGGATCTCTGTAATGGCGTGGCGCCAGATTGGGCGCGCTTCGAGCAGTTTTTCCCCGCCAAGCGGTTGATAGTGGCCCAGCAGGCGACGCGCTGTGCCTTCGCGATGGGGAAGGGGCGCCAGGGCAATTTCAACTTGCAGGATGCGCCCGGTCAGGGTCTCGCCCCGTGCACGGATGACGCCTGGGCTAAGCTCGGAAGATACAGCTTCAGCAACGGAGCGTGCCAGTCCTCGATCGGAGCCCATCCAAAGGTCGAAGAAATCCTCATCGCAGACGTTTTTCCCGAAGTAGTCGTGCAGGGCCTGACCCGCGGTGCGGAACAGCCAGCCGCCTTCGGCAGCCTCACGCAGAACAAAGATGTTGCCAATCAGGGATGACGGTTCGCCCATCATCGGGCTGTGGGACAGCGCATCGCCGGGGTTTGAGTCCATCCGGCGCCAGGCTTCAAGCATGGTGCGTGTATTCGGGTGCGCTGTGCGTTCCAGCATGGGGCAGTACTCCGCTAATTCTAGGATCGCACCTCTTTGGGTGGGTGCGTTTGGGTCTGCGGGGTCCTTCGCAATCTGCGCGCCACTCCAGCGTGTGCCCTTTCGAGTTGAATTCATTCGTTAATCGGGGGCGGCATTCGCTCCGGAAGCGAAAATCGGCACGGAAGCTGCTTTTCTAAGTGGGAATTCTCGAGGAGACCCATGATGGGCGTGTCAACGCGAAACACTCTTCTGGCCGGACTGGCGGCCATCTCAGTTCTTGGCCTCGGCGGGCTCGCCTCCGCAGGCGGTGGCGCGTGCGGCGCATCAGGGTGCGGTGGCTCACCGAGCCCGGTCGTGCCGGGGCCGAGCGTTCCTGTTACCGGGCCGGCCATGCCAGGCTCGGGCGGCCCGGGATGTTGCGGCTCCATGCCCAAAGGCCCGAACGTCATTGTACCGGGTGTGCATGTCGGCGGCCCGCACGTCACCGTCACCGGCCCAAGCGTGAATGTGAACCAGGGCAAGATTGGCCTTGGTGGCAACACTATTCTCGTTGCGCCTCAACAAGCTCAAAGCACGACTTTCTTATCTGGAGGGGGCGCGTTCTTCGCCGGTCCCCAAGGCGTTGCACCGTCTACACTGTCTGGCCTCGACGTCTCCGGCGATGAAGAACGCTATATGGAAACGGTGACTGAACAGGTGCCGGTTCAGGAAGAAGTCTGCGTACGTCCGAACCATCCGCAAACCGTTGTGCGTCCGATCCAGGCCGTGTGCCTGGATGATACCGGCACGCCCCATCCCGCCAGCCAGGTGACCGGTGAACGGTCAGTTGCGGGCAATTATCAGGGCGAGATTTACCGCTGCATGGCGGGAACCGCGATGCAGGTCACTGTAGGGTCGATCGAAAACGACCAGCCGAACTTTGAACAAGCCCAGAGCTTTTCCTGCCAGAAGGGCGAGGCCCTTGTGCGCCGCGCGAACGGTCAGCTCGCCTGCGCCATCCAATCGCCTGAGCGCGATTGCAACGAACGATCCTTGCTGCGTCAGTACGGACCGGGCCTGAAACTGATCCAGACCACGGGATCGGCCCAGCAGTGTGTCCGCCAGGTGCGCACACGCATGGAAACGCGCCAACGCCAAGTGGAACGCGTGCGCGAGCCAGCTCCGGCGGGCCCGATTGTGCTCGATGGCGGCGTTGGACAATCCGTCTACTAATCAAGGCATGTAAGTTACACGGCAACTTGACCCGCTACGCCTTCCGCGTAGCGGGTTATTCTTTGTCTCGACCTGCTTCGACGCCGTCTAGGATTGGTTCGTCAATTCGCTGACAACGCGCTTTGCGGCGGTGTCCACTATCCGGCCACCGTGTTCGGCACTGGATTGTGTCGGATCTGACCCAATACGGCCATCCGGAAATTGCCGACGATACTGAACGGCATCACCAATTTTGCCCATTGGCGCTATTTTGGGAGACATCTTCACGTCAGCGCGGGCGTGGTCGGGATAGCCGAAATAGGTGACGGAGACTTCCGAGGCGGTCGCATGGGCGCCATGCCCCGTGGGATAGAGTTCATCGCAGAGGGATTTGACCTCTTTATAGTCCCACCAGTTTCGCAGCGTGAGGTTCAGCTCAGGCTGGTTCTGCGCGCCATGGGGGTCAAAGCTGCGCTTGGCGCGGATCTCTGCAAAGGCGGCTTCGATGGTGGCGATGTTGCCGCCATGGCCGTTGAGCCAGAACAGGTTGCGAAATCCGTGGCGCACCAAACTGTCTGTCCAGTCGACCATCGCCGCAATCATTGTGGTGGGCCGAAGCGTGATCGTGCCAGGGAAGGACAAATGGTGCTGGGCTGACCCGATATTGAAGACCGGTCCCACGAGAATGTCGTCGGGCGCGAGGGACTCAGCGTGGTGGGCGATGATCTCGGGACACAGTGCATCGGTGCCAATGAAACCATTTGGCCCATGCTGTTCGAAAGAGCCAATGGGGAGCAGGATCGTATCTGATCGTTCCAGCCAGGTCTCGATATCTGTCCAGGTGCTTAAAGCCAGGCGCATGGGAACTCCCGATTGAAGATGGCAAGACCGAGTGTGGACTTGGTTTGCAGTGAATTACGGGTCTTGTGCGCGCAGCGCAATGAGGGCGCCAACCAGCACCGTGGCTTCAAATGCGATGAAGCTGTAAAAGTCCGATGTCGGACCGCCATGGAGAAGCCAGGCCACAACCCGCGCGAAACAGTATCCGCCCATATAGGTCACCAGAAACCACAGGGCCGGGCGTATCATTTTGGACAAGGCGGCTCCCGCCAGTGTCAGCCCTGCGGCGCCGAGGCTGACCCCGCCATATATCCCGGCCATTTCGAAGGCGCCATTCGGCCCGCCCACCTCAACACCGAGGCTTGAAGTCATGCCGAGCGGGTCCGTCAGGCTCCAAAACCCGAAGGCCACAAACATAAGCCCCACCAGGGCGAGATAGCTGCGCGTGATCATTGTCCGCCAATTAGAACAAAACACCCGCTCGGAAAGCGACCTCTGCCAGAAGACACTTCTGGTCCGAAGCAGACCGTCGCTTCGGCACCGCACCCAAATGGGTGTTCTGCTTTGGGAAAGAAAAAAGGCCCGGATTTCTCCGGGCCTTTCTCAAATTTCAGGCTGGGCCTGGGCTTACATCATGCCGCCCATTCCGCCCATGCCACCCATTCCGCCCATGTCAGGCATCGCGGGGGCATCTTCTTTCGGCGCTTCTGCGATGGCCGCTTCGGTGGTGATCAGCAGCGATGCCACGGAGGCAGCGTTCTGCAGGGCCGAGCGAACCACTTTCGCGGGGTCGATGACGCCCATTTTCACGAGGTCACCATACTCTTCGGTCTGAGCGTTGAAGCCGAAGGCTTTCGACTTTTCAGCCAGCACTGTGGAGACCACAACGGAGCCTTCCACGCCTGCGTTTTCAGCAATCTGACGTGCTGGGGCCTCGAGCGCCTTGCGCACGATGTCGATGCCGGCTTGCTCGTCGTCATTGTCGCCTTTCACGTCGATGTTCTTCGACGCGCGCAGCAGAGCGATGCCGCCACCGGGTACAATGCCTTCTTCAACGGCAGCGCGGGTAGCGTTCAGAGCATCGTCCACACGGTCCTTGCGCTCTTTCACTTCCACTTCCGTGGCGCCGCCAACCTTGATGACAGCAACGCCACCAGCCAGCTTGGCGAGACGCTCTTGCAGCTTCTCACGATCATAGTCGGAAGACGTGTCTTCGATCTGCGTGCGGATCTGGGCCACGCGGGCTTCGATCTCCGCCTTGGCGCCTACGCCGTCAACAATGGTCGTGTCATCCTTGGTGATGTTCACGCGCTTGGCCGTGCCGAGCATGTCCATGGTGACGTTTTCGAGCTTGATGCCGAGATCTTCGGAGATCACCGTGCCACCCGTCAGGATCGCGATGTCTTGCAGCATGGCTTTGCGGCGGTCGCCGAAGCCCGGTGCCTTGACCGCAGCCACTTTCAGGCCACCGCGCAGCTTGTTGACCACCAGCGTGGCCAGGGCCTCGCCGTCCACGTCTTCTGCGATGATCAACAGCGGACGCTGGGACTGCACAACGCTTTCCAGGATCGGAAGCATGGGCTGCAGGGAAGAGAGTTTCTTCTCGTGCAGGAGGATCATCGGATCCTCAAGCTCGGTGACCATCTTGTCAGCGTTGGTGATGAAGTAGGGGCTGAGATAGCCGCGGTCGAACTGCATGCCTTCGACAACGTCCAACTCGGTTTCCAGCGACTTGGCTTCCTCAACCGTGATCACGCCTTCATTGCCGACTTTGTCCATCGCTTCTGCGATCATGGCGCCGACTTCAGCTTCACCGTTTGCGGAGATGGTGCCGACTTGGGCGATCTCTTCGTTGGTTTTCACCTTCTTTGAGTGGTGAGCGAGGTCGCTGACCACTTCTGCAGTCGCTTTCTCGATGCCGCGGCGCAGGTCCATTGGGTTCATGCCGGCAGCGACGCGCTTCATGCCCTCGCGAACGATGGACTGGGCGAGGACCGTGGCGGTCGTGGTGCCGTCACCAGCCACGTCATTGGCCTTGGACGCCACTTCGCGCAGCATCTGGGCGCCCATGTTCTGGAACTTGTCTTCCAGCTCGATTTCCTTCGCGACGGTCACGCCGTCCTTGGTGGTGCGCGGGGCACCGAAGGATTTTTCGATGACCACGTTGCGGCCTTTCGGGCCTAGCGTAACCTTTACAGCGTTGGCCAGGATGTCCACGCCGCGCAGCATTTGCTCGCGGGCTTCCGGGCCGAAATTTACATGTTTGGCAGCCATGTTAGTCTACCTTTCCAAATCTTGAGTTCGTTGTGTTGAGCGAAAAAGCGCGTGCTTACTCGACGATGCCGAGAATGTCGCTTTCCTTCATGATCAGCAGCTCTTCACCATCAACTGTGACTTCGGAGCCGGACCATTTGCCGAACAGGATGCGGTCGCCGGGTTTCACGTCCATGGGGACGATTTCCATATCCTCACCACCGCGCGCGCCATTGCCTACGGCAACGACTTCACCCTCTTGGGGTTTTTCTTTCGCGGTGTCAGGGATGATGATCCCGCCAGCGGTCTTTTCGCCTTCTTCAGTGCGGCGGACCAAAACACGGTCGTGGAGTGGACGGAATGCCATGTGCCCTCTTCCTTACTCTTTAGAGTTTCTGTTTCGCCTGTCGGCAGCATATTCGGGCGATGTAGCACTCGCCCCTTTCGACTGCTAACAGTGCGGCGGAAGTAGTTAGGCGAGCCCGGCGCGTCAATGGCGTGGATCACACTTTTTTCACGAATTCGTGGCGCGGCGGCCAAGGGTGTGTTCGACCACCATCCCTGATCACAGCTGGGCCTGTGAAATCCCCCCTGCAATGACGGTTTGAGTTTGCTATAGACATGGCGGCTGGGTGAGGGAAGGTGTGTGAAGACACCACCACAACAAAAGATGGGGTGAGCGCTATGGGCAATATGATCTGGTGGATTTTGCCAGGAATTTCAGGCGTGATCGGGCTAATGCTCGGCTTCGGCGGCTTGGGGCGTCTTTTCAGCGCCCAGGTGTTTTCAGGACTGACCCGGATGGTCTTCGGCATCGGTTTTCTGGGACTGGCCGGTGTTGTCACCATGGCGGGCCTGAACCTTCAAACTTATCAGCGCCTGACCTATGAGCGCGATGTTCTGACGATCAGCTTTGAAGATGCTGGTGCACCGGACGAGTACATCGCCACAGTGATCTATGAAGGCGGTGAGACAGAGACCTACGAATTGCGCGGCGATGAGTGGCAGGTGCGCGCCCGGGTGATCCGTTTTGATCCATTGTCCAATATGCTGGGATATAACAGCGTCTACCGCCTTGATCGTTTGTCCGGCGGGTTTGAAGACGCCGAAGGCGAGACGACTGTGATTGTCCACCGCCTCAGCGAAAACCCGGGCCTCGACGTTCAGGCACTCGCCAAAGCCGAAGGCGCCCGGTGGGGCGTTTCGACGGAGGCTTACGGATCGGGCGTCTACAATCCCATGGGCGACGGGCTCGCCTATCGCGTGAAGATGGCCCAGACCGGCCTGGTCATGGAGGCGGGCAACACCGCTACGCAAGCACGTATAGGAAAGCCGAATGATTCCACATCCGCTGGCGGGGCCGAATAGTGGGTCTTTGGGATCGATATGTCGTCCCGCCGCTGATTTCTGCGGCCTGTTCCACCAAGCCGATCATGAAACAGCGCGAAAAAGTCGTTCCCCACGCCAAAGGGGCCGTGCTGGAAATCGGCTGCGGATCGGGCACCAACTTTACCTACTACAACGCCGACAAAATCTCTCGATTGTATGCGCTTGAGCCTTCAGGGGGCATGATTGAGCGGGCCCGCCTGGCAGCGAAGGGCCTGCCTCTCCGCCAGAGAACTGAATTTCTCGAGGCAGGCGCCGAAGCCATTCCTCTGGAAGACAATTCGATCGATACCGTTGTGATCACATTCGTGCTTTGCACGATCCCGGACTGGCAGGCGTCCCTTGCTGAGGTGCGCCGGGTGCTCAAGCCGGGTGGCAAGATCCTGTTTTCCGAACACGGCCTGGCGCCCGACGAGGGCATCGCAAAGTGGCAGCGGCGCGTGGAGCCGGTCTGGAAGCGCCTTGCGGGCGGATGTCATTTGACCCGGGATACGGGGGCGCTCCTGACGTCGACCGGGTTCAGATTGGACCGCGTTGAGACAATGTACTTGCCGTCCACGCCGAAGATTGCGGGCTTTGTCAGTTGGGGCAGTGCAGCGCCAGCCTAGCGGCAATGGTTGCAAGCGTCCGCCTTGGCGCCCATCTCCCCGCCAGCAGAACAAGGATACGCGCACGCCATGGATATTCTCGGCGCAAATACGCCCCAGGGTGGGGCCGGCGATCTCGTCAAGGACAGCACAGACCAGGCCTTCATGGCGGATGTGATTGAAGCGTCCCAGGATGTGCCAGTGCTGGTGGATTTTTGGGCGCCCTGGTGCGGCCCCTGCAAAACACTCGGCCCGGTCATCGAAAAAGCCGTCACGGCCCAGGCGGGCAAGGTGAAGCTGGTCAAGATCAACATTGACGACAACCCCGGTGTTGCGGGCCAACTCGGCGTTCGCTCGATTCCCGCCGTCTTTGCCTTCAACAAAGGCCAGCCCGTGGATGGCTTCATGGGGGCACTGCCAGAAAGCCAGATCACGCAATTCATCGAAAAGCTGTTGTCTGGCACAGATGATGGGAAGGCTCTGGCGGAAGCAGTGGAAGCGGCAGACGGGCTTCTGGCAGACGGTGATGTCGGCGGCGCCGCCCAGCTCTATGCCCAGATCATCAACGCCGACCCGGGGCAGATTGGCGCCGTTGCGGGTCTGGCGCGCTGTTACCTGGCAAATGGCGATGTGGAGCGTGCCCGCGAAACTCTTGCAATCGCGCCTGAGGACAAGCGCACGGACGCGGCCTGGGTGAGCGCCTCAAAAGCCGTTGAGATGGCCGAGGATGCGCCGAGCGCCGATGAGTTTGCAGGCGCTCTTGCGGCGGTTGAAGCGGCGCCGGAGGATCACAGCGCGCGCTTTGACCTAGCCGAAAAGCTCGCTGCCGCCGGACGAAACAAGGACGCTGTCGACCATCTCATGGTCATTTTGTCGGCAGACCTGACCTGGCAGGAGGGGAAAGCCCGGGCCAAGCTTCTTGAGATTTTTGAAGCCGCGGGGCCGAAAGATCCGGCGACGATTGAAGGACGGCGGCGCCTCGCATCCCTGACCTTTGCCTGATCCTGAGAAGCGTGCCCCAGCGACTCCAGCCTCGACGCGGGGACAACGCGCCCCATGTCACTCTAAGGCAAGCTCTGGAGGCACGCCCATATGACCATGCAGACCTATCGGCGGACTAATGACCTCCCGGCGCAGATTGCGGTGTTTCCCTTGTCGGGCGCGCTGCTGTTTCCCAGGTGGACGCTGTCACTGAACATCTTCGAGCCGCGCTACCTGAACATGATTGATGACACCATGTCCGGAAGCCGCATTCTGGGCATGGTGCAGACAACAGGTGGTCCAAAGGCCTTGCCGGAGCTGGCCCGTATCGGCTGCGCCGGCCGCGTCACGTCCTATTCGGAAACCGATGATGGGCGGTATCTGATCGTTTTGACCGGGCTTTGCCGGTTCGGTGTCAGCGAACTTGCGAATGTGGAAACACCTTATCGCCAGGCGCAGCCCGACTGGGCGCCGTTTGAGGCGGATCTGGCCGCGCCGAGCATATCAGACTTGCCCAGCCGTGAGCGCTTGATCGGCGCCCTTCGCGCTTATGTGTCTCGCAATGAGATGCAGGCAGACTGGTCCGCCGTCGAAGATGCTCCGATCGAAACCCTGGTGAATGCACTCTGTGCCGGGTGCCCCTTTGAGACCGTTGAAAAACAAGCGCTTCTGGAGGCGCCCTCCTTGCGCGAGCGTGCGGACACGTTAATCGCATTGCTGGAAATGGACGTGCCCGGAGGCGCTGGAAATCTGCAATGAGTGAAACAGAGATGGACGAAGCAGAGCGCCAGCGCGCCTCTGGCATGGACCCCCGTATCCTCGAAATGCTGATCTGCCCGCTGACGCGCCAGCCCCTCGAGTATGACGGCGCCAGCGATGAACTGATTTCCCGAAAAGCAGGTCTGGCGTTCCCGATCCGAAATGGCTTGCCCTTGCTGGCGGAAAAGCACGCACGCGAGATTGAGCAGGAAGGCCCATGAGTGATGCGGCCGTTCGCGCCTGGCCGGTGAAGCTGATGTTTCAGAAATCGGCGGCGTGCTTGAAACTGGAATTTGATGATGGCAGCGCTGGGAAGATCGATTACCGCACGCTGCGCGCAAACAGCCCGTCAGCTGCCGTACGGGGCCACGGGGCAGGGCCACCCCCGCCCCAGCCGCCAATCCCGAAAGATATTTCTGTGACGAAAGCCGACCCTGTCGGTCGATACGCCGTGCGCATCCACTTTTCCGACGGCCACTCCAGCGGGCTCTACACTTGGGCTTTGCTCTACAGTTTGTTGCGCGAGGCGAACCGGCCAGCTTAACGCGCGACAACGCCGGGCTGGAGGACTGTTCATCTTCAAATTGCTAACCCCGTGAAGAGGGAGGGCTGCGCCGTGAGAATCGGCGCGCGCATCAGCTAAGCTGTGTGTGTCCTTCGCCTTGTGGAACTCACGCTGAAGGGGCTGAAATGAACGAACTACTCCAGAATCTCGACGTAAACTCATACGTGCCGATTGCCATCCAATGGGGCACCAATCTTCTGCTCGCCATCGCGATTTATATCGTTGGCGCCTTTGTGGCGGGTCGGGTTGGTAAATTCGTCACCAGCCTGGGCACACGATACGAGAACCTCGACAGCACGCTGTTCAACTTCCTTGGCAGCGTTGCGAAATACCTGATCCTCGCCTTCGTCTTCATTGCTGTTCTGAACGTATTCGGTGTTCAGACGACCTCGATCATCGCCGTCCTCGGCGCCGCATCCCTCGCGGTCGGACTGGCGCTCCAGGGCGCCCTGTCAAACCTGGCGGCTGGCGTGATGTTGATGGTGTTCCGACCGTTCAAAGTGGGTGACTTTATCGATGCAGCGGGCCGTTTCGGCCATGTGGACGAGATTAACCTGTTTACGACGATCCTGTCGACGTTTGATCGCCAGCACATCATTGTGCCGAACGGTCAGATTTGGGGTGAGCAGATTGTCAACCACTCCCACCACGCGGTGCGCGGCGTCGATATGACCTTCGGCATCTCCTATGACAGCGACATTGATACGGCGCGCAAAGCCATTGAAGACGTCTTCGCCAACCATCCCCACATCCTCAAGGATCCCGCCCCGTTCATCGAAGTGTCGACGTTGAACAACTCGTCGGTGGATTTCATCACCCGGCCATTCGTGAACGGGGAACACTACTTCGATGTTCTCTATTCCGTGCCGGAACTGGTGAAGAAAAAGCTCGACAGCGTCGGCGTGGAAATCCCGTTCCCACACCAGAAAGTCATCCTGTTCAACGGAGACAAGGCCGAGGCCTAGGGGGCTGGCGCCTCAGTCTGCCGGGTCCTTCATCAGATCCGGCAGGTAGCCTTGTGCGGCGCTGGCCTGTTGGGCCAGCGCCGTTCTTATGGGGCCTGTGCGTTCTGCGATCGCGAGGGCGATCCCGCGCAGCGGCTTGAGCGCCATATTGTCGTTCGAAAAGACGCGGTCGATCAGATCCATGCCCAACGCCGTGCCATTGCCATCAAGCCTGCGCCAGCGCTGATAGTCTTCCAGGGCGAGGGCACTGCCAGGGTCGAGACCCGCGCGCACTTGACGCGCGGCAACCTCCGCCAGGGCGGCGACATCCTTGAACCCCAAATTCAGCCCTTGCCCCGCCAGGGGATTAATTCGCCGCGCCGCATCGCCCACAAGGGCCACCCGTTCTGCCACCATGGCATGGGCGACCTGCAGAATGAGGGGATAAGCCCTCACGGGGCCGTCAATCGTCATGTTCCCGGCGAAATCGGCAAACCTGGCGTTCAGTTCAGCTTCCTGAGCCGCCTTCGGCAGCTTCGCCAGAGCTTCGGCAGCACCTTCCTTCATGTACCAGGCAAGGTTCGCCCGGTCGCCCTTCAGGGGCAGGGTCGCGAAAGGCCCCTCCGGCGTGAACAATTGCCGGGCAATGCCAAGGTGAGGGCGCTCCAGCGCGACATCGGCCGCGAAAACCGATTTGCCATACCGCCGACCTTCTACACCGATGCCCGCCGCAGTGCGGACGGGAGAATTCAGCCCGTCACAACCCACCAACAGCCTCGCCGCCACCCGCGCGCCCCCTTTCAGACAGGCGTGAACCGTGCCGTCGCCACGGTCCAGACGGTCGAAAACGGCCGGTGCCAAGTGCATCACACCGGGCGATTGGGAGAGCGTGCTATCGATGGCGGCTTGCAAGTCTTCAGCCTCGACCATCTGCCCGAGGAGGCCATCGGGCGCCGTCTCACCCAGGTCATCGCCCGTAAAAAGGGCAGTGGGTGCACCAAACCAGTGGGGCGCGCCGTCGGTGGCTTCAAGTCCTCGCAAGGGTTCGGCGGCGCTGGCGAGTTGGTCCGTCAATCCGCAGAAGGTGAGCAGATTCCAGCTGCCGCGAACGATCGCAAAGTTTCGCGTGTCTCTCTTTCGCGTCGCGCCGGGATCGCGGGCGTCAATGAGGGCAACAGAAAGGCCCAGTTTGCTGCAGGCCAGGGCCAGGGTGCCGCCCGCGGGGCCGGCCCCCACAATTGCGAGATCGAAAACAGTGTCTTCAGGCGGTGAGTCCATGATCGATTAGGTATGTGCCAGCCCCAACGCGGTCCACCACTGACGCAGGATTGGGCGAACGTGCCGCATGCTGCACAGCAATTAACCACAGCGCCGTCTTCTGCCCACTCATGCAGCGGAAATTTCGCCAATGCCTAACGCAGCTGCAACAAAGCGGCAAAGGGACCGCATGCGGAGGCTGCCAACCTTTGCGCTTTGATGATGGGAGAGACCACTCTATGACCTTGTTTAATCGTAACTTTGGCCGAATGGTGGGCATGACGCTCGCCAGTGTGGCCGCGGCCGGGACGGCCTGGGCGCAGGAAGTTGATCCTGAGCTGCTGGCGCGGATCGAGGCGCTGGAAGGCCAAGCCAGCGGCTATGTGGACAATAGCTACCTGTTCCTGATCGGCGGTCTGATCGTCATGTTCATGGCGGCAGGCTTTATGTGTCTGGAAGCTGGTCTGGTTCGCTCGAAGAACGCCGCGATGCAGTCCATGAAGAATATCGCACTCTTCTCTGTGGCCGGTCTCATGTTCTGGTTGGTGGGCTATCACATGGTCTATCCCAACCTTGATTTCCTTTACCCTGAAGGCGCGCCAGACGATGCTACCGGCTTTATTTTGGGCGGATGGCTCAGCTCTACGCCGATCACTTGGGCTCCGGGGGAACTCACAACACCAGACGGCGATTATGCGTCTAGCTCCGATTGGTTCTTCCAGATGGTCTTTGTGGCCACCGCAGCCTCTATCGTGTCCGGTACAGTAGCTGAACGCGTCAACCTCTGGGCATTCCTTCTGTTCACTGCCGTATTGACCGCTTTCATCTACCCGATTGTCGCGTCCTGGCAGTGGGGTGGAGGCGCTCTGGCCGGTATGGGCTTCTCGGACTTTGCGGGCTCCACTCTTGTGCACTCAACAGGCGGCTGGGCGGCCCTTATCGGCGCGATCATCATCGGTCCGCGTGCCGGAAAGTACTTTGGCAACACGGTGAATCCGATGCCGGGGTCGAACATCCCTCTTGCCGGGCTTGGAACATTCATTCTCTGGTTTGGTTGGTTTGGATTCAACGGCGCGTCAGAACTTGCAGCCGGCGGTGTTGAGGCCATCAACGACGTTGCCAAGATTTTTGCAAACACGAACATGGCGGCTGTTGGCGGCGTTCTCGCTGCGATCATCACCACGGCGGTGCTTTACAAAGGCAAGGTCGACGCAACCATGGTGTTTAATGGAGCGATTGGGGGGCTTGTCTCAATCACTGCTGAACCTCTGGCCCCGAGCCTGGGATCTTCGGTGCTGATCGGCGCTATCGGCGGTGTGCTTGTGGTGCTGACAGTTCCGCTGCTGGATAAGTTCAAGATCGATGATGTTGTCGGCGCAATTCCGGCCCACCTTGTCTGCGGCATTTGGGGCACGCTTGCCGTGGCCTTCAACACGCAGACTGCGAAGGGCGAAGATGCCAACGGCGAAGAAATCCTTCGTTCAATGGGAGAGCAGTTTGCAATTCAAGGCGTGGGCATTCTCGCTTGCGCGATCTTCGTGTCCATTGCTTCTGCGATCGTCTGGTACGCCTTGAAGCTCACCCTCGGTGTTCGGGTTTCCGATGAAGAGCAGGAAATCGGTCTGGACAAGTCCGAAGTAGGTATCGAAGCCTATCCGGAGTTTGCGAGCTAGGCTTTCGCCACCCATTGCAAGGTCCGCAGCCCCTCATACTGCGGCCTTGAACGAGAAGCCCCCGGTCTCCTCCGCCGGGGGCTTTTTCGTGCCGGCTGCTCGAAGTTGATGAATTTGCCGAAAATCTTCATGAAATCCCGTCCATTTGCCGCCTGTTAAGCAGCGTCTTGGTAGCTCTGGTCTTTGATGGTGACCCATTCAGACAAGGCCCAAAGCCCATGACGGACATGACCCTTCCCGAGACACGCCCCCGCGCGGTGAGCGATCCCGTTTGGCGGATTGTCACCGGAACCGCGTTGTTTGGTCTGGGCGTCTTCATTTGCGGCAGTGTCGCGTCTTACGTTCCTTCCGATCCCAGCTGGAATTCGGCCACGGGCAGCGCGCCCTTGAACCTGTTCGGTCACAAGGGCGCCGTGTTCGCAGATCTCGCGCGGCAAACCCTCGGTTGGTCAAGCTGGGTGGGCGGTATTTCCCTTATGGTGGGCGGGGCCATGCGCGCGGTGTTGATAGGCCGGCCCCAGAGACGGCGCTGGCTGATCGGGTCCGCGGCCTTGCCACTCTCCGCGGCCTGTTTTGCGGCCTGGCCTGTTCCTGCGAGCTGGCCACTTGCCGCAGGGCTTGGCGGCATGGTCGGCGATGCCCTGTTCGGCCTGGCTGTAATGCCGTTCAAGGCTTTGTTGCTGCCGATGCCGGAGGTCCTGTGCGGTGTGTTGCTGGGCGTTCTGGCCTTGATGTGCGGGTTGACGGCGCTTGGCTTTGGTCGGCGGGACGCCACGGCCCTGAAACGCGCTGCGGCAACGTCCGGACGAGGCGCTGCCCGAAAAGCCACCGGTGCCAGCCGCGCGGCGAAGCGCGGCCTTGGGGGATTGATCCAGCGCTGGAAGGCGCGCCGCTATGAGCGCGGCTTGTCCGATCACGACTATGTCGCTGAGGCCTCCAGTGTTGGCTCCAATCGGTTTGTGATGCCAGACCTGGATCAGGATGACGCCCACCTTGAGGAGGACGGTTTTCCCTTTGAGGAAGACGAAGATGACGCCCCGTTGCCGGACCTCAAGCCCATGACATCGGCGCCGATGCAGTCGCCCGCGCCAAAGGTGCGCGCCCGGCGCAAGGCCGCCAAGGCCAGTGAAAAACTGCCCCCGATTGATTTGCTCAACGAACCGCCCGCGGACGCCCGCGACATTGACGAGGAAGCCCTCATCGCGAAAGCGGGCCAATTGGGTGAAGTGCTCAAGGAATTCGGTGTTCGCGGTCGCATCAAGGAAGTGCGCCCCGGCCCCGTGGTAACCTTGTTTGAGCTTGAGCCGGCGGCGGGCGTGAAGTCGGCCCGCGTGATCTCGCTGGCGGAAGATATTGCCCGGTCCATGTCTGCGGCTTCGGCCCGGGTGGCGGTCGTGCCGGGGAAGAACGCGATCGGGATCGAATTGCCCAATGATGCGCGCGAAACGGTCTATTTCCGTACGCTTCTGGAAAGCTCGACCTGGTCCGGGACCAAGGCAAAACTGCCCATGGCGCTTGGCTCTGACATTGGTGGCATGCCCACCGTGGTCGAGCTGGCAAAGATGCCTCACCTGCTGATCGCGGGTACGACCGGTTCGGGTAAGTCCGTCGGCGTGAACGCGATGATCCTGTCGCTCATGTATCGCCTGACGCCAGCCCAGTGCCGCTTCATCATGATCGACCCGAAAATGCTGGAACTGAGCATTTATGAGGGGATTCCGCACCTGCTGGCGCCGGTCGTGACCGATCCATCTAAGGCCGTGAACGCCCTGAAATGGACCGTGCGTGAGATGGAGCAGCGCTATGAGCTGATGTCCAAGGCGGGCGTGCGAAACCTGGCGGGCTTCAATGAAAAGGTGGAGAAGTACCGCGCGCGCAATGAGCTGATGACCCGCAAGGTGCAGACCGGTTTCGACGAGAATGGCAAGCCCATCCACGAGACTGAGCACCTGCCAACCGACCACATCCCCAACATTGTCGTCGTGATCGATGAGATGGCGGACCTGATGATGGTCGCGGGCAAGGAAATCGAAGGCTGCGTCCAGCGACTGGCCCAAATGGCCCGTGCTGCCGGCATTCACCTGATTACGGCGACCCAGCGCCCGTCAGTCGATGTCATCACCGGCACGATCAAGGCCAACTTCCCCACGCGCATCTCCTACATGGTGACGACCAAAATCGATTCTCGCACCATTCTGGGCGAGCAGGGCGCCGAACAGCTGCTCGGTATGGGGGACCTGCTGTACCAGGCGGCAGGCAAACGCCCCCAGCGCCTGCACGGTCCCTTTGTGTCGGATGAGGAAGTCGAGACCATTGTGGAGTGGCTGCGCGAGCAGGGTGAGCCGAATTATGTGACGGAGATCCTTGAAGAGCCCGAGGACAGTTCGCCGGTCATGGATGCGATGCTCGGCACGTCAACCGGTGATGAGAATGAAGACCTCTACGCCCAGGCCATGGCCGTGGTGATCCGGGACAATCGGGCTTCGACGTCCTATGTCCAGCGCCGTCTCAAGGTCGGGTATAACAAGGCCGCCACGCTGATTGAGCGCCTAGAGGAAGAGGGCGTCATCTCCGCGCCGAACCATGCGGGCAAGCGGGAAGTTCTGAGAAAAGACGACCCTTCGCCGGAGTAGGGCTGTGCAGGCGTCGCCGTCCTGCTGCCGCAATCTGCGGGCATAGCGTCTATCAGAACGAGGACGTCCCCATGAAACCTATCTTCCTAGCGGCTATTGCCCTGGTGGCCGCACCCATGTCCGCCAGCGCGGACACCATCACCTTGCCGCCGGGACTTTGGAATTATGACGGCACGGCCACGCTGGGCCTGGCAGAGCTTCGCGAAAGTGGCGAAGAATGCATGCAGGCGGGACAATCGACCTATGATCTGAATAAGGTTGCCCGGTCCATCGCGCCGGGATGTTAACTCGCTGCGGCCACATCCACAGGAGATGGCGTCACTTTCTCAATCGCTTGTACGGGCGATGTGAAGGGCGAGCTGGAAGGCGAGTTTTCGTTTAGCGCGAATGCCGCCGCCCTTGAAGCGATGGGTTGGACGGGAACGCCGGATGCACGCGTGCCCCTTGAGGTTACCGCAACGGCGACACGCGTAGCCGAGACATGCCAATAGATCATTTGGGTGCGTTCCTGAGTGCTCTGAAAGCACTTCCGCAGGGATATTCAACCGGAAACTATGCCGGCGCATCCTGGGGTGTCACGGTTGAGCGCAGCGAAGATGGACGCCGGGTCAAACTCTACGGGGAGGCGCTTGGCGGCGCGGACCATGTGAGTTTCAACCTGTATGTCGTTGGAGGGGAACCGAGGCTGAAGCCTTGCGAGATGCCAGAACGAAAAGTGGTGGCATTCGTTCTCGGCTATACCCCGTCAACCGTTTGAGCGGCGAAACGCTGGCGGATCATTGCGAGCTTGGGGTCAATGTAAGTCTTGCAGAACGGGCGATCGGGGCGGGTGGCGTAGTAGTTTTGAAACTGCGGCTGCGACGGCCTGAAGCCGCGATGGCGCAGGACGAGTGTGACCAGCGGAGCGTCGAACGCGGGTTGTTCCCGAGTGAGGGCGAGCGTTGCCACTTGTGCCTGGGTCTCATCAAAAACATAGATCGCGCTGCGATACTTTCCGCGCATCTTGCGGGCCGATGTGGCGGCGTGGGTGCGCAGGTGAACAGCGATCAGGACGTCGAACGCGATCGTGCCCGGATCAAAGTGAACGATGACCGCTTCAGACCAGCCGTCATGGGGCGCGTCGGAGCGGCAAAAGCCCTGATCGACACTGGAAACGCCGCGCAGGGCCTGGAAGACAGCTTCGGTGCACCAGTGACACCCGCCACCGAAGCCGACTTTGAGAAGGCCTGGATCAGCCGCCAAGACCGAAGAAGTTCGGCAACTGACCCGTCGCAGCCCATGGCATGCCGACGGCCAGAACGATGGAGATGATCAGGCCGATGAAGGCCCGGAACGCGTCAGTTCCGACATCGAATGCCGCGGCCCCGCGGGTACGCAGGTCCGTGACAAAGGAGATGGCCAGTTCCCGGCCTGCCAGCAGGCCCAGGAACACCCAGGTCGTGCTCATGGGCACGTTGTTCAGCTCTTTGAAATAGTAGAGGACAATCGCGTAGATCAAGTCGACAATCGTGGCGGAGCGCACGTCGATTGTGTTGGTTTTTGACAAAACGATCTGCTGAATTTCACCGCCGCGCGTGGCAAAGACATAGGCCATCATCATCGCCATGATGATGGCGCCAGCCACAACAACAAAGGGTGAGAACACCATCATCTGAACGCTGCCATCCGCGGCCAGAACGGCCTCGCGCGGCATGAATACGAAGATGTTGGCAAAGTCCTGCTGGAGCCAGGTGAACCAAAGGAAACCGGTGGTGAGCCACTGGAACACGCTCCACATGGGGTGGCGGTGTTCGTCATGGTCGGTGCGGCCAACCCACGTTTCCCAGAGCCTGGACACCAGGAGCCAGATCACTGCGCCGGCGGCAAAGGCTACAGCGTAACCCGTGAGGGATTTGATCAGCATCTGCTCCATCTTGCCCTCTGTCGCCGCCCCGCCTGTGAAGGCAAAGACCGTGAGAACAAGGAAGGTGGTCGACACCGGAATGCCAAAGCGCGTGAGGAAGAGAAGAACAATCGGCGGAAGCGCATGGTACCACTTGATCCCGTCTTCCGGGTAGGGGATGCCATTCAGCTTCCCGTCAGCCAATCCACCGTCAAACCCACCGAAAAAGCCCGCCAGGGCGCCCATGCCCTGGGCTTCGAAATAGTTGGAAAGCTGAAGTCCGAACTGGTTGGTGAGCAGCGCAACGACCATGATGCCCGCCGCGAAAATCCATAGCAGCCACCAGGGCCTGTGGGAGTTCGACGCCAGAAACGTTCCCAGTGTCTGAATTGAGTCATTGGCGATCACGGCATAGGCCGCAAACAGGAAACCAACGATCGCAAGAATTTCGTAGCCGCCAATGGACATGGGCTGCTCCCCTCAGGCTGATTTGTGCTGCAGCCCGCCCCGGCGGCCCGCCCTCATACACAAAACCGCGTAACAATTCAGGCGCCGATTGGCGAGAGGAAAGACTGCAACACTTTGCGTCCTGCGCGCCTCATCCTAGGAGGGACGTATGCATGTTCTCGTCGTTGGTGCGGGCCGGCCCCTCGGGGCTCAGATCGCGCTTAGTCTCTTGAAGGCGGGTCACCGCGTCACGGCCACGCGGCACCGACGCCGGAATTTCGATGCCGTTCTGGAAGCTGCGGGTGCTGAACTCGCGTCGCTGGACCTGCGCGATCTGGAGGCGGTGGACGCGCTTGCGCCGGGCCTGGACGCAGCGATCCTTGTCCCCATTCTCAGCCTGTCAGGCCCCGCAGCCCAGCGTCTCGGCGAGAACGGGCTGTCGCGCGGTGTCGTGTTTTCGTCCAACAATGTGAGCGTTGCGCCGGAAGCGCCGGTCTATCAGGAGCTTGCCAAAGCAGAAGCAGCGCTGCTTGCAACGGCGCCGGATTGGGCGGTCCTGCGGCCGACCATGATTTACGGCCATCTGGGAAGCGATGCGCTTGCAGGGCTGCTGCGCCGCGTCGCATCGGCTAAATTCCTGCCCATCCCCGGCAGTGGACGGGCGCTCCAGCAACCCCTCCATATCGATGACCTGACGCGACTTTCGTGCGCCCTGGCCACGGGGGAGTGGCGTGGTCGGGGCGTTTTGCCCGTTGGCGGCCCTGAAGTGCTGAGCCAGGCAGACTTGTTGAGGGCGGTGTGCGAGGCGCTGGGCCGGACGCCGATCATCATGCGCCTGCCCGCCTCGCCCGCTCGCCTCATTGCGCGGCTCGCAGATGGGCTGGGTGTGAGACTCCCGCTCGACAGGCATCAACTCGCGCGGATCAACAGAGACAAGCATGTGCAGGAGCCTGCAGGTATTCCAGAGGGGTTGCTGCCCACGACAGACTTTGGAGACGCGCTAAGGGATATGGCGCGGCGCCTGAACCTTATTCCACCAGATCGCTGACCGGTTGGCGCGCGGCCTTCCGCGTCTCAAACCGGCTCTCAAACGCCACGAGCAGACAGGCCGCAATGATGATGACGGCGCCGAGGTAAAGCTGCCAGCCGGGCACTTCTCCAAAGATGATCCACCCGAAAAGGGCGCTCCATATGAGCGCTGTGTACTCGAGCGGTGCCAGGCGCTGGGCCGGGGCGCGGCCATAGGCGATGGTGAACATCCACCATATGCCAAGACCAAAGAAGCCGAGTGCGGCCAGCACCGGGAATTGGGAAACGGTGGGCGCTTGCCCCACCACAAACAATGCGGGCAGGCCTATGAAGGCAGGCAAAACATTGGCGAGCATCACAATGGTCAGCGTGTCTTCCTTCTGGGCGCGCATTCGCAGCAAGACAATAGAGGTCGCATAGGTGACCGCCGACAACAGAACGGACGCTGCGCCGAGCATGCGGTTTCCGTCCGGCGGGTCGCCGCCTGTCTCGCCCGAAAGGGTGATCGCAGCCCCTGCAAATCCGACTATCGCCGCCACGACGCTGACGGCGCCGAACTTTTCTCCCAGAAGGATTCTGGCAATCGGCGCGATCATCAGGGCCGCGGTGAACCCCATCACAGTGGCTTCGGCCAGGCCAAGCTGGGTGAGCGCGAAGAAAAAGCTCATGGCAGCGACCAGGTGGATGGCCCCGCGCATGGTGTGAAACCGCCAGGCTTCCCAGCGTGGCCAGGGCCGGCGCATCGCGAGAAAAATCCCGAGCCCATAGAGTCCGCCGAAGATGAACCGCCAGACGGTCAGGATCACCACATTAATGTCTGCCGTCAGGTACTTCACGCAAACATCTATCAGGCAGCCCGACAAAACACCCACCGCTGCGATCAACAGCGGTGAGGTCTGGTTTCGTGCGGGAGGGGGCGATGTCTCCATCACCCCCGCTTCGGCGTGAACCGCGCCCGCGTCAAGCCGGGAGGCGTCTACTCCGCGGCCACGGGAGGCTGGCCGGCCTTGCGCGCGGCCTTCATCTCCATGTCACGGGCCAGTTGGCGCTCCAGTCGCTCATGATAATCGGCGTGCTCAGTGCCCATCCAATTGTCCCACCAGGTGAAATAGAAGCCGAAATTGGCCGAACCGCGCTCGTGGTGCATGTCGTGGTGGGTCACCGTGGTGAGCCATCCCAGCACAGGCAGCTTCGCCCAACTGCGCGGCATGATCTCATATCCGGCATGGCTCGACGCGTTTTTGAAGATCATGATGGTCATGACGATGTAGATGGCATCATTGTGGATCGGAATGAGCAGCACGGCCGTCGGCAGGAAGCTGAAATTCACCACGGCTTCCAGCGGGGCGAAATTGTAGGCCGTGAAGGGTGTCGGGTTGTGGCTGCGGTGGTGGGTCATGTGGAAATAGCGGTAGAGCGACCGGTGATGCATGGCCCGATGGGTCCAGTAGAAGTACGCGTCATGCAGGACAATGTAGAGGGGTACGGACAGCCAGAAATAGATCTGTCCAGAGATCGTGCTCGCGTCGCCCTTATAGATCTGGAACATGCTGGCGATGGGCCCATTGAACAGCACGGTATTCATTGCCGCGAAGACGACGACCGTCTTGGCCGAGTTCTTCAACTCCATGGCGATTTGCTGGAGCTGGCGGCGCCGCGGCGAGGCCTTGCGGATCTTCCGTCCCTTGATGAAGTGGCTGACGATGAACCACAGGCCCACCAGTGTAGCCAACGTCCCCATCAGGTATCGTTTTGTCTCAAACTCGATACTGTCTAGGACTTTGGGCATCATTTCCGGCAGTAGCGATGCGATTTCCATGATGGGTCTCCTCTCTTTGGATGAGGAAACCGTGTCAGAACGTCAGCGCCGGGGCTGCGCAAATCACAATAATGGCAGGCAATTTCGAAATTGATCTGCTTTTTTCGGGATCGCTCATCCGCGCGCCGAGAACGCGCGCGCGATACTCGCTGGGTGTGACGCCTTCTGAGGCTTTGAAAGCGCGGTTGAACGGCGCCAGCGAGTTGTAGCCTGCATCCATGGCGATGACGTTCTGACACGGTTTCCTCATCCAAAGAGAGGAGACCCATCAT
>JBCBUL010000009.1:0-90315 GCA_039818165.1 Pseudomonadota bacterium | reverse complement strand
TCGCGATCTATCCCGCCAAAGGGAAGAATATGTGGCGGGATATGGAACGACGAGCAGATAAATATGGCATCGCGTTCAAACGTCCGTCCGATGGCGATACACGGTCATTCCCTCAAAACGGCCTGCTAGCCGCACGCACAGCCCTTGGCGCGCTGCATGAACCCTGGGGCAAAGACTACGTAAAGCGGGTGTACCAAGCCCAATTCGTTGAAGGACACGACATTGCCAACCCAGACATTATAGGCGCCTGCATCGAAGCAGCGGGCGGAGTGGCACACGTTTATCTCAAGATGGCGCACGCCAACGCCCAGAAAGCACATCTTCGCGAAAACACCGACGCGGCGATCGATGCGGGTATCTATGGCGCGCCGAGTTTCACGGTCGGCGATGAACTCTTCTGGGGAGATGACAGGTTGGAAGACGCGCTCGATTGGGCAACCCGCGCACCATGACTGCACCCATCACCCTCCTCATCGATGCCGACGCCTGCCCAGTAAAAGACGAATGCTACCGCGTGGCGCGGCGATGCGAGCTAGACGTACGGGTGGTCTCAAACAGCTTCATCCGGGTGCCGGTGAGCGAAACGGTAAAACTGATTGTTGTCTCAGACGGCTTTGATGCGGCCGATGACTGGATTGCGGAGCACGCCGATGACCGCTCAATCGTCGTGACCGCGGACATTCTGTCGGCCGAACGGTGCCTCAAAGCCGGTGCACGCGTCCTCGCGCCCAATGGCAAGCCGTTCACCGCAAACTCCATTGGCAGCGCCATTGCGACACGGGCGATCAAGGCGGATCTACGCGACACGGTCGTCGGCGGCCTGACCGGCGGCCCGCCGCCGTTCACAAAGGCGGACCGCGCCAATTTCCTTCAGGCCCTCGACCGCGAAGTTGTGGCGCTACAGAGAACCTAGGCGGTTTCGGGCTTGCCCCGCGCAGCCTTCATTCCTTGCCCAAAAGCGAAAGCACACACTTCAATAATGGCGCGCGCCATGAGGGTGAGCAGGATGCCGAAGATCGTGTTCTCGTTCACCAGCGTGCGATAGAGGATCAGGCCCTGGTCATTGAGCAGAGGCGGCGTACGCAAGATTTCGTTCAGCGCCTCGATCCAGTCCTGAAGACCCCGGATCATGCCCGGCGCGAAGGCAAAACTCAGCACCATGATCACGATGACCAACACAAAGCTGAGCACCAATTTCGTAGACGCCCGCGTCAGCGAGCCCAATAGCATCATCATTGTTCACCCCGTCAATTGCTGCGTCATGCGCTGCATGAGCTCCGCTTAAAACCCCATTGAGACTTTAGCGCCGGTGAATGACAAGAGCATGTCACTGTAAGGAAACTGATTTTGGCGGGTTTCTACTCAAACTGTGAGTTGCGAAACATCGCGATAGTCACCGATCGTGCCCTTAACAAAGCTGTTGAAAGCAATCGCCCGCCTTGGCGCATCTGACCCGTTGGCCTCAATCTGATGATTGATATCGGATGGAAACATGAGCACTTCACCCTGACGCGGCGTCACAGTATTTGTCGGCGAATTGTAGAGATTTCGCCGCTCAGCGACGGGAATCAACTCGATCTGTTGGTACATTGTGCGCCGATCAAAGAACACACGGCTAACCGGTTCCGGCAACTCATCATAATAAACAGAACCGGAAATGATTGAATTCGAGTGGGAATGGGAATGCATCCCAATGCCAGGTGGATTCATCAGCCCCCAAGACTGCGTGACGATGATCCTTTGGTCGATCCCCATGACATCACGCGCGTAAATGTCGAGTGCGTCCTGAACGGCTGTGGCGAGGTTCGCTAACTCCGGATGTCTGAAAATGTAGAGGTCCTCGGAGATCAGATTGTCCCGATTGCGAACCATTTTCAAATTTCGGACATGCTCGACCTGATCTGGCGTAATCGCAGCACTAATATCTGCGCGCATAAATGGTGTCGCAAACAAGGGCTGAATGTCGAATTTTGCCTGGGCCATTTGGCTCCCCATACGCGGTGATGCTTTCAGGACTGACGCTAATCGCCCTGCTCTTTTTCTATGTCTGATTTTTATCGAAGCCCGTAAAGGGGCGCATCCAGCTCGCTCCGGATCGAGGACTAGCTACAAAGCATCCACATCGCAGCCGCGCGCTTCGAGGATGGGTTTCATCTCCCAGTATGCCATCGGCGTGCGGTAGAGCGGGATGCGCGGGTGGAGGTGATGCACCACGTGGTACTGCATACCCAGAGATCCGATATTCCCGAGGATCGAGCGGAAACTGCGCGTGTCTCGATAGCGACCGACGGTGAGCCCCGGATGATGCGGCGCCCAGCTAAGATAGTACTGGATGTAAGTCAGCGCGATATGGCGCGGCAGCCACCAGAGCAGCGCCGCCTCGATCGAAAAACCGCTCCATGCCAGGGCGAACAAGACACCGTAGAATACGAGATTGTAGACGACTCCATCGAGAATAACGTCAGGTCGTCCAAGGCGTATCAGTGCCTCGCCATAGGCGTTGAAGCCGCCTTTCGCACGAGGCTGTCGGTTAACGATCGACACCCAGATGGCGCTTAGAGGGCCCGGCGCCGCAACGGAGATATCCGGGTCCAGCTCGTGGTGATTGGTGTGTTTATGATGCTCCATATGGGTGAGCGTCGCCACGCGATAAGGCAGGACTAAGGGTAGCGTGGAGAGGTGCCCCACCATCTGGTTCAGCCACCGCAGCGATGTGCCCGGACGCGCAATAATGTCATGCTGGGCTTCGTGGCTCGGCAAATAGGACAACGTGATGTTCACCGTCGCAATCAGGAAGGCAAGCCACAGTGGAAAGCCCGCGAAAAACACAAGCGGCCAAAGGGCAAGCCAGACTGCCAGATTTGCGAAAGCCCAGACGACGGCAAAGTACGGGAATTTTCCCACATGCCGAGCGGCCACCTCCCGCTCAGCGCGCATAAGCTCCGCAGCGTTCATTCCGGAGAGATCCCGTTTGCTCAAATCCACCTCCCCCGGACCTGCGCTAGTGCTCCGTAGCCCGCACCCGTAATCAGTCCGACCATCAGGGGTGAAAGGCCAAACGGCGGTGCGATCCCCATCGCCGAAATCGACTGAGCGACCAATGGCGCGATAAAGCCGAGCCCGAACAGGAGCGGCCCTAGATAAAAGACAGCTTTGATTATCGAAACCATGGATCAACTCCTCGCGCAAAAAGATGACACATGCGTCAACTTTTGTCGAGGGCCGTCAATCAAAGGCCAAGATGTCAACGTATCGTTCGGGGTGAACGTTCGTTGAAAGCGAGAACAAGTCAGGCCAGAAGGGCCGCACTATCCTCAGCGGCGGATTGCTCAGCCGCCGAGATGAAATCTGCTAGGGTCGTGATCAGTTCGGGTCCTCGAATGGGTTTCGCAATCACGCCTGCAAAGCCCGCCGCCAAACAGTGGCGCTTCCGTGCCTCGCTGGAGTCTGCCGTTACAGCGAGACAGAGTGTTTCCGAGTTGGGCCCTGGATGACCACGCAGCATTTTGATCAGCACATCGCCCTGCCCATCGCGCAGGAAATAGTCACAGAGAATAGCCTGATAGGGTTTGTGATCGATGCGGCGACGCGCCTGGGCCAGTGTTGCCACCGTATCGACTCGCCACCCTGCATTGCCAAGTGTGCTCTCTATCAGTGCCTGGCTTGCCGCATGGTCTTCCACAAGGAGGATATCGCCGAGTTTGAAAGCCGAACGGGTCGGTCTTGCGGTCTTCGGCACCCCTTCAGTCGCGAGGCGCGGCCCTGCACGGCGCAAGGCCAAAGCAAGCCTGAAGACGCTGCCCCCCTCTGCGGCATCGCAATATGTCAGGTCGCCCCCCATGGCACGTGCGAGCCCGAGAGAAATACTGAGTCCCAGGCCAACCCCCTGTTCCCCCCCCGCAGACTGGAGCCGCTGGAACGGTTTAAACAAGCGCTCGCGCTCCGTCTCAGAAATGCCGCGACCCGTATCAGCTACGCAGGCGGAGAAGGCCACCTGACCCTCCTCGCGCGCTAAACCATCTAGGGAGAAGTGGACCGCGCCAGATTCGGTATACTTGATGGCGTTTGAAATCAGATTGCCCAGTATTTGCTGGATGCGGACTGCATCGCCTTCAAGGCGCGTTGGCAGTGCGCTGGACACTGAGACATCAAACGCAAGCCCTTTTTCCTCAGCCCGGGGCTGCCACAAGGCCGCAAGGTCCTGGGCCAATTGGGACGTTGCAAAGGGAGCGATTTTCGGAACGATATCGCCGGACCTCAACTGACCTGCCTCGACAGAACGGGATACAAGATCTGCCAGGGACTCCGTGGAGCGGGCGATGACATCGAGGCTCTGGCGCGCTTCAGGTACGAGATCCTTGCGCAACAACCGCTCAGTGTGACCAAGCATGGCGGTCAGCGGCGTGCGGACCTCATGGCCAAGTCGCGCCAAAGACAATCCGCCATCGCGCCGCTCGCGAGCGAGTTGGCGCCCCATTGTCTTCAGCTTTTCGGAAGCCGACCGCATTTGGTGCGCACGCCGGGTGTTTTCCGCGCTCAGGGCGACGGTCAGCGATGTGGCCGTGACATAGCCATAGTAAGCGCCTGCCTGTCGTACGATCACGCCGTGCTGGAAGCCTTTTGCGCCATCAGCAGCAAGATGATGGGCGACTTCGCCGAGCGGCTGCCCCACTTTGGCACTGGCATAGTCTTCCTCAACCAGCGGCATGATCGATTGCTTCGATGTGGAAGGCTCGGTGAGCTTCGCCGCCTGTTCCATGACGGCGACGCGCGTGAGGACCCCGACAACGGTCCGCTCGAACACGACAGGCATCGCCACGCGCTCGCTATGAATCAGAAACCAATCATAGACTTCGCCGACGTTTTGCGACGGCAAAAGCGGAGCGATCTCCGCAATGAGGGTTTCTATACGCGTAGGCATTACAAACAGGCGTCCCTTGGTTAACGCCTGTTTTGCAGTCTAAGTCTTACCCGTCTGTAAAAGCTTATGAATCAGCAACCTAGCTGATCTCACTGCGGTGGCGCACAATCTTGCCCACAAGACCGTATTTTACAGCCTCTTCCGCACTCATCCAGAAATCGCGGTCGGTGTCTTCCTTGATCTTCTCTAGCTTCTGGCCCGTGGCCTCCGCAAAGATCTTGTTGAGACGTTCGCGCATCTTGATGATCTCGCGCGCCTGGATTTCGACATCGGTGGCCTGACCACCCACCCCACCACGGGGTTCATGGAGCAGGAAGCGCGTATTCGGCAGGGCGTAACGGTTTTCTTTCTTCGCCGCGGAGTAGATCAGCGCGCCGGCCGAAGCACACCAGCCCGTGCCGAGGATTTTCACCGGCGCCGGCACAAACTTGATCATGTCGTGGATCATGTCGCCACTTTCCACGTGGCCGCCCGGCGACGACAGCACCAGCAGGATGGGCTTGTCGCTTTCCGAAGACAGCGCGAGGAGCCGTTCGCAAACCCGGCGGGCCTGTTTGTCGTCAATGCCGCCGGTCAGCAAAATCGTGCGGGCATTGAAAAGCGCCTCTTCAAGGAAAGAGTTCGGTTCGCCTTGGGCGGCGTTAGGTTCGTCATCGTCAAGACGGTTCATGTCGTATGCGCTCTTTTCTACGTGTCTTCGTCTTAGGTGAGGGGCACCGGGGCGAGGGTCAAGCGGTCGCCATGCCCCAAAGGCCATTAACCGGTGAAATCCCGGAAAACATCGTCTGCTGAAAGGTCGCTGGAAGATGAAGCGTCTTCCTCGCTCGCCGCAGGCGCTTCTTCGATCGGCTTCAGTCCAGGGCCTTCTTCGTTCTCGGCTCGCTCAGCATCAATTTTCCGGCGCTTGTCTGCGGCTCCGGCAATGATCTCGTCCAGCTCGATCTGGCTACAAAGGCCCAGGGTCACCGGATCGACGGGTTTGATATTCGCGCTGTCCCAGTGGGTGCGATCCCGCACTTTGGTGATCGTCGCCTTCGTCGTGCCGATCAGTTTCGAGATTTGCGGATCGGTGACTTCCGGGTGGTTACGGATGAACCACGCAATCGCGTTTGGTTTATCGGCCCGCCGCGTGACCGGGGTGTACCGCGCGCCTTTGCGTTTTGGCTGGGGAATATGGGCGATCTTCGAGGCTTGCGCGCGCAAGCGATAGTCGCCATCAGCTTCGCCCTTGCGGATTTCCTCGCGCGTCAGCGTTCCGCCCGCGATTGGATCGACACCGCGCATGTTCTCCGCAACATCGCCATCGGCAATGCCTTTGACTTCGAGATGGTGCAGTCCGCAAAACGCAGCAATCTGGTCAAATGACAGGGTTGTATTGTCGATCAGCCAGACTGCGGTGGCTTTCGGCATCAGAATTTCGGCCATGGGGACCTCCTGGTCTCACCGCCAGATGCGCCGCCGCCCGGCACTTTCGTACCGGGCGGTCAGGGCAATTGGAGGGAATTATCCTAACAATGGCATTGATATAGCGGCGACCGCGCGCAAATGAAAGTGCGAATGGCAAACCCGCAACCCGGAGACGTGCCCACTATGGACAAGCCGCCGATCTCCCTTGTGCAGCGGGCACTTTTGCCCATTGGCATTGTTCAGTTTCTGGTGCCCACCCTGCCCCGCTTCGGCGTTGGCAGCGACATCGCAGACACTGCAACCGAATCCATGATGCGGGCGCCCGAAACCCCGCCAGGCGCCTTTTTCGCCATCTGGAGCATTATCTTTTCAGCTTATCTTGGCACCGCACTTTGGGCTCAGTTCAGCCGAGACCATGTGATCGCACGCATCGCCCCGCCGCTTGCGTCGGCGGGCGTCGCGTCGATCATCTGGATGTTGCTGCGCCAGGGTCAGACGAGCGACGTTCTGGGCCACCTTGTTCTTGTTGCCATGTTCATCTCTGCCTATGTCGCCGCGCGCCGGTTCGACGAAACACGGGGTACGGGCGGCAGCCCAGGCCGCTGGGTCAGCGATGTGGCGACGGGCATGCTGGCGGGCTGGATGACATTGGCTCTCGCGCTCTCGACCAGCGAGCTTGTCCGCACCCTGTTTGGCATCGCTAACACCGACGCGGAATGGTGGATGCTCGGCTTCACGCTCCTGATCGCCGTGGGGTGCGCGCAATTTGCGTTTTCAAAGATCACCGCCAGCCCCTATTTCGTGATCGCATTTGCATGGGGCATTCTGGGCGTGATCCTCAATCTGTGGATCAATGTCGAACTTCACGTCCCTGCAGTTCTGACCAGCCTCCTGGCGACTTTTGTGCTCATTCGCAGGCTCCGCTTGGGTGCGACGGGCGCGCGGGCTAGACCGTAAGGTATGATCGACCTGATTCCTGTTCCGCAAGGCGCTCCTAATTGGTTGGCGGTCGCCTGGCCCGCCATGATGAGCACGCTTGAGGCCGTTCTTGTCGGCTTGCTGATCTGGGTGCTGTCAGCATGCATCAAGGCAATCATCAAAGCCGTTGGCCGTCGGCGTATGAAAGCCGAAGAGGTGTTTGACGGCTCGACCTGGGACCTTGGTGGATCACTCGCACAGTTTCTGGTGCTTCTGATCGGTTCTCCGCTCGTGCTCGCGCCGTTCGGGATCAATCTCCTGCCTTTCCTGAGCGAGAATGCCGGTGGCATTCTGACCGCATTGGTCATCCTGTTTGCAGGCTTGGCGATCGCACGCTGGCTTGCGGTTTCGATACGCGGATTTGGCGAGCGCGCCAGAAGTCATCAAAATACCGACGACACGCTTTTCAGGCTTGGCGCCTCTATCGGGCGCTACGTCATTATTGTCCTCTCCATAATCCTCGCCTTGCAAGCGGTTGGATTCAATCCCGGCACCCTGATTGCGGTGGTCGGTGCGGCTGGCCTGGCCATCGCCCTGGCCCTTCAGGACACGCTGCGTGCGGTCGCCGCAGGCGTTCTGATTGCGGTGTTCCGTCCGTTTCGCATCGGCGACTGGGTAGAAATTGCTGGCAAGGAGGGCGAAATCATGGACATCACGCCGTTCCATCTCACCCTGAAACCGGTGGACAACCGCGCCGTCATCCTGCCGAACGACAAAGCCTGGTCAGATCCGATCACGAACTTTTCGCGCTTCTCCGAGCGCCGCCTGAACCTGTTTTTCGACATCGCCTACGAAGATGACCCGATGGAAGCCATGGAGGTGATCCGGGATGCAATCTCTGTCCTTCCCAGATGTCGGCGTTCATCGGACATCTGGACGGGTGTACACGAGTTCGGCGCGTCCTCTGTCACACTCCGAGTGCGGCCCTGGTGTGCGCGGGCCGACGTTCTGGATTTCAAATCAGACTGCCTCATCGCTGTGAAATCGGCATTCGACGCAGCCGGGATCACGATCCCCTTCCCGCAGCAGGTCGAATACTCGCGCCCCTGGTCTGACGTTGCACCACAGAAAACCATCGTCCCATCGGACCCTGACAAAAAGGCGTAATCGCGTAAGCGTAGTATTGAGTTAACGACTCAATTCCAAAGGAATGCTCCATGCTGGAATCCCTTATGACAACGGCAGCCGGACCCGCTGGCACAGACGCAGCCAGCGAAGCGGTCAGCCTCCTCGACCCCGTAGCGCTCTGGAACACGTATCAGGGCGATATCATCGCCTGGGGGCTGAAAGCGCTCGGCGCGCTTGTCGTCATCATCATCGGCCTTCGCATCGCCGCGTGGCTGGCAGGAATGGTGCGCAAGCAGGCCCTGAAATACGAAACAATTGACGACACGCTGGGCAATTTCTTTGCCTCGCTCGTGCGCTGGGCGATCACGGCGGCGGTCTTCATTGCCGCGCTTCAGGTCTTCGGGGTCCAGGCGACAAGCTTCGTGGCCATCCTCGGCGCGCTGACCCTGGCCATCGGCCTGTCGCTGCAGGGCGCGTTGGGCAACATCGCCGCTGGCGTCATGATCATCATGTTCCGCCCCTACAAGCTCGGAGACTATATCGAGGCGGCCGGAGTTGCGGGCAGCGTGAAGGACATCAACCTGTTCCGCACGGTCTTGGCGACTGTCGATAATGTCCAGATCCTGATACCGAACAGCCAGACCATTGATGGCATCATCAAGAACTATTCCGGCTATGCAAGGCGCCGCGTCGATATCGATTTCGGCATCGATTATGGGGACAATATGGACAAGGCAATCTCGATCATCGAGGCCATTCTGAACGCGGACCCGCGCATCGAGAAGACGCCGGAGCCGTTTGTGCGCGTGACCAATCTCGGAGCCAGTTCCGTCGACATCACCACACGAAGCTGGGTCCAGGCGGCCGATTACTGGGACGTGAAGTTCGATGTCTTGAAGCAGGTGAAAGAACAATTCGACGCCCAGGGCATTTCAATTCCCTATCCACACACGACGATGGTTCAGAAAGCCGCCGAGTAAGCCCTGCAGCGCAAGGCTTCCGCTACGGCTCATTCGCGGTAAACAGGCGCCATGGCTTTGAAACTTCCCGGAGGGTGGGTCCTAACGCGGCCCGGTGCGGCTTCGGCAAGCACAGAGGTTGTGCCGGCCGAGACCGAGCCGGAGGTGATACAGGCCGTCGTTGTGGAAGAGCCGGAGACAGCCGAGCCAGCCCCGCAACCAAAACGCCGAAAGAAAGAAAAGCCACCGAAGCGCCACATCCTGCTGCGCCTGTTTGGCGTGTCGCTCTGGGGCGGCCTCAAGCTCTTGGTTCTGTGCGTGCTCATCGGCGGCGGTGTGATGATGTGGCAGGAAGCTGAACGCGCCGCCCAGGAGAATGCCGCGGCCGCTGCAAGCGAAGCAGCTCGCCAGGCTTGGGCGGGCGCGGTTTGGGCCGCTCGGAATTTCTGGCAACCCGCGCTTTATGGCGCTGGAATCGTCGCACCATTTTGGGTGCTTTGGCGGGTGATCACCCTGCCCTTCCGGCGCTAGTTTCGACTCGACTCGCACCAGTCGTTCCTGCATTGTTCCCAATGCAAGCGAGGAGACCGTGATGATTGGCTATGTGACCCTGGGCACTTCGAATTTGGAACGAGGCGCGAAGTTCTACGATGCGATTTGCGGCGAGTTGGGCGTTGGCCGCATGATGGAGTTTGATGGTTTTATCGCCTGGGGCACCCCGGATGGCGGTGCCGGCATAGGTCTGACCAAACCCTTTGATGGCCAGCCTGCCAGTGTCGGAAACGGTGTTATGGTGGCCTTGCAGGCGGCCGATAAGGCACAAGTTCAGAAGCTCTATGATCTTGCGCTGGCAAATGGCGGGAGCGACGAGGGCGCACCGGGTCCGCGCGGCGAAGATGGGTTCTATGCCGCCTATTTCCGTGATCCCGATGGCAACAAACTGAACGCCTTTATTATGGGTTAGTCCAAGACCGATGCCGTCCAGACCTGGGTCTGGCAAATCGGGCCAATACAGCCCTTTACCTGGAGCGTGCCGTCTTCCAGCTTTTTCAGCCGGGAGCCATAGGTGCGACCACTCTCAGGGTCGTAGATTTTTCCACCGCGCCAGTCGCGTCGGCGCGCATCGAAATCAGACAGCATGAGTAGGCCCAGGACTGGCGTGTCCCGCAGGGCCGGGTCGGGATTGTTTTCATCGGTTGCCGTCTCGGGCGTCAGGCCCGGTCGCATCGCTGCCGGGTCCATCCACACAACGCGGCCGCAGGGGCTCCCGTCTCCGCAGTCGGAGATTTCCAGCTTGGCTGAACCAGCCTCGGTCAGCCAGATGCCGAAGACGTCCTTGCCATCGGCATGGGCACCGGCCGCCAGTCCGAGCGAAATGGCGATAAGGGCAAGCGTTTTCATTCTGGGCCTCCATGCTGGATCGACCTAGCTTATCCCTCGACATTGATGAATGGGAGGAGAATGCAACAATGGACATGTCAAAACTGATGTTTCGCGACGGCCTCATGGCCGGTGAACGCGTGCTCGTGACGGGCGGGGGCACAGGGCTCGGAAAGGAGATGGCCGAAGGTTTCCTGAAACTCGGTGCTGAAGTCCATATTTGCGGGCGGCGCGGCGGGGTCTGCGAAGAGACCGCCAAGGAATTGATGGATCGCCATGGTGGCACGGTTGTGCCCCATGCCTGCGATATTCGCGTGGCTGAAGCAATCACAGATATGAATGATGAGATCTGGTCGAAGCATGGCCCGTTGACCGGACTCGTAAACAACGCCGCCGGAAACTTCATCTCCCGCACGGAAGACCTCTCGATCCGCGGGTTTGATGCCATCTCGAACATCGTCTTTCGCGGCACATTCTACATGACTCACGACATTGGAACGCGGTGGATCCGCGAGGGCCTGAAGGGAAGTGTCTGTTCCATCCTCACCACATGGGTCTGGAATGGCGGTCCCTTCGTTGTGCCCAGCGCCATGTCCAAGGCGGGCGTGAACGTCATGACACAATCACTAGCCGTGGAGTGGGGGCCGAAAGGATTACGCTTCAATGCCATTGCGCCGGGCCCCTTCCCGACCGAGGGGATGACCAAGAGGCTCGCGCCCCAGGCCAGTTCCACCGACGAGATGGGCCAGGGTCGCGGCGTGGAGAACCCCATGGGCCGGATCGGCGAGATGCACGAACTGGTGAACCTCGCCGTTCTGCTGATGGCGCCAGGCGCAGACTACATCAACGGCCAGACCATCGCGATCGATGGCGCCATGTACAATGCGTCGGGTGGCAATTTCGCCATGCTTTCGGCCTGGGGCGATGAGCAATGGACCGCGGCTCGCGCTGCGATCGAAGCCACCAACAATAAGGACAAAGCCAAGCGCACGGTCTAGGCGCTGCTTTCTCCCGTCATGCAGGCCTTGATCCATTCGGCCTGCATGGCAAACGAACCATCACGGCCATCTCCAAGGATGAAACCGATCGACCAGGCCGTGGCCGGGTCTAGCGGGGCAGCGAGCACAGCGCGGCCGAATACTGAAGTCTGGAACTGGTCATACGGAACAAAGACTTCGGCCCAGTCTTCGCCGTCGCCAGCCCTTATGCCTGCGGTGTAGGCCACGGTGCGCCCACGAAAGCGCTCTGCCGTGCGGATGGTCAGCCTATAGGCCCGACCATCAGTTTTAACGCGGACCATGATGCCATCGCTACCGGAAAGGCTGCCGGGCGCGAGGCCGCGCCGCACCGACGAAAACCCACCGCCATTCGTGTTGATCACCCCTTCGAACACCAGGCCCGCAGCCGAGTAACGCGGCCCTCCACTGGAGCGCCCGCCCATCACGCCGTCATTGACGGCGGCCCACTCGGCGACTTCGTCTGCCTTGGTCAAATCGGCGACCATACGGCACGTTCCGGGTGCGGCAGAGGCCGACATGGGCAGACTCCAAAACATCGAGACAACAACGACAAGGGCAAAGCAGCGAAACCAGTTCATGGCCTCACTACGTTTACAGAGCCGGCGTGGATCGGTGGTGAACGCGATCCTGAGCCTCGTCAGTGGATCACACCGGGTTCCAGGACATGCTCATAAATGAGGCCACGGATGCGAGAAACTTCATCTCGCCCCCCGGTGGCGGGCATATGCACCTGCGACATGATCAATCCGACGTATCCGGCGTCCATATCGATCCAAAAGGCGGTGCCTTCATAGCCGCCACCGACCAGCAGTCCCGGCTTCTGGTTCGGCAGATTATCGAACCTGCCGCTGGTCACCCAGATGTTGAAACCATTCTTACCGTAGACGCTGTCGAGCTGGGTCTTGGGCGCATACCAGTCGCGAACCGTGTCCGGCTCCAGTATGCGCACCCCGTCGAGCTCTCCCACATTACCCATCATCCGAAGGAATTTGGCAAAGCCAAGCGTCGTGCCGACCATGCCTTCGCCGCCCAGCGAGATGCCTCTGTCCGGTCCATATTGCGGAACAGGTCCGCCAAAAATGTCCAGATCGCCAGTTTCCGCAAGGCGCAGCTGGCCGTTGGCCCCTGTCACGCGCGGATACGTCTGAACGCTGTCAGGCAAGGAATATCGCAATGTGTCGGAGATGCGCAACGGGGCCGTGATGCGCTGGCGAACAATTTCGTCGAAGCCCAAGCCCGTGGCGCGTTCGGCAACCAATCCCAACACCGTTGTGCCAATCCCGTAATGGTGCGCCCCGATCCCGTCCGGGTGCAAAGGCAAAGCCGCGATCCTGTTGATCAGGCCATCTGAAGACAGCGCCTCGGGCAGGCGCGCCTCGCGCATGGCAGTGTCCAAACACGCATACCCTGTGAACGGATAGTAGAAGCCATCATTGTGGTTCAGCAGGTCTTCAATCGTGATGGCCCTGGCAGGAGCAGCCCGGCCGATTTCGCATGAGGACGCGTTGGCGTCGTCGCTCAGCACGGTAAGGCCTGCAAATTCTGGAATATAGTTGGTGACCGGGTCGGTCCGGCGCAGAATGCCATCCTCCTCAAGGTCGAGAATGGTCGCGATGGTGGCACTCTTGCTCATGGACCAGAGGCGCAACCAAGTGTCACCGTCCGGCGCGCGATCCGTGAAGTAAGGGTTTGTGGCGCTGTGCTCGTAAACCACCTCGCCCTCTAGGTCCTCCACGCGCACATAAAGAAAGGGAAACGCGCCGCTCGCGACAGTGTCCTCAATGGCAGCGTCCACGGGTACGCGGTCGCCAAACCGGTCGTCAGCGGCGCTGCCCGCTGCGCAACCACACAGTGCCAGGAAAAACAGCAAGCCAGATAGACGAATGCTTCTCACGAGATCAGGCCTTCTTCGAACCGGGGCAAAATTGTTCTCACGGCCGCAGCACCATTTTCATGGCGCCGTCTTCGCGGGCGTTGAAGCGGCGATAGGCGTCTGCGCCCTCGCTGAGGTCCATATGGTGGGAAATCATGGCCTCGGGCTTCAACTTCCCAGTCTGAACCAGCGGTATGAGCTCCGGCCACATGGCTGGCACCGAGCAGAGCCCCGTGCGAAACGTCAAGGATTTCATGAAGGCCAGCGCCATGGGAAACTTGAACTCCATGGACTGGTTCACGCCGATGCAAGAGACCGTTCCGGTCTGGCGCGCAAGGGCGATGGCGAGCTGAATGGCCGGGTCGGCGCCGACGCATTCGACCACGCGATCGACCATGCGCCCGCCCGTTGCCTCGGCGATCTCTGCTTTCGCCTCAGCGGCGTCGAACGCGGTGGCGCCAAGGTCCTCCGCCATGGCCCGGCGTTCGGCCACCAGATCAATGGCAAACACCTTCGCGGCGCCCATAACAAACGCCCCTTCCACGGCCATCAGACCAATGGGGCCACAGCCGACCACGGCGACGGTATCTCCGGGCTGGATCTCGGCCTGTTTCAAACCAAACCAGGCGGTAGGGAGATTGTCCGTGAGCATCAGTGCCTGGTCTTCGGTCAGGCCGTCCGGGATCTTTGCGAGTCCAAAATCCGCCACCGGCACCATGGCATAGTCGGCCTGCACACCCTGGAGCCTGTGATTGAGACCATAGCAGCGCGCCAGACCTGTCTCGCAGCCTGACACATTTCCGGCAAAGCAAGGCGCGCACTGGCCACAGCCCACAGCGGCAGAGATCATCACGCGGTCGCCGGACTTGAAACGGGTTGCCGCCGAGCCTGTCTCAACCACTTCCCCGACCGCCTCATGGCCGACGCAAAATCCGGGCTCGTCTGAAAATCCATGCCCCTGATAGATGTGCAGGTCCGAGCCGCAAATGGCGCAGGCGGACACTTTGACGATGGCAGAGCGGGTGTCTTCTGGCGCCGGATCAGGCGTTTCGGCATACTCTATGTCGAACGCGTCGCGGTAAATCAGGCCCTTCATGGGGCGCTTCCCTCAGTTTTCCACAGGGTGGCGCGCCGAGCGGGCCCGCGCAAGCGCAAAGACCTAGTCCGCAATCATGCCTGTGAAGTCCTCACCGAATAACAGGTCATAATTCAACTCCCCCATCATCAGCGTCGTTTGAGCTTGAGTCATCATGATCCCATTGATGATGGACTGGATCCGCAGGGTGTAGGCCTGCTCATAGAACTCGACCTGTTTCGCAACACCTGCTGAAGCAATGCGGGCATGCTCGCCTTGCGGAATCGCGGCCTGATTGAGGATGCCGTTCAGCTCCAACATCGACATAACGCCTCCCCAATCACGATAAACATCGTCGGGAGCAGAATAGAGCCAGATCTGGATATCGGTCTGCCCCGAAAACTGATTCAGCACCGCGAAAACGGTCGATTCCCTACCACCGATCCGGGCGGTCCCTGCCCGCAAATACATATCGCCTCCAACCCTCTGGGGGACGATCTCGACTTGCTCCAGCGGCGTCCAGCTAGTGCGTGTGTTTCCATACCCGTTCATTTCAAGGGAACGGGACAAGGCTTGCTCGGGCTTCCCGCCAAGACCGGACAAAACGTCGAAGGAAATTTTTGGAGACGCCGGATCATCGGTGTTTGCAATCACATGCCCCTCATCTAAGCGCACCCAATCCGGATAATGGTTCCGGTCACCCTCCTGATAGGGCCGCATCGATCTGGGATAAGCCGCCCCCCGCCGTGTTCGCCCGGGGTTGGGGGCGCGTTGTTTCCGTCGCTACACTCGACTGCGCAGCTTGGGCAGACGTTGATGCGCCTGCGGGCCAAATATTGCCGGTTATAAGCGCTTTGCCATCAATCTGACTGAACACTGCCTCAGGTGCGCTGAGCACGGCGATGGACGGTGGCGTATCACCGAACTGATAGCGGGTGGCAAATTTGAGGTCGCCACTCTCATCCATCGCCGTTCCCCAGGCCGCATAGTCACGCCCCAATGAGCGCCCGCCTCGTATCTCTGCGAAATCGATCGCGATAATAGACAGGGCATGGTCGAGGCCATCGCGCCTATCTGCATCTATTGACGCCTGTAATCGGCCCCAACTCATTGCGTCGAGTGTCTCGATCGGCACGACAACGATATGGGCCCCTGGCACATCTTCCGCAGAGTAGGTCACCACTTTATCGGCGCCAGGCGTGTCCCCACGAGAGAGACCATGGCGCGAATCTCCCGCAATCGCCTCCCACCCCGCCGGCACCTCATCCACGCTGGTTTCAGCTGCCGCAGGTGCACCTGAGTCTGTCCCGCCGCCACACGCCCAAAGCAAGCTTGCAGCCACCGCGTACACTACGGCCCGAACCTTATGTCCCATTTCGTCGTCCCCAGAAAAAAGTTCGCCTACTCAGTACAAAGCATGGCGAAATGAACCCGGGCTGAAAAGGGACGAATTGCTCACCTGTCCAAGATGAAAGAGCCCTGACAACGCAGGGCTCTTTCAACGTGTATGAAGGCAAACGTTCCTAGGCCGCTTCCTGGTCCAGCTTTTCCTTGCGCGCGCCAAGCTCGCTCTTCACGCGCTCAGCCAGGATCTTCACGGTGAACGGTTTAGGCAGGAAGGAGACATGGCGGTCTTCATCGATCTGTCCGGCCACATCGCGCTCTGCGTAGCCTGAGATGAAGATGATGCGCGCATCGCCGAGAAGCTCCTTGGCCTCTCGGATCAGGGTCGGGCCGTCCATGCCAGGCATGACCACGTCTGAAATGACAAGATCGAAGCTGGCGGGCTCTTCGGTGAGAATTTCCATGGCTTCTTCGCCATCGCAGGCTTGCTCGACTTCATAGCCACGCGACTCCAGGAGTTGAGCTGCAATGCCGCGCACACCGTCTTCGTCCTCAACGAGGAGAATGCGCCCACGTCCTGACATATCAACGGGGCGCAGATTCGCGGCGGCCTCGAGGGGTGCTTCCTCTTCGGCCGGGATCTCATCAGCGCTCAGGGCTGGCAGATAGATAAAGAAGGTCGTGCCTTTGCCGACTTCCGATTTCGGGCAAATGAACCCGCCAGACTGTTTGATAATGCCGTACACGGTGGAAAGGCCAAGACCAGTGCCCACACCCACTTCTTTCGTCGTGAAGAAGGGTTGGAAAATCTTGTCCATGACTTCTGGCGGCATGCCGCAGCCCGTATCTTCGACTTCAATCAGCAAATACTCGCCATCTTCGACATAGTGGAAACCCAGTTCATGGGCTTCCTTACCTGTGGACGTGGAAGTTCGGATGGCGAGACTGCCCCCTGCTCCATCGGCCAGCATGGCATCGCGGGCATTCGCAGCGAGGTTGATGATCGCCGTTTCGATCTGGTTCTTATCGGCGCGGATATGGGGCAAGTCGCGCCCATGCTTCACATCAAGCGTGATCCGCTCATCCAGAATCTGACCCAACAGAATTGAGAATTCGCCGAGGAAATCTGTCACGTTCAGCACTTCAGACTTGAAGGTCTGCTGTCGGGCATAGGCAAGCAGCATGCGCACCAGATCCCTGGCGCGCACGGCAAATTCATGGATGGACTTCAGGTTGTCGAAGCTCGGATCGCCAACCGGGTGGCGCGTGACCAAAGTGTCTGTGTTCAACATGATGCCGGTCAACACATTGTTGAAATCGTGAGCCACGCCGCCTGCGAGTTGGCCGATGGCCTGCATTTTCTCGCCCTGGGCAAGGCGCAGCTCGAGCTCCTTCTGCTCCGTCATATCGATGACGTAGGCAACGGACGGACGCCCCTTAGCATCAAGCGTCACAAACACACTCACATGGCGCGTTTCCGGCAGGCCGTTCAGTTTCAGCGGCATCGGCTTGTCGATCGCTTCGAGCAATTTCGCGCCAAGGCCGTCGGGCGAGTCTTCGGCTTCGAACAGGTCAGCGAACCGGGCGCCGGGCATGGCCTGGCCTTCCGTGAGCCCCATGAGGGCGCGGTTGGAGTCCAGAATGACAGCGCTTTCAACCGAGTCTCCATCGAGACGCACGGCACCAAACGGCGCATCGTCAAACATCGGATCGCTGTCATCGGGGCGTGGAGGGCGGGCCTCAGCCCCTGCAAACGTGTGGGCATTGGGCATCAAAACCGTGCGACCATGGGCAGAAGCACCCTTGCCCGACCAGGTGGTGATGGCCTGAACGGGGACTTCAACCCCATCGCGTCCGCGGATCATGATGTCTGCGCGGCCGGGCTGCCCGGTCTTTTTGTCTCGCGAAAGCAGCTTCACGAATTCCGGACGCATGATGTCATCGATGCGCACCTCACTCAGCTGTTCGGGCAGGCCCAAGAGCTCCCGCAGCCAGCCATTCGCATAGGTGATGTTGCCATCAGGGCGCGCTGCGAAGAATCCCATCGGTGCGTCTTCGACATAGAGCGAGCGCAGATCAGCTGCGCCTGTGGCCTCTTCGCTGCCAGCAATCCGGCGCAGGCGCCAGAGGCAGCGCCCTTTGGCCAGTGGGGACACCCCCACTTCGAACTGAGCGGGAACGCCGTCGCGCCCGAGGGTAATGGGTGGTAGGATTTCGCGCCGGGCTTGTCCGTTGCGCGCAGCTTTTCCCAGACGAAATACCGGCGCAGACACGGTCGGGGATGCACCAAATAGGCGATCCACGGACACTGTTTCGTCTTCCTCCGTACGGGTCAGCGCCAGTTCGGCCAGGTCAGAATAGGTTTGGTTTGCGGCGATGGGCGTGCCTGCGCGGTCTGAAACGAGGACAGCCTCATCCAACGCTTCAATCCACGTAAAACGGGGACGCTGGGGCGCTGTCGCCGCTGCGGCCATGCCCCTGTCGGGAAACAGGCCCAGCCTGCGACCAGCGCCGCGCAAGACCCATAGAAGAAAGACCATGCCACCTGCGGCCATAGCGATAAGCAGGATCGGACCCGTCGACCCCACGGCCTGCGGCCATGCGATGGCGATACTGGCCGCGGCCACGGCGACCAGAAGGCTGGTCCAGAACAGAAGCTGAAGCACATCCACTCGCCCCTGTGTGGGCGCCTGGTCCACGGCGGCGTCCGGCTCGCGGGCGTCTGACATCTGGCTATCCGTATCCATGGATGTGTCCTTACTCTGGGCCGAGCCCGCATAAACTGTCGCGATTCGGAACCGGCGTATGCGGTTGCACGTCGCCGCAGCGCCGCTACAAACGGTTAATCGCTCTGACCGAGTGGCACCCAAAGGTTAACCAAACGCGAAAGTCCATTAACACTACGTGGTTAACCGCTCGTTTTTTAACTGCAAAGTGAACTGTCCCCATGCGAACACATGCAACGGCCCTGGCCGCACTATTCCTTCTCGGCGCCTGTGGCAGCGGCGCCCCCTCCGACGCTCCGACAAATGGAATCACTGAGACTTCCGTTCCCGCGGCCGAAGTCGAAGCCCAGACCGCCGCAATCAACGCCTGGTTTGAAACCAAATGGGATGAGGCCGTTGCACGTAGCCCGATGACGCAGACCTATCTGGGCATCAAGGGTGATAGCTATGGTGAGTGGGACGATCCTTCCATGGATGCGGCACTTGAAGAGCTTGAAATCCAGCGCGCCACTGTCGCCGAGATGCAGGAAACTTTCGACTATGAGAGCCTCGATGAGCAGGCACAGCTTTCCTGGCGCATTGCTGAGTACCAGCTGGAACGCGCCGAGGCCGACTGGCCCTATCGCTACCACGGCTACACATTCAACCAGATGTTCGGCGTCCAGAGCCGCATACCCGCCTTCTTGATCAACCAACACCGGGTCGCCAGCCTTGGAGACGCCGAGGCGTATATTGAGCGACTCGAAGGCGTCGATGCCTATCTTGGCGGCTATATCGACAACACAGTGGCCAGCTATGAAAAGGGCATCCAGCCGCCGCGCTTTGTTTATGACTATGTCCTGAAAGACGCCCGCAACGTGATCACGGGCTTTCCATTCCAGGAAGGCCAGGACACGCCCTCCCCGCTTTACGAAGACTTCGCCGGCAAGGTGGATGCCCTCGTCGCAAACGACACGATCGCCGCGGCCACGGGTCTGAGCCTCAAGTTGAGCGCCCGCGAAGCGCTGACGACTGTCGTGGCCCCGGCCTATGAGCGCCTGATCGAGACGATGGAAGCCCACGCAGAAACGGCGACCACTGACGACGGTGTATGGAAGTTGCCCGACGGCGCCGCCTATTATGAAACCCGCCTCAAAGCGCGCACGACAACCGACATGACGGCCGATGAAATCCACGATCTCGGACTGGCGGAAACAGATCGCATTCACAACGAAATGCGCGAGATCATGGCCGAGGTCGGCTTTGACGGTACGCTCCAGGAATTCTTCGAGTTCATGCGGACCGATGAGCAGTTCTATCTGCCCAATAGTGAAGAAGGCCGCGCAGAATACATCGCTGGAGCCGAAGAGATCATCGCTGGCATGGAAGCCCGCCTGCCGGAAGTGTTCAACCGATTCCCCAAGGCCGACATGATCGTGAAAGCGGTCGAACCTTTCCGGGAGCAGTCAGCTGGTAAGGCGTTCTACCAGCGTCCAAGCGCCGATGGGTCTCGCCCCGGCACATATTATGCGAATCTCTACCGCATGGAGGACATGCCCACCTACCAGATGGAAGCGCTCGCCTTCCACGAAGGCACACCCGGCCACCACATGCAGATCGCCATCCAGCAGGAGTTGGAAGGTGTGCCGAGCTTCCGTCGCTTCTCCGGCGTGACGGCCTACTCCGAAGGCTGGGGGCTCTATTCGGAGTACTTCCCGAAGGAAATGGGCTTCTATGACGACCCTTATTCAGACTTTGGGCGCCTGGCGATGGAGCTCTGGCGCGCTGCCCGCCTTGTGGTGGACACCGGTCTCCACGACAAGCAGTGGACGCGCGAAGAGGCCGTCCAGTGGCTCCTCGACAACACGCCAAACCCAGAGGGCGACAGCCAGAAGGCGATCGATCGCTACATCGTGATGCCGGGTCAGGCGACGGCCTACAAAATCGGCATGAACAAGATCCTGGACTTGCGTTCCAAGTCAGAAGCGGAACTTGGCGAAGCCTATGACATCCGCGACTTCCATGACGTGGTGCTGGCCAATGGCCCTGTGCCGCTGTCCATTCTGGAAGAGAATGTCGACGTCTACATCGAGGAAACAAAGGGCGGGTAAGCTCAAGATCCCCATGCTTTCGGCCTGAACTGAAAAGGGCCGAAAGCACCAACGGCGCAAAAGAGAACCCCCGCTAGCTTCCGCCAGCGGGGGTTTCAATTATCGATCCAGCTCAGGGAGCTGGACGCGCAGCCCTTAGTAAGGGTTCACGCCAAGCGCCTGAACGGTGGAAACCGTCAGGTAGCCAACTGGCAGACCGTTCGCGCGCTGGAAAGCTTCCATGGAGCGCAGGGTCGCTGGGCCGAAGGCACCATCGGTTGGCGTCTGGTAACCAGCAGCCGTGAGTGCGGTCTGCACTTCGCGGATTTTGGCAGGCGATGCGTTCGTGTCGCACAGGACTTCACGCCATTCGAGGCCGCCACCACCGGTGACAACGCGCTTCTCGATGGTTTTGAAGGTGGCCGGGATCGTGATGACTTCTTCACGCGGCGCGGTGACCTGACGGCGGACTTCAACCGTATCGAAAATCGCAGGGATCACTTCTTCGACAACCTGCGGCGGGGTCGCCACAACCTGCTTGGTCACCGTCTCATAGCGAGCAGGGATCACGCGGGTTTCGGTCGTCTCAGGCGTCACGAGACGCGTGCGGGTCACGGTGTCGTAGACAGCAGGAACTTCAACGCGGCAGAGCAGTTCGCCCGTCGCCACTTGGGTTTCGCCCGAACCTGGCTGCGTGCCCGTGCCGGCAGCACCGCGACCGAAGAGGCCTGCGCCTGGCTTCCAGGTGGTGTACGCTGGACGCACAAGCACCTGCTCGGTGTAGGTCTCGAACTGAGCCGGAACGACGATTGTTTCGGTTTTCTCAGGTTCGATCAGCACTTGCTCGGTGATCGTCTCGTACGTCGCCGGGATCGTGCGGTACTCAATGGTTTCTTCCTTGACGAGCACTTGCTCGGTCACGGTTTCGAAGGTCGCCGGGATCACCTGGATCTCAGTGGCTTCTGGGCGATCAACCACCTGCTCCGTCACCACTTCTGTGGTTTCGGGGATCAGAACGCGTGCAAAGCACTCGCCCGGATCTGCGGATGGCGGCATGTCTGCCGACTGACCGAAAGCAGCACCAGCGAACGCGGCCGCTGCTGCTGAAGAGAACATGAGTTTGTTCATACCTAAAACTCCCCTTGAATGATCTCCACACCGTGTGAAGACTGATCGGCTCACTGGGCAGACCCTCCTAGACCTGACCAATGCGCAGCGCCGGTAGCCCCCGGACCGCTACTGGAAACCGCACTATCGCAGCCCGAAACAGCGCACTAGGGGTCTACTGCAAAAAAAGGTTAATCACGATTAAGGCCCGACGACCATATGGTTAATCATGAAACTCTGGCGACAAACCGCGCCTTGCAATTTGGTGAAATAACGAGTCTGGGGCTTTGCCGATCCCTTCTGCTGCGCTTATGGCGTGTTCTGCTCAACGGAGACCCTGCCCCATGATTCCTCGCTATACCCGACCCGAAATGGCCGCCATCTGGAGCCAGGAGTCAAAGTATTCGATCTGGCTCGAAATTGAGACCTTGGCCTGCGAAGCGATGGAAGCCGCCGGCACAGTTCCAGCAGGAACGAGTGCAGCCGTTCGGGCGCGGGGCGGATTCGAGGTGGCGCGGATTGACCAGATTGAGCGCGAAGTAAAACACGATGTGATCGCCTTCCTGACAAGCGTGGCGGAGAATGTCGGCGAAGAAGCGCGCCACCTGCACAAGGGAATGACCAGTTCCGATGTGCTCGACACGTGCCTGGCGGTGCAGCTCGCTCGGGCGAGCGACCTGCTTATGGCCGGATTGGAGCGTGTCTTGGCCGCGCTGAAAGCCCGCGCCATTGAGCACAAACTCACGCCCACGATCGGGCGCAGCCATGGTATCCATGCCGAACCGACCACATTCGGCGTGAAACTCGCGGGCTATTATGCCGAGTTCGAACGCGCGAAGTGCCGCCTCGAATCGGCCCGAGCTGACATCGCCACCTGCGCCCTTTCTGGCGCGGTGGGCACCTATGCGAACATTGATCCTGCCGTGGAAGAGTATGTTGCCGAAAAGCTCGGCCTGACGCCTGAGCCGGTCTCAACCCAGGTTATCCCGCGTGATCGCCACGCCACGTATTTCGCCGTGCTCGGCGTGATCGCCTCCAGCGTCGAGCGTCTCGCCACCGAAATTCGCCATTTACAACGCACGGAAGTGCTCGAAGCCGAGGAGTACTTCTCCGCGGGGCAGAAGGGTAGCTCGGCCATGCCCCACAAGCGCAATCCGGTCCTGACAGAAAATCTGACCGGTCTGGCGCGACTGGTGCGCTCTGCCGTGACGCCGGCCATGGAAAACGTGGCGCTCTGGCACGAACGGGATATTTCCCATTCGTCGGTGGAGCGCGGGATCGGGCCGGACGCGACGGTCCATCTGGATTTCGCCCTGCATAGGCTAGCGGGCGTAATCGAGAACCTCGTCGTCTATCCGGAGAACATGCAAGGTAATATGGACAAGATGGGTGGGCTGCATAATAGCCAACGCGTCCTGCTCGCCCTCGTTGAGGCGGGGGCAAGCCGCGAGGAGGGCTACACGCTCGTCCAGCGCAACGCGATGAAGACCTGGCGTGGCGAAGGCGCGTTCCTGGACCACCTGAAGGCCGATGCGGAGGTCACGTCCAAACTGTCAGATGCCGAGCTCGAAGCCCTGTTCGACATGGAGTACCACCTGAAGCGCGTGGACCATATTTTCGGACGGGTGTTTGGAGTTTGACGGCGGACCGATGCCCGTGAGGTGCTGTTTTCCACTCACACCCCCCGCATTGGGATAAAGCTGGGCTAAGCGACTGTGCGCGCTTTGATCAGAGGGAACTTCAGGATTTCTACGACCGGTGCGACGGGGTCCTGACGCCCCGCAGCAATGTTCTCCGAGGCCGCCAAGATGGCGCGCTCGTGGTCTCCCATGAATGTCGCAAGTGCAAAGGCCTCGGTGTCTTCGTCCGCGGTGACCAAGCTCGCAAGCTCCTCATACTGGGGCAGCCCCTTTGCCCTAATGCCGGCCGCCATCGCTTCGAACTGATCGCACCACGGCATCTCGCGCAGCATATCTGCGCTTTTAACGCCGCGCGGCCGCGAGGCGGGATCCTCATCGACGGGGAGCCCCAGCTTTGTGAGCACCGGTCGCATCACGGCCTTGCCCTCAGTTTCCAACTGGAGAAGCGACCCGAGAATGTAGCGCTGCTCATCATCCTCGGCGTGGGGAACCAGCGCTTCGAAGAACGCTTCCCCGAACTGCTCGCCATGATAAACGTCCAGCAGCGCTTCGCGGAACATTGGGCTGACCATGTCCTTGCCTCCTGATCAGCGCGCCTAGACCGATGTCATGAAGTACTTTTTGAGCCGCGCAGTGATGTGCCATGTCATCGGCGCACCTTTCGATGCGAACACCACCTCGCCGGGTCCGAAGGTTTCTTCGACGCCGTCTGCGTTTGTAATCGTCAAGGACCCGGAAATGATGGTCATCATTTCATCGACCGGATATGCGCTGATCTCGACCTTGCAGGGCGCACACTCCCAAATACCAGCCGTGACAGAGCCATCGTCAGCTCGGTAGAACGGCGTGGTCGTCTCTTCCTGGTCATCGGTTGTGAAACTCGACTTCGGGATCAGGTTCGAAGGGACCGTCTCGCCTTTAGGCTCTTGGGAAATTTTGAAAATGGCTTGGGTCATTGGCGATCACCCTGGGCTGAATGACAGCGTAGAACGCGTCATGGCGACGAGAACTACTTTCTTCTAGTAGCCTGACGTGTCTCAACGCGGCGCGCAAGAAAGAACCCGTGACAAGGGCGTCCGTGGAAGCATCGGCCCCCAGAACGCCCTCTAAAGAAAACGCCACGTGAAACGCTTAGACCAAATCTGTGAACGCGTATGCTTGGCACTCTTTATTCGGATCAACCACATTCAATCCGAAGCTTTCAGGACGTCCTCCATCACAAGGAACACGCTCGTATTGTCTACGTATCGTCCATCCCAGCCATAGGCCTCGCCCCAGAGCTGGCCAGCGCGCACATCTGTGCGGGTGAATTTCGCGAAGTGGTCAGCGCCCTTTCCAATGGCCCATAGCGGAACGAGCTCATTGGTGTGGTTGCCTGAGGCGAATTGGTAACCCGGCATGTTACCTGCGCCCCGGTCCTGTACAGCAAGAAACCGGTTGAAGATGTCTTCGGCGGGGTTGAAGCGCGCGGCTTCCACGGCGTCCCGGTCCATCGAAGCGGCGACGGGCCCGCCTGTGCTATTGGTCCACGTTCCTTCGCCCCAAATGCCTCCGGTTTCGTGATCAGCGGTAATGATCAGCAAGGTTTCATCCCAGCTGGAATTGGCTTCTACCCAGTCAATAACTGCGTCGACGGCGAGGTTGAAGTCCACCTGCTCTTCGATGAAGCGCGGCATGTTGTTGGCGTGGCCCATCCAATCAACGGCACCGCCCTCGATCATGACGAAGAAGCCGTCCTCATCCTTCGCAAGAACATTGAGCGCCCCAACGCTCATTGTCGCAAGGTTAGGCACGTCGTCGTTGAACGCCATGCCTGACAGCGAAGCGGCCGCGCCAAGCCCCTCGCGACGCGCCTGAAGGGTCGAGGCGGTGCGGGCGATGCCGACCACGCGCGATGCGCTCATCTCACCTGCCGCGAGCGCCTCGAAATCGCTCTTGGCATCGATGAAGGTGAACCCGTTCAACCCGGCTTCGGCCGTAAGGGCGGCCAAGGTTTCTGCCCCGCCGACATACTGATAAGCGTCATCGCTATCAGGTGTGACTTGATTGCCGCTATGGTCATAGAGGGGATGGCCCCCACCCATGATCACAGTCAGCTCACTTGCCACCATCTCATTGAAGATTTCAGCATAATTGTTCCGCGAAACATTGTGCGCTGCGACTGATGCCGGGGTCGCATGGGACGCCATAACCGAAGCGACAGCGCCGGCAGCTAGACCGCGCTCCATGGCAATCTGGCCGATCGTGTCAAAGCGCTCCTGGCCGCTCCAATCTGTATTGATCCGGCCATTGGCCGTCTTATGCCCCGACATCAACGCTGTGCCAGCCGCAGCGCTGTCTGTGTAGCTGGTATACGGCGCACTTTTTGGCGGGAAATCATTCACCAACGTGTTCTGAAACCGAGTCCATCGGGTGGTCGGGTCGTAGCCCTGTTCGACCGCGCCAACGGCTTTCGAGCGATCTTCCACGCGGGTAATGATCTGACCGCGATCATCGACCAAATTCAATGCGCTGTGGGCCATGCCATAAACGACCGGCTGCGTGCCGTCGGGGCGGGCGATCTGGTAGGATTGCTCGCCCGCAAGCCCTTGATAGTAGTCCGCAGCCAGCCAGCCGTTAAAGCCAATTCCGTCTGATACCATCAAGATGATGTGGGTCGGTCCGCTTTCAGGCGTTTGCGAGTTGCTCGTAATTGGCGCTGTTGTTGAACCCGTTTGTGCACACCCGCCCAGGACGAAGACGACGGGGAGTACAGCGGAAACAAGCTTACGGGAGAGTGTCATCTGGACAGCCTTTCATGGGGGGCACTTACTTCGATCTGCCGTCACTATCAGGCGAGTTTGACATCTATGTAACGAGCACCACGCCCTTGTTTGTCTCTGATACCCGCACTCCTAACGGAAATGCGCCTCTAGCTATACCGCGCTTCCACTTTTGGACCGTCCTCTCCGGCAGCGACCGTTTTCACGCTGTCTTCCAGGTCGGTGAGGTATTTGTCGATCACCTCTGAATGCTTCGGGCTCAGCATGAGATGCAGGCTCGGCGGTTCCTTGGTGACACTGGTGAACCAGCCGCGGCGGTAGATCTCTCCGTAAATCGCGAAGCTGTGATGGTCTGGATGGCGGAAGGCGATGAGGCCCAGCATTGGATTACCGAGCACCTCGAAACCGAGCGCCTTAACGCCGGATTCGACCCGCTCTCGCGTGGCACAGACCTGGCCCTGCAGGCGTTTATAGCCTTCCACACCGAGGTGGTTCATCACGGCCCAGGCTGCCGCGATGGCCCCGCCGGGGCGCGTTCCCGCCAGAGTCGGGGTTTTCATCGGCGCGCCAGACCAGCCCTTCAGGTCGAATGGCATGTGGGCATAGAGGTCGCCGGAGCGAAACAGAACAGTGGAGGCGCCCTTCGCCGCATAGCCATATTTGTGCAGGTCTGCGCTCATGGACATCACTGCTGGAACCTCAAAATCGAAGGGTGGAACAGGCGCGCCATTCATCCGCGCGAAGGGGGCGAAATAGCCGCCGACGCAGGCATCCACATGCAGCCAGACGCCCTTGGCTTCGGCCACCTCGCCAAGCGCCTCGATCGGGTCGATAATGCCGTGGGGAAAGTTGGGGGCTGAGCCCACCATCATGATCGTGTCACCATCGCAATGGGCGCCCATGGCGTCCGGGTCAGCCTCAAAAGTGCCGTCAGTCCTGAGGGGTACGCGGCGCACCTCAATGTCCATCAGATGGGCGGCCTTGTCGAAGGCGAGGTGCGCCGACTGTGGCAACACGATATTGGCTCGCGCGCGCGCCTTGCCCTGGCTACGGGCGAAATCCCGCGCGGTCTTGATGGCCATCGTGATGGAGTCGGTCCCGCCAGATGTCATCGCACCCGTGGCGCCGTCCGGCCCATGCAACAGGCCAAGCGCCATGGAGATGACGTCCTTCTCCATCTGCGCGAGACTTGGAAAAGCGAGCGGACCGAGCCCGTTTTCGCTCATGAACGCCGCATAGGCCTCTTTCTGGACTTGGGCGATCTCCTCACCGGCATTGAAAACATAGACGGCGGTCTTGCCATCGCGCCATTTGGCATCGCCAGTGCTGCGGGCATCCATCTCCGCGCGCACATCGGCCCAGGCGCGCCCGGCGGCTGGCATTTGCATCCCCATGGCGTGTCTCCTCCACGTTTTTCGCGAGTGTGACGCAAGCCCATTGGAAACGCAAAAGGCCGCTCTCCATCGAGAACGGCCGAGCCTGCTTTTCGCAGATCATATCATCCCAACGCCCGGCGGTTTGTCTTTGCGTGCCGCGTCGTTGAACCGGGTTTTAAGCGTGAGATACAAAGGAGTCGTTAATTCCAGAAAATTCAGTGGGTTAACGTAAACACCTCATGCGTTACCCTTACATGATAGTTACTGAACTCGGCCGATTCCCTAACCGAGCGTTAACCCTCTTGGGCGAAGAGGGCGCATTGGAATGGTTCCGGAGCGCCCAAGGCGATGTCTAACGTGAAGTCCCCTCCCCGGCCAAAGCAGGGCGAGCGCAAGCGCAGCGGCAAGCTCGCAGGCGGCAAAGTCACATCGGACAATCTGCGCCCGGCGCGTGTGGACCCCAAACGCCCGTTCCCAACGGCGCGCGGTGTGCTGTCTGCGGCTGAGATCGAAGCGCTGCTGCGTCCTGACCTGCCCGACGCTCCGGCGCAGCCCACAGAGACCACGCCCCGCACGATCGCAAATCTTGACGCGCCTCAGACCGCGCTCGACGCCGACGACGCCCAGCGCCTCTGCGCCCGGCTGGGACTCGCCATGCACCGTGCCACGGGGCTCGGCGTCGGATTGAAGCCGGTCGATACCGTATCCCAGACTTTCCGCTCGGCCTTCCCGGCGCCGGACATGGGCGCGGCATTTGCCTGCTATGGCCCGGAGAATGGCGATGTCGACGCGGTTTTGGCTCTGTCGCCGATGGCCACTTTAGCGCTGGTCGACGCCTCCTGCGGGGCCGATGCGAGTGACCTGCGAGACCTCCAACCCCGGGCGCTGACGGAGATTGATACAGCGCTGCTGGACCGGTTGCTGCGCCCGCTCTCGGCCCACTTGCCCGGCGGCAGCCTTCACTGCCTCGAAAGCCGGGCAGCTTTTACGCTATCCGTGGCCCCGCCCGGGCCTGCCACGCGGATTGACCTTGATTTGAAACTGGACGGCTTTTCCGCGTCAGCGCGGCTGATCCTGAGCGACGCGGCCTGGGAGACTTTTAAAGCGCAGCCCGAAGAACCGCTTGACCCCATCGGCGCGGCCGGCACCCCACGTGGGCGCGAGCTGACCGCTCTGCTCACCGCGCGAATTGCTTCGCTCAGCGTGCCTGTCTCTCGCCTTGCCAACCTCAAGCCCGGCGACACGCTGCTCCTGGGCGTTCCAGCCGACGAGCCTGTCCAACTTCTCTCTGGCGGACGAATGGGCGCTGTTGCGGCTGAAGGTGAGATCGGCCGTAAGGGCGCAAAAATGGCCGTACGCGTCACAAAACGCGGCCCGGCGCTGCGCTGACATCTATCGCCGGGCGGCGCGCTACGATCTCCAGACGAAAAATTCCAGCGGTCAAGCGCGTCAGATGTCTCGCCCGATGCTCTAGCCCCGCTCCCGCTCTTCATTCAATTGGGCGATGATTTCCGCGGCCAGCTCTTCGACGCCGTGATTGCGCGCCGGGGTGAACCCAAATCGGGTGATCACGAGATCTTCGGAGGGGATGACCAGCACCAGCTGCCCTTGGAACCCACCCATGTAGTAGGCGTCCTCCGGTAATAGCGGAAACATCCGTTCGCGGCTGGCATCATCTGGATCGCGGTTCAGCCAGAAATGCGCGCCATACTCGTTACTTGTGGTCGTTGGTGTAGGGGCGGTGACATAGTCGATCCAGCCCTCGGGCAACAGGGCTTCACCATCCCAAACGCCATCTTGAAGGCAAAACAGACCAAGGCGCGCCCAATCCCGGGCAGACGCATAAAGGTAGGATGATCCGATAAAGGTACCGCTGGCGTCAGCTTCGAACGTTGCCGTGGAAATGCCGAGCGGGCGGAACAATCGCTTTTGGGAAAAGTCGTAATAGGCTTGCAGCGTGTCGCCGACACTTCGTTTTACAATGGCTGAGACGATATTGGTCGTTCCGGACGAATAGGACCAGATCGTGTCGGGTGGTCCTATTGGCGGTTTATCAGCCGCGAATGCCGCGGCATCCGGCTCGTTCGACAGCATGTGTGTGACATCGGTCGCAGCAGAGTAGGTTTCGTTGAATTCCAGACCGCTGCTCATGCGAAGCAGTTGGTCGAGCGTGATTGCCGCCCGCGGGTCACCTTCGCTTTCGCGCCACGCTGGCACAGGCGCCGCTGCGCCGGGATCAAGCGTACCGTCCTTGACGAGCACGCCAACCATGAGCGCGGTGATGGATTTCGCCATGGACCAACCGATCAGCGGCGTGTCCGCTGCCACGCCGTCAGCGTACTTTTCGGCAACAAGCTTGCCTTCGTGCACAACAACGATGGCTTTGGTGTTGCGGGGACGTTCCGGGTCTTCTTCGTTGAATGTAGCCTGCAACAGAGCATCGAACCGAGGTGAGACATCCGGCACCAGGCTGCCGCTGGGCCAGGGTGCCGCCCCGGAAACGTCGAGGCGCGGGAGTGGTTCGATAGCTAGAGACGTCTGCTTCTCGCCGGACGGAAGCAGCGTACACCCAATGCCCGGCGTGAAGACGGCCCGGCGTTCAAACAGACCGAATAGCCGTGTGGTGACGTGCTGCTGGTCTTCATCAATGTCGTAGGACACGTTTGCCAGAATGTCCGAGGCCCCCGCCAAGGCCTCGTCGCGCATGACCTCCGGAGTCAACCCGCTGAGGAAATAGCCTGAGCAGATATTCTTGGCAGCATACCCGCTGCCAGCGCGGGCAACAGGGCCGTTGGTTACGTAAACAAAGGCCGCCGCGCCCAGAAGCAAGACGACGAAGCCGATCGCAAATTTCTTGAGCATTGCCGTTCTCCTCTGGAAGCGGGGTCTTTCGCCTGCCTAATGGCCCATCATCGACTCGGCGGCTTTCATGCCGTCGACTTCCGGGTCTTCTCCCTCGATCTCCGCCACTTTCTGGGCCCATAGCCGCTTCTGATAGCGGTTGGTGATGATGTCGGTGATCACAAGCACGCCGACGACGAGATAGAAGCTCGACTTCGACATGGCCTCCAACGGATAGCCAAACATCTTCATATGCGCCAGGTGCGCGCCCTCTGAGACGAGCAGCACGCCAACCAGAAACAGGATAAAGAGGCCCAGCACCTCATACATGCGGTTGCGCTTCAGGAAGTCGGCGACATAGTCCGCCATGACCACCATGAGCACGCCCGAAATGATGATGGCGATCGCCATCAGCCAGACCTGGTAATCCTTGCTTGGCTCACAGCCCACTGCATCGGCGACCGGGTTGGCGATGAGATAACTCTTGCACTCCTGCACGGTGCCATCGAACAAGCCCGCCTGAACGAGCCCGCTTGAAACGGCGACAAGCGTGTCGCCCGCCTCATTAACCACTTTGGCAACTTCCACATTCGCGATGGCCATGGCCGACAAGATTGAGTCGAAGGAAAAGACCAGGTTCATGGCGACGATCATGGCGATCGCCTGGGTCACGGACTTGCCTTTCCCACCCTCGGAATGCTCGATGTGTTCGACCGACAGGAGGTGATTGATCTCCTTGATGGCCGTGTAGAGGATGAAACCGCCGCCCGCCAGGGTGATCAGGGCCTGGAAGGTGAACTCGCCCTCGAAGAAGCCGTTCGCGTGGATCTCGAACAAGGGTTCCGCCAACAGCGCGAAGATGTTCACGATGATGATCAGCAGCACGATGCGGAAGAGCACGGCAAGGCCGATGCCCCAGCGCGCCACTTTGGATGCATTCTCCGGACCTGTTCGTTTCGACTCGATCGAGATGTACAACAGATTGTCAAAGCCCAGCACCGCCTGGAGCATGAGCAGCATCAGCAGGGTAAACAGCCCGCTGACGGAAAACACTTCGGCAAAAATCTCGCCCATGGGGCACCCCTCCTCGCATTGAATCGCTCAAGCATTGTGCATAGCGCCCGTGACCTATCGATCAAGCGCACGGGCACAGGTTAGGCTTGGCCTTTGGTCCGGCGCCGCCTAAGTCTGGGTGCAAATCCTAACCACGAATTCATGTGCCCGGAGGATCAATGTGCGCCCATTCGCCCACAAACTGCTCGGACTTGCCTCTCTGGCGGCCCTCGCCACCGCGCCAGCGCTCGCAGCGCCCATGGAAATCGAAGATCTTCCGAAAACGCGCCATGCAGGCTCCGCGGTGGTCTCCCCAGATGGTGAAACGATCGCCTACACCGTGTCCGTTCCACGAGACATCGTGGCAGGCGACGAGGATGGCTCAGCCGATACCCATCTCTGGGTGATACGCGGAGACGCAGACCCGGTGCGCTTCATGGGTGGCCATGGCGGCCTGTCCGGCCTGCAGTTTGCGCCTGATGGCAGCGCCCTGCACTTCCGCGCCCGGCGCGACGGCGATGATGCAACCTCACTCTATGCAATTTCACTGGCCGGCGGTGAGGCCCAAAAGGTCTTTGAGTTCGAAACCAGTCTTGGCGGTTACGCCGTCTCACCAGATGGCGGAACGCTTTACTTCGTGGCGCGTGAGGAAGACGACAGCGAGGACCACTCCGGCAAGGGGTTCAAGGCCTATGCCTTCAAAGAGGATGACCGCCTCGCCTCTATCTGGAGCGTTTCCCTCGGCGAGGATGATGCCGAGGCCGAGAAACTGTTCGATGACGGCCACGTCTCCTCGATCGAACTGTCGGCCGATGGCAGCTTCCTCGTCGCCGCGGTGGCCCCAACAAACCTTATCGACGACCACTACATGCAACGCGACCTGCACGTGATAGATGCTGAGTCGGGTGAGCAAACCGCACGCTTTAACCTGCCCGGCAAGCTTGGAGGTTTCCAGATCAGCCCCGATGGCGAACAGATCGCCCTCTTTGCCGGCACCGACATCGGCGACACGTCAGATGGTGTGTTGATGGTTGGCCAGGTGGACAGCGGCGACTTTGAACAGCTGACGCCCACGGCGCTGCAGCACATTCAGGATGTCGACTGGGTGGATGGTAACATACTCGCCACGGTCCATCGCGGCGTGGAAGCAGCCCTGGTAATTTACAACACGGACGGCGACGAAGAAGCCACACTGCCAGCGCCGGACGATATCGTCGTGCGCAGTGTCTCTGCGGCAGGTGATCGGATTGTCGCCGTTGCCGACAGTCCATCCCATCCGCGCGCAATTTTCGAAATCGATGACAATGGCGCAGAAAAACTGACCAATCACAATGCCTGGCTGGACGACATCGACCTCGCCGAGCAGACCACATTCACCTACGAAGCCCGCGATGGGCGCGACATCGAAGGGCTTCTGATCACACCCGCCGGAGACGCTCCAAGAGGTGGTTGGCCACTGATCCTCACAGTCCATGGCGGCCCAGAAGCCCACTACAGCGACGGTTGGCTAACGGGCTATTCCACCGCAGGCCAGTTTGGCGCCGGCGATGGGTATGCTGTGTTCTATCCCAACTATCGTGGCTCCACGGGGCGCGGTGTAGCCTTCTCGAAGGAGCATCAGGACGACTATGCCGGCAAGGAGTTCAACGATCTCGTGGACGGCGTTGAAGCGCTTGCGGATGCGGGCATCATCAACCGCGACCGTGTTGGGATTACGGGCGGTTCCTATGGTGGATATGCCTCCATGTGGGGCGCAACAGCCCTGACAGAGCATTTCGCGGCTTCGGTGGCGTTTGTGGGCATTTCAAACCAGGTCTCGAAGTTCGGCACGTCTGACATCCCCAATGAGATGCATCTTGTGCACTCGCTAAAGTGGCCATGGGATGGCGGCGAGGATGGCCACTGGTTGGAGCTCTTGCGCCGTTCGCCAGTCTTCCACGCTGGCCAGTCCACGACGCCAACGCTGATCATGCATGGCGAGGAAGACACGCGTGTGCATCCCGGCCAGTCCATGGAACTGTTCCGCTCCATGAAAGTGCGCACAGAAACGCCGGTTCGGCTGGTATTCTACCCCGGAGAGGGCCACGGCAACCGCAAAGCCGCCGCGCAGTTTGACTACAGCCACCGCCTGATGCGCTGGATGGACACTTATCTCGGCGAAGACGCGTCACGTTCTGATCCGATGCCCGAGTTCGATCTCGATCTGGACACGCTGCTCGGCAGCAATGAAGACAGCGGCGACGAAGACTAGACGCCGTTTAGGATCATCAATTCGAGCACGCCCCGGTCTCAGTCACGAGACTGGGGCGTCTCTATTTCCGTCGCTGGCTTCGCGTATAAGTGGAAGTGTTCACTCGACAGTCGCAGAACCCTTCGTCTAAGCAGAGCCATTAAAACTCCTTTCATCACAATGTGATGGAGTGATCACTCAAAGGTGAGCAGGGGACATTATGGCAAACGCACCGATTGAAACAGACTATCTGATTGTAGGCGCTGGCGCGGCGAGTTTGGCTTTTGCGGATGAGTTCCTGTCCCGCAGCGATGCGCACATGACGATTGTCGACACGCGCCACGCGCCGGGCGGCCACTGGAACGATGCCTATGGTTTCGTCCGCCTACACCAGCCTTCTGCCTTCTATGGTGTGGGCTCCCGTGAATTGGGCGACCAGTGGATTGAGGAAACCGGCCCGAATGCTGGTTATTTGAGCCTAGCTACTGGGGCCCAGGTGACCGGGTACTTCCACGCGGTGATGAATGAACGGCTGCTCCCATCGGGCCGGGTAACGTTCGTGCCGATGCACCGCTTCAACGAGGACAACACCATCACGTCCTTGATGTCCGGCGAGGTGCGCCCGGTCACGGTGCGCAAGAAAACCGTGAACGGCGCCTATATGACAAATCAGGTGCCGAAAACGCATACGCGCAAGTTCGATGTTGCCGATGGGGTCACTTGCGTGCCGCCAAATGACCTCCCGGCCCTGGCCAGCACACACGACCATTTCACCGTCATCGGCGCTGGGAAGACCGGCATGGACGCGTGTATCTGGCTGCTCCAGAACGGGGTCGATCAGGCGCGAATCCGCTGGATCATCCCCCGCGATAGCTGGCTCTGGAATCGGGCCACCACCCAGCCCCACCCGGACTTTTTCCATGATGTCTATGGCAGTTTCCTCGGTCGCCAGAAAGCAATAGCCGAAGCGACCTCACCACAGGACATGGCCCGGCGTTTTGAAGCCTGCGGAATGTGGCTGCGTATCGATCCCGACCACGAACCCACCGTTTATCGCGGCGCCACCGTCTCAGAACGCGAAGTTGATATGCTCGCCAGCATCGAAGACAAGGTGCGCCTTGGCCGGGTGAGCGAGATTCGTCCGGGTGAACTTGTGCTCGCCCAAGGCACCCTGCCTGCGCCCGACGACACGCTTTACATTGATAGCACTGCCAAGCCGTTTGACGCTGGCGTTGCCCCGGCTATTCCCGTCTTCAACGGTGATCGCATCACGCTGCAGATGGTCCGCTTTCCGCAGATCGCCTTCAGTTCAGCAATGATCGCCTATCTTGAAACCAAGTTCGAGACCGATGCCGAGAAGAACCGCCTGGCCGCACCGGTCGAGGTGGATGAGACGCTGGAAGGGTTCGTGCGTGGTCAAATCGTGGACTTCGCCAACAGGATGAATGCCAATGGCGACAAGGAATTGCGCGACTGGATCCTGAACTCGCGGCTAGACGGCTTCACACGTATGGCGGTTGACGTCGACAAGACTGACGAGGCGAAAATGGCAATTCTCAGCGAGATGCGCTCTGCGAGCATGGCCGCCGCCATGAACCTGCCGAAGCTAGCGGGCCTGGCCTAGCCGCTACTCCGCAGCGACAGGCTCTTCTGCGCCCACCGATTCCAGGTAGCGCTCAGCTTCCAGCGCGGCCATGCAGCCCATCCCGGCGGCCGTGACGGCCTGGCGGTAGATATCGTCGGTCACGTCACCGGCGGCAAACACGCCGGGGATATTGGTGGCCGTCGAGTCTGGCGCGGTGACGATGTAGCCATTGTCGTGCATGTCGATCTTGCCCTTGAACAGCTCCGTTGCCGGGGCGTGGCCTATGGCGATAAAGATGCCATGCACGTCGCGCTCAAAGGTATCGCCCGTTTTCACGTTCTGGAGCTTCGCCGCTGTCACGCCGCGGGGATTGTCGTCGCCCAGCACATCTACCAGCGTTGTATCCCAGAGGATTTCAGTCTTCGGATGTTTGAACAGGCGATCCTGGAGGATTTTCTCGGCCCGAAGGCTGTCGCGGCGGTGTACCAGCGTCACTTTGGACGCAAAGTTCGTCAGGAAGAGCGCCTCTTCCACCGCGGTATTTCCGCCGCCGACGACGATCACCTCTTTCTCACGATAGAAGAAACCGTCACAGGTCGCACAGGCCGATACGCCATAGCCTTGGTAATGCTGCTCGCTCTCCAGGCCGAGCCACTTGGCCTGGGCACCTGTGGCAATAACCACAGCATCGGCGGTGTAGAGCGTACCGGACTCGCCCTTGGCCGTGAACGGACGGACGTCGAAATTCACCTCGCTAATGTGATCTTCAATGGTTTCGCTGCCCATCTTCTCAGCGTGCTCACGCATCTTCACCATCAGCTCCGGGCCCTGAATTTCTGCAAAGCCGGGATAGTTTTCCACTTCCGTGGTGATCGTGAGTTGGCCTCCGGGCTGTAAGCCAGCCACAACGGTAACCTTGCGCATTGCGCGGGCGGCATAGATCGCAGCGGCCCAACCAGCAGGTCCGGACCCGATGATGAGCACTTCGGCGTGGTGTGTGTTGGTTTCGGTGTCAGCCATGGGGACGCTCCTTCGGGGCGTCGGCACGCATATCGGGCCGGCGCGTGATTCTGTTTGGGCACACTGTATGGGGTTGCTCGGGCCAGGAATAAAGGCCCGCATGCGTCACAGGCCCGTGTAGATCGTGTCTGCTGAACGCTCAAATGCACAAAATGCTACCGGCTAAGGGGCTTCATAGGGAGTTTCCCCAAGTGCCACCTAAAGCCGTATACCCTTAGAAGGACACTGCTCAGGAGGAAGGGGCCCCCATGGCGACGGAAGCGACCCACGGCAACGAAGTTCTGATCAAGGATGCGATCGTTTTTCTGTTTGCTGCCGGCGTTGTGGTGCCGGTGTTCAAGGCGTTGCGCGTGCCTGCCGTGGTCGGGTTCATTCTGGCAGGGCTGGTGCTCGGCCCCCACGGGATAAGCCAGTTCTCAGGCAATATTCCTGCGTTGAACTTTGTCACCATCGCAGAGCCAGATGCGGCAACACTATTTGCCGAACTTGGTGTTTTGTTCCTTCTGTTCCTGCTCGGTCTGGAACTGAGTTTTCGGCGGCTTTGGGAGCTGCGCCGTGCGGTATTCGGGGCGGGCGGGCTGCAAGCCGGTCTGAGCGCCCTTGCCATTACAGGCGCAGCCCTTGCCTTCGGCCAACCCCTACTGGCTGCCATCACCGTCGGGTTGGCCCTGGCATTGTCTTCGACGGCCATCGTCATGCAACTCCTGCAAGAGAACCGCCGCGCCGCGACGCCGGTGGGTCGCACAGCCCTCGCGGTATTGCTGTTCCAGGACATACTGGTGGCACCTATCCTGATCTTCGTGGGCTTTGTCGCCGCCGGGGGCGAGAACAGCCTCACCAGCATCATCGGTGACGCGCTCGCGCAGGGCCTGCTCGCCATCGTGGCGATCGTCATCATCGGTCGGTATGTGCTGTCCCACGTGTTTCATCTGGCGGCGCGCGCAGGGGGCCGCGATTTTCTCATGGCGCTTACGCTGCTCACCGTTGTCGGCGCGGCGGTGATCACAGCCAGTGCCGGTCTGTCCCTCGCACTCGGCGCCTTCCTGGCGGGAATTCTGTTGGGCGAAACAGAATTCAAACACCAGACAGAAGTGGACCTTGAACCGTTCAAAGGCCTGTTGCTTGGCCTATTCTTCATGACGGTCGGTATGTCGCTTGATCTGCGCGTTATCGCCTCCCTCTGGCAGGAAGTGCTGATCGGATTGGCAGGTTTGTTGGTGTTGAAATACATCGTGTCCGCGATTGCCTGCCGCCTGTTTGCCGGCCCGACCCATACAGCGGCGGAAACCGCCAGCTTCCTGGCGCCAGCGGGCGAGTTTGCGTTTGTGATCCTTGCTACGGCGTCCGCCGGAGCCGTGATTGACGATGACACTTCCACTTTAGTAGCCGCGATTGCGGGCATCTCCATGGTCATGATCCCTGCCCTGTCGAAGCTCGGCGGCATTGTCGGAGCGCGGCTCGAGCCCGAACCTGAGCACCATCCCTCGTATGAATTGAACGCGGCGGAACAGGAGGGCCATGTCATCCTCGCCGGATTTGGCCGGGTCGGGCGCACGATAGCGGACCTGTTGAAACCTGAAGGCGCCGAGATGATTGCCCTGGACACGGATGCGCGACGCGTCCTGACGGCCCGTTCAGCCGGGTGGAACATCTATTTCGGCGATGCCAGCCGCCCCGAAATCCTCGAAAAAGCCGGGCTGGAGGGTGCTACGCTCGCCATTGTGACCGTAGACAATGCCGATAGCGCCGAACGAATGGTGCGCACGCTTCGAGCCGAGCGGGCTGATCTGCCCATCCTTGCGCGTGCGCAGGACACCGACCACGCCGCCCGCTTGCGCGAGGCCGGCGCCAGTTTTGTGATCCCTGATGCGATTGAGGCGGGTCTGCAACTTGCCGGGCGCGCGCTGGAGGGCTTTGGCTATGCCACGGAGACCGTGCGCGATCTCATCGCCGCCGAACGCGAGGGCGAGTACCGCAAGGCAACGGAAGTGTAAGCTCAGACGACCCTTCGCGCGTCAGGCCGATGCTGGCTCCTGAAGTCGCGCGGTCGAGTGACCACCATTATCCCTGAACCGCGCCGCCCAAGCCCGCAACCGTGCGCGCAGGCCCCAGTCACGACGTTCAAAAACCTGCGCAAACAGAAGGCTGACGGCCATAGGTGCGGCCAGGTAGAGGACGGCGCGCGTGAGCCACGGCGTCGTTTCCGGCAGCAGCGAGTAAACCGTGAAGATGACCGGCATGTGCAGAAGATAGAGGGAGTAGGTTGCGTCAGAGAACCAATGGATAGACCTGCGAACGGGCCCATCGGGCGCGTTGTCACGGGCATAGAGGCGCGCGCAGCAGACAATATTGATTGCGGTCAACACGCCGAGGATGTTGAGCCAGACAAATGGCGCCGACATACCCATTGCGTCGTAAACATCGCTGCCCAACACCGCTTCAGTGTGATGCTTGATCCAGTTTGGAATGTCGAAACCCTGCGCCGCCAGATACAGGCCGAGGGTCAGCCCAGCGCCCAGCCACGCGGTCTGGCTGCTCAGCTTTTGATGATGTCCAGCAGCGATCATGCGCCACAAAACAACCCCGGCAACCCAGGCCGGCCCCAGCAGCCAGATTTTCGGACCTGCGCAGAAGAAAAGCAGTGTGGCCCAGAACACCTGTCGGTAGCCGGAGAGGAAGAACACCACACCAAAAATGGCGTAATACCAGGCCTCATAACTCAGGGACCACCACGGCGCATTTGCCACCACATCGGTGTTAAAACCCCAGACCTGGTTGCTGAAGCTCAGCGCCATGGCGCTCATCTGCACCCATTCGACCGGATTGTCGGGATAGTTCGGCATAAAGCGGATGTCGGCCGCGTTGAACAGTTTCACGATCACGAAGCTGATCACCACCACAGGAATGGCGACGCTCCAAAGTCTCCCCAAACGATCGGCGGTGTAGCCGGAAAGACCCAGCTCGCGCTTGCGTTCGGAGGAGTACGCAATCACCAGACCTGACATCACGAAGAAGATCACGACCGCATCGCGGGCGATGTCCCGGTCCAGTATCCAGCCGGAAATGGCTGCGTCCTGAGTGAAGTAGGACCAGTGCCCAATGAGAACGACGAGGGCCGCGCCAAAGCGCAATGCGTTGAGATAAGCGGAGAAACCTTGGGTCATCTCCCCAGTCTTAAGACCAAGCCGCTACGATCCCCTTAAGAACACATCGGCGAATTCATTGAGCGCTGAACGCAAGGTCTTTACGGCGAAGGAGACCTTGTTAACGGGCGCGGGGCCTAGCTGGGGCGTTTGATCGAGTTGTCCTCGTCGAGCAGCACTACTGTTGGCGCATGCTGGCGGGCGCGTTCTTCTTCCACATGGGCAAAAGACGCGATGATCACGGTGTCGCCCACGGCAAAGTGACGGGCAGCCGCGCCGTTCACACCAATCGTCTTGGAACCACGCGGCGCTTCCAGCGCGTATGTGGATATCCGCGAGCCGTTGGTCACGTTCCAGATGTCCACGCGCTCATGGGGCAGAATGCCGGACGCATCGAGCAAGTCCTGATCAATGCTGACAGAGCCTTCATAGTGCAGGTCGCATTGCGTAACCCGTGCAGAATGAAGCTTTGCTTTCAACATGTTGAGGAACATACCGCCCACTCTCCCACTGTAATCTTTACTGCACACCGGAGGACCCGACAGCGTCTTCTATATGGGAAGGCACTACCGCAACGTAAACCACCGCCACTGCAATCGATGCGCCAGTCCTATGCACAAACGCAGGCGCTCCGTCAAAGCTGTTTTCGTTTGCCTTGCCTAACTTTGGATCAAAAAAGTGTGCGCCGCACAATTGACCCGGAGACCCGCACAGGGCCATGCCAAACCGCAGGGGAAGTCGGGAAAGGGCTTAGCATATGAGAAAATGTATGTTGGCAGTCGGGCTTGCGGCTTTGACGCTGGCGGGATGTGCATCCCAACCACGCTTGTCCGCCGAGCAATGCGCAAGCGCGGACTGGCGCGCTCTCGGATTCAACGATGGCCAGTCTGGCCAGGCAATGACGGCGCTGAATGACGAGATCATCGCCTGTAAGGAACACGGCATCGAGCCAGACCTGGAGGCCTACACGGCAGGGCGCGAGAAGGGCCTCGCCACTTACTGCCAGCCGGCAACCCTGTTGGAAGCGTCGCTCCAGAGCGTCGGTGACCCCTTTGTCTGTGAACCAATGGATACAGCCCAGCGCAGCGCGTTCGAGATGGGGCGTGACACCCGCGCCGCCGCCCAGCGCTGGCAGCAAATGCAGACCCAGTACAAACAACTGACCGACCAACGTGACGCTATCAATGCCGAAGGCGCGCGCCTGAGTCAGGCCTTCAATGCCGAGCGTGAACCCGCCGCCCGAAGCCAGATCGCCCAGCGCATCACCGAACTCGGCGAACGGCGCAATGCAGTCGATGCTGAAATCGCCCGGGCCGACCCTGTCATGCGCGAGGAACAGGCCAAGTACGATACTGCCATCAATGCCTATGAACGCATGCGGCTCAATCTGGCGCGCTGAGCCGGCGTTACTAAATAGGCGCAAAGGAGACACCCCATGGCCATGGACCGCGACACGCTGCTCGCCCACCTCACCGACGCCTTCCCGGAAGCTGAGATCACGCTGACCGACCTCGCCGGAGACAATGACCATTGGCAGGCGGAAATCGTGTCGCCCCAGTTCGCAGGCGTGTCCCGCGTGAAACAGCACCAGATGGTGTATGCGGCGCTGAAGGGAAAAATGGGTGGGGAACTCCATGCGTTGGCTCTGAAGACAAAAGCGCCCTGACACATTTGTTTGATTGGCGCTCGCAACGCGATGGACGATAAAGTCCGTGAGTAACCCCGAGGGAGTGTGGCGATGCTTCAGCAGGACTCAAGTGAGGCGGCGGCCAGCGGCGGAAACATATTTGTTTCCTATTCGTGGAACGACAGGGACTTCACGCAGCAAATCATTCAGTTGCTCAAAGATGAGGGCTACGACCCCCAGGTCGACCGGACTGACATAGCCCCCAGCGAAGCCTGGCGCTCGCGCCTGAGTGAAATGATCTCCTCGTGCGACACGCTCCTGTTCGTCCTCACCGATGACTGGGTTACCTCGGACAATTGCCGGAGCGAGTTCGATGAAGCTGTGGCAGCAGGCAAAAGGCTCATCCCGGTCGTCCCAAGGGCGCTCACCCTTCTGCCCGACGATGCGATCGCAAAACTGAATTACATTTATTTTTTCCCGCTGCAGCCTGGCGATGGCCGCGGATTTTACGAAGGCATGGGCGATCTGAAACGCGCCCTGCGGTTTGACCTGGAACGCCTGCGCCTGCGCCGCCGCTATGAAGACAAGGCGAATGGCTGGACGGCCCGCGAGGATGACCTTCTGACCGGAGACCAGCTGACCCAGGCGGAGACCTGGATGAAGCGGGAAGTGGCGCTTGAGGGCGTGCCCGAGCAGATTGCTGCCTATATCACAGCCAGCCAGGACGCACGGGCGCGGGCCGAGCAACGCACCAAGCGCAACCGCGCCATTCTCTCAGCGCTCGGCGGTTTCGCCATCATCGCCAGCGTCATCGCAACCGGCGTGGCGTGGTTCGCGTACCAGTCCGTCAATCTGGCCGAGCGCGACAGCACATTGCTTACGGAAGCGGCGCGAAACTGGGCCGAAGGGAGGAGCAGCCTCGTATCGAATGTCCGCGAACAGGATCAAAGCGAAAGTGAACGGCTTTTGTCCAATGCCGAAGCGGCCCTCTCCAACGGCCTGATCACAATCGAGAAGATCGACCGCGAAAGCGTGAAACCGATCCGTGTGGAAATCGCCCTGGATCTGGCTAGCGCGTTGCTGAATACGCGCCAGTACGAAGATGCGCAGGCCGAACTGAGCGGCGTGGCTGAGGTGCTGTCAGAAGCCAGTGAGCAGACCCAGGCGACCTTTCATTTGGCAAGCGCATTTCTGGCGTGCCAGGCCGATACGGGCGCCGGCGCACAGTCGGCAAGAAATGTTCTGGAGGCAGCACCTGAAACGTTGCGCCCGCTGTTTACTGCCGTGACTTTGAACACTTGGCGCGCGCCGCACCCCCAATGCGATGGCATGGGCGATGCCCTCTGTGTGGCCGATGACAGCTGCGCAGTTCAGTTTGTTGAGGTCACCCAACCGCAAACACCGCGCCCCACGGCGCCGGGTCGCGGCAGCACGACTCCGCCCGCTCCGGCACCTGAACCAGACCCAGTGTTGACCGATGAGGAAGTAGTTTCCGAGGAAACCCGTGAACCGCAGGATGCGATCATAACGGCGCCAACACCCCGGCCATCGCCGGAAGACGATTCTTTCCTGATCAACGATGTCTATCTGCACATTTCCGATGAAGCCCAACGCGGAGACGCTCAGAGGCTCGCTGAAGGATTGGAAGCCCTTGGCTATCGCGTTCTCGGCATTGAACTCGTGCCCGCGCCTCCCGGACGGAACCGGTCCGTTCGCTACTATTATGATCAACAACTGGCTCAAGCCGACGCCCTGAGGGAGATCTGCGCGGACATCGCCTCTGGCATCCCGAACCGGAACGCGTGGGCCACCGCCGACACCTATCGTGTTATCTCGCTCGATGGCCGATATGGCGGCCTGCCCCGCAATCGCGTCGAGATCTGGCTCTAGTCCTCAAACCCCACAAACCGGGCTGCTTCATCCACCGAGCGGCGTTTTGAGACCACGGCATTGGCCGGGAAGGTCTCGTCAGGCCAGCCCATGGCGATTGCGATCATGATCACCTGGTCTTCAGGGATGCCTGCGTGCTCGCGCACCACCGGACTCTGCATGATCCCTTGCGAGTTGATGACGCAGCCGAGCCCGCGCGACCATGCGGCATTCACCAGTGCATTCGTCACGCCGCCGCAATCGAACGGGGCGATATCGCTGCCGTGGATGGTCTTGTCGTAGCTGACGATCACCGATACCGGCGCGTCGAATTGGCGAAAGCCGCGCAGCACCCAGTCCTGGCGCCCCGCTTTGTCCTCTCGCTCAATGCCCATGGCACCAAACAGCTGCTTTGCGATTTCGATCTGGCGACCGCGATGCTCGTTTTCATACCCCGGACCGGCGCGAAACTCGCGGCTATCGGGCACGCCTGCCATGATCCGCTCGGTATTCCCCTGGCGAATGGCATCGAGGGGCGCCCCAGCAATGATATGGAAGTTCCAGGGCTGGGTGTTGTAGGAGGTCGGCGCGCGCATCGCGAGGGCGAGCACCCCTTCGATCACATCGCGCGGCACCGGCTTGTCCAGAAACCCTCGAATGGACCGCCGCCCATTGATCACCTCATCATAGTTCATTGCAGCGCTCCTCCGGCTTTGGTTGCAAACTACGGCGGCTTTGGCCGCAGCCGCAAGCTTGAGCTTTGCGGCAATCGCGTCCACGCTTTGTGGGATGGGAGAGGTTTACACGTATCGATACCCGCGTCGGCGGGCCGTAAGGGCCGTTCTGCGTGGGACAACGCGGGCGCTGCTAGCGGCGCTGTCTCGCATGGAAGTACGCGGGCTCGAACATTTGCCCGGCGAAGGGCCGGTCATTCTGGCGCCAAACCACTTCACCTTCGTCGATCCGCCCGTCATCCTCGCTGCAACGCCGCGCATGGTGGAATTCGTTGGTGGGGCTGACCGGGTGAACTCGCCAAAATGGTCGCGCATGATACCAAAAATGTGGGGCTTCATCCCGGCGTATCGTGGCGCGTTCAGCCGCTCGACCCTACGCGGCGCTTTGGAGATTTTGGAGCAAGGCGGGGTGATGGGCATTTTCCCAGAAGGTGGAAACTGGGCCGGCCTCCTGCGCCCGGCTCGCCCCGGCATGGCATATCTGGCCGCCACGAGCGGCGCCCGTGTGGTGCCGGTAAGCATTGAGGGCGCCGAACACGTGCTGACAGGGACAAGGGCGCCGTTGAAGGTGACCTACCACGCCCCCGTTTCAGCACCCGTCATCACATCCAGAGGTCGCGTGCGCCGCGAAGCGCTGGACGCCTATGGCGCCGAGATCATGGCGCGCATCGCAGAGGGCCTGCCCGACGATCTGCGCGGCGCCCATAGCGCCTGCCCAGATGCAAGGGCAGCCGCCGAAGCGGTCTCTGCCTATCCATTCCACACGCCGGAAATGCGCGGGATCTGACGCCTAAAGTACCATCTGGGTCTGGGTGACCAGAGCGACTTGCTTACCGTTCTCGGTCTCGATTTGCGTCTGCCACACAGAGAGTCTCGCGCCGATTTTGACGGGGGTTGTGGTGGCGTGAACCGTCTGCCCGAGCTTTGCACCGCCCAGGAAATTGGTCTTGCTTTCAACCGTTGTTGTCCCGCCCGCCCCTTTGGGAAGGCTCAGGAAAGCGCCAACCCCACCCAACGCATCGGCGAACGCCATGATCGCTCCGCCATGGAGTATGCCGCCAGTTGTACAGAGGTCTTCGCGCACCAACAGTGATCCAGTGATGCAATCGGGTTGCGCATCCTCGATCACCACGCCCATCAGTTTCGAAAACGGCATGGCGTCGGAAAGACTATCGGACAAGGTCACCTCCATGGCAGCTCACTACGAGCCTAGTCTCCAAAGGGCCCGGTTACGCCGGGCAAAACTGTCACAGGCGCGCCGACCGGTTTCGCAAATCTATCCGCTCGGATAGACTTGGAACGCAACACTGAACGAGGGGACGCGTGATGTCACACACTTTGAGACTGCCATATCAGAGCCGCGCAGGCTTTGTGTTCAATATCGACCCGGGCCTGGTGGAACCCATAGAGCACCTCATCGACGAAATCTCCGAAGAGGTCGCTGAGCAAAAAGCGGCCGGTAAATTCTTCGCCTATCTCTCGGTCCCGATCAGCAGCCGGGGCGGAGGCCACTTCCAGACCAACACTGACATGGCCGCGGCGATCACCGCAGACGTTGAGCGACAGTTTGGCGATCAGCTCTGGGTGCTGAATCCGGCAAAGTACAATTTGCCAAAGTCAGCACGCGGGGGCGACTATATGGCGGTTTGGGCCGACGTGCTGGCCGGGCCCGACGGCAAGGGCTCGCTCATCGACATGGTGTATTTCGTGGGGCCGAAGGATGTTTGGTCCTTCTTTGGCGCCACGTGCGACGACCGTATCGGCACCGTCGCGGCCTGGCTCGACGCGCATGCCAAGACATCCAAAAGCCTGAAAGAGATCGCGGAAGATCCGGAAAAGCGCGCGAGGTTCCTGCGCTACTACGCCATCCGTGGCTCAAGCGCCTACAGCAAAGGCGCCCATGATGAGTGGAACCTTGTCATGCGTTTCAATGGCTATCGCGAGATTGGTGATGATATCGCGGTCTACTTCAACGGCGAACCCATAGAACCGGGCGACTATGACGACGACACCGATGCGGGCTACCAGCTTCTGTTGCACTAAAGCGCGCGAAGTTAGCTACGCCTTGACCGCTCGCCCACCTGTCCTCACATGGGCTCCAGCAAAGACAAACGCGCAGAGGAGCGCCAACTTCCATGTCCGATGATGTGCAAAAGGCCATCGACGAAGCCGTTAAGGCGAATGACGTCGTCCTGTTCATGAAGGGCACGCCGACTTTCCCCCAATGCGGGTTTAGCTCGACCGTGGTGCAAATCCTTGACGTTCTGGGCGTTGAGTATGTCTCGACCAATGTGCTGGAGGACATGGGCGTGCGTGAAGGCATAAAGGTCTACAGCGACTGGCCCACCATTCCCCAACTCTATGTGAAGGGCGAGTTTGTCGGCGGCTGCGACATCCTCCGAGAGATGTACGAAAGCGGTGAGCTGCGCGACTTCATGGCCGACAAGGGCATCGAACTGGCAGCATAGCGCCAGCATCCGGATTGGGTTAGGTTTGTTCCATGCTCCTGGAAATCGACGATAAGACCGCTAGCCTCATCCAGACCGCCCTCGACATAGGCGCCTGTCCGAATGAGCAAGCGCTGCTTGATGCGGGGTTGGATGATGCCCGCGCCAAGGTCGCGATCTGGGTTGCGGAAATGGAACGGCGGGCTGAAGGACCGTGGCTGGATGGGCCAAGTGTCTTTCATGATCTGAAGTCGGAACTCAGGGCCAGAGCAAAATCCAAAGGCGAATTGTGAGGCGTTATCGCCTTTCTCCAGAAGCTGTAGACGAGCTTAAGGGAGTATCTGACTGGATCGAGCGAGAGTCCGGCTCAGCGGTCACTGCTGAAAAGGTGATTGCCAGTATTGAAGACGAGATCACCAAGTTGGCCGGTTCACCCTTCGAACTTGGTGTTAGCGCAAGCGCAGAAGCGCCAGGAATTGGTCTGCGCCGATAACTTCCTGATTTACCTGCGCTACCCTGACGCCCATTCGCTGGAAATCTTCACGATTTTCTGGGGCGGTCGTGACAGGGGCCGCTATTTTGACGAGCTGATACGAAACGCAAAGCCATGACCACGACCCAGACCCCCGTCAGCGCCGCGCCCAAAGTCGGCATTGTATCCCTCGGTTGCCCGAAGGCGCTGGTCGATTCAGAACGCATCATCACCCGCTTGCGGGCGGAAGGCTATGCCATCTCTGCCGACTATGACGGGGCCGATCTGGTGCTGGTCAACACGTGCGGTTTCCTCGACTCTGCTCGCGAAGAAAGCCTGGACGCGATCGGCGAGGCGATTGAGCAGAACGGCAAGGTGATCGTCACAGGCTGCCTGGGCGCAGAACCGGACGTCATCGAAAAGGCGCACCCCAAAGTGCTCGCCGTCACAGGCCCGCACCAGTATGAGCAGGTGATGGACGCGGTGCACACCCACCTCACGCCGCCCCCGGACCCGCTGCAGGACCTCATCCCGGAAAGCGGGCTGAAGCTCACCCCTCGGCATTACGCCTATCTGAAGATCTCGGAAGGCTGCAACAATCGCTGCAGTTTCTGCATCATCCCGAACCTGCGCGGAGACCTGGTCTCGCGCCCGATCCACCATGTGTTGACTGAAGCCGAGCGGTTGGTGAGCGCGGGGGTGAAAGAGCTGATGGTGATCAGCCAGGATACCTCTGCCTACGGACTGGACGTGAAGTATGCGACCCAGACCTGGAAAGGCAGCGACTACCAGACCCGCTTCATTGACCTTGCGCGAGGGCTCGGCGGCCTCGGGGCCTGGGTGCGGATGCACTATGTTTACCCCTACCCCCATGTGGACGACGTGATCGAGCTGATGGCCGACGGCGCCATCCTTCCGTATCTGGACATTCCATTTCAGCACGCCTCGCCAAAGGTGCTGAAGGCCATGAAACGCCCGGCGAAGCAGGACCGCGTCCTGGAGCGCATCAAGGCTTGGCGTGAAGCGGTGCCGGATCTCGCCATCCGGTCCACCTTCATCGTGGGCTTTCCGAGCGAGACCGAAGAGGACTTTGAAATCCTTCTGGACTTCATTCGCGAGGCGAAGATCGACCGGGCAGGCTGTTTCAAATACGAGAATGTCACCCATGCGGACAGCCGAGACCTGCCGGACCATGTGGATGAAGACGTGAAAGAAGAGCGCTGGCATCGTTTCATGGCAGCCCAGGCCGAGGTGTCAGCCGCCCGGGCACAAGCGCAGGCCAATACGGTGCAGGACATCATCATTGACGGCCCCAGCGACGAAGCAGGCGAATGGGTCGGTCGCAGCAAGGCAGACGCACCGGAGATTGATGGCGTGGTCTACGTGACCAGCGAGGCTGAACTGGCGCCCGGCGACATTATCCGTGCACGCATCACCGATGCGGACCACTACGACCTCTACGCCGAAGCAACCTGAGCGCTACCACACGCCCCTGCGCAGGCCCGCCCAAAGATAAAACCAGAGCGTTGGCGCATAGTACTGCCGACTTGGAAGGTCGACCGTGTACGGCGCAAGCGCTCCGCCCATGGCCTGACCCATGACCTCAACCGCTGCGGCGCGGGAGTGGGCCGCCATCAGCCACATATAGGTGTGCAGATTGTCCGCCTTGCTCGGCTCGATGTGCACTTGTTTCAAAACACTGCCGGTATCGACCCCCTCGTCGACCAGGTGAAGCGTTGTCCCGAAGTGCTCTGGCTCGCCCCGGGCCAGGGCAAAGTACCCGCCATTGATGCCGCGATAGGCCGGGTTGATCCCGGAATGGTAGTTGATGAAAGGCGCATCGATGCATTCGAGCGCAGGTTTGCGGATCATCCGCGTCGAGACGACAAAGACGGCCTTTGGCGCCTGGCGCTCCAGCGCAGCGCGCGCTTCATCTGAGTTTACGGATGGAACGTGTATCATCTCCTGATCCGGGTCCGGCTCAGGCCTCAGCCCTTCCGCCTCAATCAGCGCAAGCACGCGGCGCTTAGAGAGCGGCTTAGTCAACTTAGCCAGCACCATGGCGCCCCATTGGCCAGCGACTTCCACAAGGCCCAGCTTCCGCAGGCGGCGCTTCCAGAATACGCCAGATGGCTCGCCCTCCTCAACGATCACCGGAAACGGTCCGTAGGCGTCGCGCAAGACGTTGATTGTAATCCAGGCATGGGGCCCGCCCGCCGTCATGGCGACCATAGGCGTACTCATTCTGCGGTCTCCATGCGGGCAATAAGAGCCGCCCAGTTTTGTGCGTTCGGCACCAGAACGCCCCGGCGGTCTGTCGTGGAAAAGCCAATCGCATCAGTCGGGTGAGTAAACGGGATTAGTGTTCCTGAAGCCGCGTCCCACAGGCAAATGTCCGCCCCCGGCGCGTGGGTCTCAGCAAACGCACATAACAAACTGGCCCTTGCTGCGACCGGGCCTATGGGATCAAGCCCGAGCACAATGCCGTCGCCATCGCCGGACACGATGAATGCCCCTCGAGCACGCGCCGTGTCCGCTTCGGCGCAGGCAATCACCGGTGGGGCATGGTCGACGCCCGTGTCAGCTTCCAGACCGAGAAGCAGCGACACCACGGGCGGTGGCTGATCGCCAAGGCGCTCAAACACGCCTGGTCCCGTGGCATCGATGAGTGTGGCGCGGAGGGGTTTTTCCATGCTCACTGCCTTACAGCCCTGCCCTTAGAACTGGAAGTAAACGAAGGGCGCAGCTTCGAGCGGGTAGAGCGCCAGAAGAACCCCCGCCAGCGCGCCGAGCCCGCTCCAATACACAATGGGTTGGCGCAACATTGGCAGACCCTCCAGCAGTTTGCGCCCCTTAAGGCCCAGCACGGCATCCAGCGCCAGCAAGCCGGGCACAAGCCAGACAAACCACGGCAGCATCTGCGCGCCACCATCCCGCAGGCCCGTGAACGCATACCAGACGCTGGCCATGTCGCTGAAGCTTTCTGCCCGGAACGCCGCCCAGGTGAGCAACACAAAGCCCTGGGTCAGGATCAACGCAAACACAGATCCGATAGTGCGGAGGCTGGAGCCGAACAAAGCCCGGTGGACCACCAACGCCGCCCCGTGCAGGGCGCCCCAGGCCACAAAAGTCCAAGCGGCGCCATGCCAAAGCCCGCCAAGTACCATTGTGGTCATCAGATTGCGGTAGGTCTTTATCTCTCCCCCCCGATTTCCGCCGAGCGGGATGTAGAGATAATCGCGCAGCCAGGACGAGAGCGAAATGTGCCAGCGCCGCCAGAAATCCGCGATTGACAGCGCCGCATACGGATAATCGAAGTTTTTAGGGATATGGTAGCCAAACAGGCGCGCCACGCCGATCGCCATGAGGGAATAGCCTGCAAAGTCGAAATAGATCTGTGCGCCAAAGGCCAGGGTTGCGCCAATAAGGGCCGAGTTGGCCCAGGCCGATAGATCCGCATCACCCGGGGCCAGCGCATTTCCGAAAACAGGGTCAACCAGCGGCGCGAGATTGTCCGCAATGCCAGCCTTATAGGCAAAGCCGATGATGAAAGCCCGTGCGCCGGATGCGACGAGCGCGCCGGAGAGTCGTTTGGCGCGCACCATCTGGGGGAAGAAACTTGCCGCGCGTACAATCGGTCCAGCCACCAATTGCGGGAAGAAGGCAATGTAGAGCGCCACCCGTCGGATGCGTTTTTCCGGCGCAAGGTCGCCGCGGGCTGTATCGACGATGTAGCTCATGGCCTGGAAGATATAGAAGGAAATGCCGACGGGCAGGAGGATGTTGAGCACTGGCCAGGAGGGGGTGAGCCCCATCGCGGTCATCGTTGCTGCTGCACTGGTGGCGAAGAAGCCAAAATACTTGAAGGTCGCAAGGACGGCGAGGTTTGCGCCAATCGCAAAGATCAGCCAGGCACGGCGCCCTGGCGTGGCGGGCTTGAGCCGCGCAGTTCGCAGGGCGGCGAGCCAACTGATGAAGATCACCAGCCCGATCAGGCCAAGAAAGCGCCAGTCCCACCATCCGTAGAACACTGCCGAGGCCAGGAGCAGGATTGAAAGGCGAAGCTCGTATCCGCTGAGGCGCAGTGGACCAAGCGCGAATTTCCAATCGGCACGGACAAACCAGTAGGCGCCAAACGTCAGGGCAAAGAATATCAGGAAGACTGGCTCGGTAAAAATCATGGCGCGCCCTCCTCGACAGGGATGGCGGCAACGGCGGAAGTCTCAAGCACACGGCTAGAAATCAACCTGTCAGCGAGCCAGTCCGTATACACATTCGCTCCAGGCACCAGCAGATGATGAGGGTCGAACCAGACATCGCCTTCCAGACCCGCCAGCAAGAGCGGATCGGTCGGTGCGATGCAAGGCGCATGGCTCAGTTCTCCAATACACAGCCCGTCCACATAGGCGCGCTTCTGCCCATCGAGCACGGGCGGGAAATAGTACCCAACCTGGCGAACGCCGCGCGCTTTCAGGTCGCTCTCGAGTTGGGCACGGAGACTGGTGATCCAGAGCGGCCCATGGCTGGGGCGGAAATCTGGCCCGCTTCGCAGCCCGCCGGTGCGCTCATCCTCCGTAGTCGGAATACGCGGTTCGGTTTGAGGGTCGTAGGACGCCAACGTGCCAGCCTCCTCGGGCGCCTCGCCTTGGGAGACGAGGCCAATGTTCAGCGCATTCAGTCCGAAATGGGCCCCTGTGAGGCCAAGATTCTTCAAGCAGTCCGCACCGCCTTCGCACCCGCCCTGCAACAGACCCAGCCCCGTCCAGGCACTGGTGCGCAGATCGTACTGCTCAATGCCACGAGTGGAAAACTTTGAATTGTTGAAGAACTGCGCCGGTCGATAATCAAAGGCCGCAGCAACTTCGATGAACACAACATCCGGCACACGATCAGACTGGTCGAGGAACGCCTTCAAATGAGTCTCGCGTTCTGGCAGTGCCGCAGCCTCGAGGCTGAGACTGATGACCTTGTGGGGATGGCCTGCTTCGCGCAGTGCCGCGGTCAGCCTTTCATCATCGAGCGCGTTGCGGGAATAGCTGGCACCAGAAAACACGATCAGGGGAACGTCTGTTTCCGCTTCCGCCACCGCCACGGCATGGTTCACCACCCTGTCAAAATCCGTCGTGCGTCCAAGCCCTGCTGCGCCCACAAGCGCTTTCACTCCAACCGCGCTGGTAAAAAGCCCCAGAGCGAAACAGAGAAGAGCAACATCCCGGCGCCCACGGCCGGGAGCACGCAGCAAATGGGCGAATAAAAGCCCTAAACCAGCCAGGAGAAAAACAAGACTATTCAAGGTTTTTGCCCTCCAGCCGCAAGGCTAAACTACGAACGGGCAGAAAATGCCCCTGCATTCGCCTGATAGGAGAAGCAAGTCTCGCACCATTCCCGAATTTGGCGAACCCACGCCTTACCAGAGAGATCGTCCCTGCGCCGCCGTGGAGGCGAGTTTATCCAGCAGCCCTTCCAGCGCACGCTGCTCCTGCTCTGTCAGGGCGTCGAGCAGCCTGCGCTCATGGGCAAGCGCGAGGGGAACGATCTGCTCGTAGATTGCGCGGCCTGATTCCGTGAGATCCAGTAACGCTGCCCGCGCATCTCCGGGATCAGCCTGGCGTTGGAGCAGTCCGCGCGCTTCTAGGGCCGCAACGGCCCGGCTGACAGCAACCTTGTCCATTGCCGTGCGTGCCGTCACGTCGCTGGCTGTCAGACCGGCACTTTCTCCAATCACGGCCATGATACGCCACTGCCAAATGTTGAGGCCGAACTCGCGTTGATAGTCCGCCGCAATGGCAGTCGAAACCGTGTTGGACAGGACCGACAGACGGTAGGGCAGGAATTCCGCAAGGCGGAGGGCGCGAGATGTATCGTTATGATCCATGCGGGTCTCCAAATCGTCTAATCGCCCATTGATGCGGCTCGATCTTTTAGTTACATATGCAACTATATTTCAAGCATCGGAGGCGCACCATGGCAGACTTGTTCGAAAACCCCGCAGGACTGGATGGTTTCGAATTCATCGAGTTTTCGGCGCCTGAGCGCGGAGTGCTGGAACCGGTGTTTGACTCCATGGGATTTGCCAAGGTGGCCCGCCACCGCTCCAAGGATGTGGACCTCTGGCGCCAGGGCGGGATCAATCTGATCACCAATTACGAGCCGAAATCGGCTGCGTGGTTTTTCGCCCGCGAACACGGCCCAAGCGCCTGCGGCATGGGTTTTCGCGTCAAAGACGCAAAGTCAGCCTATGAAGGCCTTCTGGAGCGCGGCGCCGAGCCGGTTGCCAATGACCCCGGCCCCATGGAGCTGTCCATCCCCGGCATTCGCGGCATCGGTAACTCGATCATCTATTTGATCGACCGCTATGGCGAGGATACCGAGGGCCTCACCATCTATGACATCGACTTCGAATACCTGCCCGGCGTAGACAAGCATCCGGAAGGCTGCGGGTTCCAGCTCATCGATCACCTGACCCACAATGTCTATGGCGGCCGCATGGCCTATTGGGCTGACTTCTATGAGAAACTCTTCAACTTCCAGGAAATCCGCTATTTCGACATCAAGGGCGAGTACACAGGCCTGACCTCAAAGGCGCTGACAGCACCAGATGGCAAGATCCGCATTCCGCTGAACGAAGAAGGCGAAGGCGGCAAGGGTCAGATCGAGGAATTTCTGCGCGAATACAACGGCGAAGGCATCCAGCACATTGCCCTGATCTGCGATGATCTCGTGGCCTGCTGGGACAAGCTGAAAGAAAAAGGCGTGCCCTTCATGACGGCGCCGCCGGAGACCTATTACGAAATGCTCAGCGGACGCCTGCCCGGCCATGGCCGCGATGAAGCGGCGCTCAAGACCCGTGGCATCCTGCTCGATGGCACGACCGAAGGCGGTCAGCCGCGCCTTTTGTTGCAGATCTTCGCGGAACCGAAAATCGGGCCGGTCTTCTTCGAGTTCATCCAGCGCGTTGGCGACTACAAGGACGGCTTCGGCGAGGGCAATTTCAAAGCCTTGTTCGAAAGCATCGAGCGTGATCAGATCAATCGCGGTGTGCTGGATGTGAAGGAAGACGCTTGAGCCAGTCCGACGACAAACTCGAACTAACCCCGGTTGCTGAGGGACTTGTCGGCGCGCTGGTGGGTGCCATCCTTGGCGGCGTACTTTGGTTGCTCGGCGTGATCTCACCCATCGCCATTCTTGGCGTCGCTGCGGGCGTGGGCGCGGGCAGCTGGTTCAATGGCTGGCGGCGGAGCCGTAACAGTGGCTGACACATCCGGCCCGCGGCAAAACACGCTGTTCACCCATGGCCTGGGACTGGTCTGCGGTCTACCGCTCGCCAGTTGGGTCAGTGGCCCCATCACGCGCGGCATGGGCGAGGCCACCTCGATGCTGACGCTGATGGCCTTAACACTGGGCTTTGGCGCAGCGGGCGCAGCCCTAGGTTACGCAATAGACAGGATGCGCGATCGTAATGGACACGAAGATGGCCAAGGAGACTGAGACGACCCCGGAAGACGCCCCGCGCGACGAGGACTCTATGTATTATCTGGTCACGTTCCTGTGGGGCATGATGGCGTGGATTATTAGCGGAAATCCGGTTTACGGCGTGTTCGGCGCCCTGCTTGGCTGGATGGTGGATGAATATCGCGCCACCCGCAGGCGCGCCGCGCAAGCTGAAACCCGCCATAGCGAGGACGGCGAATGAAGCTCCTCGTCCCTCCGCCGCTCATATGTGTTCTGGCGATTGTGCTGACCTATGCCAGCAAGCGCCTGTTTCCCTCGACCCGGGTGGACTTGCCCTTGCTGCCGAATATCGGACTGGCGATCGCCGCGCTCGGCCTGCTCCTCGCTTTGATTGCCGTCGCTGGATTCGTGTCGCGCAAGACCACGGTCAACCCGCACAAGCCGGAGAAAACCTCAGCCCTCGTCACAGACGGCGTCTACGCCTTCACGCGTAACCCCATGTATCTGGCGCTGGTACTGATCGCTGCTGGCGCCGCGCTGATGCAGGCCGCGCCCCTTGGGCTGGCCTTCGCGCTTTTGGCGGGCTGGTACATCACTGAATTCCAGATCAAGCCCGAAGAAGCGGCGCTGAGGGACATTTTCGGCGACGAGTTTGAAACCTATTCAAAGCGCGTCCGGCGCTGGATCTAACCCCGAGAGGACGAGACATGACACAGCCTGCCCCTGCCCTGCATGGCGTTCACCACGTCGCCTATCGCTGTAAGGACGCCAAGGAGACCGTACGGTTTTACCAGCGCGTGATGGGCATGGACTTCCAGCTCGCCATTGCCGAAGACACCGTGCCCTCCACCGGCGCCCATGACCCTTACATGCACGTCTTCCTGGACGCCGGGAACGGCAATGTGCTGGCCTTTTTCGAGCTGCCGACCCAGCCGGATATGGGCCGGGACGAGAATACCCCGCAATGGGTGCAGCACATCGCGTTCAAGGTGAACTCCATGGACGATCTGATGGCCGCCAAGGCCCGCGCGGAAGCTGAAGGGCTCGACGTGCTCGGGCCTACCCACCATGGCATCTTCAAATCGATCTATTTCTTCGATCCCAATGGCCACCGGCTGGAGCTTGCCTGCGATATCGGCACGCCGGAGCAGTATGCACAGCTGAAAGAGGTCGCCGAAGATATGCTGGAGAAGTGGAGCGAGACGAAAAAAGCGCCGCGCCACGCCGCCTGGCTGCACGAGAAAATCGCGGAAGAGAGCTGATGACACGTCGCCGGAAAACGGGATCGGAGCGTTTTGAAGCTTATTCTGCCGGTCCACCCGAGCGAAAGATGTACATCTTAGCCAATGCTCTGGTGCCGCCAGGGTCTCCGCCTCATATGGTTTCCGGCTGGGAAATCGTCATCGACCAAAAGGACAAGCACGGCTCATGGGAACCACTCTGGGATACTTGGGAAGAGACCTTCGCCCGGGCACTGCTGTATCCTCCAGAATATCTCAGTGGGCATCCCCAGTGGTTCGACCGGGAAATAAACGAGCCGGCAGACTTGCACTCCCTAGAGTTTGAAGAATGACCGCCTCCCCCGACTCCCCGCTTTGGGCCGCCGCCAAGGACATGCTCTTGCGCGAGCTGATGAAGACCTCCGACATCGAATCGCGGCTGACAGACCGGGAATACCGCGCCGAGTTTCGCCTGCAGATCGGCGATGCCTTGCACAGCCGCTACGACTTTTCCGACAATACCCAGTCGCCCGAAGCCATCGCGGAGGAAATCCTCGCCACGGTCATCGAGGTCGCCCGCCACTACAGGAAATCTGACACATGAAGCTCGCCACCCTCAGAAACGGCGCCCGGGATGGGCGGTTGGTCGTTGTGTCGAAAGACCTGACGCGCTGCACAGATGCCGCGCGGATCGTGCCGACCTTGCAAGCCGCCCTGGACAATTGGGAAGCCGTCGCGCCGCGCCTGGCGCGCATGGCCGAAGGGGTTGAGCTCGGCTCGGTGCCCACCTTCCGCTTCCATGAAAGCGAGTGCGAAAGCCCTCTGCCTCGCGCCTATCAGTGGGCAGACGGCTCGGCCTATATCAACCATGTGGAACTGGTGCGAAAGGCGCGCGGCGCGGAAGTGCCCGAGAGCTTTTATTCAGATCCGCTGATGTATCAGGGCATGAGTGACGGCTTCCTTGGCCCCCGCGACGCGATCCCCCTGGGCGATCCGGCCTGGGGCTGCGACATGGAAGGCGAAATCGCCGTCATCACCGATGATGTGCCCATGGGCGTCAGCGCGGCAGACGCAGCGGGCCACATCAAGCTCATCATGCTGGTGAATGACGTGTCCCTGCGTGGCCTGATCCCGCCAGAACTCGCCAAGGGCTTCGGATTCTTCCAGTCAAAGCCTGCTAGCGCCTTCTCGCCGGTGGCTGTTACACCCGATGAACTCGGGAACCACTGGCGAGACGGCGCCGTGCATTTGCCGCTTCGCGTTGATCTAAATGGTAAGCCCTTCGGGCGCGCCCACGCCGGGCAAGACCTCACCTTCAATTTGCCAACCTTAGTTGCGCATGCGGCAAAAACTCGGAACGTTTCCGCTGGGTCAATCATAGGCTCAGGCACGGTTTCAAACAAGGGCGAAGATGGCGGGCCGGGTAAGACCATTGGCGAAGGCGGCCTCGGCTATTCCTGCATCGCGGAAATCCGTATGATCGAAAAGATCGAAACCGGGGAGTTCAAAACCCCCTTCATGAAAGCAGGCGACACGGTGCGGATTGATATGCTGGACGAGGCAGGGCATTCCATCTTCGGTGCAATCGAGCAAACGGTGGAGGCTGTCTGAGCCATGGCAAACAAGGTCTATGACAGCGCGGAGGCGGCCCTGGACGGGGTGCTCTTCGACGGCATGACAATCGCCGCAGGCGGGTTTGGCCTTTGCGGTATTCCTGAGCTCTCCATCGCCGCCATTCGCGGGGCAGGCACGAAGGATCTCACCATCTATTCCAACAATGCAGGGGTGGATGATTTCGGCCTCGGCCTCCTGCTCCAGACCAAGCAGATCAAGAAGATGTGCTCGTCCTATGTGGGTGAGAACGACCTCTTCATGCAGCAATATCTCTCCGGCGAGCTGGAGCTGGAGTTCAACCCCCAGGGCACCCTGGCCGAGCGCATGCGTGCCGGCGGGGCGGGCATTCCCGGCTTCTACACCAAGACCGGCGTCGGCACCGTCATTGCTGAGGGTAAGGAGGTTAAGCAGTTCCACGGAGAGGATTACATACTCGAAGAAGGCATCTTCGCTGACCTCGCCATCGTGAAAGCCTGGAAGGCCGACACCACGGGCAATGCGATCTTCCGAAAGACCGCGCGCAACTTCAACCAGCCCGCCGCCACCTGCGGCAAGATCTGCGTCATGGAAGTAGAAGAAATTGTAGAGCCGGGAGAGCTCGACCCGGACACAATCCACCTGCCCGGTATCTTCGTCCACCGCCTGGTCAAAGGCGAGCACGAGAAGCGGATTGAGCAACGCACCACCCGCGCAAAGGAGGCCTGAGCCATGCCCTGGACACGTGACGAGATGGCTGCGCGCGCTGCGCAGGAACTTGAAGACGGGATGTATGTGAACCTCGGTATCGGCATTCCGACGCTAGTGGCCAATCACATTCCCGAGGGTATGGACGTCACCTTGCAGAGCGAGAATGGCATGCTCGGCATGGGGCCGTTTCCGTTCGAGGGCGAGGAAGACGCCGACCTGATCAATGCGGGCAAACAAACCATCACCGAGCTGCCCCGCACCGCCTATTTCGACTCTGCCACCAGCTTTGCCATGATCCGCGGCGGCAAGATCGCCATGGCCATTCTCGGGGCTATGGAAGTGGCCGAGAATGGCGACCTCGCCAATTGGATGATCCCGGGCAAGCTGGTGAAAGGCATGGGCGGGGCAATGGACCTCGTCGCCGGAGTGGGCCGCGTCATCGTCGTCATGGACCACACCAATAAGCGCGGCGAGACCAAGCTCCTCAAGGCCTGCACCCTGCCGCTCACGGGCAAGGGCGTCGTAGACCGCATCATCACCGATCTCGGCGTTTTCGACGTGGTCGATGGTGGCCTAAAGCTGGTCGAACTGGCTACCGGCGTCGAACGCACGGAGATCGAGGCCAAGACCGAGGCTGCATTAGCCGATTGAGCAGTTCAGACAGCACGCTTGACGCCGCCATTGGCGAGGTGAAAAACAGCCAAGACAGTGCGGGCCTTGCGCGGCCTGTTATCGACCTGCGGAGCCTCCCATGAGCCAGTTCCTTTCCAGCTTCACTCCCCGCCCGCCGGATCCGCTGCTGGGCATTTCAGCCGCCTACAAGGCTGATCCGCGGACCGAGAAGGTCGATCTGGGCGTGGGTATCTACAAGGATGCGGCGGGCAACACGCCGGTGCTTGGCGCGGTGAAGGCGGCCGAAGCGCTGATCCTTGAGCGCCAGACCAGCAAGGCCTACGAGGGCCCACGCGGCAATGTCGGCTTCTGCGCCGCGATCGAGAAACAGGTGTTCGGCGCCCAGTCCGAGGCCGTGTCCGAAGGCCGCGTGGCGAGTTTCACGGCACCGGGCGGGTGCGGCGCCATTTTTCTGGCCATGAGCCTGGCCGCGCGCGTCAGCCCCGAAGGCCGCGTCTGGATTTCCACCCCTTCCTGGCCGAACCACGTCAACGTGGCCGCCGCGGCGGGACGCGAGGCGCTGGGCTACCCCTATGCCGACCTCGCCGCGGGCACAGTGGCTTTTGAGGAGATGATGGACGCCCTGCGCCAGGCCCGCCCAGGCGATATCGTCATCTTCCAGGGCCCCTGCCACAACCCCACCGGCGTGGACCTCAGCGCGGAGCAATGGGCCTATCTCGGCGATTTCTGCGCCCGCCAGATGCTGTTTCCGCTCGTTGACGTAGCCTATCAGGGCTTTGGCGAGGGCCTGGACGAGGACATTGCCGGCGTGCGCGCCTTCCTTGCCGCCTGCCCGGAGGCGATGATCGCCTATTCCTGCTCGAAGAATTTCGGGCTTTACCGCGAGCGGACCGGCTGTTTCCTCCTGCAGGCAGGCAGCGCCGCAGCCGCAGGCGCCGCCTCGAGCCACGTGGCGGAGATCGCCCGCGCGGTCTATTCCATGCCGCCGGCCCACGGCGCGGCGATTGTCGAGACGATCCTCACCGATGACGCCCTGACCGCCCAGTGGAAAACCGAGCTGGAAGAAATGCGCCAACGCATGGTCGCCCTGCGCACAGGCCTCGCCAATGCCCTGAACGGCGCGCTGAAGACAGATGCATTCGCGCCTCTGGCCGGGCTGAACGGCATGTTCTCCATGCTGCCCCTGCAGGGCCCGGTCACCGACATGCTGCGCATGCAATTCGGCATCTATATGCCGGGCTCCGGCCGCATCAACATCGCCGGCCTGCCCGAAGAAGGCCTCGACCAACTCGCCGCCCAAATGGCCCCCTTCATGGCCCATTCCCAGGCCACCGCAGAAGGTTGAGGATCGCCACAAGCGGTGATCCTTAGGTGCTGTCAGTCTAATACGAACCCGTCTGCAGCAGCGCACATATGAGACTCTCTAGCCAGTCAGAAGCTGGTGCCATTCGAGAGGGGCGGCATCACGCTGAGTTTTGAAGGTCTTTCTCCGATTGATGTGACGGTCGAGGTTGAAGTGGTTGTGCAATGAAGCGTGGATCGAGGCGAATTCTTGAAGCTGGCTCATCCTTCGAAATCTACTCATCGCCCGCTCCCGTCGTCGAAATGGTAAGTGGCTATTCTCAGCCCGGTTGTTGAGGTGACGACCGACCTCCTGTCGGTCGGCATTTCCGATGGTTTTCATTGCTGCGCCATAGGATCGAAGTCTATCAGTTACGATGGTTTTTGGGGCTCCGTAGCGCTTCATAGCTTTCCGGAGGAACTTCAAAGCCGCTGATTTGTCTCGGGCTTTGGTGACATAGCTTTCCAGCACCTCACCCTCATGATCCACTGCGCGCCAGAGGTAGTGTGTCTCGCCCCGGATTTTCACGTAGACCTCATCCAGATGCCAACGCCATTGCGGGATCTGACGCATATAGCTGGCGCGGCGTACTCGGATTTTTCCGGAAAGCATCGGACCGAACCGGTCCACCCAGAGCCTCACACTCTCATGGCAAACATCAATGCCGCGCTCATGCAGAAGGTCTTCGACGTTCCGAAGTGAAAGCGGAAATCGGACAAACATCATCACCGCAAGCTGGATGATCTCAGGAGATATCTTGAAGTAGCGAAAGGGGATGTGGACATCTCCCTACCCTTGCCAGGCCGGATTGAGCGATGGTTCCGCTGACAATGCCGTCGGGACTATTTCAAAAGGTCTCAGAATACCCTGAAATCAGCAGACTGCGTGGCGGAGAGGATGGGATTCGAACCCACGATACGGGATTACCGTATACTCCCTTAGCAGGGGAGCGCCTTCAGCCACTCGGCCACCTCTCCGCGAACCGCGTTTCCTAATGCCCGTTGGGAAGTGTAGCAAGCCCCCTTGTGCCCGCTGCACCGCCCTATTTGTTCGGAGTGGACCGCAAACCGGGAGTAAAATTGGGAAACGACGTGCTCTAGCGACTCGCGCCTCGCGCCCAGGCTCCCGCACGGGTCGGCGGCTCTCTACTGGATCTTTTCCAGGCGCGACAGCTCATAGGTGTCGTCCAGGGAGCGATAGACGACCGCTTCATAGATGGCTCGCGCCTCTGGCGCGCCGGTCATTTCGACCCGAAAACGATAGTTGAGCCCGGCAACAACCTGGGTTTCCAAGGTCACAACGTCCACGAGCGCCCGGGTGGGAAACTGCTCGTAAATCGCCTCCTCAACGATCTGATAGGCCATTTTCGCGCCGGGCTCAGAGGCGTCCCCGGGCCCATAGCCACCGGGCATGGGCTCATAATCCGCCGGGTCCAGTTCGACGAAGACCGGCCCATCGGCGCCGCGGGCTTCAGCAGCGCGGTCATCGGCATTGGACTGGACAGCGCTACAGGCGGTGAACAGGGCAAAGGCGCTGAGGGCGGCGGGGATGGCGGTCGACACATTCATAAGGCACTCGCTATGTCTCCCCCGTGACTGTCATGCCACCGTCAACACATTGAGTAAACGCCTTGGCTGGAGTCCGCCGGGGCGGGCTTTCGCTCGACAGGCGCGCCGCCCGCCCTATGCTGGCGAAAACACTGAGGGCAAGGGAGCCATCCGCCAATGAGCGACGTACTGAAACAATGGGTATTGCAGTCATATTGCGAGGGCGTGCCGCGCCCGGAGAACTTCGCCCTTGAGGAAAAGCCCCTGCCCGCCCCGCGCGAAGGCCAGTTCCGCGTTGCCCATGCCTTCAGTTCGGTCGATCCAGGCACGCGTTCGCGCCTGTCGGGCGGAGACAGCTATGCCAGCGCCCTGCCCCTGGGCAAACCCATCGATGGCTTTAGCGTCGGCATGGTGGACGCCAGCGAGAATGAGGCGTTTCCGGTCGGCACGACCGTGTTTTGCGCCGGCGGCTGGAAAACCCATTCCCTGCAAACCGGCAAGGGCTTTATCGGCCAGGTTCCCAGCGTGCCGGGCATTCCGCTGTCGCTCTGGATCGGTGTTCTGGGTGTTCCGGGGCTGACGGCCTGGTTCGGCACCAAGACTGTCGGTAAGTTCCGCGAAGGCGACCGCGTTCTGGTCACTAGCGCAGCAGGTCCCGTGGGCGCGACGGCAGGCCAGCTCGCCAAGGCGTGGGGCGCGTCGCAGGTCGTCGGCGTGGCGGGCAGTGACGCGAAATGCGCCTGGCTCAAGGACGAAGCCGGCTTCGACGCGGTGATCAACTACAAGAGCGCGCCAGACCTCGACGCCGCGCTTCGCGAAGCTATGCCGGACGGCGTGGACCTGCTGTTCGACAATGTCGGCAATGCGATGGTCAACCGCGTCTTGCCGATGATGCGCGAGCATGGCCGGATCTGCATTTCCGGCCAGGTGGCGGACTACAATCTCACGCCCGAAGAGACGCCGGGCATCGTCAACACAAAGCCCTTCATCACCCACCGGGTGAACATGCAGGGGCTGGTGGTTTTCGATTTCGCCCGCGAATTTCCAGAAGCGCTGGATGGTATGGCCCGCATGATCGCGGGCGGACAGCTGAAGTACGCCGAAGAGCGGTTCGAAGGCATTGAGGCGATGCCGGAAGCCTTCTGCGGCCTCTTCCGGGGCGAAAATTTCGGGCGCCGGGTGGTACAGGTTGGGGCGGAATGAGCTCCGAATTGAAGCAGCCACACTTTCGCTTTTTGCCACGAGCATATGAATTGGATGGCGTATTCGAGAAAACTGACGCCACCTGTCCCGTCTACCAAACGGCCGCGGGCTGGCGATATGTCGGGTCCATTTACAGCAACTTTAGGGGAGAGATTCAGCCAGGAGCGCAAAGCATCCTTGATCGCAAGCTCGGCAGAGCGCTCGGCGATGACGATTATACTCTCCATGACGCAGAATTCTCAGATGCGCTCAACGCTGATCTGGAGGCGGAGATCCTGCAAGGGACGCCTGGCTTTCCAACGTACAACCCTTTCACTTGGCCTGTTCGCGACGACTTTCCTTTGGCTTTCATCGGTTACGGAGATGAGGCGTGGGTCAAGGATGACAAAAAAGCTCGCGCCGCGATTGCGGCAGCCGGTCAAACTCTTGGAGAAGAGGACTGGGATTATCCCACGTCGTACGCGCTGATCTTTCGTACTCTGGATGGCGAAACATACGCCGCTGAAATCGATCTCGACTAACACCCTCGCAAGTAAATTTACTTCAAGCCAGTCAGACGCGAACAGGAGAAACATCCATGTCAGCCCAATTCGACATCACCGCCCAGCCCTATACGCGCTTCAAACTCTCCCGCGATGGGGCCGTGCTGACAGCCACGATTTCCGGTCCCAATCCTGTCAACGGCGTGGACGCGGCGATGCATGACGAGCTTGCCCAGGTGTTCACTGACCTCCAGCGCGACGCGGCCAGCGACATCATCATCCTCACTGCAGAGGGCCGGGCCTTCTGCGCGGGCGGAGACTTTGACTGGTTCAAGGAGCAGATCGAGAGCCCGGAAAAGTTCCGCGCCATCGCCTGGGACGCCAAACGCATCGTCACATCCATTCTGGAGATGGAAAAGCCAATGATCTGCCGCCTGAATGGCGCGGCCGCGGGTCTCGGCGCGACCATTGCCCTGCTCTGCGACATCATCATTGCCGACGAGACCGCCCTGATCGGTGATCCTCACGTGAAAGTGGGCCTGGTGGCCGGCGATGGCGGCGCGCTGATCTGGCCCCAGCTCATTGGCTACGCCAAAGCCAAGGAATTGCTCATGACCGGGGACCTGCTCACCGCCGCTGAGGCGAAAGAGCTCGGTCTCATAAATTACGCGGTGCCCGCAAGCGAGCTCGACGCGAAAGTGGGCGCGTTGGTGGACAAGATCCAGGCCAATCCGAAATGGGCCGTGCGCTGGACCAAGTCCGTAACCAACATTCCGCTGCGCGCTCTCGCTGCCCAGCTCATGGATGCCAGCGTCGGCTGGGAGAGCGTGTCTAACTATCTCGACGACCGGGTGGAGGCCGTGAAAGCCACCATGGAGAAGCGCAAGCCAGACCTGACGGGGAACTAACCCTCAGACGTCACCGCATCAGCTTCAAGCTCCGCGGTAATTTTCGGATCGGCCAGCTTGTTGACGACATCCCGCACCAGCGCGTCCTGGCAGGCCCGGCGCGCGACGTGACTTCGATCAAAGACCGACGCAGAGCCCGGTGTCGGGGCACAGGCCGCCCAGGCCTCCGCCTTGATGTTGGCCAGCGTTTCGGCGGCAGACGCCGTCAGAGCAATCTCGAAGTCGACATCGGTATCAGCCGACGGGTCCGCGCCTACAGGCGTGGCAATAAAAGCGAAAGCGAGCGCAGGAAGACAATTACGTAGCATGGGTGAGGCCCCTTTTGAGGTTTGGCCGACAACGACACGCTGCCAGCCCAGACAAACCGATGAGGAGCCTCACTCCCCCTCATCCGCGGAACAGAATTGTTTTTTGTTGTTGTGGGGTGTGTTAGCACTGGTTTGAATGGTACTCAATATATTCATTGTTCATTTTTGAGATTTTCCTTGCGGGTTTTGGGGGCTCGCTGGAAGCTGTGGTGCAGAAATTACGAGGCTTCAGTGCATAATGGGCAAAGTGTTCTGCATATCCCGGGACTATGGGGTTCCGGCACATGTGCTCTGGGCCGATATCGTCGACTTCGCGGCCTTGGCGGAAAGCATGGAAGGCGCGATTACCTATGAAGGCCTGCCGGATGGCGAGCCAGCCCTCGGACAGCCCTACACTGTCCGCCTGAAACGCTGGGGCTGGCTGCCCATGGGCCAATGGACCATGACCGTGGTGGAGCGCGACGACACCAACTTCGTCATGCGCAGCGAGGAGCATGGCGGCCCCGTCCGGCGCTACAAACACCGCCTTACTGTCGAGCCGCTCAGCGGCGACACGTGTCGCTACACAGACCAGTGCGACGTGGATGCAGGTTGGCTCACGCCCCTGATCGCGCCACAGTTCCGCAAAATGTATGAGCGGCGCCACGAGTTGCGGCGCAAACGCCTGGAGGAGCGCGCGCGATGACCCAGACCAGCTATGCCACCGAGCCCGACCACGTCACCGAAATCCGCAGACAGTTGCAGCGCTGGGTGGCCGAGAAGATGCCGCGCGAAAAGCGTATCGCCTGGGACCGGGAGGCGACCTGGGACCGGGCGCTCTTCAAGGAGATCGCGGATATGGGCCTCATTGGCCTGACCATTCCCGAAGAGTTTGGCGGAGCGGGCGAAGACGTCTACGCTGCCGCAGCCGTGATTGACGAACTCTGCCAGGGCGGCCCGACCATGGCCGGGCCTTACATCCACGCGGCCTTCTATGGCGGCATGAACATCGCCGAAAACGGGACGCAGGCCCAGAAAGAAGCCTACCTGCCCAAGCTCGCGCGCGGGGAGATGTTCTTCTGTTACGGCCTCTCAGAACCCAATGTCGGCGGCGACCTGACAAGCGTCGAGACGCGCGCTGTGCGCGAGGGTGACACTGTCATCATCAACGGCGCGAAACGCTGGTGCACGGGCGCGGAGTGGAGCGACTACATCTACGCCCTCGTGCGTACAGGGCCCGAGAGCGAAAAGCGCAAGAACCTCTCCTTCGTGCTCATCCCCACCGATGCGCCCGGCGTCTCCATGCAGCCGCTGGAGCACTCGAACCTGCGCTACACAAAGTCCATGGATGTCTATTTCGACGATGTCGCCATCCCGGTCGAGAACATTGTTGGCGGCGAGGAGACCTGGAATCGCGGCTTCCAGATGCTCACGGGCCGCGCCCTGGACGTGGAGAAGATCGAGATCACTGCGGTTGCCTACGGCATTGCCCGGGCCGCCGTGGATGAGGCGTGGACCTACGCCCAAGAGCGTGTCCAGTTCGGCAAGCCCATCGCCCAGCACCAGGCCATCCGCCACAAGCTGGTCTCCGCGCGCACCAAGCTCGCCGCTTGCCGCCACATGCTCTACCACTCGGCCTGGCTCGCCAGCGAAGGCCTGCCCTGCTCGGCCGAGACCGCCATGGCGAAATTGTTTGTGGCCGACACCGGCATAGAAATCGCGCTCACCTGCCAGCAGGTGCTCGGTGCCTATGGCCTCTCAGACGCCTGGGACATGGAACGCTGCGTGCGTGACCTCCTCGGCATGCCCATCGTGGGCGGTTCCAGCGACATGCAGAAGAACAACCTCGCCGGCATGTGGCGGCTTTAATGCCCTGTTTTTGTGTCTCGATAGAGGTCTTGGCAAAGGACAGGGGAATTGGCGACTCTCACGAAAGGGGCGTGCCCGCTGGAGGTTTCACCACACGGTTTGTCAGAACGTCCGATCCAGAGAAAGCAATTCAAGACGCGCTCAACCGGATCGACTCGGACCTAGAGCAAATCGGTATTTGGGAAAGTTGGCACCACAAAGTGGAGGACGTGCATCAGACCAGTTGGTGGAAATACGTTCGCCGTGCACCAGGCAAGGGATTCTCGTTCTATGCTGCGGACTAAGAGGCTGGTTTGACGCCGTTGCATTTTCAGCGCGCCCGGCTCGGAGACGAGCACCTGATTGCACGCGTCTACAGACCGGCCAGGCGGGCTGCGATGCCCTGGCTGCCGGTCTGCCATACGCCTGAAGAAGATCTCGAATTCTTCCGCGCGGTACTGATCGAACAGCAAAATACAGACCTCATTTACAGTGATGGCAACCTTGCGGGTGTGTTCACCTCGTCCCCCGGCTGGATAGAACAGTTCTATCTGTTGAAGCCCTACTGGCGCCTGGGGATCGGATCTCGTCTGCTGCGCCGCGAAATGGAGCGCCAGAGCACCATTCAGCTTTGGGCGTTCGCAAGGAACAGTCGTGCCATTTCCTTCTATCAAGCCCACGGTTTCGTGGAAGCCGAGCGCACGGATGGGTCGACCAATGAAGAAAGAGAACCAGACATCAGGTTCGTCTGGTCGCGCAATCCAACCTGACGCTTGCGCGGGCGGCAAATCACCAACACACTGGCGCAATGCCCGATACCGCCACCGAATACCCCTCCCTCTCCTATGCGGATTACTTCCAGCATCCGCTGAAGAAGCGGCTGGTGCGCGCGGTGGAGAAGTTTTCCGGGCAGCCGAAGATCCAGAAGCTCTATTACGAGTATCGCGACAATCTCCAGCACATGCCGTTCTTCCAGGCGGCGATCAAACTGCTCGAGTTGCGGGTGGATATCGATGTCGGACGGCTGGAAAGCGTGCCGAAAACCGGCCCGCTCGTGGTCGTGGCCAACCATCCCTTTGGCGTGCTCGATGGCCTGGTGATCTGCTACCTGCTCAGCCTGATCCGAACCGATTTCAAGGTGCTGACCAATGCCGTGCTCGATGGCGCGCCGGAAGCCCATGACTGGATCCTGCCCATCGATTTCAACCAGACCAAGGAGGCCCAGGCCACCAACATTGCCACGCGCAAGGAGAGCCTGGAGCGGCTGAAGCGCGGCGAGTGTATCGTCGTATTCCCGGCCGGCGGGGTGTCCACCGCGCCGACGCTTCTCTCGCGCGCCGCCGTGGATGACACCTGGAAGCCGTTTACGGCCAAGCTGATCACCCAATCGGGCGCCAATGTGGTGCCGGTCTATTTCGAGGGGCAAAATTCACGGCTCTTCCAGCTGGCCAGCCACATGTCCATCGAGCTGCGCCTGGCGCTGGTGTTCCGCGAAGTGAACCGGCGCCGCGGCAAGCGCATGCCCGTGCATATCGGCGAAGTCCTCACGCCAGAGCACCTGGCCAATGCAGGAAAACGCGCCGAACTGATGAAGTTCCTGCGCGAGGCGACCTATTCCATGGCGCCGGAAAAGCTCCAAGGCCCAATCGCGCGCGCCGAACAACGCTGGCAGGAGAAAACACCGAAGATTTTCCGCTAGGCGCTATTCGGCGCCGATCTTCTCGAATGCCTTTGCCACAAGCCCGTCCTCGTAGGGTGCATGGAGGGCCCCTGCCCGATATGCACCGTCGACGCATCCGGCGCGCCCAGCCGGTGCATATCGCTGCGCTCCATGCACCCTACGGAGCAAAGCGACACTTTCTATCGTTGCCTGGCATTCTCAATCCTCACCACAAGTTCCAGCTCACGCACTTCAGCTGCTCGACACTCAACAGAGGGCGCCACAACGCCAGTTGCCTGAACGCATACATGATAATCATCGCCACACTTCAAAAATCGCTCATGCGGCTCACGATCGCTCGAGTTAATAAGCTCACAGGTGGTGTCTTCCCCAAAATCGCCCGGCAACAAGGGGGCCACTCCTCGATCTAGACGTAGGCTTCGAGGGACCATTTGGAGTTGGTAACAGAACAGAGATTCGGAATGACGATGAACAGAGATTTCGGCGAAGAATGAGATAGGCGCGTCAATGTCCTTCAAGGTCGGCCCCAAGAAAACAGCTTCGGTCGCCCCGTCCTCAGCGACATAATACACGTCCCCAAACACCTCAACCTTGGCTTGGCTGCCCGATGCTTGAGAGCTGTAAACACGCCCACCAAAAACATGGTAACCGGCATCGGCCGAACACAGATTCAATTGCTCAACTGTGGAAACGCCATGCTGAACGAGCACCGGCCTAGAAAAAAGTAACCCCGTGTCAGGGTTACGCACTGGTGCTACGCCTTTTTTCAGTCTGGGACTACTCGTATCCACATCCAAAAAAAGAACGTATGCGTCATCTAAAGGCAGGACATCTCCGTTAGTATCACCGCCGAGATGATACAACTGGCACTCGCCCGCGCTCAAAGCACACCACGCTAGATGTGATCCATCTCCGTCCAACGTTCGGTGCAGCGTTAACAAGACATTTTGGTCCCGTTGAGCGAATTCTACTACTCGAAAGCCTTCGATACTGATCCGAGAACTCGCGATAGAGTCGCCATGGATGTAGTGAATCCACCTACTTTCTTCGTGGGCAAGGACCCTTCGATCGTAGCCAGGGTATTGACCATTGGCAGCCCTATCGTTGCGCTGTCCTTCATCTACTTGATCACTGCAGGCTCCGACTACGCTCATTCCTAGAGCAGCAGAAATTAGTGAATACAGAACCTTGGAAGAGAGAATATTTCTCGACACGATCAAGCCTGAAAATGATATGCACATTCTTGGATGCTGACGCTGCAGCTCAATCCCATAATTGAGGAACCACCAAGGCAAAACAGCGAGGCACAGTGGAAGAGATTGCATTTGAGTCGAAGCGCCACTGGACGATGACATGTGCGAATATCATTTGATAAGCTGAAGAATACATAACACCAGTTGTTCAAGTGCCCGCACAAAGATCGGCGCTTCCTCTTCCACACCGCTCCCTCCCCGCCTCAGACACACTCCTCGCAATCGGTGACAACAGGTACGAAATCACAGACCGCTCGCCCGTCTTCACTTCGACGGCGGCGGTCATGCCGGGGGTCATCAGGTCTTCAGCTGAGGCGCTGTCGCGGCCCAGGGCGCCGGCCCGCAGGGCCCCGCCTGTCACGCGGATGCGGGCGGGAAACACCAGCCCCCTCGCTTGGTCTATCACGGCATCTGCTGACACGTGTTCTATCTCCCCGTTTCCGGATAACCGTAGTACGAGCGGCGGTCAGCCTCCAGCGGAACATCGCCTTTTGATTGAGTTCCTCGCCCTGCCCTTGCGCTCTGTGAGGGATCAGGCAAACTGCCTCCATGGCTGACACTGAAACGCACCGCGATGTGAAGACGGCTGTTCGCGGCCTGCTCCCGGAAATCGCCTCGCGCGCGGCCGACATTGAGGCCGCACGGCACTTGCCCGCAGACCTCGCCCGGAAGCTCGCCGAAGCGGGCGCCTTCCGGATGGTGACGCCCGCCTATCTCGGCGGCGAAGAGCTCCGCCCGCGCGAAATCGTGGAGGTGACCGAAATGGTTGCCACCGCCGATGCCAGCACCGGCTGGTGCACGATGATCGGCGCCACAACCGCCATGAATGCGGCCTACATGGACACCGAGACGGCCAGAGAGGTCTATGGCGACCCATTGACCATCACAGGCGGCGTCTTCGCGCCCATGGGCAAAGCCGTCGACGCGGGGGACCACTACCGCGTCACCGGCCGCTGGCAGTGGGGCTCAGGCTCGGCCAACTGCACCTGGCTCTGCGGCGGCGCGATCGTTCTAGAGGACGGAGAGGTTCGCCGCCTGGCCAATGGCGCCCCGGAAAACCGGATGATGGTGTTCCCGGCCAGCGATGCGGACCTGCTCGACACCTGGCATGTGATGGGCCTGAAGGGCACAGGTTCCGGCGACATCACCGTCAGCGACATCAAAGTGCCGAAGGCGCGCTCGGTCTCACTCGTGACCGATACGCCTGTGGCCGATGGCGCGCTCTATACTTTCCCCGCCTTTGGCCTGCTCTCACTCGGAGTCGCTGCCGCCGCCATGGGCAATGCCCGCGGCGCACTCAATGCCTTCATCGAACTGGCCCAGGGCAAGAAGAACCAGGGCTCGCGCAAAACCCTTGCCGAGCGCGCCATCATTCAGTCCGAGACGGCGAAACTGGAAGCCACCTGGCGCGCCGCGCGCACCTATCTCTATGATGAGATCGACCAGACCTGGGACGTGGCCCGCTTCGAAGGCGAAATCCCCGTGGAGCGCCGCGCCGCCCTGCGCATGGCTTGCACACACATGGTGCGCACCGCCGCCGATATCTGCCGCACGGCCCACGATCTGGCGGGCGGCGTCGATGTCTATGAGCAGAGCGAGATCCAGCGCCGGTTCCGCGATGCCCACGCCATGACCGCCCATATCGTGACCGCTCCGGCCACGTGGGAACTCACGGGCCGGATCCTGCTCGGCCAGCCCACAGACGCTGGCATGGTGTAGCGAGAAGAACACAGGTCCCCGGCTTGCACACGGCCCCGCTTCGCCCCACATGGCCGATGGCGAAGGCAACATAAAAAAACACCGGCGGTCCCTCCTCCATGAGCAAACGCGACTATTACGATATTCTCGGCGTCGAACGCGGCGTCAGCGAAAAGGCCCTGAAATCAGCCTATCGCAAACTCGCGATGAAGTATCACCCTGACCAGAATGCCGGGGATGCGGAAGCCGAGGAAAAGTTCAAAGAAGTCGGCGAAGCCTACGCCGTCCTGTCTGACGCTGAAAAACGCGCCGCCTATGACCGGTTCGGCCATGCCGCCTTCGAAGGCGGCGGACCGGGGGGCCCCGGCGGCAACCCGTTCGGCGGAATGGATCCCAGTGATATCTTCGATTCCATTTTCGGCCAGATGTTTGGCGGCGGCGCAGCTGGCGGACGGCGCAGAGGTGGCCCCCAGCGCGGCGCAGACCTGCGCTATGATCTGGACATCAGCCTGGAAGACGCCTTTCGCGGCATCGACAAGAAAATTTCTGTGCCCTCGCGCCAATCGTGCGGAACGTGTGACGGCACAGGTGCCGAGCCCGGCACCACGATCTCAACCTGTGGCGAGTGTGGTGGCAGCGGGCGGATTCGCGCCCAACAAGGCTTCTTCACGATGGAACGCACGTGCCCGCGCTGCTCTGGCACCGGAAAGGTTATCCCCCACCCCTGCAAAACATGTGGTGGCACGGGCCAGGTGCGTGTGGACCGCGAACTGTCCGTGAAAATCCCTGCGGGGGTCGAAAGCGGCATGCGCATCCGGCTGGCAGGCGAAGGCGAAAGCGGCGCCATGGGGGGTCCAAAAGGCGACCTCTACATCTTCGTCACCGTGGAAGAGCACGATATCTTCGAGCGCGACGGCCCAAATCTTTATTGCCCAGCCCCCGTGCCCATGGCCACAGCGGCCCTGGGGGGCGCCATCGAAATTCCGACCATTGATGGTGGACGCGCCCGCGTTACCATCCCCGAAGGCGCCCAGACCGGTCGCAAGTTACGCCTGAAGGGCAAGGGAATGCCGTCCCTGCGTCAGGGCGGCGGACAAGGCGATCAGTATGTCGAGGTCGTCGTAGAGACCCCACGGAACATGAGCGCTCGGCAGAAGGAACTGATGCGGGAGTTCTGCGAAGAATCCGGTGGCGATTGCCATCCTGATAGTGAAAGCTGGATGGGACGGGTGAAGAAGTTCTGGGATGACATTTCCGGCGGCGACGAACACCGCCCGCATTAATACTTGATCCCGTATCGGGTTGCGCCCTCACATGGATCGCGCTCAAGGCTGTGAAGCCGTGACAATGACCGCCAGGCAAGTTGCAAACGCCAGACTGACGCAGGCCTGAAAGAGAGGGTTAGTCGCTCGTCAGGGCGACAAACACATCTTCCAGGTCTGGCTCTTCCGTTGCCAGATCCTCAATGCCGACCCCAGCGGCTCGGACCTGTTCCAGCAGGCGCCCGATCCCTGTTTCCCCCGTGCGGAAATTGATCGCCAGTGCGCCATCGGGGCGAAGCCTCACATCGAGCGTTTCCAGTGCTGGCGGCACACTGGCCAGGTGCTCACGCGGTGTAATCGTCAGTGTTTTTTGGTCCAGACGCGTCAACAAGTTCGGCGTCGGCTCGCTGCAAATCACATCGCCATGGTGGATGATGGCAATCTCATCGCAAAGCTCTTCAGCCTCCTCCAGATAATGGGTCGTCAGGATGATCGTTGTACCCGCCTTGTGGAGCTCACGCACATAAACCCACAGGGAACGACGCAGTTCCACGTCCACACCAGCTGTCGGCTCATCCAGGATCAGCACGGGCGGCGCGTGCACCAGGGCCTTGGCCACCATGAGCCGCCGTTTCATCCCGCCGGAGAGTTGGCGCACATAGGCATCTTTCTTATCGGCAAGGCCCACCGCTTCCAGAATGGCTTCGCTGCGTCGCTCTGCTTTCGGAACGCCATAAAAGCCCGCCATCAGCTCCAACATCTCCAACGGCGTGAAGAAGGGGTCCATGGTGATTTCCTGGTTCACCACGCCAATGGCCGCGCGCGATTGGCGCGGATGTTCGTCTATGTCCAGGCCCCAGATGCGGGCGGTGCCCGCAGATTTGGTGACAAGGCCGGCCAGGATGTTGATGAATGTCGACTTCCCAGCGCCATTGGGCCCGAGCAGGCCAAAAATGGACCCGCGTCTGATTTTGAGATCGATGCCCTTCAGGGCACGCTTCTCGGGCATCTTACCCGACGCGGCATAGGTTTTTTCAAGCCCCACCGTCTCAATGGCAAATTCCGGTGGGGAAGCCTGATTGGCCATGTCGACGCTCCATAGGTGGGTCTATTCGACAAGGCGGCCGAACATTTCCTCTGGATATAAGGCGTTGAACGCGTCAGGGGAACCGCCGCGCCGAGCCCTGTTTGCGGGAAACATCTTTGCACGATATCGGTCGGTCAGGTTTTTCTTTTCCTCCCCCACACAGACCGGGGCGATACTGCGCCCAATGGACACCCGCTCCCAAATCCAGCGTTGGCGCGAAATCGTGCACCCGTTCTTCTGGCCGGTGTTCTTCTGGAACCTGCGCCGGTTTGCGGCGATGATCACGCTGCGACTCGAGGAGAATGACGGCCAGGGTTTTATCTCTTACGAGATCACGTGGTGGGGTGGCATCCGCGTCTGGCGGATGGTGGATCCCGATCCGCCACGCTGGGATGCGGGATTAAAGGACCGCGCCCGGCGCGTACATCTCGCGACGCTGCATGTCGGCAATCCTCACCTCTCATCCGGCGCAATCTTCGCCCTTCAGGAAGACAGGGCGAATGCCCTGACCTCGTTGACGGCGCTCGTGATCTCAACACCGTACGCCCTCCATCCCACTCGCACCGGGAAAAGGCTGTGCACTGTGTTGGCATTGGGCTGTTTCGCGGAGCCTGCACATCTAAATACGAGCTGAATCCGCGGGCCGCTGGCCCAATCCAACAATTCGCTCAAACCGCCGCGCCCCACCGGGTCTGCGGACGCGGGTGCTCCCCTTTGAACCCTCTTGGTCTCGCAACGGATTTTGAATGAAACGACACGACCCAGGCGTCCAGCGCGACATTCATTGCCATTTATGCCATAGTGTTTGCTGTGCTGTTGACGACGCTGCCAAGCGTCATTACGCCGACCCGAACACGCGAACCCGGCCGAACCATGACTCAGACACTTCAAAACGCAGACGCGCCCGAAACGATCATCGTCACTGATAAGCGCGTCTCTTGCGATGGCGGCGGCGGGGCGCTGGGCCATCCAATCGTGTTTTACGAGATGGGCGATGAGTGTTTCGTGGTCTGTAAGTATTGCGACCGGCGTTTTGTACTCGCCGGGAGCGATGCAGACCCGACTCAGGCAGGCTGACACGGAGGCTTAGCTCAGGCCAGCAACGCCGACGCTCAAAATGCTTTGGATCGATTGCAACGCCACAGCGGAATCGATTTCCCATTCGACATCACCGGCGAGCAAGTCCTGATGCAAGCTCATCACAAGCATGGGAGACAGGGTTGCGAGCGCAATGGCCCTTAATCGTTTGTGGTCTGTGATTCCGAAATTCGAAGACGCGATTTTTTCCTCAACGGCCGTCAATGCCGGCTCCAGGACAAAGCGGAGATAAGCCTTGCCTACGACCGGATCAGCCACGCCTTCAATGATCCCGAAGCCATGGGCACGAATGAATCCGCCATGGCGCATTCCGGCTTCTGATACCCGAAAATACTGATCAAATGCGGTCGCAACATCCGGCGCCGGAGCCGAGATCGTTTTCCAGAGGGCCTGCCCCCGCTGACCAATGCATTCGAGGATGGCAATGACACAGCCCTGTCGATCGCTGAAATAATGGCGAAGCGTCGGTTCAGACGCTTCAGCGGCGATGGCGAACTGGCGCAAGGAAGGACGCCGAAGGTCGGAATTCAGCGCGAAATCGGTGAGCGTGGAAACCAGCGCGGCGCGCTTGTCGGCGAAATCGCGGTTTCTGACTCCCGCCGGCCTTGGCATCACCTTCTCCTTTTCACCGTATGGAACGGGTTTCCGGGGCCCCAGAAACCGGGTTGTCACGCACGTGTCATTTCCGATTAAGGGCGGCGTGGCAAGGCCCAGCGGCGATATTCCTATGTGTGGCCGGGCCATCCCAGCCGAAAAAAGAACGCCGCAGGAGCTTTTGAGCACCTGCGGCGAAAACTTTAGAAGATTGAGCGACTTAGGCGCTAAATCTCTTCCGCTGCTTCAAGCTCTGCTTCGTGCCGCGCGCGATCCGCTGCGCCGCGAGCGTCCTCATCGCGGTCGACAAGCTCGATCACCGCCATGGGAGCATTATCGCCATGGCGGAAGCCAGCCTTCAGCACGCGGGTGTAACCGCCCTGGCGCTCGGCATAGCGATCGCCCATCACCTCAAACAGCTTCTTCACGGCGTCCCGGTCACGGACTTTAGCGATCGCCTGACGGCGCGCGTGGAGGTCGCCCTTTTTGGCAAGCGTAATAAGCTTGTCCATGAACGGCTTCATTTCCTTGGCCTTGGGCAGCGTGGTCACGATTTGCTCGTGCTCAATCAGGCTTGCCGCCATATTGGCGAACATTGCCTTCCGGTGCGAGGCGGTACGGTTCAGCTTACGATGCGCGATTTTATGGCGCATGGGTCTATTCCTTTCTCATGCGCGGCGCCCGCGCTTCGGTTCCAGCTCTTAAATGTGATCGTCGTAACGACGGGCGAGGCCCTCGATATCTTCTGGTGGCCAATCCGGCACGTCCATGCCCAGGTGCAGCCCCATTCCTGCGAGAACTTCCTTGATCTCGTTCAAGGACTTGCGGCCGAAGTTCGGCGTACGCAGCATCTCGGCTTCGGACTTCTGAATGAGATCGCCAATGTAGACGATATTGTCGTTCTTCAGGCAATTGGCCGAGCGCACGGACAGCTCAAGCTCGTCGACCTTTTTAAGCAGAACAGGGTTGAAGCCCAACTCTGTCTCTTCAGACGTCGACTGGTCATCAACCACCGGCTCATCGAACGTGATGAACAACTGAAGCTGGTCTTGCAGAATCCGCGCAGCATAGGCCACGGCGTCTTCCGGCGTCACAGATCCATCCGTCTCAACGCTCAGGGTCAGCTGGTCATAGTCCAGCACGGTCCCTTCACGCGTGTCTTCCACTTGGTAGCCGACGCGGCGAACCGGGCTGTAGATGGCATCGACGGGAATGAAACCGATTGGCGCGTCTTCAGGACGGTTCTTGTCAGCCGGCACGTATCCTTTGCCGGTGCTGACCGTGAATTCCATGCGCACGGAGGCGTTGTCATCCAACGTGCAGATCACGTGGTCCGGGTTCAGTACTTTCACGTCACCGGGCGTTTCAATCTGACCAGCGGTCACCGTACCAGCACCGCTTGCCTTCAGCACCATGCGCTTAGGCGTATCGGATACCATATCTATGGCGATTTGTTTCAGGTTCAGGACGATGTTGGTGACATCCTCGCGCACGCCAGGGATGGACGAAAACTCGTGCACCACGCCGTCGATCTGGACGCCCGTAATTGCTGCGCCTTGCAATGAGGACAACAAAACGCGGCGCAGGGCTGAGCCCAGCGTCGTACCGAAGCCGCGCTCAAGCGGCTCGACCACCAGTTTCGCTTTCCGCTTTGGATCCAGCCCTGGGATGATTTCCGGGCGGTTCGGGCGGATCAGCTCTTTCCAGTTACGGTCATTGACGTTTTCGATGGCGGCTTCGGCCATAGGCGACTCCTGGGAGCAAAGACAATGGCGGCGCCCCTGTTGAGGCGCCGGGAAAAACTAGACGCGGCGGCGTTTCGGCGGGCGGCATCCATTATGGGGGATCGGGGTCGTGTCACGGATGGATGTTACTGTGAGACCAACGGCTTGCAGGGCGCGAAGTGCACTCTCGCGGCCAGATCCAGGCCCGCGGACATTCACTTCAACCGTTTTCAGGCCGTGCTCTTGGGCTTTCTTCGCAGCGTCTTCCGCAGCGACCTGAGCGGCATAGGGCGTCGACTTACGCGAGCCTTTGAAGCCCATGGCACCGGCCGAGCTCCAGGAAATCGCATTTCCCTGGGCATCAGTGATCGTAATCATGGTGTTGTTGAACGAGGAGTTCACATGCACCATGCCGGACGTAATGTTCTTGCGCTCTCTTTTGCGGACGCGCTGGGTATCCTTGGCCATCTCTCAGGTCCTATTTCTTCTTGCCGGCAATGGGCTTGGCGGGCCCTTTGCGCGTGCGAGCATTTGTATGTGTACGCTGGCCGCGCACTGGCAGACGGCGACGATGGCGCAGACCGCGATAGCAGCCCAGATCCATCAATCGCTTGATGTTCATGGACACTTCCCGGCGCAGATCGCCTTCCACCGTATAATCACGGTCGATCGTTTCACGGATCTGGATCACCTCTGCATCGGAGAGTTCCTGCACACGGCGCTCACGCGCAATGCCCACCTTCTCAGTGATCTCACGGGCCATAGCAGGGCCAATACCGTGAATATAGGTCAGCGCGATTTCCACGCGCTTATTCGTAGGGATGTTTACACCGGCAATACGGGCCACGGGCGCCAAGCTCCTGAACGTCTTGTATCAATGCAAAACCGCCCCTCGAGCGCGCGAAATAACCCGCGCGCAGGGAGACGTTTTGCCGTCTTAACGAAGTGCGTCGTTATAGCCGCGCAAAGTACGGCGTCAATAGAAGAATCGCGGCTTTTGCAGGCCGTTTAATCCACAGGCGCCAAAGCGGCGTTGATCCCTTCTGAAACCGCCTCCTCAGACCCCATGCCATCGACTTCGGTTAGCACGCCGCGCTCGGCATAAATGGGAATGAGCGGCGCCGTGTCGCCATTGTACTTCTCAAGGCGCACGGTGAAGGTCGCGGGGTTGTCGTCCTTGCGGCCCTCTTTCTCATAACGCTTGGTGACACGCTCCATCAGGGCGTCTTCATCGACAACAAGGCGGATAACGTGATGAACCGCCGTTCCGCGCTTCTCGAGGAGCGCATCAAGCGCTTCGGCCTGACCCACCGTGCGTGGGAACCCATCATAGATGAACCCGGGCGCATCGGCATGTTCAGTCAGTTTCTCATCAATCAGCGCGATAACGATCTCGTCGGACACGAGACCGCCCTCTTCCAAAATCGACTTCACACGCGTGCCCAGTTCCGAGCCGGACGCGACGGCCCCGCGCAACATGTCGCCGGTCGACAGCTGGATAAAGCCCCGTTCGCTCACGAGACGCTTGGCCTGGGTGCCTTTGCCGGCAGCCGGCGGTCCAAACAGGATTAAGTTCATACTACGGGTTCCTCCCAGGGCCTTTTTTACTGGCGCGCCCGGGACCCCTTCTTCCCGCCGAGCCGGCTTTTCTTCAACATTCCCTCATATTGGTGGGCCAACATGTGACTCTGAATCTGGGTCACGGTGTCCATGGTCACCGAGACGACGATCAGAAGCGATGTGCCCCCGATATAGAAGGGGATTTCCGGATAATACCGCCGGAGCAGCTCCGGCAAGATACATACGAACACCAAATAGATAGCGCCAATCGTCGTAAGTCGAGTCAGCACATAGTCGATATAGGCTGCAGTATTCTTGCCAGGCCGGATCCCCGGGATGAAACCACCATACTTACGAAGGTTCTCAGCCGTCTCCTGGGGATTGAACATGATGGACGTGTAGAAGAAGCAGAAAAACGCCACGAGCACGCCGTATGTGATGATGTAGGTCCAGCTTCCCGGCGCGAAGGTCTGCGCCAGCCAGGTGGTCACTTCGCCAACCATGCCTGATCCAGCGGCAGCGGCCGCGGTGGGATCCACAGTGTTTCCGCCGGAAAATCCAACGAGGGTCATCGGCAGCATCAGGATAGCGATGGCGAAGATGGGTGGGATCACGCCCGACGTATTGATCTTTAATGGCAGGAACGAGTTTTGCCCCTGCATCATCTGATTGCCCTGCTGGCGCTTTGGATACTGGATCAGCAGACGGCGTTGGGAGCGTTCAATGAACACGATGAACACAACAAGCGCGATGACAAGCGCTGTGATCAACAGCACGAAGCTGACATTCGCCCCGGTGCCGCGCATGGACGCGAGCAGGTTAAAGATCGCCCGCGGCATCTCCGCGATAATGCCGGCGAAAATGATCAGCGAGATACCGTTACCGATGCCGCGGGCCGTGATCTGCTCGCCCATCCACATGAGAAGCATGGTGCCGCCCGTGAGGGTCACCACGCCCGTCAGGATGAAGAACCACCCCGGCAGACTGTCGATCGACAGCCCGTTTGTGGCCATACCAATGGCAATGCCGAAGCTCTGAACCACCGCAAAACCAAGTGTCAGATACCGGGTGTATTGGTTGATCTGCTTGCGTCCGGCCTCGCCCTCTTTCTTGAGCTTTTCGAGCGTCGGAGAGGCCGACGTCATCATCTGGATGATAATAGACGCGGTGATGTACGGCATCACGTTCAGGGCGAAGATCGACATACGCTCGATCGCGCCGCCGGAGAACATGTTGATGTTGCCGAGCATGCCGCCGGACTGGCTCTCGAAGAACTGGGCAAAGGCGGCCTGGTCAATTCCGGGCACCGGAATAAACGTGCCCAGGCGATAAAGGGCCAGGATACCCAGTGTGAAGAGGATACGTTTCTGGAGGTCTTTCGCTTTGGCGAAGCTTCCAAAGTTTACGTTGCGCGCAAGTTGTTCAGCTGCAGAGGCCAAGGATTTCTCCTCCCCGGAGATACAAATACGCCGCCCAGATTGGCGGCGCTTTGAGGTTTGTGAACCCTTTAGGGGTCAAAAAAGCTCAGTTGTGACTGCGCCGCCGCGATCAGGCCTCTTCCGCGTCCGCTTTGACAGGCCCCGTCAGCGTCACTGACCCCCCCGCTTTTTCTACGGCTTCCACGGCGGCCTTTGAGGCGCCAGAAACCGTAATCTTGGCATTCTTTGGCGCATCACCTTTTGCCAGCAGACGGATACCATCCTTGGCGCGGCGCACGACACCAGAGGTCACGAGAGTTTCCTCCGTGATGTTTCCCGCGTCCAGCTTGCCGGCCTCGATGGCGGCGTTGAGGCGTCCCAGATTGATCCAGGCATGCGTTTTCGATCCACGCGCTTTGAAGCCGCGCTTCGGCAAACGCATGTAGATCGGCATTTGGCCGCCCTCGAAGCCGTTGATCGCCACGCCTGAACGTGACTTCTGGCCCTTTACGCCGCGGCCACCGGTCTTGCCCTTGCCCGAACCCACACCGCGACCGACGCGGGTGCGCGCTCTTGTGGAGCCGCTGGCTGGAGACAGTTCGTTCAGTTTCATCGCTTCAACTCTTCTCGTTCAAATCCCGACCAAATCGCCGGGAATACGTCGAATTCGCGCTTTCTAAGCGCCTTCCTCGACGATTTCGACCATGTGCTGGACCTTGGTGATCATGCCGCGAACCTCGGGAGTGTCCTTGAGCGTCCGCGTGCGACCAATCTTGTTGAGGCCGAGACCGACCAGGGTCGCGCGTTGGCTTTTCTCACGGCGGATCGGAGATCCCGTTTGCTTCACTGTAATCATCTTATCAGCCATTGGCCCGCTCCTAGCTCGTCACCTCAGCCATACCGGCTTCGGACGCACCATCTGCCCGGCGGGCGACGACGTCCTGCACCTTCAGGCCACGCTTGGATGCGACCTGGCGAGGGCTGGTCTGGCGCTTGAGCGCATCAAATGTCGCGCGCACCATGTTGTAGGGGTTTGAAGACCCGATGGATTTTCCAACAACGTCCTGAACACCGAGCACTTCCATCACGGCACGCATCGGACCACCCGCGATCACGCCGGTTCCGGGAGGCGCCGCCCGAAGGACGACCTTGCCAGCGCCGTGACGACCCTTGCCATCATGGTGCAGCGTGCGGCCTTCACGAAGGGGCACACGCACCATGTTGCGCTTGGCTTCTTCGGTTGCCTTGCGAATGGCCTCTGGCACTTCGCGGGCCTTACCCTTGCCGAAGCCGGCGCGGCCCTTCTGGTCACCCACAACAACGAGGGCTGCAAAACCGAAATTTTTGCCGCCCTTCACCGTCTTGGCGACGCGGTTGATGCCGACAAGCTTGTCGACAAACTCGGACTGTTCTTCATCGCGGCGATTGTCGCGGCCTCGGCCGCGTCCACCGCGGTCATTGCCGCCCCGTCCGCCTTGCTGTTCTGCCATTGCCGGTCTCCTAGAACTTCAGGCCGCCCTGACGGGCGGCATCTGCCAGGGCTTTCACCCGGCCATGGAACATGTAGCCACCGCGATCGAAAACCACGTCTTCAACGCCCGCCTTCTTGGCGCGCTCAGCCAGCACTTCGCCAACCTTTGCGGCCGCAGCAGCGTCGCCGCCCGACTTGATGGCTTTCTTCAGCGCCTCTTCCAGCGTCGAGGCGGCGGCAAGGGTCACACCCTTTTCGTCGTCGATCACCTGGGCGGAGATATTCTTGTGGCTGCGCGCCACGGTGAGGCGCGGGCGCCCGTCTGCCAGCTTCTTCAAGCGGGTCCGGGTGCGCTGGGCGCGGCGGAGCAGTTTTTCGCGTGAGCTCTTCATCGGACTTACTTCTTCTTGCCTTCCTTGCGGCGGACATATTCGCCATCATAACGTACACCCTTGCCCTTATAGGGCTCTGGCGGACGGTAGGAGCGGATTTCTGCAGCCACCTGGCCAACCTGCTGTTTATCGATACCGGAAACGATCACTTCAGTCGGCTTGGCCGCCTTGAGTTCAATGCCATCCGGCGCCGTGTAGATCACATCGTGGGAGAAGCCGAGCGACAGTTTCAGGTCCTTGCCCTGCATTTGCGCACGGTAACCAACGCCCTGAATTTCAAGCGTCTTCTGGAAGCCGTCGGTCACACCCTGGATCATGTTCGCAACACGCGCGCGCGCCGTACCCCATTGGGTCCGGGCGGCGGGATCGAGGGCTTCAGCGAAGGTTGGCAGTTTCTTGCCGCGCTTCTTGAACAGGTCGATCCGCTCATTCGCACGGTTCACCAGGTCTTCGCGTGGCGAGATTTTCAGCTCGGACCCTTCCAGAGCCGGCGTGACGAGTTCGGACAGGGTGAGCGACAACGCGCCCTTCTTGCCCTTGGCCTCAATCGTCTGGCCGTTCACCTTCACTTCCGTGCCCGACGGGATCGGAATGGGGAGTTTGCCAATACGGGACATCTCTTCTCTCCTCCCCCTAGCCTAGCTCACGCGGCAGAGAATTTCTCCGCCCACATTGTTTTCGCGCGCCATATTGTCGGACATCACGCCTTTCGAGGTCGAAAGGATGTTGATGCCGAGACCGTTGCGCACCAGCGGCAGGTCACCCACCGCGGAGTACACACGACGGCCGGGCTTGGACACGCGCTTCAGTTCGTTGATCACGGGTGAGCCTTCAAAGTACTTCAGCTCAATCTCGATGTTCTTGTGGCCGTCTTTCTCAACCACGACGAAGCCACGGATGTAGCCTTCGTTCTGCAGAACTTCGAGCACGCGCATGCGCAGTTTTGAAGCTGGCGTGCTCACGGCAGACATGTTCCGCATCTGAGCATTGCGGATGCGGGTGAGCATATCACCGAGGGGATCTGACAATTGCATTACAGTTCCTCCTTACCAGCTGGACTTCACGAGACCGGGGATCATGCCCTGGGAGCCAAGCTCCCGCAGCGCGATCCGCGACATGCGGAGTTTACGATAGTAACCGCGGGGGCGACCGGTAACTTCACACCGGTTACGCACACGGTTTGGTGCGGAGTTGCGCGGCAGCTCAGCCAGCTTCAGTCGCGCCTTGAAGCGCTCCTCCAGCGGCAGCTCACTGTCCATCGCAATGGCTTTCAGCTTTTCGCGGCGCGCGGCGTACTTCGCCACCAGGCGCTCGCGCTTTTGGTTCCGTTCGATTGCGCTTTTCTTGGCCATCTGCCTTCAGATCCTCTCGCGCTAGTTCCGGAAAGGGAAGCCGCATTCGGCGAGCAACGCCTTGGCTTCCTCATCGGTTTTGGCGGTGGTGCAGACAATGATGTCCATACCGCGAATGGTCTCCACCTGATCATAATTGATCTCAGGGAAGACGATGTGTTCCTTGACGCCCATGGCGTAATTGCCACGACCATCGAAGCTCTTGCCGTTCAAACCGCGGAAGTCTTTCACGCGCGGCAGGGCAATCGTCACGAGCCGATCGAGGAATTCGTACATTTGGTCCCGGCGCAGCGTGACCTTACACCCGATGGCCATACCTTCGCGCAGCTTGAAGCCAGCGATGGACTTGCGTGCCTTCGTCGTCACCGGCTTCTGACCCGCGATCAGCTCAAGTTCGGCAACAGCCTGCTTGATCTTCTTGGAGTCGGAGACAGCCTCGCCCACGCCCATATTCAGCACGACCTTGTCGAGCTTGGGCATCATCATGGGATTGGTGTAGCTGAACTTCTCCTGCAGCGCCGGAACAATTTGCTCGCGGTACTTCGCTTTCAGGCGTGGTTCGTAATCCATCACATCAGACATCGATCTGCTCCCCAGACCGTTTGGCAAAACGGGTTTTGCGACCGTGCTCGTCGGTCTTGAAGCCGACGCGGACAGGCTTGCCGTCCACAGGGTCCTTGTGGGCGACGTTCGAAACATGGATCGGCGCTTCAAATCGCTTGATGCCGCCTGGATCCATCTGGTTCGGGCGCTGGTGGCGCGTGACGATGTTCACACCTTGCACAACCACACGGTTGGTATCGGTGATCACACGGAGCACCTGCCCCTCCTGGCCCTTGTAGCGCCCGGTGGTCACAACAACCGTATCACCCTTTTTGATCTTCGCAGCCATGACTACAGCACCTCCGGCGCCAGCGAGATGATCTTCATGTGGTTCTTGGCGCGCAGTTCGCGGGGAACCGGGCCAAAGATCCGCGTGCCGATCGGCTCGTCATTATTGTTCACCAGGACAGCGGCGTTCGTGTCGAAGCGGATCACCGACCCGTCCGGACGCTTGATGTCCTTTGCCACGCGCACCACAACGGCGCGGCGCACATCACCCTTTTTGACGCGGCCCGTGGGGATCGCTTCCTTGATCGACACCACAATGATGTCGCCCACGCTGGCGTAACGACGTCCAGCGCCGCCCAGTACCTTGATGCACTGGACACGGCGCGCGCCGGAATTGTCAGCCACGCGGAGGTTGGATTGCATCTGGATCATGCGTCAGAACCTCCTGCCTTGCCGTCGACCAGTTCCCAGGTCTTCAGCTTCGAGCGCGGGGGGCACTCCTGAATGGTCACCGTTGACCCCTCGACGGCCACATTGCCCTCATCATGGGCGTGGTACTTCTTCGAACGGCGAACGATCTTCTTGTAGAGCGGGTGTGTGTAGGTCCGGTCGACCCGCACCACGGCGGTCTTGTCCTGCTTGGCAGAGACCACAACACCTTCAAGGATACGTTTGGGCATCTGGTCTCTCCTCAGCCTTCCACACCGGCGCGAGCCTTCTCGCGCAGGATAGTCTTCACGCGCGCCACTTCGCGGCGCACTTCTGTCATCCGGTGTGTCTTCTCAAGTTGGCTCGTGGCCATCTGAAAGCGCAGGTTGAACTGCTCCTTCTTCAGCTTGGCGAGTTCTTCGCGCAACTGATCCACACTTTTCCCGCGCAGGTCTTCAGCAGTCATGGCTAGATCCCCTCGATGCGCTTGACGATTTTAGTTCTGACCGGGAGCTTCGCCGCGCCGAGGCGCAGGGCCTCACGGGCGATGTCTTCCGGAACACCGTCGATTTCAAACAGGATGCGTCCAGGCGCGACCCGCGCGACCCAGCGGTCGATCGAGCCCTTACCCTTACCCATCCGCACTTCGATCGGCTTGGCCGAAACGGGCAGATCCGGGAAAACGCGGATCCACACTTTGCCCTGACGCTTCATGTGACGCGTAACGGCCCGGCGGGTTGCCTCAATCTGGCGAGCGGTGACACGCTCAGGCTCAAGAGCCTTCAGCCCGAAAGAGCCGAAATTCAGGCTCGATCCACCTTTGGTGACACCCTTGATCCGGCCCTTGAAAGCCTTCCGGTATTTTGTGCGCTTAGGCTGCAGCATCAGTTGCCTCCCGCTTGCGAGCCAGACGCTGGGCCACGGCCACCGCCGCTTGAGCGCGCACGGGCCTGGCCGGAGCTTTCCAGCTTCTTGTCCTGGGCCATGGGATCATGCTCCATGATCTCGCCCTTGTAGACCCAGACCTTGATGCCGATGATCCCGTAGGTGGTCAGCGCCTCGGCCGTGCCATAGTCGATATCTGCGCGAAGCGTGTGCAGCGGGACGGACCCCTCTGCATACTGTTCTGTGCGCGCGATTTCAGCACCACCCAGACGACCGGCAACCATCACACGCACGCCAAGCGCACCAAGGCGCATGGACGACTGGATGGACCGCTTCATCGCGCGGCGGAACGAGGCCCGGCGCTCAAGTTGGCGCGCAATATCTTCGGCGACCAGGTTCGCATCAATCTCAGGCTTGCGAACTTCGACGAGATTCACGCGAACCTCATCCTCGGTCATTTTGGACAGCTGTCCGCGCAGGCTCTCAATGTCTGCACCCTTCTTACCGATCACCAGACCCGGGCGGGCCGTGTGGATCGTCACAAGGCACTTCTTGTGCGGTCGCTCGATCACAATCTTCGAGATACCAGCTTGCTTCAGCTTGCCTTTGATGTGGCCGCGAATGCGCAGGTCTTCGTGCAGCAGACGACCGAAGTCGGCGCTATCCGCGTACCAGCGGCTGTCAGCCGTCCGGTTGATCCCGAGACGCAGGCCGATCGGATTGACTTTCTGACCCATCAGGCGGTCTCCGCTTCGAGGCTGGTGTCGCGCAGCACAATGGTGAGCTGGGCAAACGGTTTATGGATGCGTGCGGCGCGGCCACGGGCGCGGGCCCGGATGCGCTTCATCACGAGGTTCTTTCCGACATGAGCCTGGGCGATGACGAGGGAGTCGATGTCCAGGTCGTGATTGTTCTCGGCGTTGGCAATCGCGCTCTTCAGGCACTTCAGCACAGCTTCAGCCGGGCGTTTGCGCGAGAACGTCAGTTCGTTGATAGCGCGCTCAACCTTGAGGCCGCGAATTTGCTCAGCCAGGAGATTGAGTTTCTGCGGGCTGCCACGATGCATACGCAGCACGGCGCGCGCCTCATTTGACGCCTGCTTCGGAGGAGCTTTGGGCTTGCCCATCTCTACTTCCTCTTCGCTTTTTTGTCGGCGCCATGGCCGTAATAGGTGCGGGTTGGTGCGAACTCACCGAATTTGTGACCCACCATTTCCTCGCTCACGAGCACCGGCACGAACTTGTTGCCGTTGTGGACCTGGAAGTTCAGGCCAATGAACTGGGGCATGATGGTTGAGCGGCGCGACCAGGTCTTAATGACCGTGCGCTTCTCAGCGTTCTGCGCAGCTTCTGCTTTCTTCAGCAGATAGCCATCGACGAACGGACCTTTCCATGTGGAACGGGGCATGTCTCTCTCGCTCCCTTAGCGTTTCGCGTTACGGCGGCGGATAATCAGGCGATCCGTCGACTTGTTGTTGCGGGTTTTCGGGCCGCGGGTTTTCTTGCCCCATGGCGTCACGGGGTGACGGCCACCGGAGGACTTACCCTCACCACCACCATGGGGGTGGTCGAACGGGTTCATCACCACGCCACGGACAGATGGGCGCTTGCCCATGTGACGCTTGCGGCCGGCCTTCCCGAGCACCTTGTTCATGTTGTCCGGGTTCGAAACCGCGCCGATCGTCGCCAGGCAAAGGTCCGGAACGCGGCGCAGCTCGCCAGAGGTGAGCTTGACCTGCGCATAGCCGGCCTCACGCCCCACAAGCTGCGCATAACAGCCTGCTGAGCGCACCATCTGAGCGCCCTTCTTGGGCTTCATCTCGATATTGTGGATGATCGTGCCGACGGGGATATTCTTAAGCGGCAGAACGTTGCCCGGCTTGATGTCAGCCGTTGCGGACGTCACCACCTTGTCGCCAACGGCAAGACGCTGCGGCGCGATGATGTAGCTGACTTCACCGTCTTCGTAGCGGATTAGGGCGATGAATGCGGTCCGGTTCGGATCGTACTCAAGACGCTCAACGGTCGCGGATACGTCCCACTTGTTACGCTTGAAATCGATCTTGCGGTAGAGGCGCTTCGCCCCGCCGCCGATACGACGTGCGGTGATGCGACCATTATTGTTCCGGCCACCCTTCTTGGTCAGACCCTCTGTCAGGGACTTCTCCGGGCGCCCTTTGTAGAGATCGGAGCGGTCAACGGTGACCAGCTCACGGCGCCCTGGCGAGGTGGGATTATATGTCTTCAATGCCATAGTGTGTCTCCTCGCTCGCCCTTAGAGGCCCGTCGTGATGTCGACGGACTGACCCTCTTTGAGGGTCACGATGGCTTTCTTGATGTCTGAACGACGGCCAAGACGACCGCGGAACCGCTTGGTCTTGCCCTTCACACGCAGCGTGTTCACCTTGGTCACATCGACCTTGAACAGGCCCTCAACGGCGCGCTTGATATCATCCTTGGTAGCCGTCAACGGCACCTGAAAGATGATCTTGTTTTCTTCCGCCACGAGGGTCGACTTTTCAGTGATCACCGGCGCCAGGATGACGTCATAATCGCGGGTCTGAACTTCAGCCATCATCTACCCCTCCGCCTTCGCGCCATTGAAGCGCGCTTCGATGCCTTCGAGGGCGTCCTTGGTGACAACCAGTTTGTGACGACGCAGCACGTCGTAGACGTTAAGGCCTGCCACTGGCAGCACATCCACATTCGGGATATTACGCGCCGCACGCGTGAAGTTCTCATCCAGCTCAACACCACCAATGATCAGCGCATTGTTCAGCTCGAGACCCTTGAGCTTCCCGGCCAGTTCCTTGGTCTTCGGACTATCGGCGGTTGCCGCATCCAGCACGACAAGCGACCCGTCCTTCACCTTGGATGAAAGCGCGTGCGCCAGAGCAAGTTTGCGGACCTTCTTGGGAAGATCGTGGGCATGGCTACGAACGCGCGGTCCGTGGGCCACACCACCACCAACAAAGATCGGCGCATTGCGGGAACCGTGGCGCGCACCGCCAGAGCCCTTCTGGCGAACGAATTTCTTCGTCGTCACAGAGACTTCCGAGCGTGATTGGGTCTTGTGCGTACCGGCCTGGCGCTTTGCGAGTTGCCAACGCACGGTGCGCTGCAGGATGTCGCCGCGGATCTCTTCGATACCGAAGATCGCATCATCCAGCTTGGCCTTGCCAGCGGACTTACCGTCCAATGTCTTGACTGCGAGTTCCATTATTCACCGCCCTCGCTGAGAAGTTTCTTGAGCAGGTCCTTGTCGACCTGGGCGCGGGGCTCTCCGCCGGCGAGAATGTCTTCAGCCTGCTTGACCCACTCTTCTGTAGCGGCCTTTTCAGCAACGCCAAGCTCTTCCAGAACAGCGTCGCGCTCGCCCGCATCCGCATTCACAAATGCGCTCAGCGTGCCGAGGCCTTTTTCTTTTAGCTGCTCTTCCGCTTTTGGCCCGATGCCGTCGACCAGAACAATATTGTCAGCCGCGGTGCCCTCAATCTTGGCAGGCGCCTCACTCGGAGCATCCGTCTTTGTCGGCGCGCGGAAAGACCCCTCAGCCGGAGCGTCCTCGTGGCGGGCTTTCTTCACCGCGTCGCGCACTTCAACCCAGGTGCCCTCGGCACCCGGAATGGCGCCCTTCACGAGGATCAGGCCGCGCTCCGTGTCCGTGCGAACAACAGTGATATTCTGAACCGTGCGACGCTCCTGACCGTAGTGGCCAGCCATCTTCTTGCCTTTGAACACCCGGCCCGGGTCCTGGCACTGACCGGTCGAACCATGGGAACGGTGGGAGATCGATACACCGTGGGAGGCGCGCAGACCACCAAAGTTCCAACGCTTCATCGCGCCGGCGAAACCCTTACCGATGGTCAGACCCGCGATATCGACCTTCTGGCCCGGTACGAAGTGGTCCGCGACAACCTCGGACCCGACCTCAGGCAGCGCGCCCTTCGTGCGGAACTCGACAATCTTACGCTTGGGGGCAACACCTGCCTTGGCAAACGCAGCGCGCTGCGACGCGGCGGTGCGCTTTGCCTTTTTCTCGCCGGCCCCCATCACGATGGCGGTGTAGCCATCATTGCGGGTGACCTTGATCTTATCTTTCTTCTTGCCGCGATTAACCGTGACTTCGCGGTCCCCGTCCGTACGCAGACCGATGACCTGGCAGCCTTCAAGGCCAAGCACCGTGACAGGGATGTGGCGACCCTCATCATCGAAGACGCGTGTCATGCCAAGCTTTTTGGCAATTACGCCGGAGCGTTCCTGGGGCAGCGCCATTAGCGGCCTCCCTCAAGCTTGATTTCAATGCCAACACCAGCCGACAGATCGAGCTTCATCAGCGCGTCAACGGTCTGCGGGGTTGGGTCCACAATATCCAGAATGCGCTTGTGGGTGCGCACCTCGAACTGTTCGCGGGACTTCTTGTTCACGTGGGGGCTTCGGTTCACGGTGAAGCGCTCAATCCGTGTTGGCAACGGGATCGGGCCGCGCACGTCCGCGCCCGTTCGCTTGGCCGTGGACACAATTTCCTTAGCCGACGCGTCAAGCTGACGGTGATCGAAGGCTTTGAGCCTGATCCGAATGTTCTGTCGTTCCATCTCGACTACCTGCCTTCAATCCGGGCTCGCGAACCCATGTGAAAACGCCAGAAGAGGCCTGTGCGCCCGCCTCAGGGGGCGCGCCTTGGCCACTCATGGCACTTAATTGTCTCGTTTCGGGGGACGCGTCTGCGCGGACTACGCGCACGGCCATCCCTTCGAAGGCGCGGTCTTACGGTGTGGAGAACCCGGCGTCAACACCCTGTGTGAAGGAAATGTGAGGGTGCTCTCTCCTGGGCGCAGTGTTAGCGATCTTCTGGCCCCACCGCTGGATCCACGAGTCTTTGAATTGCCTCGGATTTCACATAGTCGACGGCAGGCGCTAACGCGTCCAGGTCGCTTGTTTGAGAACCACTAGCCCGCTCCTCAAAACGCACATACGTGCCGCCGACTTCAGTTTCCATCAGCGAGATTGTCCAGACAACGGTAACCGCGCGCTCCTGAAGCGGACCGAACGGCGCATCCAGACGCAATTCTTCCTTGTTTTTTACAAGCATGATGCGGCCATGGACAACGAAGTTCTCATCCCAGGCCTCGCTCCACGTGCCGCCTGGCTCCAGATCGAGGACCAGATTGTTGGCGTCTCCCGAATAGGTATGATCGGGGTGCCACCACTTGGCTGGCTCGATTAGTCGCTCCCAGAGCTCGTCCAGTGGCAAAGGCGACTCGGCTTCTTGCTTCAGCGTGTAATGATCAGGTCCTGACGATATGACTTCGCCTTGCGCAACACCCGCAAAGCAGGTCAACGCCATCATGCCCATGCATAGACTGTGGCGCGTTACAAACATCGGTGTCTTCCTTCAACGCCTGAGACTACCGCCAAACGCCTCCGACTGAAACACCGCTCCCTAGCCAGCCAACAAAAAAGGCCGCCCTTGTCTGGGCGGCCTTTGGGGTTTTTCGCGGTAAGCGGTTGGCTTACTTTTCGATTTTGGAGACCACGCCGGCGCCGACGGTGCGCCCGCCTTCGCGGATGGCGAAGCGCAGGCCTTCATCCATGGCGATCGGCTGGATCAGCTCCACATTCATCTTCACATT
>JBCBUL010000008.1:0-92547 GCA_039818165.1 Pseudomonadota bacterium | reverse complement strand
CTGCATTCTTTTCTTGGTATCAGGCGATATTAGAAACGCGCAGGCAGCATCTAGCATGACGGACTTCGAAGTTGCGTATCAGATCACCGACGTCATGGGCCTTTTCTTTGATGGTTTCGCCGTTCTAGCAACGCTGATCTTCGCTTATGTAACTGGTGCATTTTACTTCCTTCACCGCGCACCCCTATTTACGAAGGTCGTCTCTTTCTCATTCCTTTTGTTCGCTGTCGGTTTTATCACCATCAATGTGGCGGGCGCTTACCTCCACTTTTTGGCACTGATTGATCAGGTCGAGGCTCAAGTCGCCGACCTGCCAGTTTCTCCGCTGATCCAGGCTGTTCACGACGGGCGCACTCGCCCCATGGCTCAGGCTGGCCTCTGGACGATGGTCCCGGTGATCGGGGGCACATTGGCGATGTGCTTCTGGATGACATTCATGTGGCGGCCAGCTAGCAGTAAGTCGCAAGACAAAGGCTAGCTCCAAGTAGTTTCGCCGCCCCAGCATTCACGATTGTCGATCGCTGGCGCATTTGAAGACAATAGGATTTAGCGCTGACTCAAGCATAGTTGGCCCTTTTGGGCCCTTCGACATCAGAGTCTCAAACGACTGAAAATGACCGAATTCGGTCCAAATGAAGACGTTCAGCACGACGTAAGCATCCGGCCATAAAGGGCCAAAATCTGCCCTCTAATGCTTAGGTCCCGTCCCTAGGAACAGGCCTTAGACCTTTTCCGGTACCTTCACCTGCACGCGTGTCGGGCGGGTGCCGCCTTGGCCGTAGAGGTTCACTTTCAGCCGTGAGATGGCGTGGACCAGGGCGTTTGGACCGTATTTTATGTCGCCGGTGAAGGCGATGTCCGGGAAGCGCTGGAAGATCTGCTCATAGGCGACGCGCAGCTGCATTTGCGCCACGCGCGAGCCGAGGCATTTGTGGATGCCATGGCCGAAGGCGATGTGCTTGGAGACGTTTTCGCGCGTCATGTCGAACACGTCCGGGTTCGAGAATACGTCTGGGTCGCGGTTGCCCGCGCCATACCACATGACGACCTTTTCATCCTTTGCGATGCGCTGGCCATTGATCTCAGTGTCTTCCAGCGCCGTGCGCCGCATATGTTTCACCGGCGAGACCATGCGCAGGGCCTCTTCCGACATTTGCGGGATCATCGACGGATCGGACAGCACCATGGCGCGTTGGTCGGGGAATTCCGTCATCAGCTTGATCGTGCCCGACAGGGAATTGCGCGTGGTGTCATTGCCCGCGAAGATGATCAGCAGCCAGGAGCCATCGAGGTATTCCTGGGGCAGCAGTTCGTCTTCCAGCTTCGAATGGGCGATCACGGTGAGCAGGTCTTCGCGCGGGTTCACCCGCCGGTCGGCCATCACCCTGGCACCATAGGCAAACATCTCCTCGACCACTTTCTTGAAGCGCAGCGGGAAAAGCGGCTCGCTCAGGAAGGTGCGCATGGGGTTGGTCATGAACTGGCTGGCCATTTCCAGATAGTGCATCCAGTACACGACTTTCTGGCGGTCGGCCTCGTCCACGCCGAGCATCTCGCACAGGGTGAAGAGGGGCAGCTGGTTAGAGAAGATCTTCACGAAGTCGACCACCGGGCCCTTGGCCTCCAGATCGTCGCACAGGTCCGAGACCTTCGCCTCCACTTTCTCGCGCAGCCTGGCCACATAGGCCGGGATGAAAAAGTCCTTCTGCTGGATGCGCATCTGCATGTGGTGCGGCTCATCCATGGAGATGAGATTGTCCATCGCCGCGCGGATCAGGATTTCCGGGCGCCAGTGTTCCCTGGGCGGAACGGCGAGATTGATGCCCCCGCGCTGGCTGGAGAAAATTTCCGGCGCCAGTTCCACGGTCTTGATGTCGTCATAGCGCGAGACGGACCAGTAGCGCGAAACGCCTTTGCTGGCGTTTGACCACATGACCGGCGCGTCCTCGCGCATCCGCCGGTAGAGGTCCCAGGGGTGTCCGCGGGTCCAGGAATTGGGATTGGAAAGCTGGAAATCAGTCTCCAGAGAGGGATAGGTCGCACCATAGACCGGCTCTTGAGCGCCGGTATCTTCCAGAATGTCGTCGCTGACGAGTTTCATGGGCTACACCTCAAAGTCTGACACCTCCCATGAAGTGTCAGTTTGAGATGGATTTCCAGTCTGCCCCAGCGTCAGCGTGGCGTCAGGACGTTTTCGGCTTTTGGGCGATGCGGATGTTGAGCTCGTGCAGCTGTTTCTGATCGACCGGCGAGGGGGCGCCCATCATCAGGTCGCGCGCTTGCTGGTTCATCGGGAACAGCGTCACGTCGCGGATATTCTCCGCATCCGCCAGCAGCATGACGATCCGGTCCACGCCTGGCGCAATGCCGCCATGGGGCGGGGCGCCGTAGCGGAACGCGTTCAGCATGCCGCCGAACTCCGCCTCGACCACATCCGGGCCGTATCCCGCCATTTCGAACGCCTTGAGCATGATGTCCGGGCGGTGATTCCGGATTGCGCCGGACGAGAGCTCGATGCCGTTGCACACAATGTCGTACTGGTAGGCCTTGAGATCCAGGACCGCCTCTTCGCCAGCCTTTTCGGCCGCTTCCAGCGCCTCCAGCCCGCCTTGGGGCGTGGAGAACGGGTTGTGGCTGAAGTCGATCTTCTTATTGTCTTCGTCATACTCGAACATGGGGAAGTCCACGATCCAGCAGAAGCGGAAGACGCCGTCTTCGATCAGGTCGAGCTCCTCGCCCACCTTGGTGCGCGCCGCGCCGGCGAGCTTGTAGGCATCGCCTTTCTTACCGGCGGCGAAGAACACACCGTCGCCATCCTGAAGACCCGTGGCTTCGAGGAAAGTGGCCAGGTGGCCCGCTTCGAAATTCTTCAGCACGGGGTCCTGGCTGGCGACCACGCCATCCTCGCCCGCCTTCAGGCGCGCATAGCCGAGGCCCGGTGCCTGCATCTCTTTCTTGGCCCATTTGTCGAGCTCGTCGAAGAATTTGCGCGATTGGGTCGACGTTGCCTTGGGGGCGGGGATGGCGATGACCTTGCCGCCGCCTTTGATGATCTTCGCAAAGATGCCAAAGCCGGTCTTGCTGTCATCCTCGAAGAAGTCGGTGACGTCCTTGAGCTCGATCGGGTTGCGCAGGTCGGGCTTGTCGGAGCCGTATTTCGCCATCGCCTCGGCATAGGGAACGTGCGGGAAAGGCTCGGCAGGCACTGTGCGGCCTTTGCCTTCCCAGTCCGCAAACTCTTCGAACACACCGCGCATCACCGGTTCGATGGCGCCGAACACGTCGTCCTGGGTCACGAAGCTCATCTCGATATCGAGCTGATAGAACTCGCCCGGCGACCGGTCGGCGCGGGCATCCTCGTCGCGGAAACACGGCGCAATCTGGAAGTAGCGGTCGAAACCCGACACCATGAGCAGCTGTTTGAATTGCTGCGGCGCCTGGGGCAGGGCGTAGAACTCGCCATGGTGCAGGCGTGACGGCACCAGGAAGTCCCGCGCGCCTTCCGGGCTCGACGCCGTCAGGATTGGGGTCTGGTACTCGGTAAAGCCTTGCTCCACCATGCGGCGGCGGATCGATGCGATCACCTCCGAGCGCAGTACCATATTCTTGTGCAGCGTCTCGCGGCGAAGGTCGAGATAGCGGTGCGTCAGGCGAATGTCTTCGGGATAGTCCGGCTCGCCAAACACGGGCAGGGGCAATTCGGCCGCCTCGGACTGCACGCTTGCCTCTTTGACGCGGATTTCGATCTCGCCCGTGGCGAGGTTGTCGTTCACGAGCTCCGCGTCACGCGCGATGACCTCGCCTTCGATCGTGATCACGCTTTCGGTGCGCAGGCGCTCGACAATGGCAAAAGCCGGAAAGTCCGGGTCGAACACGCATTGGGTAAGGCCATAATGGTCGCGCAGGTCGATGAACATCACACCGCCATGGTCGCGCCGGCGATGCAGCCAGCCAGACAGTTTTACCGACGTGCCGACGTCGGATTTGCGAAGTTCGCCGCAAGTGTGGGTGCGGAAGGCGTGCATGGGCAGGGCCCCTTGAGGAATGGAGGTCGTGGATAAGCGCCCTGCGATACGCCGCCGCGCGCGGGGATGCAACAGGGGCGCGGCCGCCAAGATCAGTTTGATGGCTCGATTTTGAAGGCGAGTTCCGCTAGGCCCGCCTGATGCCTACCGATGCCCTTATCCCGATTACCCAACAGGACGAGCTCGCCGCCTTCTGCGGAGCCCTGTCCGAGAGCGATTTCATCTGCGTGGACACCGAATTCCACCGCGAAACCACCTACTGGCCCCAGCTTTGCCTTGTGCAGGCCTCTGCGCCCGGTGTGGAGGGTCTGATTGACCCCCTGGCCGAGGATCTCGACATAGGCCCCTTCCTGCAGCTGATTGCCGAGCCGTCGCGCGTGAAAGTCTTCCATGCTGCACGTCAGGATATGGAGATCTTCAACCGCTTGATCGGGCACCCTCCGGGGCCGGTATTCGACACGCAGATCGCCGCCATGGCGCTGGGGCTGGGCGACTCAATCTCCTACGACAATCTGATCCGGGCGGTGACAAAGGCCCAGGTCGACAAGTCCAGCCAGTTTACCGACTGGACGCGCCGCCCGCTCAGCGAGAAGCAGCGCGCCTATGCCTTGGGCGATGTGACCCATCTGCGCGATGCCTATCTCTCCATGCGCGACCAACTCGACAGCCAGGCGCGTATGGCGTGGATCGAGCAGGAAATGGCGGCGATGGCCGCGCCTGCGCTCTATGATACAAGCCCGGAAAATGCCTGGCAGCGCCTGAAAATGCGCAAGCCGAAGAAGGACTATGCAGCGATTGTCGCTGCTGTGGCGGCTTGGCGCGAACGCGTGGCCCAGGACAATGACCGCCCCCGCCGCCGTATTCTGAAGGATGATGCCATCCACGAAATCGCGGAGCAGAAGCCGCGCGACGAGGACGCCTTCAATCGCCTGCGCGCGGTGCCGAAGGGCTTTATCCGGTCTCGCCATGCCGAAGGCCTGGTGGACACGGTGAAGGCGGCGATCATGTCGCCGGACGATTTCGCCCCGAAAATCGAACGCCACAGACAGAACCCCCAGGTGCCAGCGGGGGCGCCGGAGATGCTGAAAGTGCTTCTGAAACACGTCTGCGACGAGGCCAATGTGGTGCCGCGCCTGATTGCCAATGCGGCCGATATCGAGCGGATCGCCCGCGGCGACTCCCCGGAGGATATTCCTGCCATGAATGGCTGGCGGCGCGAGGTATTCGGCGCCAAGGCCGAAGCCCTGCTGCACGGTAAGCTGGCGCTATCGTTCGAGGACGGCCAGGTGCGCCTGTTCGAAGTGTAGGACAGCCTGAAGCTTATCCGACCGGGGTGACCCATGTGTCAGCTTGGCGGCCATGGACACCCGCTCCCCTATCCTGCGTTGGCGCGAGATTGTGCACCCGCTGTTTTGGCCGGTTTTCTTCTGGAACCTGCGCCGCTTTGCGCGCAGGCTTCAGGCGAACATCGCAGCGAAGGGCAATAGGCTCATCGGTTATGAAATCACCTGGTGGGGCGGCATCCGCATCTGGCGCACCATCAATCCCGATGCGCCGGGGTGGGATGTAGCGTTGGAAGGGTGTTCGCAGCGCGTGCACCTCGCAACGCTTGATGTCGGCAATCCCTTCCTCTCTAATCGCCCTCCGCTTTCCCTTTTGGAAGAGATGTCAGAGGTGACGGAGAGCGGTCTATCTCGGCTGAGTGCTCACTCCGTCCGGGCACTGCACGCGGTAACCCTTGATCTTTCAGCGGCCGGGAAAGGGCTGCGCGCCCGTTTGGCATTGGGCTGTTTCGCAGAGCCCGCGCATTTGAATACGAGTTGACGCAATCTGAGCCGATGGCCCTGCCTGATTATTCGCTCAAATCGCCGCGCCCCAACGGGTCTGCGGTCGCCGGCGCTGGGCTAGTCGACGACGGCCAGGATCGGGCCGGGGGCGCACTGTGGGATCGTGATCGAGGCGGGCAGGCGGGTCGAAGATGAGATGCAGGCCCCGGAGAAGTCGACCGTTTCCATGGACATGGCGCCAGTGAAGTCAGCGCCGCCCAGCTTGGCATCGAGAAAAGTCGCCCCGGACAACTCAGTTTCGACAAAGGATGCATTGGTGAGAATGGCGCCGTTGAAATTCGCCCGAGAGAAATTCGTCTTATCGGCCCTGGCGCCGCGCATGTTTGCAGCCGCAAAGACCGTCCCAATGGCATGGGCCCCTGTCAGGTCGGCGTCTTCAAAGCTCGCGCCAATTAACTCGGCTGCCCGCAGATTCGCGCCCAGCAGGGATGCCCCGATCGCATCAAGCCCCGTGGCAGAGACGCGCTGCATTCTGGCTCGATCAAGCGTGGCGCCCGCGACGATGGCGCCATCAAGCGTCGAATCGATGAGGTTGGTCGTTGAAAAGTCCGCGCGCGAGAAGTCGGCTGTCTTCGCGGAAACGCCCCTGAGATTGGCACCGACAAATTTCGCGTCTCGGAACTGGCCGTTGTCCAGCCGCCAACCGGGCATTTCTTTATGGCTGAGGTCACATCCGTTGCAGGAGGCAGAATAGACAGGTTCCCAACCGACCCGAGATGCGTTTTCAGCCTGAGCCCGGAGCAGGCCCAAGACAGCCGCGGCAGCAAGAACGAGAAGGGCAGCAATCCGAAACATGAGCGTGGTGTACGCCGCCAGATTATGGGTGTGAACTGAATTTCCTTTAATAACTGAGCTTTCCTAACCACACCGTGGCACGGAAAGCCCAGCGGGCAGACGCGTGGAGGCGTCACCGCAGGCCGTGTTCAACTGTTCCTGGGTCAGGCCCTTGGCGGTCTTCAGGTTTGCGCCGGAGAGATTTGCGCCGCTCAGATTGGCACCGGCCAGGTTCGCGCCGCCAAGATACGTTCCAACAAGGGTCGCGCGTTCGAGATTCGCCCGCGAAAGGTTCGCCCCGGTCAGCCGCGCGCCGAACAGGTTTGCCACGGAGATGTTTGTGTTGCGCAGATTGGCGCGGTCCATGGTTGCCAGCGAAAGATTGGCCTGGCGAAGCCGGGCATTGGCGACGTCGAGGCCGGCGAGGTCGCGATAGGCGAGGTCGGCCTGAAACAGGTTGCATCCCTGGCAGGGCTCTCCGGCTTTGACGCGTGCAATCTCCGCGGCGTCCTGGGCCATGGCGGGGGCAGCCATCACGGCGAGGAGGGCGAAAACGGCAACAAGGTGTTTCAGCATGGTACGGCGGCTTTCCGGTTAACGAGACCTTATCGCCTTCGTGCGCAATCTGCGCGCCAGTTTAAGTATCGTGATGCCGTGGCTGTTGCCTGAAGCGCTATCCGGTGGCGCGGCGTCCACACGTATCGCACGTGCCGAGACTGCCATCGGCTTCGATCCGAACCGTGAAGCTGGAGCAATGCGGGCAGGGCTCGCCGCTATAGTCCGGCTCTGCCTCGTCCAGGGTTTCGTCCGGCGTCTCGCTCTCGTCGGGCGCGGGCCGGCGCTTATCCAGGATCACGATATTGTCCGGCAACTGACCGCGGGAGAAGCCGCGCGAAATGATCTGGGCAGCTTCCTCGGTGAAGGCCTGTCCCTGGGAATCCCGCGTGCCATCGCCCTGAACGCCGCGGCCAAGCCCATCATGGGTGACATCATCATGGTCTTCGGCAAGGTCCTCGCGGCCGAGATAGGAAACGGCCAGTTCGCGGAAAATATAGTCCAGGATCGACGTGGCTTTGGTGATCCTGTCATTGCCTGTGACTTCGCCAGCCGGTTCGAACCGAGTAAAGACAAAGGCATCGACATACTCATCCAGCGGCACGCCATATTGCAGGCCGAGCGAGACGGAGATCGCAAAATTGTTCATCATCGACCTGAAAGCAGCGCCTTCCTTGTGCATGTCGATGAAGATCTCGCCCAGGGCGCCATTGTCAAACTCTCCGGTGTGGAGATAGACTTTGTGGCCACCCACGGTCGATTTCTGGATGTAGCCCTTTCGCCGGTCGGGCAGGCGGGTGCGCTGAACACCCTCGGTGGTTTCGCTCGCCATCGCAGCAGGGGGCAAATCGGCCACCTCGTCCAACTCGGCGGCAAGTTCCGCAATGGAGGTCATGCGGTCCTGGACCAGCGTCGATGGGCCGGATCGCACACCGCCAAGCGAGATGGCAAGCCGGGCTTCCAGCGCGTCTTCCGTCACTTCAGACAGCGCAACGCCGTGGACAATCGGCGGCAGATCCAGATGGAGCGAAATTGCCTGCGCGATTGCCAGGCGGGTTGCGCCGTCATCAATAATGGAAAGCCCGGCGTCCTGAAGGCATTTTCGAGCAAGGCGTTCGGATTGGCCGTCGAGTTCAGCTTCGGCCGCTTCGATATCGCGCCTCGAAAATCCGATCGCCGACAACAGTCCATGACCGTCTGCATCAAACAGATCTGGCGCCAGTTTCAGGTCCCGGGAGATGATCTCGTCGCCAAGCACCCAGCGGGAGAATGCAGCGCTCAGGGGCAATCCTTCCCCCAGGGCGCTGCGCACCCTTTGGATCGCCTCGACGGTGAACCCCCGTGAGCGCAACTTTTCTGGCGTGATTGCGGCGGTGTCCTCCAAAGCTCCGCGGTGACCGAGTTGCTCTATCAAGGATGCGAGCGTCTCGGGCGCGCGGTGGGCAAGGGCCAGCCTTGCGGCGCTGGAAAGCTCGGGCCCTTCGTCGGTTTCAAGGACCAGAGCAGACGGCGCTGCAACGCCCTGGCTCTCATGGTCTGTTCCCTCGATGGCCGATAAGGCGAGCGGCAGAACGGCGAGAGCCGGACCCGCCTTCGCGTTTGCCCGTTTGGGGGCCAGGCCGAGCAAATCGGCATCTGACTTTTTCAAGCTCGTTCCGCGCAGGGCGCTGCGAACGGCGCTCAACAGAGCGGTCGCTGCCGCCGGATCGCCGGGACGTCCCAGTGCCAACAAGGCCGCGCCGAGGCCGGACAGAATGACGATCCCATTTGGCCCAACTTGGTCGTTCGCTGCTTGGCAGGTCGCCTTCAAGAGGTCCGCATCGATCCCCGAGGGACCGACAAAACCGACCAGATCCATCGCAATTGCGGCGCCATCTGTTGGCCAGTCGCAGCCGCCGTCGAGCAAGACTTCGCCACCGGCGGCGAGCAAGTGAACGATGGCAGCTTGGCGCGTCTCATCGAACGTCGGCACGCGCACCGCTGCCTGGGGCTCAGCCTCGGCTTCCCGGCGCAGGGATTTCGCCAGGGCTGGAAAGCCGCCCGGGTGGCGCAGCGCAGCCTCGATCAAATCAAGCGCCACGCCCGAATGAGCAGCCCGCGCCAAATCCGCGTCCTGAGGTGCCTCTCCGAGGGACTCAATCTGTTCGCTTAGGGAGAGTAATCCTGCCCGAGCGACGGCCGACTGGTGCAGCATCTCACTGGCGGCTTCGAGGTCTTCCAAATCCTGCGCGATAGGCGCGCCGATGGGAACTGACGTCAGGTCCTTGAGGGGAAAGACAGACGACAGAGGAAGGCTAGTGCTCAAGCTGTGATCAGTCGTCTTTTCATCCATGGGGCGAGGCCTTCTAGGGAAATCGATATAGAACGAATACCCTGCCGCGAGTCGGCGCGCAGACGAAGCGCCAATGCGGCGCGTCATCCCACTCTGCAAACCCAGTGTTGCCAGCACCCGCGAGGGTGACTAATCGGTGCAGCGTAGCCATATTGATGACAGATTATAGCGTCAGGACGTCTCCCGTGATTGCAAAGCTCTTCACCTGGTGGAACGGATCCACCCTCGGTGCGCTGTTTGATATCAAGCGCCGCTCCGCCTTTGTCGGCGAAGACGAATTCGGCAATCGGTATTTTGAAGACCGGCGCCCGTCGCTCGGCACGGACAATTTTCACCGCCGCTATGTAGTCTATAAGGGGCTTGCTGAGCCTTCAAAAGTGCCACCAGACTGGCACGGCTGGCTCCACCATGTGATCGAAACGCCGCCTACGGAAGTCCCGCTGCCGCGGCGCGCCTGGGAAAAAGACCACAAGCCCAATCTGACGGGCACCCTCTATGCGTCCAAACCCAAAGGGTCCTTGTCGAAGCCCGATGGGGCCCGCCAGGAAACCTATGCTGACTACGAATCATGGAGCCCCGATGCGTGAGTCGCTTGTAGAAACACTGATTGGTGCCGCTGTCGTTCTTGTTGCGGCACTGTTTCTTTGGTTCGCCCTCGCCCGTGGAGGTGACGTTCAGACCGGTGGCGCAGACCGTGAACTCGGCGCGCGGTTCAGTTCTGTCTCCGGCGTGGATCGCGGCGCAGATGTGCGGATTGCCGGTGTTAAGGTCGGTGTTGTTCGCGCCATCTCGCTGGACCGCCAAACCAATGAAGCGCTGCTTACAATGGGCGTAGACGGCGAAATTGACATTTTTGAAGACGCCGTTGCCCGGATCCAAACCGATGGTTTGCTCGGCGGTGCCTATATTGCGCTCGACCCTGGGTACGATGCGTTTTCGCTAGGCCCCGTTCCCGAATGTGGGGTGGGCGAGGGATTGTTTGACAGCACGGGCTGCTCAATGATTGCCAATACCCAGGGCAGTGTGGACCTGCTGACTTTGTTCGCCTCATTCGCCACAGGTGGCGGTGACAGTGATAGCAGTTCGTCATCCGACGATGATCTGGGTGGATATCCCGAATGATCAGAGGGATTGGCATCTCCTTGCTGACGGCAGCGGCTGTGTCGGCTCTGGCGTTCGCGCAGGAGCCAAATCAACCTGCTGCGCCGCCCGTCGAGGATACTGAACAATTAGCTGACGATTTCGATGCCTTGTTCAATCCGCCCGAAGATGCGGAAGCCGAGACGGCCCCCGCGGAAGTTCCGTCAGCGCCGGTTGAACTGGGGCCGGCGCCTTCCCAGGAACCAGAGGCTGAGACGGTAGAGCCCGTAGCGGCCATCGTAGAGGAGCCGGATAGTGCGCGGGAGGGCGAGACGCCTGACGCCGATACTGGCGACGCCAGCGAAGAAGGCGAAATTGAAGACGCCGAAGATGCTCGCGTGCCGATGCGTTGGACCCAGTACGAGACGACGACATTGCGCGGCTTGGACAAAATCACCGGGCGCTTCACCGACATAGATGCTGTGGTTGGTGAGATCGTGACATTCGGCACACTGAAGGTCGAGGTTCAGACCTGCTTCCAAACCCCGCCGGACCTGCCGCCTGAAAGCGCGGCCTTTATTCGGGTCAACAATATCCAACCGATGGAGACCGAAGCCGGGCTAGACCCTGAGCCGTTGGTCTTTTCTGGCTGGATGTTTGCGTCATCTCCCGGGCTGAATGCCCTGGAACACCCCGTTTATGATGTTTGGGTGATTGATTGTGCAAAGGTGGAAATTCCGGAAGTCACGCCTGAGCAATAAGCGCCAGCGCGTCTGCCCAGGTCATGATCTCCGCGCCGCCTTCGAAGTCACAATCGCGTTTCAATGCGGCAGCCAGCAGATCCTGAAAATCTGCGCGGATCACTTCGATCAGTCCGAACTGTTCCAGGTGTGGATTGTGGAACTGGGCATCCAGCAGCGTGTAGCCTTGGCGGATCAATCGCGCGACTAGGTAAACCAGGGCCACTTTTGAGGCGTCCGTTGCCCGCGAAAACATGCTCTCGCCAAAGAATGCCCCGCCGAGAGACACACCATAGAGACCGCCAACCAAGCGTCCCTCGGACCACACTTCTACCGAATGCGCGTGGCCCTCGCGATGCAGGCCGCTGTAAAGATTGTAGATCAGCGGATTGATCCAGGTGGATTCCCGGCCCGGTGCCGGCGCTGCGCATCCTTCCAGAACCCGCGAGAAGGCCCGGTTGATCGAGACATCGAATACCTCCTGGCGCACAGTCCGAGCGAGACGTTTGGGCACGTGGAACGCGTCCAGCGGCAGGATGCCCCGCAGTTCCGGATCAACCAGAAACAGCCTTGGATCATCATGACTTTCCGCCATGGGAAATATCCCACGGCGATAGCATCTCAGAAGTTCCGCTGTGTTGAGGCGCAGGCTCATTCGCCCAAGCTACCCTCGCTCGAGCATGCGCTCCAGCCAGTGAATGTCGTAATTGCCGTCAATCACGTCCTTTTCCTCAACAAGGCGACGGTGGAGCGGCAGGGTCGTTTCGACACCATCCACCACCATCTCGGAGAGTGCGCGGCGCAGGCGCATGACGCATTCATTCCGGGTGCGGCCATGGACGATGAGCTTGCCGATCAGGCTGTCATAGTGGGGCGGGATACGATACCCGGCATAGGCCGCACTATCGAGGCGGACATCGGGGCCGCCCGGCGGGTGAAAGCCTGTGATCGTGCCGGGGCTCGGGACAAAGGTTTCCGGGTGCTCGGCATTGATCCGGCACTCAATGGCGTGGCCGACCAGCATGACTTCTTCCTGGGTGAACGAGAGCTTGGCGCCATCGGCCACGCGGATCTGTTCGCGCACGAGGTCAATCCCGGTGATCATCTCGGTCACTGGATGCTCAACCTGGATCCGGGTGTTCATCTCGATGAAGTAGAAATGGCCGTCCTCGTAGAGAAACTCCATCGTCCCCGCACCGCGATAGCCAAGCTTGGCCACCGCACGCGCCACGATCATCCCGATATCATCGCGCTGGGCCTGGTTCAGGGCAGGAGAAGGTGCTTCCTCGAAGACTTTCTGGTGGCGGCGCTGCAAGGAGCAATCGCGTTCCCAAAGGTGACAGACATTACCATGCTCATCGGCGATGACCTGAATCTCGATATGGCGCGGGCGCTCGAGGTATTTCTCCAGATAGACCGCATCGTCACCGAAGGCTGCCTTGGCTTCGGTTTTCGCTGTCTTTACACCGGTCTCAAGTTCCTTTTCGGTCCGCGCGACTTTCATGCCGCGACCACCGCCTCCGGCCGCAGCCTTCACCAGGACAGGATAGCCAATCTTCTTGGCCGCACGCTTGGCCGCGCTAACCGTTTCAACCCCGCCATCAGAGCCTGGTACCACGGGAACGCCGGCATCGATCATGGCTTGTTTGGCCGCGATCTTATCGCCCATCACGCGGATATGCTCTGGCTTGGGACCGATGAAGATCAGTCCGTGAGCTTCCACCATCTCGGCAAACTGGGCGTTCTCCGACAGAAAGCCATAACCCGGATGAATGGCGTCAGCGCCCGTAATCTCCGCCGCTGCAATGATCTGGGATTTCTTCAGATAGGACTGTGCCGAGGGCGCCGGGCCAATACAAACGCTTTCATCGGCCAAGCGCACGGCCATGGCATCGGCGTCCGCTTCGGAGTGAACGGCCACGGTGTCGAGGCCCATTTCCTTGCACGCGCGGTGAATGCGAAGGGCGATCTCGCCGCGGTTTGCGATGAGGACTTTCTCGATCATGTCTGGTGTGTCCTCGCGCGGCTCAAGTGATGACGATCAGGGGCTCGCCGAACTCGACCGGCTGGGCGTCCTCCACGATGATTTTCGTCACGGTGCCGGACCGCGGGGAGTCCACGGGATTGAAGGTCTTCATGGCTTCCACGAGCATGAGCGTGTCACCCTTCTTCACCTTGTCACCCACGCTGACGAACACTTTCGCGCCGGGCTCCGGGGAGAGGTACACGGTGCCGACCATCGGAGATGTGATGGTGTTTTCGTCAACTGCCACGGGGCCTGTGTCGGATGAGACATTGGCGGCAACAGGGGCAGCCGGAGCGGGCGCCGGCGCAGCAGCCGCCACGACCGGGGCAGCAACGGACTGAACTGCAGGCGGGGCCGGTTTCGTCACGCGAACGCGCAGGCCCTCATGCTCCACCTCCAGTTCGCCCAGATCGGCTTCCCGAAGGATGGCCGCCAGTTCGCGGATAACGCCGGTATCGAGTTTAGTCTTGCCGCTGCTCATTTTGGGGTCTTGCCTCCGAGGCTGATCAGGTGACGGGCCGCGTCCATCGCCAGCACATAACCGTGGGCGCCGAGCCCTGCAATCGTCGCATTGGCAACGGGCGCAACAAAGTTTGTGTGGCGAAAGTCTTCCCGCGCGGTTGGATTGGACAGGTGAACCTCAATGATCGGGATCGCGATGGACTTTAGCGCGTCATAGACCGCCACTGATGTGTGAGTATAGGCGGCTGCGTTCAGGATAAGCGCGGCGCCCTCGCGTCCGGCCTCCTGGATCCAGTCGACCAGTTCGCCCTCATGATTGGTTTGCCGGAACACCACCACATCGCCGCCTGGCTGTGCTCTGACAAGCGCTTCCAGGTCAGCCAGCGTCTGTGATCCGTAGATTTCCGGTTCGCGTGTACCAAGCAGGTTGAGATTCGGACCGCCCAGCACATAAATAGGGTGTGTCATGTCGCCCTCGGTGTGGCGGCAATTGACGGTAATGGCAAGCCCGCAGGGCGGCAAAAGGAGCGCGTTATGCAAGTCTTTCTGAATGGTGAGCCCCGCAGCGTTGCACCCGGCACCACTGTCGCTGCCCTGGTCGAGAGTCTTGGCGGCGACCCGCGCGGCATCGCCATAGAGCGCAACCTGGAGATCGTCCCGAAAAGCCAGCACGGGTCAGTCCTGCTGGAAGAGGGCGACAAGCTCGAAGTGGTCCAGTTTGTCGGCGGCGGGTGAGCTTCAAGAAGAGCAGCTATGACGTTGCGTTGCTTGCTGCGGTTTGCGCTGAGCGATAAGCACCGCCATGACCGAGTCTGAAGACCCACTGATCATCGCTGGCCGGACATTTCAGTCACGCCTGATTGTCGGCACAGGCAAATATGCCTCCTATGCCCAGAATGCCGAGGCAGCGCGGGCCGGGGGCGCGGAGATTGTCACCGTCGCTCTGCGGCGCGTGAATGTTTCCAATCCCGGTGAGGACCGTCTGACCGACCATCTGTCGCCGGACGAGTTCACATACCTGCCGAATACTGCGGGATGCTATACCGCCGAAGAAGCCCTGCGGACCCTGCGATTGGCGCGGGAAGCGGGCGGATGGACGCTGGTTAAACTCGAAGTGTTGAGTGATCCGAGGACCTTGTATCCGGACATGGAAGAAACGCTCAGGGCGGCGAAACTCCTGATCAAGGAAGGCTTTGAGGTCATGGTCTACTGTTCAGATGATCCGATCTTTGCCCGCAAACTGGAGGACGAGGGCTGCGCGGCGATCATGCCGCTTGGCGCCCTCATTGGGTCCGGACTGGGAATTCAGAACCCCGTGAACATCCGGTTGATCGTCGAGCAGTCGGAGGTGCCAGTGATCATTGATGCGGGCGTGGGCACGGCATCGGATGCCGCCATTGCCATGGAACTGGGCTGTGACGGCGTGATGCTGAACACGGCGATTGCCGAAGCGCGCGATCCCATTTGCATGGCCCGGGCCATGAAACATGCTGTGATTGCGGGGCGCGAAGCCTACCTTGCCGGGCGAATGGCGAAGCGGCGCTATGCCGATCCGTCATCGCCCCTGGCGGGCCTGATTTAGCCCTGAAGTGCGGCCTCAACGGCGCGGGTCACTGCCGGTGTGTTGGCGCCGGGAACGAATGTGTCGCCGACAAAGAAGGCCGGTGTGCCACTCACGCCCAACTCGCGGGCCAGCGCGGAACTGTCCGCAAGGTGTTTCTGCACATCGTCGGAGTCCATGTCGGCGCGCATTTGCTCAACATCGACGCCAACTTCCGCTGCCAGAGCATTGATTTCTGGCGTTGAGTAATTGCCGCGATGCTCCATCAGCGCGACGTGCATCTCGAAATACTTGCCCTGCTTGCCTGCCGCGATCGCAGCCAGCGCCGCTTCCCGGCTCTCTGGCGACAGGATCGGCAGTTCCTTGAACACAACGCGGACTTGACCGTCATAATTAGCAGGAAGGCCGGCGACATAGTCGACAGACCGTTTGCAGTAGCCGCACCGGTAATCGAAGAATTCGACCACGGTAACTTCGGCGTCATCGGGTCCGATCGTGAAGTCAGCAGCGTTCTGGTAGAGCGCTTCGGAATTCGCTGCCAAAGCTTCGCGCGCCTTGCGTTCCTCTTCAGCCTTTTGGCGAGCGCTTAGCTCGACCAGCGCCTCCTCGATAATCTCCGGGTTTTCCATCAGATAGTCGCGGATAATCTCCTGAACTTCGGCGCGAGACATGGCGCTTGCCGTATCCGCCGTGGCGGCCTCCTGCGCGCAGGCAGGCAACAGGATCAGAGAGGAAATCGCCGCAGCGGCGAGAGGAAACTTCGGAGACATGACGCACCTGTTGTCGATAGGTTGGACTTCAATGATGTGTGGCCATGCCAGCGTTTTGGAAGTCAGTCCATGCAGCTGGCTCGGCGAAGGCCTTGACGTTTGCGTTATCGCCCGCCGCTCAAACGGGGATTGCGCCGGTAAAAACCACGGTTTTCCGGAAGACGTGGATCCGTGATTGCGAGGATGTCTGACGCGCGGCGATAGAGTGGCGTATTGGCTTCGAGGTCCTGGCGCGCGCGGCCGGCAAATGCGTTGGCGCGGGCAATATCGCCGATATAATAGGCCGATTCCGCTGTGGCCAGTTGTGCCTCTGCTGTGCGCCCTTGGGCAGCCACCGAGACGGCCAATTGACGCCAGGCAAATGCATTGTCCTGCTCGGCGATCAGGGCCTGCCGCAGCGCGTCTTCAGCCAGGGCATGGTCGCCTTCCTGGTCGCGTGCGGAAAGGGACTGGGCCAGGCGGATCAGCAACAGCGGCTGGTTGGGTTTCAATTCAACGGCCCGCTCGTGGGAAGCCACCGCTTCGTCGAAGCGCCCGCCGTCAAACAGTATATCGCCGCGCAGTTCGTGGAAGTAGGGGTTTTCCGGCTCGTCTGCGATAAGCGTATCAATCTCTGCAACAGCCGCGCCGTTATCGGCGGCCTGCATATAGGCCACAGAGCGTGCGTACCGCGCCGCAAGGCTGGTGTCTTGCAGCGGATAACGCCGCAGCACTTGCGTTGGCGGATGCAGGAAGCCGATGAGCTTTGCTTGCATCAATTCAAATTCGCGCAGGGTTTGCGGGTCTGGCTCGACGTTCCAGAGACCGGTTTCCTCGGCCAATTGACGTGAACGGTTGATCCGATCGGAGGCAAGGGGGTGCGCGCGGAAATACGGATCGCGCCGCGTATCGGACAGCACTTCCTGATAGCGATAATTCTCAAAGAACTCGACCAGGCCAGCAGGCGATTGTCCGAGCGCTTCAAGATAAGCAATTGCGGCCTGGTCTGCAGCGGCCTCTTCGGCACGCGTGTGGCGGAAGAAGTTCAGCGCCGCAAACTGTTGCGAACTGGCGATCAGCGCTGCCCCGGCATCTCCAGCGCCTGCTGCGATGGCGAGGACGCCCAGACCGATTGAGATCAAGGCCGGGCGCGAAGATACCTGGGCGGCGCGTGCGCGGCTGACCGTGTGGCCACAGGCGATGTGACAAGTCTCGTGACCGATCACGCCCTTGATCTGGCCTGGGTTTTCCGCAGCGATCAAAAGGCCGGTATGCAGGTGAATGCGCTGGCCATTGGCAACAAAGGCGTTCAGCGAGGGATCATTGATGAGGTAGAGACCCACATCGTTTGGTTCCAGGCCTGCGACTTCGAGAATAGGGTCAGTCCACCCGCGGAGGGTTTCTTCAATCTCGGTATCACGGATCAGGCCCTGGGCCGACGCCGCAGCCACCAGCCAGACACACATAATGACCGCAACGGCCAGGCGAAAAGAAACAGTGGGCATTGGCAAATCCAAACTTTGTGCCTGAGCAAACCGTAGAAACATGGCAATGGGATGACCAGAGCCTGAACACTTACGTCACAAACTTGTCAGCGCTGAAAATCCGTCGCGGGACTGCTGAAAACGAACACGCCATCCGCATGGAGTGAGATACGTATCTCGTCTCCGACCCGTGGCCGTTGATAGTGGGGCAGGCGGATAGAGAAAGATGATTCGCCAGCACCGAGGGTGACGCGCACATCGCTCCCAATTCTGGCAACCTTCTCGACGCGCGCTGAGCAGGGGCTGGTCGGATCAATCCGAAATGCCGTCTCACGCACGATCAGGCGCTGATCTGGCTTGAGATCCCCGCCCCAGACTCCCGCCGGTAGCGTTTGCGCGGTAAACTCAACCACCGGGCCAAGCGCGGCGGCGACATGGGCGTCTGCTGGCGTGTCGAACAATTCGTCTGCGGTGCCGGTTTGCAGCAATGTCCCGGCCCGCATGATCGCCAGTCTGTCTGCCCTCGCCATGGCCGCGCCGGCATCGTGGCTCACGAAAACGGCCGGTACGCCTATCTCGCGGATTGCGCCCAGGGTGATGTCAGCGACTTCATCGCGGAGCGCCGGGTCCAATCCCGAAAACGGCTCGTCCATGAGAAGGGCATCTGGCCCCGGGGCGAGTGCGCGCGCGATGGCGACGCGTTGCTGCTCGCCGCCGGACAATTCGTGGGGATAGGCATCGGCTCGGTGTGCGAGCCCCATTCGATCGAGCCATGTGAATGCACTCGCGCCGCGTTCCGGTTTCGGAAGTCTTGTCAAACCGAAGGCGACATTGTCGGCGGCTGTAAGATGGGGAAACAGGGCAAAGTCCTGAAAGATGAGACCGATATTTCGCTTTTCCGGCGCCAGGGTGAAACCGGGTCGCGACAGCGTCTTGTCCCCGATGTGCACAGAGCCCTCATCCAAAGGTTCAAGCCCGGCCAGCAACCGCAGGACGGTGGACTTACCCGCCCCCGACGCGCCGAGCAAAGCCGTCACACTTTGGGGCGCAAGTGTCAGGCTCACGCCGACTACAACGGTACGGCCGCCGAGAGACTTCACAAGGTTCGAGGCAATCAGCGGATCGCTCAATGGGATTCTCCGGGCCGGGCGCGCGACAATCTCCATGAGAGGATCAGCACAGGCAAGAGCCCGGCTGCGGTGATCAGAAGACACGGCAGGGCTGCTGCGGCGAGGCGCTCGTCAGAGGCGTAATCATAGGCACGCACGGCAAGCGTGTCCCAATTGGCTGGCCGCAGCATCAGGGTTGCAGGAAGTTCTTTCAGGACTTCAACGAACAAAATGAGAGCAGCCACAGTGGCGCCTGATAGGGCGATGGGCAGGTCGACCCGCCAAATGCGGGTCATTGGGGCGGCCCCCAAGGATCGTGCGGCATCGGTCATTGAAGCTGGCGCGCGCACGAGGGCCGCTTGCACCGGTTCAGCCCCCGCTGCCGTGAAACGACAGGCATAAATCCAGATTAGAATGATCAGGGCGAGTGGACCGGCAAGGTTCAAACCGAACGTGGCCAGAGCCACTATTCCCCCAAGCGCGAGAACCGCCCCGGGCACGGCGTAACCGCCCGCCATGACCGCGCGCGCAGCGCTGGCTACGATGCCGCCACGACGCACTCCCAGCGCAATGGTGATGCCGATGGCGAAGCATAGCGCTGCTCCGGCACTGGCCAGCGCCACTGAGTTTCGCAATGGCGCCCAAAGACTTGCCGTACCGCGGTCACCCGTCTCCAGCGCAATCCAGATGAGTCGGATGATTGGTACGCCAAAGCCCCATGCGAAAACGAGAATACAGAAGCCCGTGGCGAGCCACCCCATGACAGGCGACAGAGGTGGACGGTCCAGGGTTTGCCAGCGTTTCGACGTTGCCTGGGTGCCCGATCGTCCGCGCTGGCGCCGTTCCAACCACTGCAGACCGATGGCAAGGCCGAACAGAATGAGCGCCATGCGTGCCGCTGCGCCAGCATCGCCGAAACTGGACCACGCCCTAAAGAGCCCAACCGTCAGCGTGCGCACGCCCAGAAAATCAGCGGCGCCGTAGTCGGCCGCAGCTTCCATAAGGGCGAGGGCCAGACCAGCGACAATAGCCGGTCGTGCAGAGGGCAGGGCAACGCGCCAAATTGTGCTGAGTGGAGATGCGCCGAGGGTGCGGGCGGCGTCGATTGCGCAAAGCGATGTGGTTGTGAACGCCGCGCGGGCCGTGAGATAGACGTAGGGATAGAGGGCGCCAGCCAGGACAAAGCAAAGCCCGGGCAGTGAATTGATATTGGGAAACCAGTAGTCACGTGCTCCCCAGCCTGAGACATCTCTCAGCGCTGCCTGGAGCGGGCCTGCAACGCCCATCAAATCTGCGTAGGCAAAGGCGATCACATAGCCGGGGGCAGCCAGCGGCAGGATCAACAGCCACTCAAATACGCCGCGGCCTGGAAAGCTATGCATTGTGACGAGCCACGCTGCGGGTATGGCCGTCGCCAGGATCAAAAGACCTGTCAGTGCCAGCATGCCCAAAGTAGTGGCCGTGAACCGCCAAAGATCGGTTGAGACAATGTGGTCCCAGGCTTCGCCGCCACCGGCAAACATGCCGCTGAGCCCCGCTGCGACAAGCGGCACAGCGAGCAAAAGTGTGGCCAATCCTAATGGTAGGCGTTGGGCAATTGGCCCAACGTGTCCGGCGATCACGTGATTGGTCTCCAAGCGCGCCGATCAGGGCCAACCAGCTCGGTCATAGATCCGCGCGGCTTCAACCTGGTTTTCTCCGAGCCGCCCGAGATTGGTTTCTGCGCCGGATACTGGGGCCGCTGGTAGCCCCTCTGGTAGGGTTACTGTGTCGAGGACAGGGTATTCCTTGGTCTCGGCAATCAGCAGAGCCTGGCCTTCCTGGGTTGCGAGGAACTCCAGGAAGGCGACCGCGCCCTCACGGTTTGGAGCATTTGCGGCGACCGCACCGGCTGTGACGTTCACGTGCGGTCCGTTTCCGGTGTCAGCGAACGAAAACGCGGTCCTTGCTGCAACGTCCCGATCCGCCTCTGACTCACTGGTGGCCAAACGCACCCAGTAATAGTGGTTTGCGATAGCGACGCTGCAGGCGCCGGCGGCGACAGCCTTGATCTGATCTGTGTCACCGCCCGCAGGGGCTCGGGCGAACTGGTCTGACACGGTGTCTGCCCAGGCCGCAGCGGCATCAGCGCCTTGCGTTTCCATGAGGTGGCCGAGCAGCGAGAGATTATAGATGTTTGAGCTTGAACGCGCGCAGATTTCGTTGTCGAGACTTGGGTCGGCGAGTTTCACAAAGGCGTCTACGGCGTCCGGCGCGACCCGTTCGGTGTCATAGGCGATGCCGCGATAGCGCTTGGCCAGGCCAACCCAGTGTCCCTCAGGATCGCGCAGTGCGCCGGGGATCGCAGCCTCAAGCGCTTCAGACGCGATGGGCTGGGTCAAGCCAGCGTCCTTGAACCGCCACAGTGTGCCTGCGTCAGCGGCGATAATGACGTCGGCAGGGCTCGCCTCGCCCTCCGCTTTCATCGTTTCAAGTAATTGGGGCGCGCGGGACTCGCGGGCGCGGACTTCTATCCCGGTTTGGGCCTCGAAGGCGTCATAGATCGCCTGGTCGCCATCATAGTGGCGCGCGGAATAAAGCGTCAGGATCTGTTGTTCGTCCGTGGCAGTTTCCGTTTCGCTCGAGGGGGCAGATGGGTTTCCGCACCCAACGAGCGTGGCAGCCGCGAGAACTGCAGAAACAAGAATGGAATGAGGGCGCATGAGAAACTCCTAGGCTGGTGCCAGACCTAGACACTTTGAGAATGTTTCGCAACAGCGGATCCGGTTTCGTCGCACTTAACTCGTGCGTCGCGCGAGTGCAGTTGCACAAAATCAAGCGTTGGATGGTTGCTAAATTCTAATCATCAGTGCACGATGCAAAAAGTTGCGTAGTTGGGGAAGACTATGAACGATGTAGTAGTAAGCCTTGGCCTCGACCGGCCGGGGGACGAGCAAATATTGGCGTCTGCAATAGAAGCGTATGCCCGCTGGCGGCAGAATTTGTGTGAGATTGACTCTCGTCAAGCTAGTGACGATGCGCCGGATATCATGGTCAAAACCGGTTTCAAATCCTGTGGTGCAGTGCAAAAAACACTGATATTTCAAGAACGGCGATGGGCCGCTGGCTTCCTGCGAATCTGGCGATATCAGCGCCGTCAGGCATAGAAAGCGCCAACAATCATAGGCCCGCCGCATTGCGGCCTTTTCCTTGCCGCCGGACCAGAGTAACGAGCACGGATGGACAGACTTAACATCCGCGGCGGCATCCCGCTCAAAGGCGAAATCGAAATCTCAGGCGCCAAGAACTCGGCGCTGAAGCTGATGGTGGCGAGCTTGCTCACCGACCAGCCGCTTACGCTCTCAAACATGCCGGACCTGAGCGACACACGTTTCCTTGGCGAATTGCTGGGAACTCTTGGAGTCGAAGTGTATTGGCCGAAGGGGGGCGCGACCTGTCACCTCAATGCGGCGGAACTCAAAAGCACGATCGCGCCCTATGATCAGGTCCGTAAAATGCGGGCGAGCTTTAATGTGCTGGGTCCACTGCTGGCGCGTTCCGGCCATGCCACGGTATCTCTGCCCGGGGGATGCGCAATCGGGGCACGTCCGGTCAATTTTCACTTGGATGCGCTTGCGCAGATGGGCGCCGAACTCAAAGTCGAGGGCGGGTATGTGAAGGCAGCGGCCATTCACGGATTGCAGGGCGCACATGTAAAGTTTCCGTTCCCTTCGATGGGGGCGACCGAACATATCATGATGGCAGCGACCTTGGCGAACGGTGAGACCGTTTTGGAGAATGCAGCCCGCGAACCAGAGATCACCGACCTCGCCAATTGTCTCAACACAATGGGCGCACGAATCTCTGGTGCCGGCAGCGAAACCATTCGCATTGAAGGCGTAGATCGCCTCGGTGGAACTGAGCATCAGGTCATGCCCGACCGCATCGAGGCGGGCACATATGCTATGGCAGCGGCTGCGGCGGGCGGTGACGTGACCCTCGTCGGCGCCCCCGTGGAGGCCCTTGGTGCGGCCATTGACGCGTTACGCCAGACTGGCGTGACTGTGGACGCGGACGCCAATGCGGGCACGATTCGCATCCAGCGCAACGGCACCCGCCTGAAGGCCGTCGACATCGATACCCAACCCCATCCGGGTTTTCCCACAGATCTCCAGGCGCAATTCATGGCACTTCTGTCCATAGCTGATGGAACGTCCATCATTCGCGAGAACATTTTCGAAAACCGATTCATGCACGCGCCCGAGCTGTCTCGTCTGGGCGCGAATATCACGGTGCGAGGCCATGAAGCGGTCGTGAAGGGCGTTGAACAGCTCCACGGAGCGCCCGTCATGGCTACGGATCTGCGAGCGTCGGTTTCACTTGTCATTGCCGGGCTTGCCGCGGAGGGGGAGACTGTGGTCAACCGCATCTATCACCTGGACCGCGGCTTCGAAGGCCTGGACCGGAAACTGAATGCGTGCGGGGCCGGTGTCTCGCGCGAGTCAGACTGACATCCTCGGGGGAGCTGAATTATGACAAGCCCTAATCCGCTTCGCCTGATGGCGCAGGACGCCAGCGATCTGGAGATTGTTTCAGCGGCTGTGCAAGACGCTGTCAGCCAGGCGGGAAACCTGTCTTACAAGGCGCGCCAGAGACGTTTCACACTCGAGCTCAACAGATTTCGGTGGGAGCATGAGGGCGCACCAAAACAGCGTGTCCGCGCCATTCTTGGTATCGATAACGTGCTTGCCGCGCGTGTGCGCGGTCTGCCGCAGGCCCAGCAGGATCTCGTCATTTCTGTTCTACAAGTGCGGTTTGAGCCAGGTGAGACAGCGCCGGAAGGGCAGGTGATTATCCTGCTCTCTGGGGATGGCGAGATCGCGCTGGACGTCGAGGCATTGGACGTGACGTTGCTGGATTCCGAGATGGCCTGGCCAACACGCAAAACACCGGACCATGGCCAAGGCTGATAGCGCCTTGACCGAGGGGGCGGGAGCCAGGGCTTGCCCGGACTCAGGGGCTCTGTCACCATCGCGGCAAATGTGGCGAAGGCGATGACCGACAACCGTTTGATTTCCATCGATATTGACGACGCAACGCTGGCGGCATCCGGGCCCGAAGCCGAGCATGAGCGGCGAGTCGCGATCTTTGACCTGATCGAGGACAATGTTTTCGGCGTGGAGGGGCGCGACTCGGGGCCTTTCCGCCTGTCCTTGTCGCTCAAGGAGCGGAAGCTGGTTTTCGATATCAGCGATGAGGCAGGCGACGCGATCCATACGTTCATCCTGTCTATGACGCCGTTTCGCAGCGTCATCCGAGATTATTTCATGATCTGCGAAAGCTATTACGACGCGATCCGGACCCAGTCGCCCCATCAGATCGAGGCGATCGATATGGCGCGGCGCGGCGTTCACAATGAGGGATCGGAACTGGTTTCGGAGCGTTTGAAAGGCAAAGTCGAAATCGACTTCGACACATCCCGGCGCTTGTTTACGCTGATCTGTGCGCTTCACCATGGCACGGGCCGGGGGCAGCTGACCTGAAGTGGATCGATGCGACCCTGAAAGCCTTTCCGGCTCTGGCGTCGCTGTTTGCCGCAGCATTGCTATTGCGGCTGGCGCTTCTGGCGGCGGGCACGCCGGAAAATAATGGCGCCGCTGAATGGGGGCTTGCCGGCGTGGCTTTTGCGGGAGTGGCTGGTTGCCTGTACTTCGCCTTGCGCGAGGCTTTGTCCGCGTGGACCAGCATCAAGACTAGCCAACCCTATTGGGAACCGCCGCTCAATGAAGACCGCCTGATTGGTCCCGGGGCCGGCGCACCCTTCCCCTTGAACGCCGAGGAGATCTCACAGGCGAAAGCGATTTACAGCGCGCTGGATGCATCGGGTCTGTTCAAGTCGAGCGATGATGATCGGATCGCGTTTCTTCAAGAGTTGGAGCGAGAGGGGGCGGGAGAGATTTGTGCGCTGTTTGTGGTTCAAAACACCTACTATGCGCTCAAAAGCATCGATCAGCCCATGCCCGGATGGGTGTTCACCGATGAACAGGTTGAGTGCTTTGACACCGACATTCAGGCCGTTGTGCAGAAACTGCTCGCGCTCGCTGGGGAGGCGGTCCGCCCCGATGAGATCGTCATTTCCCGCGACCGGGCGCTGCCAAAAGCGCGAACCCAAACGGGAACAGTGACCGTGCCCATCTCAGGTGAGACGCGCATTGTGCCGGTTGCGTTTCACCCGAAGTACACTCCCGAAGGCTTGATCGATGGTGTTGTGAAACATTTGCGGGTGAGCGCGGACCAGCGATTCTTCTGGGAAAACCTTGATTTCCATGTGGCGATTATTCGTGCCAAGCCCGAACAAGTGGAGGTCTTCAATGCCGCCATGGAGGCGCTTGATGACTCGTTCCGGTTCTACCCGTTTGTTGCCGACGAAACGCTCTGAGACATGTCTTGGTGAATAAAGGCGCGCTCTAAACTTCGTCGGCCAACCCCGGATGATTATTCCTGACATTGCCCACATCGGGGCCGACGACCCAGGCATGCATGTCTTCGGTCGCGAAAGGCTCGAAGAGATCATCGACCGGACCTGATTTCGGGTCGAGCCAGCGGGTATAATTCTCTGGATGCAATATGACGGGCATGCGCGTATGGAGCCCTGCCATGAGATCGTTGGGCGTGGTGGTGACGATGGTGAAACTATCGATCTCCGAGCCGTCTATCATCGACCTGTCCCAGAGCCCTGCAAGACAGAACCAACGCCGATTGCGCAGCGAGATCGCGAACGGGGTTTTGGCACCTTTGGCGCCAGTCCACTCGTAGAATCCGGACATCGGCACCAGACAGCGACGATACTTGTAAGCGCCGCGGAAGACGGGCTTTTCGGCCAGCGTCTCGCATTTGGCATTGAAGCTTGTGAACTTCTTCTCGCTGAGGGGCTTCTTCCACCAGCTTGGGATCAAGCTCCAGACCATGGGCACAAGTTCATAGTGATCGCCGCGCTCTGCCGGACGAATCACGGGTTGGAGGCTCATGGGCGCCGCATTGAAGGTTGGCTCAGGCGGATCGACGTCTTCGGGCGGGATCAAGTCCAGGGCGGCACGATAGTCGGCCCAGGAAACATCATACCTGAAAAACCGTCCGCACATGACTAATCGGCCACCTCGTTCTTCATGTTCCAGATCGGTGTGCGCAGCACCATCCAGATGATCATCAGCACCATACCCGTGGCCGGAATGATCGCGACTCTCTGGGGCTCATCGGGAAACAGGTCTGTGACTGCGCCCATGAATGCCGCGCCAAAAGGTGCGCCTGCCATAAAGCCAAGCTGGTAGATCGACAGGACCCGGGCAAGTTGGTCTTTCGGCGCCGCGTCCTGAACGATGGACCGGGACATGGCGATCGAGATGCCGCCAGCAATCCCCCAGATAAAGACAATCATCAGAAAAACATAGTGCGGTGGCTTGGCCAGCATGATCAGGATGGCAAGCGATCCAACCAGTTGAGCGGTCAGCAGGAGGCGGCCCTGGCGTTTGATCCGCTTGAAGACCGACAGCGCGACCGATGCAACAAAGGCGCCCATCCAGAAGGTAACGAACATGTCCCGGATCCCATCGGAATCCAGGCCGTAAAGGTCCCGGTTGATAATCGGCAGAACGACCAGGAACGAGCCGATCACGAAGATACCAACGCCGAACATCAGCGCTGTCATGCCCCATAACTTGCCGTCTGCCCGAACCGCGCGAAATCCCTCCGCGATGTCACCAAAAGCGGCGCCAATACCGGACCGTCCCGTCTTCACTTTTCGCCCGCGGGCCAGGAAGAGCGCGAATACTGCGCCGCACGCCAAGGCGATGCTCTGGATCACCAGAAGGGTCTCACTCGGGATTGGGCCGACGCCGAAACCACCAAGCCAGCTCGGCATACGGGTCATCTTGTCGGCATATCCGCCGAGGATCAGGCCGACGATCTGACTGACGAATTGCGCCATGGTGGCAAGGGTCACACCCAATTGGAGTGTCACCGCGGAGCCAACGCGGACACGCCTTTCGACCACTTCGTTGATGATCGCATCTCGCGCCGGCATCATGAAGGCGCCGACCGTCCCAATCGTGATGCCGTAGAAGATCATCAGCGGATAGGTCAGCTGGCCACTCGCGACGGCTGCGGCCAATCCAAGGGCAGGCACCGCAGCGAGAAGATGTAACAATATCAAGAGGCGTTTGCCGTCAGCGCGCTCAGCCACCACACCGCCGATGAGGAGAAACACGACGGATGGCGCGGACAGGGCCATGTTGGCCAGGCCAAGTTCCAAGCCGTCCAGGTTCAAATAGTTTGCGCTCGTGATGAGGTACGGAAACAGCACCATTTGTAGCCCGAACGCCATGAACCAGCTGGACTGGACCATGAGATAAGCTGGCAACTCACGGGTGACGCCCCGGCGCACGGCGCGGGCGCGCAGGGATTCTGCTGTTTCCAGAAATGAAGCCCCGGCTGACATGGCCGAATCGAGCCCCGTCACCGGCGAACGGACCGAGCCAGCAGCATCGTCCTGCGCCATGGTGCCCCCTGTATGATGGGGGTTTTCGGTGTCGCCGGGGGGTGATGCCATGGCGAAGGCTACTCCTTGGTGGGCCTTACCTATAAGCTGCGACCGCACTGAAAAGAAACATGGAGCGCACTGCGTCGTGAATTTGTCACGCCACCAGTGCATGCTAATCGACGACGAACCCGGAGGGCGTAGAATGTTGTTAATCCGATCCTTGTTGAGCTGGCTTCTGGCGCTTGGGCTGATTTTCGTTTTCCTCCAGGCCACCCTCCATCCGCTGCCAAACCCTCCGGTGGGATCGGTGAAACTGTTCGACTTGCCGGGCGAAAACATCGTGTTCGCGACACTCGCAGAGCGTTCAGGTATTGCACTGTTCGAGCCTGCGGGGCGTGTTGGCGTTGCGTTTCTGGAATTGTTCGCAGCGCTCTTGCTGTTGATTCCATGGTCGCGCCGGTTCGGTGCACTGGTATCATTCTGCGTCTTGTCAGGCGCCGTAGGATTTCACCTTTCGCCTTGGCTTGGCCGTGAAACGCCCACGGCGCTGGGTCCAGATGCTCCTACGGACGGCGGGGCACTTTTCATGCTCGCGATTGCCATGCTGGTGGTGAGCATTCTTCTGGTGATGATCCACCCCGGACGCCGCGCAAGAGAGGCCGCGCGTTGATCTGCTGAAGCTTGTCTTCGCCCCGTCCACGCGGCGTTAAGGGTTTTCGGTAAAGCTGTCGGCTGCTGCCAGAACAGGTTTACGATGTCAGATCTCGCTACGGCCCTAGAAGAAGGCACCGCCGTTGACAGTCCGGCGCACAAGGCGCTCGTTAAGCGTCTCATTGATGTGATTGCATTGCCGTCGTCGCGCCTGCCGCCCCAAGACCGCTCGATGGGAAGTGATATTCTATTGGAGCTGCTGTTTGGTGCGCCCATCGACGAAGTTGCGCTATGCGCCCAGCGCCTTGCGGACAAAACAGAGGCGCCGCGGCGTCTTTTGAGGTTCCTCGCCGCCTCTCCGCTGGAAGTGGCTCGCCCAATTCTCGAAGACAATCTGGGCGTTGAAGAGCCGGATTTGGCCCATGTGGCGCAGGTTGCGTCGAGGGAGCACCGTCTCCTGATTGCCCGTCGCAAGAATGTTGGCGCCATGCTTGCCGACGTTTTGATCGGATTTGCAGAGCCAGACGTCATTGCAGAGCTTTTGACGAACAAACTCGCGGTGCTGTCGGATCTGGGTCTTGACCAGGTCCTGGATATTTCCCGGGAACACACGGATCTGTGTGAACTTCTACTGGATCGGCCCGAGCTGACGCCTGCCCATGCGATGGTTCTGTTCTGGTGGTCGCCTTCTCCAGTGCGCCGAACCATTCTCCAGCGCCACGCCGCGGACCGGATGGACCTGATCGCGGCATGCGCCGATGTTTTTCCGATGATGGCTGCGGAAAACTGGCAGGACCCGTACGCGCGCAAGGCAATGCAGTTGATTGAACGGCGCCAGCGCAATCGGGGCGCGATCGAGAAAAGCGAGTTCGTCAATCTCGAACACGCCGTCGAGATTGCCGCCAAGTCTGGCATGAACGCCAAGATGGCCCAGGAAATCGGCTATCTGTCGGGTGTTAAGCCTATCACGATTGCCAAAATCCTGTCTGACAATGGCGGGGAAGGGCTTGCTGTTCTTGCCAAAGCGACCGGCATGAAGCCCGCTTACCTCAAACTCCTTTGGAATGCGCTGAAGCGGCGCAGCAAAGCCGAAGACGGGGAGATGGACCCGCGCTTTCAGCGCGTTGTTCATTGCTACCAGCTATTGACGGTTGCGAAGGCCCAAACCGTTCTGCGGTATTGGAACTGGTCATTGTCCTCGGCCTATTCACCGCGATCGGGCGTCGTCGATGACGAGGATGTGCCTGAAGAAGGCGGCTTCTCCGCAGCCAGGAAAACGGCCGACCTGTTGTTTGGGCGCTAACGGCGTTCACGCGCAGTCCGGGCTGAGCCCGCAGAAAGGCGATGAGTGAAAATTCGTCGCGCCGGGACTGGTCAAACTCGATTCTGACATTTAGGTCTCCGCGAAGTTATCAGTCAGGGCTGACGCGGAGCTTCCAACAACGTGCGCTATTTCGCAGGACTTCTCCTGGCCGTCATTGCCTTTTGGTATGCGATGTCCGGCTTGAACAAGCCCCTCATCCTGAGCCTGGGTGCCGCGTCAATCGTTGTGACGATGATTCTCGCGGTCCGGCTCGATATCGTGAACCGTGAAAGCTCCCCCTACGGACGGATCTTTCAGTTCGGATTCTATTGGGTATGGCTCTTCATTGAAATTCTGAAGGCGAACTGGCGTGTAATCCAAGCCTGTTTGAAGGCGGACATCGACATCAATCCTGCCTTGGTCAAAGTGAAAACGACATGCATGTCCGATCTCGCCAAGACCACTTTCGCCAATTCGATCACGCTGACGCCCGGGACGGTGACGCTCTCCGTCGATGGCGACAAACTACTGGTTCATGCGTTGTACGAAGAAGATGCGGAGCCGGGAGCCTTTGACGAGATGGACCGGCGCAGCGCTGCGACTGTGGACGGAGTGCGCAAATGACCCTCATGCTCGCTGCTGCAACCATTGCGCTCCTGTTTGGACTTGTCCTTCTTTTGATCCGTGCGCTCCTTGGGCCGACGCTCTACGACCGCGTGCTCGCCGTGAACTCTTTCGGTACGAAAACCGTCGTGCTTCTTGGCCTGCTGGGGTTTGTCATGGGGCGCCCGGATTTCCTGGACATCGCGCTGACCTATGCGCTGATCAACTTTGTCGCGACGATCGCGATCCTCAAATTCTTCCGCTACCGCTCCTTCCAGGTATCCTTGGCGCGGCGTTCACCGCGTGCCGGGGAGGGGAGTTAGACAGATGGTGGAAACACTCCTCGAATTCTGGGCGGTATCGCGCCCCTATATCGGCGCATCTTTCTGCGTGTTGGGCGCGCTTCTCACGCTGGTTGGGACCGTCGGTGTGCTCAGGTTCCCCGATTTCTACACGCGTCTACATGCAGCCAGCGTGACCGATACAGCAGGCGCGACCTTCCTGTTGATTGGCATGGCGTTCCTTGCCCCCCATTGGTTGGTGCTTGCAAAACTCGCCGCAATCTGGGTCTTCCTTTTTCTGACGAGCCCAACCGCGAGCCACGCAATCGCCAATGCGGCCCACGTGGCAGGGTTGGAGCCGATTATCGGGCGGCAAAAGCCTGAAACCGCAAGCGAAGGGGAGGGCTGAGATGGATCCCGCCCAACAGGCAGAATTTGGCCTCGACCTGGTCAACATCCTGCTTTTGCTGATTCTTTTCGTTGTCGGCGTTTCTATCGCGCGTCTGAGAAGTCTGTTTGCCATTGTGATGCTGTCGGGTGTTTATTCGCTCGTTTCGGCCACTTGGTTTGTGTTGCTGGACGCCGTGGATGTGGCGTTCACCGAAGCGGCGGTTGGGGCCGGCATCTCCACCACATTGCTGCTCGGCGGCATGTTGCTCACGGCGCGCACTGCCAAAGCGGAAAAACCCTTTGCCCGTCTCGCACCATTCCTCGTGGTGGTCGTAACAGGCGCCATCCTCATTTACGCCACGGTGGACCTGCCTGCGGTTGGCGATGCGCAATCGCCGGCCAATACCGGTGTTGGGCTGGAATACCTTGAGCGTCACTACGGCGATATGGGGTTCCCCAACGTCGTCACCTCGATCCTCGCCAGCTATCGTGGCTTTGATACGCTCGGCGAGGTTGCCGTGGTGTTCACCGCTGGTCTCGCTGTCGCTTTGCTCCTCGGTTTTGGCGAGCGGTCCCTGGCTGAATCGATCCGCAAGGGAGGGCGCAAGAAGTGAACCCCGACCACCACGTCATTCTCCGTATCGTCGCGAAGACGCTGATCCCCTTCATTACGATCTTTGCGTTCTACGTTCAGTTCCACGGTGAGTATTCGCCGGGCGGCGGGTTCCAGGCCGGCGTGATCTTCGCGGTTGGCGTGATCCTCTACGCGCTGATTTTCGGCGTTTCCGCGGCTATGAAGACAGTGCCGCCAGTGTTCACGCGCGGGCTCGCGGCAGCCGGTGTCTTGCTCTACGCAGGCGTGGGCATCTGGGCCCTGTTCGGTAATGGAAATTACCTTGAATACAACGCGCTGTTTGAGGAGCCTGAGGGAGGGCATGCTGCCCAACATACGGGCATCATCCTGATTGAGCTTGGCGTTTTGTTCGGGGTCGCAGGATCAATGCTGACCATTTTTTACGCTTTTGCGGGCCGAGTGGCCGAAATTTCGGACGAGGATTGGTAACGCAATGCTCGAATTCCTTCTCGCGCGCGGAAACTACCTCCTGATCATCGCCCTGATGATGACAGGGCTGTACATCACGTTCGCGGCGCAGAACCTGATCAAACGGCTCGTGGGACTGTCCGTTTTCCAGACGTCTGTGTTCCTGTTCTATATCACCCTGAGCAAGGTAGCGGGTGGCACCGCGCCGATCCTGTTCGGCAAGGACCTGCCGAAGTACGGCTATGGCGAAGACAGCCACGGCGGAGACGACTACAACGCGCCCGCATATGCGGCCGATCCAGCCGTGACGGAAAGCGTGGCACCGCCCGTTGACGAGGCTGTAGCAGCCCCTGCCGATATAGGTCCTGAGCCGGAGGCTGAAGCAGCGCCCGAAACGTCACCCCAAAATGAGGTCGATGTGCTTGAGGGCGAAGACGCCAGCCTCATGGAAACAGTGGTGCCTGATCCCATGACGGATATTGTGGACAATGCGGCTGGGTCCGGTCCTGCAACTCCCTATGAGGCAGTCGAAAGCTCGCTTTACAACGTCTATTCCAACCCACTCCCGCACGTTCTTATTCTGACGGCGATTGTGGTGGGTGTCGCGACGCTTGCAGTCGGTTTGGCCATCATCGTGCGCATTCGGGAAGCCTACGGGACCATTGAAGCCGACGAAGTGCGCCACATCGACATTGACGTTGCACTGGCCGAAGAGGCTGAAGATACCGTGCCGGAGGGCGCTGCGTGATCCAGTCTATCTTGACAGATTTTGCGCCAGCCTGGGCGATCACCCATGCTGCGCCCCTGCTGGTTGTCGTACCGATGATGGTCGCAACGCTGCTGGTGTTTGTGCCCAGCGGCCGGGCCGCCTGGTTTATCTCCGTCATCGCAACGCTGGCATCGGTGGTATTTGCTCTGATCTTGCTGGGGCTGGTGCAAGCCAGCGGCCCTGTCGGAAGCGAATTGGCGCGCGCCGGGATTGATACAAATCTGATTTCCGTAGGACTGTTGTCCTACGAACTCGGCGGCTGGGCGCCCCCAGCGGGAATTGAGTTCAGGGTCGATGCACTCAACGCTATGATCTTGTTGCTCGTCACCGGGATCGGGTTTTTGGCGTCCATTTTCTCCTGGCCCACTGTGAATGCTGAAGTGCGCAGTGAAAAACAGAACCTGTTCTACTCGGCGTATCTGATCTGCTTTTGCGGCCTCAGTGGTGTGGCGATCACGGGGGATGCGTTCAACCTGTTTGTTTTTCTCGAGATCTCATCGATCTCCACTTATGTATTGGTCGCGCTCGGCGCCACGCGGGACCGGCGCGCCCTTCCTGCTGCGTTCAACTATCTGGTCATGGGTACGATTGGCGCGACATTCTACGTGATCGGCGTGGGTTTCCTCTATGCGGCGACTGGCACGCTCAACATGGCGCAGCTGAGCGAACTCCTGCCGGACCTGGTCGACAAGCGAACCGTTCAGGCTGGATTTGCTTTCATCATTATCGGGCTGGGGCTAAAGGCGGCCATGTGGCCGTTGCACCAATGGCTGCCGAACGCTTACGCGTATGCGCCGAGCTTCGTGACAACCTTTCTGGCCGCTACGGCAACGAAAGTAGCGCTTTATGCGCTCATTCGGTGGCTTTTCACGGTGTTTTCGCCGGAATTCGCATTCGAGGCAGCAAGTTTCGAGTGGATCTTCGCGCCCCTTGCTATTGCAGCCATGATTGTGTGCTCTTTCCAGGCGGTATTCCAGGCGGATGTGCGCCGGACGCTGGCGTATTCTTCTGTCGCGCAGGTGGGGTACATGCTGCTGGGCGTGTCCCTGGCCACCGCCGCTGGTCTGTCCGCCGGGCTGTTCCACCTGTTCAATCATGCCTTGATGAAAGGCGGATTGTTTATGGCTGTGGCAGGCGTTGTGCTGACCTATCAGGGCACGACGCTGAAGGACTTTGCGGGGCTTGGTCGCTCCGCTCCCTGGACGATGACGGCCTTCGCAATCTGCGGGCTGTCTTTGATTGGCGTGCCCCTGACAGCTGGCTTCCAGTCTAAGGTGGCGTTGCTCACGGCAACGCTTGAGAGCGGATGGTGGTGGGCGGCGGCGATTATCGTGTTCTCCAGCGTCCTCGCGGTTATCTATATGGGGCGAATTTTAGAGGCGGTGTTCTTCAAGGCGCCGGAAAACCCCCGCAAAGTGCGCAAGGAAGCACCGCTCTTACTGCTCGTGCCCCTTTGGGTTTTGGCGGCGGCAAATATCCTCATTGGCTTTGATGCCGGGCTTCCATTTGATCTGTCAGTGGATGCGGCTGCCTCTGTCTTTGCTCTGGAGGCTAACCGATGAGTGGTGAAACGCTGGTTCTGCTCGCGCTGGGGCTTCCTTTGGCGATTGCCGCGGGTATTGCGATGTTCGGTCGATTCCCAGACTTGCGCGAAGGCGTGACCCTAACCGGGGCAGCGGCCTTGTTTGTCGTCATCGTGATGCTGGTCCTGAAAGTCTCCGATGGGCACCGCCCAACGGTCGAGCTCTGGGAAGTGATCGGCGGGCTGAGCTTAGCTTTCAAGCTGGAACCAATTGGCGCGCTATTCGCGACGGTGGCGAGCGGGCTTTGGATCGTAAATTCGTTCTATTCCATCGGTTACATGCGAGGGAACAGAGAACGGAACCAGACCCGGTTCTATATCTGTTTCGCCATTGCGATTTTTGGCGCCATGGGCGTGGCGATGGCCGGCAACCTGTTTACGCTGTTCGTATTCTACGAAGTGCTGACCCTGTCGACTTATCCCCTCGTGGCGCACAAGGGCGATGCCGCGGCCGAACGGGGAGGGCGCATCTATCTGCTCACCCTTCTGGGCACATCCATTGGGCTTCTCCTCCCAGCCATCATCGGGACGTATGTGGTGTCCGGCGGCTCGCTCGATTTCGTTCAAGGCGGTCTTCTTGCTGGCAATCCCGCTGCAACACCACTGGTCAGCAGCGTCCTGTTGCTCCTGTTTGCATTCGGTATCGGCAAGGCGGCCTTGATGCCGTTCCACTTCTGGCTCCCCAACGCCATGGTCGCGCCGACGCCGGTATCGGCGCTCCTGCACGCCGTTGCGGTTGTGAAGGCCGGCGTTTTCACCGTGTTGAAGGTCGGGGTCTATATCTTTGGCGAAGAGCTGCTGAACGCCACGCCGTCGCGCGAGTTCATCCTTGCTGTTGCGTGTTTCACAATCATCGTCGCGTCGCTGATCGCGATGACAAAGGACAATCTCAAAGCACGGCTTGCCTATTCGACGATCGCCCAACTGTCCTATTGCACAGTTGGCGTGATGTTGGCGGACCAGGCAGGCTTTGAGGGATCTGCTCTGCAAATCGCCGCGCACGCCTCCGGCAAGATTACACTCTTCATGTGTGCGGGCGCGATCTATGTGGCCACAGGGCTCACCAACATATCGGATATGCGCGGGCTCGGTCACCGAATGCCCCTGGTGTTCATCGCCTTCTTTGTGGCGGCGCTCTCGATTATTGGCATCCCGCCACTTGCCGGCGACTGGCCGAAATACGAGCTGATGCAAGGCGCTGCCGATGCGGGGCTGGACTATGTGCCCATCGTGCTGATTGTGTCTTCCCTTCTCAACGTGGCGTACCTCCTGCCAATTCCAATTCTGGCGCTGATGCCGCCGCCGGGATCACCCGAGCCTGCGCCCCTCAAGAGACCGGATGGTGCGCCCTTCTTCACGGTCGCTGCGCCCGTGTTCACCGCATCGCTTTGTCTGGCTCTGTTCTTTTTCATCGGGCCGATGGACGAATTCATCAAACAGGCGATTGGCGAGCGGCCAGACTTGTCGGCAGCAGTAGCGAGCGGAGTGTTGCCATGAGTGAGACCAAAGCCCCTGAGCGCGATGAGACAGGCCGCTTTGTGAAAACGGACGAAGCGCCACTGCCCCTGTCGGCAGACGAGATGCACCCCGTTTCCAAGATCCTGTTTGGGTGGGTCTCTGCCAAGGCGACGCCGTCGATCTTCCTTTGGGGGACAATCCTGATCAGCGTTGCGCTTGTGTTGATCGACTATGGCATGAACCGGCACGACTACATGGGCTTCGCCAACTTCAACGGCTTCTACGCCTTTTGGGGGTTCGGCGCCTTTGCAATTGCGGTTCTGTCGGGGTGGCCTCTCGGCAAGCTCTTGCGCCGGAGTGAAGACTATTACGGCGAAGGTGACGCCACGCCAAAGGATGCAGCGGGTCAAGGAGAAGGCGAATGAGCGCGTTCCTTGGCACTGTAAATCCAGGCTTTGTGCTGGTCGTTATTGGCCTGATCGGCCTCGTCGTTCCGGTACAGCGCGTCCGTCAGGGGCTGATGATCATTGCGCCCCTGATCGGCATGTTCATGCTCGCCAATGCCCAGCAAGACACAAATCTGATGACGGCGCAGGCACTCGGGATCGATCTGATTCTCTACCGGGTCGACAATCTGAACTTCATATTTGGTCTCGCATTCCTGATCGCGGCTTTGCTGAACGCCATTTACGCCATGCATACGGACGATCGGCTGCAAGACGGCATGGCCATGGCGTATGCTGGTGCGGCCGTGGCGGCGGCGTTTGCTGGCGACCTGATGACCCTGTTCGTGTTTTGGGAACTCACGGCCGTCAGCTCGGTCTTTCTGATCCTGAGAGCAGGGACGCGGGCGGCGTACTTTGCGTCAATGCGCTATCTGGCGATACAGATCCTGTCAGGCGTGCTGCTGCTGGATGGTATCGCCTACGTCTACAAGTCCACGAACTCCCTGACGATAGAGGCATTCACAAGCCTGAATGAGCCGGGGGCAATGTTCATCTTCCTGGCGGTCGGGATCAAGGCGGCTTTCCCATTCCTGCATAACTGGCTCCAGGATTCCTATCCGAAAGCCACCGTGGTGGGCGCTGTGGTCCTCTCAGCCTTCACAACAAAGCTTGCGGTGCTGACCTGCGCTCGTCTGTTCCCGGGATTTGAAATCCTGATCTGGATCGGAGCGGTGATGACCATCTTCCCGGTCTTCTTCGCCGTGATCGAGAATGATCTTCGCAAAGTGCTTGCCTACTCGCTGAACAACCAGGTCGGGTTCATGATTTGCGCCATCGGGGTGGCAGACCTGACGACCGAATATGGGCGCCTGGCAATGAACGGCGCTGCCGCGCACGCATTTGCCCATATCATCTACAAAGCGCTTTTGTTCATGAGCATGGGGGCGGTGCTCTACCGCACCGGCACGGCCAAGGCCAATGAACTCGGCGGCCTGTACAAGTCGATGCCGTTCACCACGGTGTTCTGTCTGATTGGCGCTGCATCGATCTCTGCGTTCCCGCTCTTCTCCGGCTTCGTGGCGAAATCGCTCACCATGAGCGCTGTTGCCCATGAGGGCTACATTATCGCTTGGCTTATGTTGCTGTTTGCGTCGGCTGGTGTGCTTGAGCATTCGGGGATCAAGATTCCTTATTTCGCTTTCTTCGGCCATGACAGCGGAAAACGCGTACAGGAAGCCCCGTTCAATATGCTTCTCGCGATGGGTATAGCGGCGGCTATCTGCATTCTGGTCGGCCTGCCAACCTTTATGGGGCTCGGCTATGGATGGCTCTATAATCTGTTGCCCTATCCGACGGAGGCAAACGGGTACCAACCGTTCACTGCAGAGCACATCTTAACGCAGATGCAGCTGCTTATGCTCGCCATCCTTGCGTTCATACTGCTCAAGCGGTTCGGCCTTTATCCACCCGAAAAACCTGGAACAATTCTGGATACGGACTGGACCTACCGGAAACTCGGATTCGGGTTTGCGACATGGGCCAGCACAGTCTGGGCCAAGGCGGGGCCGGCCATGAGCCGCGTATCTGCGACTGTGGCTGGGCGGGCGTTTGACCGAATAGAAGAAGCGTTCAGCCCCCGTGGGCAGTTGTCTCGAGGCCCGCTCAGCGGGGGTATGGCGATCTGGACGGCCGCTCTTTTGGGAATGGCAATGTTGCTATCATTTATTACTGTGGGCGCTGCGCGCTGATCATAGTGAATGTGGCCACACATTAAATGCAGCGAGTGCTGCATTTGCCCAGTTTACATTCCACGAGAAGGTATAATACCCGGTGGTGATGTTGGCTGGAGGAAAAAATGTCTACAGATAATCATACCGGCATAGAAAAAGAGGCCATGATCAATCTCACAACAGAGATTGTTTCAGCTTATGTGGGCAACAACCCTGTACAAAGTACTGAGCTTCCTGCTCTCATCAGAAGTGTTCACGAGTCACTGGAAACGCTGGCTGTTGAAAAGACAGAGCGGGAAGAGCAGAAACCTGCTGTTTCCGTGAGGAAGTCTATTACTGATGAGTATCTGATCTGCCTTGAGGACGGAAAGAAGTTCAAGAGTCTGAAGCGGCACTTGCGTTCCAAATACGATATGTCCCCTGAGGAGTACCGTGAAAAGTGGAACCTGCCATACGATTATCCTATGGTTGCGCCTGCCTATGCGCGCCAACGCTCCAAATTGGCCAAGCAAATGGGCCTTGGCCAGGTGCGCGGTAAATAAAGGGTTAATTTGCGGCTGCCGGGCGCTGAATAAATATTGATAATGTGTGAATATTTGTGAGCAGTCAGGCTTGATCCCCGAATCCAAATCGATTCAAAAATAGTGAAACGAATCAGTCGGGGTGGCTGTAAATGAACTGTCAAATTTGTGAGCCGGCAACGTCGGCTCAGTCAGAGCTTGTTGGACTATGGTACGCGTTGCGCGACGGCGGCGATGCGAGCGGCGTGCGCCGTGCGTCCATGGACCCGGGTCGATTGCGAAAATTCCTGTCGCGTGTCGCGCTCCTTGAAGTGACGCAGAAAGACGATTTCCTTGTGCGTCTTTGCGGCTCCAGCCTCCGCGCAGAACTTGGCGCAGACCCGGCAGGCAAGTCCTTGAGCGCGTTGCCGGCGCGTTGGTCCAGAATTCTTGCCCTCGGCAGCCAGACGACGCGAACCCGGAATCTGCCGGTCTCGGGAATGATCCGGACGGCAGATGGAGAGGCTGACCTTGTGTTCAGCAGGCTGCCGCTCCTTGGGCGAGACGGCTCCGTTCAGTTTGTGCTCTGCTTCAATGAGGTGGTGAATGTTGATCCGGAGCGGGGGTCAGGCGGGTCTGTCCACGATGATATCCCTGTCGAAGAAGTGGCTATTGCTGCGTAACCATTAGAAAAACTTCTCTAAATAGGAATATAATCCTACACTCTGTTCGCTGAGATATGCTCACCTTGAAACGGTGTGGGAGTGACAGGTGGACAAGCAACAGATCCTTATTGACGAAGACAGCGCGCGGCTTGCGGCAAGTTTGACCGCCTTTGCATTGGGTCAACGCGTTGAGGAAATCATGAGTGAAGGGCGGGGCCGCCCGGCCGTGTCGTTTGCCCGGCACGTGTCCATGTACCTTTGCCATGTGGCCCTGGGTATGAGCCTGGCGCGAGTGGCGAGATCGTTCAACAAAGATCGCTCGACCGTTGCGTATGGGTGTCATCAGGTCGAAAACCGGCGCGATGATCCGAATTTTGATCAGTGGATTGAGCAACTCGAAGACGGATTGAGTAGCGTTTCGTCTTTGCACTCCAGTCGAGCAGCTTGATCTTCCCGTGTCAGAGCGATTGATCAGAGCCCTATCGAGAGGCGGCAGTGTGTGTTGGCGAGCGGGTGCTTGGTCTGTGATCCGCAAGGACGATCTGCGCGGGGCAGCGATTGGGGTTCTTCCCAAGGCGACATTTTTATCCTTGTTTGAGGCGCAGGACCTGAAAGAGGTGCGAACAGGGCACTTTGTTTGGGCTGGTGCGCGAATGCCGGCCGGGCGGAGGCCTGCGAAAACACCGGACCTGCGCCCTCAATCCGCCATCCGTCGACGAACGGCCCTTGAGAGCGTGCTTGAAACCATTGATGACACGCACGTCCGATCCCTCGTTAGCGCCGCGGCTTCTCGGTTCGCAGGCGACATGGAGCGGTCAGCCAGCGGTCAGCGCGTCACTCAGAATTGGGATGTCAGCTTGCATGTCGATGGGGTTTCATCCGGTCGGGGTGGTGGTCGGATGGAATCGGCTGTGGCTGCGCAGCGCAGACTTGACCAGGTCCACGCAGCATTGAACTCGGTTCAATTCACAAACTTGATCCGCCTGATCACGCAGGAGCGTAGCCTGGCATCCCTCGCCCAGATGAATAAGACTTCCGTACCGGCGGTTCGAATGAAGCTTTCCGAGGCGCTCCTCGCTCTGTCGGAAGCGTATAAACTTAGCGTTTCCCCGCCCCGCTAGACCGTGGCGCTTTATGTCAGGGCAGCTTGGGCGTCAGCCCGAATTCGCGATAGCATGGAGGCAAGGCCGTTTGAGCGTTGCGCAGTCAGCGTGTCGCTCACGCCGATGTCCTTGAAAAGCGCCTTGGCATCAAATGCGACGATCTCCTCCGGAGACTGGCCGGAATACAGGCGTGACAGAATTGCAATAAGACCAGAAACAAGCACAGCGTCCGACTCTGCTCGCACAGTCAGCGTGCCGTCCTTTTCAAGGCGCGTCACAACCCAAACCTGGGAAGCGCATCCGCGCACACGCGTCGTTTCATTGCGTTCTTCAGGCAGCAAATCCGGGTTTGATTTCCCGAGATCAATGATGTGCTCGTAGCGCGCTTCCCACTCCTCAAGGAAGGCAAACTCGTCTCGAAGATCGCGCGCTGTTTCGTTTATGGCCATATGTGAGATGTGGTGCGGGGGCCTCCAAATGGAAACCCCCGCACGCTGTCACGTCTGTGTTTTTTCAGCTTACTGAGCCACGTCGCCGATGCAGTCGCCGATGTCTGTAAGGGCGTGCTCGCCAATGCAGAAAGGGACCTCATACTGCTTGTGGGCCGCAGCCACACACTGCTGCAGGTTCAGTTGTGCCATATTGATGCAGTTGCGCGTGGAGGTCTCGCGCATGGCGGTCCGAATTTCTTGTGCAGGTGTGCTGTCGGTGCCGAGCACGCGGTACGCCGCAAGCGTCGCAATCCGGTCTGCGATCGGCTCCTTGCCGGACCTGATCCGTGCAGAGCGACCCGTATAGCCGACATTCACGCTTGGGAAACGTACAGCACCGGCAGCGCTGTTAACGTTTTCCCAAAGAGACGGTGCTCCGGATTGGCCAGCCTGGAAGAGCACGCCGTCAATCTCGCTCGATGCGAAGGCTGTGCGCAGGTTGGCGCGGACGGGGCGTCCGGCCTGGGCGCTCGATTGGATACGTGTGATGATGGCGTCGGTGTTCCCGATGGTCGCCTTGGCCCAACCTGCAGCTTGCAGTGAATAAGCCTGCTCTTTCACATAGGCGCCGGCGCCGCGCAGTCGTGTTGCGTCCGCATTGACGGAGTTCAGCGATGAAAGAACCGCCGAATTGCCGCCTTCAAGCGTGCGCGCATAGCGAACATCGTTGCGCAGACCCAGCATCAGGCTGTCGCGTCCGTAGAAACCTTCAATGTCTCGCACAGCCGCGCGAAATTCCGGATCCTGGGATGCCACCAGAGCGGAATATGCGATGAAGCCGTTGGACAGTTGCTGCGCATTGTGACCACCGAGATTGGTCAGTGTGCTTTCAATGTCTCCTGCTGAAGACAGCGGATTCTGGCGAACGTCGGTTACATCAGATTGAAACGTTGCGTAGACAGCGGCGCTTTCGCCGATGGCATCCTGGCCTTCCGACTGGGCGGTGGCCATCGAGGAGAATGTGAGCCCCCCAACCACGCTTGCAGACAGGACGGCGAGAATTCGCTTACCAAGTTTCATCTATACACCCCTTTTACACGTCAACGGCACTACGGCCTTCCTTATCCCACACTTGGCACTTACGGTCCGCACAATTTTTGCAGCGCAAACGCCAAAAGGCATTACAATGCCGACATGTGAGCAAACCCCTTTGAGGCGAGTTAACAAAACACCTTGATTTCGTTTTCACCCTCTTCAACACCCCGCCAAATCTGGCTGATTATCAGCGTGATTGCTGGCGGAATTGGTTGGCTGACGGGCGCGCCCATTGCGCTGATTCTCGGCTGCGTCGCTGTGCTTTGGCTTCCAGTGCTTGCAGCGTATCTGCCAAATCACTGGGCGAGAGAGTCTGAGAGTTTTCAAGTGCTTGGTTGGACACTCATCGGCGTGATAGGGCTTGCGCTAAGTGGCGGAATACGCTCGCCCCTGACAATCCTGTTTGCGCTTGGACCGCTTACGGGACTTGCGCTTTCGAAGCGAAAGATCGCCGTTGAGGCCGCGATATTTTCGGCAATAAGTTTTTTTTCGTTTTGGGTCCTGAATCTTTGGATCAAGCCGCCTCTGGTGCCTGATCAGTTGGTCGGCTTCACAACTGCGTTAGCGCTGGCTGCGATCATCTATGCGGGTGTTTTGAGCGCGACAGCCATCGTGAATTTGCGACGGCGGGTTGAGGGAGAGTTCTCCGCGCAGGCCAAAGTCAAGGAACTCGGTCCGTCCATGGACCTTCGCGGCGGCGTTCATCTGCCGTCCGACTTTGCCAGCGCAGTGGTGTCTATAACGCCCCAGGGCCGTATCCGCGCCATTGAAGGCAACAGGTCTTTGGTCGCCCCCATGCGTGTTGGGGAGATCGCGGTTGAAGCGCTTGGGCGGTACAATCCGGCCCTCGACAAATCCTTGCTGGCTCGCGACTCGACGACAGTGCTGCAGGGCGTCGAAGGACAGAGTGTGACAGCGCAGATTGTTCAGCTTGTGTCTGGCCCCGTGGTCATCCTCACCCCAAAAGTCGATGGCGAGTCGTCGAGTGATGCGCTCCGCGAGCGCACGCAGTTTTTCGCGTCCCTAGGCCATGACCTGAAAACACCGCTCAATGCCATCATCGGCTTTGCTGACATGATGCGGTCGGGCCTGCGAGGTCCGCTGCCCGAAGCGTATCAGGACTATAGCGAGATCATTCAGGAGAGCGGGCAGGACATGCTCTTGCTGGTCGATGATATCCTCGACCTCGCCAAGGCAGAGTCCAACAAACTTAAACTGGAGCTCGAACCCGTAGACCTGGCCGCAAGTGGTGCCAGTGTTCTGCGGCAGATGCAGGCGCAGGCTGAGCGGGCTGGCGTGACCCTGGAGTTTGACCTGGACCAGGAAGTTTGGGCAGAGGCGGACGCGAGGGCCGTTCGTCAAATCTGGCAGAACCTATTGTCCAACGCCATCAAATACTCCGCGTCGGGTGAGGACATAATTCTGCAGGTTGGCGAGCGCTCAGATGCGGTTTTCCTGTCGGTCGAGGACTTTGGAGCCGGTATGGACGCGGAAGATCTCGAACGCATCGGATCACCCTTCCGGCAGGGGACAAACGCGTCCGGACGGCTCGGGACTGGGCTGGGGCTGGCCGTTGTGAAGCAATTTGCGGATTTGCATGGCGGGTTGGTGAAAGTGGAAACCGCCAAAGGGCAGGGGACACGGGTCGAGGTCACGTTCCGCCCCGCTGACATGTCGAATCTTGATGATTTCGAAAAGGCGGCCCAGTGAGCGAAGCGAGACTGCCGACCGGATTGTGGGTTGAGGCGCTTTTGCGCCGCGTTCAATTGGCAGGCGCGGCCGCATTTGTATTGCAAAAAGGGGACGCCGAGCGTGGCGACGTTCTGATCAAGGTCGCTGCCCTGGACGGCACGGCGCGGGCATTTGTTCCAACAGTCGATTTCGAAACTGGCGCACGGATATTCGAGGACTTGGCTAGCCGGGGCATCGAGCCCACGGAGACTGCGATCGACGCATATGTGGCGCGTGCAAAAGACCGAGACCGCGATCTTTGGGTAGTTGAGATCGAAGACCGAGAGGGGCGACACTTTCTCACCGAGCCCGTAGAAATCCACAGATGACGGTCGTGTAATCTCTCGTTAACCGAGCCGGGACATGTTCCCATCGTGCGAATTTGGGGCGCGAAGAACATGCTGTTTTTGTTCAATGATCGTGTTGTGGAAGTTGACTTGCCGGAGCTGCGCTTGGCGCGCCGCTGGCGCACACTCGGCTGCGGCGATCCACATGGATTGAGAGCGCGCGATGCTGTCGACTTTGCCCGGCGCATCGTCGATCAGGCCGAGCGCGATGATATCGAATTGGAAGCCGAGACCATTCTCGACATCGCCGCACTCATCATTTCCAAAACCGGCGCCAACGCCGTGCAATTTGTGCCGCGTGTGACCGGGCCGAGCGAGCCACGTTTGTCCAGCGTGCAATCGGATGCCCTGGAAGCTTTTCGGGCCGCTGGCGATGGACGCGATGCGCAGCGGTTTACGGGCGCCTGGTCCTGGTCAGCGGCCTGAGGCTTCAACAAAGATTTCTGCCAGTCGCCGGAACCCGGCTTGATCCACCGTCTCTGGGCGGTCAGTAGGGTCTAACCCTGCTTCCTCGACCCAGGAGGCGGCGTCGAAGCTGACTTTCTTTGCGAGGCCCTTGAGACCTGCGCGAAGCATTTTGCGCCGTTGGCCGAATGCCGCTGCCGTGACAGTTTCCAGTGCCGAAAGCGCATCAAACCTGTCCTGTTTGGAAAGTGGGCGGAGGACAGCGACTGCGCTGTCGACTTTCGGAGGGGGTTTGAAGGCTCCGGGAGGGAGGGCGAATGCGATATGAGTTTCGCATACCGCCTGTGAAAGGACGGCGAGGCGTCCATAGTGGGGTGAACCGGGCCGGGCGCAGACGCGTTCTGCCACTTCTTTCTGGAACATCAGTACCATCTCACCGCGCCATGCTCCGGCCTTCAACCAGTTGATCAACAAGGGCGTGCCCACATTGTATGGCAAATTGGCGATGATCATGGCTGGGCGGTCATCGTTCGCGCTTCTATCTGCCAAGCTTGTAAAATCGACCTTGCGCGCATCGCCTTCAACGATTTCGAGCCGCCCCTCCCGAGCTTCCGGCCATTCGCGAAGTGCGCTGGCAAACCGCTCGTCCGCTTCGACAACCACGAGACGCGCCACACCCTCGTCCAGCAATGCCCTTGTTAGTCCACCTGGGCCGGGGCCAACTTCAAAGACCGTCCGGCCCTGCACCGGACCGGCCGCCAACGCAGTCCTGCGCAGGATATCCGGATCGAACAAAAAGTGCTGGCCCAGTGCCTTTCGAGCGGGCGCCTGGGTCAGATCAGGGCGTTTATCCATGGGCGCGCTCAGCGCGCATGCGTGCCATTTCGCCAGCAAGCTGAATGGCGGCAATCAGGCTGTCGGCTCGCACTTGGCCTGCCCGCGTAGCCTCATAGGCCGTCCCGTGGTCTGGGCTGGTGCGCACGATTGGCAGTCCGAGAGTCGTATTTACGCCGCCCCACATGTCCAGTGTCTTGACCGGGATCAGCCCCTGGTCGTGAGTCATGGCAATGACAGCGTCGTAGGCGCCGGAAAGTGCTTCGGCGAAAACCGTATCGGCCGGGCGAGCATCGGTGATTTCGACGCCGTTCCGGCGCAAAGATTCGGCGCTTGGATTGATGGTATCGATCTCTTCCGACCCTAGCATACCCCCTTCTCCGGCGTGGGGATTGAGCCCCGTGAAAGCGATCCTTGGCGTTTCCAAGCCGAAATCCGAGACCAGTGTCGAATGTACTATATGGGCGACAGTCGTGAGGCGCTCTGGGGTGATCGCAGCAATGGCGTCGCTTAAGGGCATATGAATTGTTGCCAGTGCCACGCGTAATCCGCCGCCGACCAACATCATGACAGGGGAGGGAACTGGGCCATGGCCGGCCGAGAGCTCAGCGAGATACTCGGTATGACCGGGATGGGCGAATCCAGTCTCCTTGAGCAGCGCTTTTGATATTGGGTTCGTGACCACTCCACCAGCTTCACCACTCATGGCATCGGCTACGGCGTGTTCTATCGATTCAAGCGTGGCCTCCGCCGAGCTCGGGTCTGGTCGTCCCGGCGTGACCTCGCCGATGTCAGCTTGAAGCGGAATGACTGGAAGGGCATCCTTGAATAAGGCTTCGGATTCTCTCGGGCCCGCGATCAGGGCCACGGGAACGTCATTGTACAACGCGGGCGCGCCGCGGACATAGAAAGTCAGATCGGAACGGTCTCTAAGCGTGCGCCATGCATCCATCGTCATGGAAGGCCCACAGCCAGCGGGATCTCCAAGGGTGATGCAAAGAGGGCGGGAAGACGACATAGACGTCCTCTGCCACAGGGGCGAAACCGGTTCTAGTCGCGGCGGATAATCGTCGCTTCGCGCCGCAGGTTGCGCAGTTCCCGATCCGAGATCATCGTCAGTTGACGGCCGAACAACTGGTTCTCGATCTGGTCTTCGGACGGAAGACTATCAATGCTGCTGGTGCGGTCACAAACGTACATCACGGCCAGACCTGTCGATGTTTCGAAAGGTACACTGGCTTCGCCAATGGCTGTGCTTTCGATCCGCTCCGCAGCATCCGGTGCCAGCTCATTCAGGCTGATCCGCCCGAGGCTGGCGGCTTGAAGCGTGTCGGATTCGTCTGCGACGGACTCAATGTCATCACACCCTGTGATCTCGCGTGTCGCCGCCGCCAGTGTGTCGGCTGATCCATCGCGGGCCAAAAGGCGCGTAATCGAGACTTGGGTATCTGCTTCCTGGGGCTCGCGAACACCTGTCAGCGCAACCAGATAGACGCCGTTTACCACAACGATGGGCGGTGACAGACCGCCATTGCCCAATGCAAGCATTGCGTCAGCTACTTCGGGTTCCAGATCATCAAGGTCGACCCAGCCCATGTCCCCGCCGGTCGCCGAAGTCGGAGCCGAAGAAAAGCGCTGCGCGGCCACCTGAAACGGCGCGCCTTCAATAAGCTGGGCGCGGATGGAATTGGCTGCTTCGACAGCTTGCGCCTGGCTGGTTGGGTCTGGTGCGAACAGGAAGATCTCCGCAACGCGGTACTGCGTCTCTTCAGATGCAAGGCGAAGCTGGTCCAGCCGTTCCTTGATCTGGTTTTCAGAAACACGAATGCGCGACCCGTAAAGCCCATTCATAATGCGCCGCCACGCGATTTCGGCGCGGGTTTGGTCTTCCAGGCTACGAGGGTTTACGCCGCTTGCAAGGAGCTGTTGGTAGAGCTGATCCTGAGAGAGCCCCGACTGGGAGGCAAGATCTGCGATGTTCGCCAGAACTTCCTCGGATGCGATCTCGACTTCGAATTCGGCTGCTTTCTCGAGCTGCAGTTTTTCATCAATCAGCTGTTCAAGCGCCTGGGATGTGATGCGCAGGATGTCCTGCTGTGTCGGCTGACTGCCGAGACTTAGAAGCAGAAGCCGTGCGCGTTCGCGTACGTCTGAATATGAAATGGGCTGATCGTTTACGATCGCGGCAATACCTTCAATCCGCTGGCTTCCGTCATCCTGGCTCGCCACAGTGGTGCTCGGCGTCTGCGCGCATGCAGCCAAAGTAAAAAGGGCTCCGCACAGGGTCGATGCGAGGAAACGAAAAGGGATCATAGAGTTACTCCTAGCATGCGTAATCGCGCTCAGCATGCTTTGCCGGACCATACTGCGCTACTCCCACCGTGCAATGTCTCTCGCGCATACAGCGCTGAAAAATTACAGCGTTTTAACGCCCTCTAATCGACGTCAGCAGAGCCGAACGTGCCCAGCGTGAGCAATGAGAACTGGAAGGTGAGGGCCTCTGAGGGGCCCAGCTCCCTGTCGGAGGTGTCGCGGCGTTCGTAGGCGATTGTAAACACTGAGCAATCGTCTCGGTAACTCACCCCAATCGAGTGGTTTCGATCAAACCCCTCTTCGATCTCCCGTTGGCGCGCATAAAGCACAGACCAGTTGTCGGTCAGGCGCATCTGCGCGCTGACAGTTACAGCTTCTTCGGCATTGCCGTTCGTCGTGATGTCTTCGCTTAGCTTGTAGTATTGGGCGTTACCCCTGAACCGCCAAAACCGGGTACTGATGCTGCCCTCAATGCGGTTGGTGTCCAGCGTATCTTCATCAAGTCGAACCCCGCCTGAGACTTTGAACAAGCTTCCCAGGTCGATTTCAGCATCGGCGACCCAGTCGGAAGACGTACCTTCGAGATTCGAAAACGCATTGAAGCTGTCATCGCTTCTCGATCGCCAGCGCCGCCCGCCCTCCGCCGACAGGGATACGCCATTGCGCCAGCGCGCCGACGCCCGCAGTCCCACGGCGGCGCGACCATCGCCTTCGTAGAGGTCGTAGCCAGCCGCTCCATTTGAGTCGAACAAGGATGCCGTGCCGATTTCGAAGGCGGCTGAATCCTCGATCGGAATTACATCATCATTGGCGTTCGAGACGCCGTAGGCGGCCATGGCCACGGGCTCGATCAAGATATCTACGCCGGTGCCGCGGCGGATCAGCGGGTAAGATAGCTCCATGCCAACTGATCCGAGCGCACGACTGACTTCGTCTTCCCCTGAGACTTCTTCGTCCAGGCGGTAGTAGTCAGCGCGCGCATCCGCAAAGGGGGTCGCCAGGACACCACCCGGCAAGACTGTCCTACGAGACCAGTCTAGACCAACGGAAACCCGCGAACTGTCGACCCCGACATCCCGGGTCACCGATGCGGCGGTGGCTTGCAGTCCTCCAGATCCGAACGCGCCAAGGTCGTAGAGCTTCTCGGTGTAGATTATCGGCGCCAGCAACGGGATCGTGTCGTTATTGTCGAAAGCGCGCAGCCCCTGGCTCGCGATGATCGCGGTTTCGCTGAAAAAGTCTTCATCCTGGCCAACGAGAAAGAGTTGGCTGAGCAGGGATCTGTTCTGTGACTGGTAGAGGCCTCGCAAGTCGCCTTCACCGTCTATATCATAGCGGCGCAGATACAGATCATCGGATGCGCGCTCAACGCCAAATCCCCAGTCCCAAGTTGGGTTGATCGCAAACAGGCCCTTCGCAAATATGTGACTGCGGACACTGTCATCGCTGTCTTCGAGACGCTCGCCATCGCCGTCAAATAGGCTTTCCTGGGTGACCGACGCATTGATATCCAGGCGTCCGGACCAGAACCTCTTGGCATAATCCACTTCGAGAATCGGGTTCACCTTCTCGAAGAACTCCGGCGCGATCGTGAGTTCCTGGTGCTCGGAAATCGCCCAATAGTAGGGCTGCTGATAAAACAGCCCGACCCGGCTGGATACGCCAATATCCGGAAACAGGAGGCCGGAGCGACGGTCTGAGGAAGGATCTGGATGCGCAAAGTAGGGCAGATAGAAGACCGGAAATCCGGCGATCTCCAGGACGGCGTCCTGATAGGAGATCATCTGGTCGGCTTCGTCCAGAACCGCTCGCCGAGCTCTCAAAGCCCAGGTGGGGGAATCCCCTTCTTCGCAGATTTCACAGGAGGAATAGACGACCTGGTCGAGGGCGTTTGCGCCACCTTCCTGGCGGATCGCGCTGTTGGCTACGGCCTGGCCACCATTGGGAAGTCGCACCGCAAAACCGATGGCATAGCCGTCAGACAAGTTCGAGTTGACTTCGACCTCGTCGGCGAACCGTTCGGTGCCGTCGGGGTCCAGAATTATAACATTGCCGGTGGCGCGGACCTTGTTGGTCAGGCGATTGTAGATCACCCGGTCAGCTTTCAGGACACGGCCTTGATAGCTGGCTTCCACATTACCTTCGGCGATAACGGTGCTTTCCGCTTCATTCTCCGTCAGCGCGTCGGCGATAAGGACCACTTGTTCGCTTTGGTCGCTTGTGCCCTCTGAAACTTGAGCCAAGGCGAGGGGGCTCGCCACTGCAAACGCGGTAGCAGCGAAGACACACTTCAATGCGGCCATGGTGCGGGTCACCTTTGTCACTCAGACCTCTCACTGGGCGTGATCGGTCGCCCCTTGCCCGAAGTTGTGCTTAGGGATTCACGGAGCAGGCGTCCAGTCGTCGAACGCTGTGAATTCGCCAATTCATTCAACTGTGTCTTCAAGGTCCAACGTTGCGCGCCGCCATGGCCCCGGAGAAGGTGTGAGCTTCTCCGGCCAACTCCAGTTCAACGAGGATCGCAGCGCAGCGCGCAGCGCCCAGTCCCACAGACCGCGCGATCTCATCGATCGGCAAGGGATAGGGCGTCAGTGCTTCCAGGACGGCGTCGATCTGGCTCTTTGGGATGGGGCTGTCGTCTTCGCCCTCAAAACCGGGTGGTGGTGGCGCAAACAGCTCCTTGGGAGACAGGCTGTTCAAGACTTCAAGAACATCATCGCAATTGCGCACCAATATGGCACCGTCTCGAATGAGCCGATTGGTTCCAAATGCACGAGGATCCAGAGGTGATCCCGGAACCGCCATGACCTCGCGGCCCTGTTCGCCTGCTGTGCGGGCCGAGATGAGCGATCCTGAACTCTCCGTGGCTTCGACGACGATCACACCGCGCGCGCAACCTGTGATCAATCGGTTGCGGCGCGGAAAGTCCTTTGCAGTCGCCCGATGGCCGAAGGGACTTTCCGAGAGGATCAGGCCCTTGGCGGCAATCGCTGCATAAAGGCGTTCATGTTGGGGCGGATAAACATGATCCACGCCTCCGCCCAGAACGGCAACGGTACCGCCGTCCAGGCTCGCAGCGTGAGCTTCCCCGTCTATGCCGCGAGCGAGGCCTGAGACCGTCACATAACCGGCCTGGCTGAGATCCGATGCCATATCCCGGGCAATTTTTCGGCCAGCAGCCGAAGCGTTTCTTGCGCCAACAATCGCGACGGTTGGCTGGTGGGTGAGTTCAAGCCTGCCCAGAGCTGTCAGGACAGGTGGCGGGGGAGCGAGCGCTTTCAACAGGTTTGGGAAGTTATCGTCCGCAGCCGTCAAAAGTCGCGCACCGTAGTTCTGAGTGGCTTCCATCTCAGCTTCAATGTCTTCAATTGCAGGCGCCTTGAGGGGGCGTTTGCGGCCCGCTTTTCGAGCCAGGTCCGGCAGGGCGTCTAAAGCGCGCGCAGGTGTTTTGTAGCGTGTGACGAGCTGGAAAAATGTCACGGGCCCGACGTTTGGGGTGCGAGCCAGTCTGAGCCAGTCGCGGCGTTCCTCCTGATTGCGCGGTGGCGCAATCATGCTTCGGAGTCTTTCGCGGCTCCAAAACGCGGTTCGCTGCCGCTCAGAAGTCTCGAAATGTTACTCCGATGGGTCCAGAATACCAAAAGAGACAGAAGTGCGAGTCCGGCGACAATAAACGGGTCTTCACCCAGAATGTATGCGCCCACCGGCGCAGCAATCGCTGCCACCAGAGCCGAGAGAGACGAGATACGAAAAAGGGCGAACAATCCCAGCCAAACCGGCGCGGCGAAGAGCAAGCCTTTCCAGCTCACAAATGCCAGCAGCCCGGCATAGGTGGCAACGCCCTTGCCGCCCTTGAAGCCAAGCCACACAGGGTAGCAATGCCCGAAGAAAGCCGCGGCTCCGGCTACAAACCCCACGCGCGTATCAAACACCAGGGCGAATGCCAGAGCGACCAGTCCGGCCTTCAAACTGTCGAGCAGCAAGGTGGCAAGGGCGAGGTCTTTTCGCCCACTGCGAAGGACATTTGTTGCGCCAATATTGCCCGAGCCGATGGATCGGAGATCGATGCCTGCTGATCGCGTCAGGACCAGGCCAAAGGGAATGGAGCCTGCGAGGTATCCGCAGAGCGCTGCCAGGCCCCAAATCAGTGTGTCTTCCGCTATGCCCATGTCATCCAGTCCCCGTCTCGTCGCCTCTTTTGCAGGTGGTAGGCTTTGGTGGGCCGAGCGGCAAGGTGTCAGGCCCCGTGAACAATACTGGGATGCATTGCTGGCAGATAGCCATGTGCCAATGCACGGCATGTGATTGCCGGTGTCAGGCGCACGGCGCGCTCCGGAAGCGGCTGGGCGGGGCCGTAGCCCGACCACGAGAAGCGCCTCGCTGCACCTTGCCAGACAAGGAAGGACTGCGCGCCCAGCGCAAAGAAAGCCCCATCCGGCAGGTCATTGGGATTGCAGTACGTTCTGGACATCGGGTTGCGAACCCGCAGGTGCGGCTTCATTTCGGTGTTGATGAGTGTGCTTAGTTCGCTCAATCGGGTCACGCCGACCGCATCGCGAAACGCCACAGCGTCCTCTTTCCGGCAGGCATGGCAGGGGCGATGACCGGCAGCGAGTCCGACGGCTTCGTCGAGGAAGAACAATTCTGTCCACCTGCCGCGAGACATCAGTCTTTTACGTTTTTCCCGGCCGGAAAGGGGCGCGAGGGTACAAATCACCCAGCCCTCCGTGGCCCAGCTCTGCTTCTTCAGGGTCTGCGTTTCCGGGTCATGCAGAATGCCGCGGTTTCCAGTAAACATGCCCCGCGCGGGGACCGCATGGATGCGCGAAAACGGATCGACGCGGTTTTGAAGGGGCAATCAGGCCTCTCCCCCAAATCGCTCCGTCCATTCGGCCACTTGCTCGTCTTCAATTTTCTGGAACAGGACATCCGGTGGCGTAATCTCCAGACCGTGAGGCAGAGCGTCGAGCAGTCCCGCATCATCAGCGCTCGGCCACTTTCGATTGGCGTCAGGAATGCCCAAAGCGTCCAGTATCTTAGCGGAGGCACTAGGAATGATGGGTTGAGCAATAATGCCGAATATGGCGGCGAGGTTCAGCCCGGTGCGCACACCAATGGCGGCCGCGTCCACATCGGATTTATACTTCACCCAAGGTTCAGCGCGTGTGAGATACTCATTGCCAGCCGCCCAGATCGCGCGCGTTTCGGCGGCCGCTTTGCGGAATTCCATGGCTTCGTAGTGTTCCGTCAGGGCCTTCAGGCGTGCTGAGAGTTCCTCGGCGATCCAGGCTTCATCTTCTCCCGCCTGACCTTCGCCCGGCACCTTTCCGTCGAACTTGGATTTGGTGTACTTGGTGATGCGGTTGACGAAATTGCCCAGCACGTTGGCAAGGTCCGAATTTACGGCGGCCTGAAAGCCTTCCCAGGTGAAGGCTGCGTCAGAACCCTCCGGCGCATTGGCCGTCAGGTACCAGCGCCAATAGTCTGCGGGCAGCAAATCGAGCGCTTGGTCCATGAAGACGCCGCGGTTTTCTGAGGTTGAGAATTTCCCGCCATACCAGGTGACCCAGTTGAAGGCCTTCAGCTTGTCGACGAGTTTCCAGGGTTGCCGCGATCCGATCAGGGTGGCTGGGAAACTCACCGTGTGGAACGCCACATTGTCCTTGCCCATGAGCTGGACGTACTCGGTCTCGCGCGCACCGGCCTCGGTGTCCCAGAGCGGTTTCCAGGCCTCGGGCTGGCCCCGCCTTTCGGCCCAGTCCTGCGTGGCTGCGATGTATTCAATGGGCGCGTCGAACCAGACATAAAAGACCTTGTCCTCAAAGCCCTCGCGAATGGAGCCGTCGGGACGAGTCACGGGCACACCCCAGGAGAGGTCGCGGGTAATGGCGCGGTCTCGAAGGCCTTCATCGAGCCATTTCAGTGCAATGGACCGCGCCAGACTGGGCCAGTGATCGCTAGCTTCCACCCACTCTCGAATGTCGGCTTCAAGTTTTGACTGAAGCAGAAAAAGGTGGCGCGTTTCTCGGGGCTCGACATTCTTTGACCCCGAAACTGCGGAATAGGGATCCTTGAGATCCATTGGGTCGAGCAGACGCCCGCAATTGTCACATTGGTCACCGCGCGCTTTTTCAAACCCGCAATGGGGGCAGGTGCCTTCCACATACCGGTCGGGTAAAAAGCGGCCTGCTTCAACATCATAGATTTGCGTCGAAACCCGTTCCTCGATCAATCCGTTGGCCTCTAGGGCGTGAGCGAAGTTCTGAGTCAGTACATGGTTTGACGCGGCAGATGAGCGACCGAAATGGTCGTAGGACAGCGCGAAAGCTTCCCCCGCGGCGCGCTGAATCTCGTGTTGTGCATCGCAATACTCACGCACGGAAACGCCGGCTTTCTGAGCCGCGAGTTCAGCTGGTGTTCCATGCTCGTCCGTGGCGCAAATATAGACGACCTCATGGTCGATCAAACGCATCACGCGGGCATAGACATCTGCCGGAAGCATGGACCCGGCGAGGTTGCCCAGATGCTTGATGCCATTGATGTATGGCAGGGCAGACGTGATCAGGATTCGGCGTGTGCCAGTGTTGGTCATGGGGTTTGGTCCAGGCGGATGTACGACAAGCCGCACTCATACGCGCGCGGCTTGGTGTTGCAAACCCAGGCTGTGACCCGGCCCTCGCCTGGAGTTATCCGACGCTCGGAACTGCCAGGCGAAGCGTTGCATAAACCGATCGGCCCACGGGCATATCCCGGTCGGCTTCACTGAGCTGCGATGGCATTTGAACATGGGCGCGAGCGATCAAACTCCGCTCAGCCAACGCAGAAAGAACGGAAATCTTGCGCGCTTCGGCCAGGGCATCTGCTGCTTCGGGTTCGATAGCATCGAAGGCCCAGGCTTCCGTTTCCACCGATGTCAGCGTGCACGGATTTGCCAGATCGGCTATGTGATCGAGCAAGGCCTCCGCAGCCGGTGTAAGTGTCGCTTCACCGGGCGCAAAATACACAACCACGTCCTTCGCGCTGCAATCCAGATCACCGATAAACTCACCGGCTGTGGCGGACGGCGCAGCAAAAACGGCCAGGGCGGCCATGGCAGATGCCAAAAATGAAACTCTCATATCCAAGCCCTTTCTTCCATCGGCTTGGTTGCAAGTTTCTCGCCGGTCCGTGGCCAGAATGTGCGCGCATGGAGGCAAACATGACCACCGCGTGATGGTTTGATGGAATTTGAGAGGACGCGTTAACCGTAAGTCCAGGCCCGAAACAGCGTCTCCACCGGGCCGCGTTTGAAGAAGCACATCCAGGTGGCAGTAGCCAGAATGGTGAATAGGGCAGTGCCTGCGCCAATGGCTATGACTTGCGCGGCGGGAAGTTGACTGTAGAGGCCAAAGCCCCAGCCGGAAAAGACGGACGTCATGATCACAGACTGGGCCAGATAGGCGGTCATCGACGCTTGACCGGCTTTCGAAACAAAGGTCACCAACGGTCCTGGCCGCTTGGCGAGCCCGGCGAGAAGTCCGGCGTAGCCGAGAGACTGGGCTGGCGCTGCCAGGAACATCACGGCCATCCCCAGCATCATCATGGCATCAAATCCGTTGTCAGCCTGGAGCACGAGCCAAGCCCCTGCGGCCCCGACCAAAAGGCCAATGGGCAGGAAAATCAATCGCGCACGGCTCCAAATGGCTGCGCTTGGGTCGGAGATCCATCCCTTGCGGGCAAAGGCGAGGCCGAGACAAAAATACCCGAACGTTGCAACGCCCTGGGACATCAACACGCTGGGCAAAATGTCAGCGTAAGACGAGATCCTGAAGAGTGCCTGGTCGAGGAAGCTGCCGGTTGAGAAAGCTTCAACCGCGCCATCAAGTGACAGACTCATCTTCTTGGCCATCAAGCCAGGTTTGATGGCCTCAATTCCGGCGAACAAACCCGCGAATGCCAGAAGCACCAATACCTGCAGCAGAATGAAACCGACGCCGATGCGGATAAGTGTCTTCTCAGATGCATTGATCTGGGTCAGCAATAGCGCCCCCAAAAGGGCATAGGTGACGAGAATGTCCCCCAGGAAAAAGAATGTATAGTGGATCAACCCAATTAGCCCCAAGCCGATAAGTCGACGTGTCTGACGGCGTGAGAAATTCGCATCAGCCCGGTCGGCAGCGCCCATTTGATAAAAAAGGCTGACGCCGAACATGAGGGAAAACAGGGCATAAAACTTTCCGGCGGCAAGCCAGTACATGCCGTAGGCTGACCCCAAATTCACTGCGCCGCTGGACGGCGCGCCGAAAAGCCCTGTCTCCATCGGGTAGGCAAATACCGTCGAGTTCACCACGGCAATGCCCATCAACGCAACGGCGCGGACGAGGTCCGGCAGGATTTGCCGCTGCGCCGATACGTGTTCAGTGCTCATAAAGCCAGACTCCCCAAGCGGCAGAATTCCTGCGCGCAGTCGCTAGGCTGTAGAGTTTTTACGGTCAAGCATCGAAAGCCTTGCATGCCCCGACCGCTCGGCATAGAAAGCGCGCCTTGGTCGCCGGCTTAGCTCAGCTGGTAGAGCACCTGATTTGTAATCAGGGGGTCGGGGGTTCGAGTCCCTCAGCCGGCACCAGTCTTTTTCTATTTCCCGCTTCACGCTTGGCTCTTCTGTCCCATCGTCAAACGTCTGATCGGCGGGGGGCTTTACGGTCTTGGGATGAAATTGGTCGGAGATCGTCTTGGAGGGGCTTGCCGGTCCTAGGGGAAAGACGCCCACGGTGTGCGCATACACAATTGCAATCTTGAGGTCGCGCTATGTCACTTCCCGCCACGTATCTGCAAATGCTCTCGACAGTTACGCCCGACGGCTCGCTTCGTATGGAATTGGTCGAAAAATCCATGCCGGATCCAAAGCCGGGCCAGATCATCGTTCGCGTGGAGGCAACGCCGATCAATCCGTCAGACCACGGTGTCATGTTCGGCTGGTCCAACATGGCAGCCGCGTCCAGCAGCGGCACTGGAAAAGACACGGTGCTGACGGCGCCGGTGCCAGAGCAGGGGATGCGTGTGATGAAAGCGCGTATCGGTCAGGCCCTGCCTGTAGGCAATGAGGGGGCAGGCACCGTGGTTGCTGCAGGTGAGGGCGACTACGCCCAGAGCCTTTTCGGCAAAGTTGTCGCCGTCATGGGCGGGGGGATGTACGGTCAGTATCGCGCCGTAGACGCCGCAATGGCGCTCCCGCTGCATGAAGGACATACGGCGAAGGACGGTGCGTCCTGCTTTGTGAATCCGCTTACAGCCTTGTGTTTTCTTGAAACCATGCGCGCCGAGGGACACACGGCGATTGTCCACACAGCTGCTGCATCGAATCTCGGTCAGATGCTCGTGCGCATTTGCCAGGCCGACGGCGTGGACCTTGTGAATATCGTTCGCAAGCCAGAGCAGGTCGAGCTGCTTAAGGGCATGGGCGCGAAATACGTCGTCAACAGTAGTGAAGACAGCTTCATGGCTGATCTCACCGACGCGATCCACGCCACAGGCGCGACGCTCGGATTTGATGCCACAGGCGGTGGCCAGCTCGCATCCAACATTCTCACGGCCATGGAAGGCGCGGCGGCACGCACGCCGGGCGCTTACAGCATTTACGGGTCTGTCGCTCACAAGCAGGTCTATCTCTATGGCGGCCTTGATGTCTCGCCGACGATGCTGACGCGAGGCTATGGCATGGCCTGGGGCGTTGGCGGATGGCTGTTGCCCAACTTTCTGGCGAAGGCCGGGAATGATGTGGCCGTCCGCCTCCGCAAACGCGTGGCCGACGAACTGAAAACGACATTCCTCAGCCGCTATACCGACGAGATTTCCCTCTCTGAAGCTTTGCAGGCGGATATTGTGAAGCGCTACAACGCGAAAACGACGGGTGAGAAATTCCTCATCTGTCCCCAGAAGCCCATCTAGATATTGCGTGAGTTTGCGGCCTGCTGAGGTTTTGCTTCCAGAAAATGGGAATGTCGGCCAATAAGGCTCCAAAGGCCCGCGGGCAAAGAACAGACTTTTGGAGGCAGCAACATGCGTGAAGTGCATCATTTCATCGGGGGCGAAACCGTGACTGGCACGTCTGGCCGGTTCGGAGATATCTTCGATCCGAACACCGGCGAGGTTCAGGCTCGGGTTTCGCTCTGCACGGTAGATGAAATGGGCACTGCGATTGCCGAGGCGCAGGCGGCATTTCCCGGCTGGGCAGCGACCAATCCACAGCGCCGCGCCCGCGTCTTGTTTGAGTTCAAACGCCTGCTTGAAGCCAACATGGACGAGCTCGCCGAGCTCTTGTCATCAGAGCATGGCAAGGTGGTTGCAGACTCGCGCGGAGATGTGCAGCGCGGTATCGATGTTGTGGAATTTGCATGCGGTATCCCGCACCTTCAAAAAGGAGAATACACCGAGGGCGCAGGCCCGGGAATTGACGTGGTCTCCATGCGCCAGCCGTTGGGCGTGTGCGCGGGCATCACGCCTTTCAACTTCCCAGCGATGATCCCATGCTGGATGGCGGCCGTGGCGATTGCTTGCGGCAATACCTTCATCCTGAAGCCGTCCGAGAAAGATCCCGGCGTTCCGATGCGCCTCGGCGAGCTATTGCTGGAGGCCGGCGCGCCCGAGGGCGTTTTGAATGTGGTGAACGGTGACAAGGTGGCGGTCGACGCCATCCTTGAACACCCTGAAGTTAAGGCTGTCAGCTTCGTCGGTTCCTCCGACATCGCTCAGTACGTTTATTCCAAGGGCACGGCCCACGGAAAACGCGTCCAAGCCATGGGCGGGGCGAAGAGCCATGGCATCATTCTACCCGACGCGAACATGGATCAGGCGGTGAAGGACATCGTCGGAGCCGCCTACGGCTCGGCTGGCGAACGCTGCATGGCCCTGCCCGTGGCGGTCACCGTTGGCAAAAAAACCGGCGATGAATTCCGCGAGCGGATGGTTGAGGCAGCCCAGGGCCTGAAGGTTGGCGTGTCCACGGATGCCGACGCGCACTATGGTCCCGTTGTCACGGCCGCGCACAAGGCGCGTGTAGAAGACTATATCCAAATGGGCGTGGATGAGGGCGCAGAGCTTGTTCTGGATGGACGCGGCCACACGCTCCAGGGTCATGAGAATGGCTTCTTTGTCGGCCCTTCTTTGTTCGACCATGTAACGCCCGACATGCAGAGCTATACCGACGAAATCTTCGGTCCGGTGCTGCAGATCCTCCGCGCTGAGACGCTGGAGGAGGCCGCCGCGCTGCCGTCAAACCACCAGTATGGAAACGGCGTCGCGATCTTTACCCAGAATGGCCGCGCCGCGCGTGAGTTCGCCGCGCAGGTCAATGTCGGAATGGTCGGGATCAATGTGCCGATCCCGGTCCCGGTGAGCCACCATACTTTCGGGGGATGGAAGCGCTCGGCCTTTGGCGACACCAATCAGCACGGTCCTGAAGGCGTGCGGTTCTGGACCAAGATCAAGACGGTCACTCAGCGCTGGCCGGAAGGTGACATCGGCGATCAGGCCTTCATTATCCCCACCATGGGTTAGTCTTACGACGGGAAGGCTGCCGGCCTGAACAATTCGACCGGGCTCCGCCTCGTGGGACAGTTCGGGGATGCCGAATGATCCCACTACGATTGAGCGCGAGCCGGATTGGCCTGATTGGGACTCTGGGCGCAAATTGCCGACTGGTGTACTGCAGCGGGTACCTTTTCTCGCGCAGGCACGCGACAGTCAGCGCCCGCCTGCGGGCGCCTGGCGCAATTGGTTGTTCCTCGGTGGGCGCGGGTCCGGCAAAACGAGGGCGGGGGCCGAGTGGCTTTGCTTCGCCGCGCGTTTCGGCGGTGTGGGGCGCCTGGCAATCGTCGGAAGTTCGCTGGCCGAAGTGCGCGATGTGATGATTGAAGGTCCGTCGGGCATACGGGCGGTCGCCCCTCCAGAGGGCGAAGATATCCTGCACTACGAAGTGACCCGCAGGCGGATCGTTTTTCCCAATGGAGCGGAAGTCTTTGCCTTTTCAGCGGGTGAGCCTGAAAGCTTGCGGGGTCCGCAGTTTGGCGCGGCATGGTGCGATGAGCTTGCGGCCTGGCCTGATCGCGCTGCGGCGTGGGATATGATGCAGCTCGGCTTGCGGCTCGGACAAAACCCACGCGCGGTTGCCACCACGACACCCAAGCCATCGAAGCTTATCAAGCGTTTGGTCGGAGAGCCGATTACCGTGGTGACCCGGTCAACCACCGCTCAGAACGCTGAAAACCTGGCGCCGGGTTTTGTTGATGTCATGCGCAGTCAGTATGGGCATGGCGCACTTGCTCAACAGGAACTTGATGGACTGATCGTGGAGCCTACCGAAGGGGCGCTATGGAGTTTTGACCGGATAGAACGCAACAGAGTCGCAATACCGCCCGTACAGTTCGAAGACATCATTGTTGGGATCGATCCGCCGGTAAGCGTTGGCGCGAGCGCCGATGCATGTGGATTGATTGCCGCTGGGCGCGCCAGTGCCGCAGGATTTTCCCGGAAATGCTTTGTCCTTGCGGATGCGAGTGTCAGGGGACTGAAACCGCTCGATTGGGCAGCCAGAGCTGTGGCGCTCGCACAGACGATCGGCGCGACGGGAATCGTCGCGGAGGCAAACCAAGGCGGAGAAATGGTTCGGGAAGTGCTCCGGATGGCGGGTGCGAGTATTCCTATCCGTCTTGTCCACGCGCGTTTGGATAAACGCGGTCGGGCACTCCCAGTAAGCGCGCTCTACAGTCAGGGAAAGGTTAGCCATGTGGGCGTATTCGAAGAGCTTGAACGCGAACTGATCTCTTTCGGTACTACAGCGCAGGATAGGTCTCCGGACCGCTTGGATGCGCTGGTGTGGGCCGTTTGGGCCTTGATGATTGATCAGGCAGGCACGGGAGTCCCACAGATGCGACGGCTTTAGCGGCCCGTGCGGAATGCCTTACGCCCGATGTATGGATTTGATTTCGGAGGTTCTGGCGCAAGCTCGGCTGTTTCAAGCTGAATGTCTGGCGTTTCCCATGCGTCCGAGAGCACTTCGCGAATGTGGGCGAGCGCCTTTGCACCGGTCTTGATCTTTTCCGGGTCCACGCCGCGATCGATCCGTTGGGCCAGTTGCTTGAGGTGCATGGGCTTCAGCGCGTCCAGTGCTTGCTCGAACATCGCGCTGCCCAGTGCTTCACGCACCTTGAGATAGTCGCTGCGTGTCTGTTTGCCTGCGATCAGTTGTTTCTTCGCCAGATTGATCGCTGCGGCAGACCATTGTTCGGGCCGGATGCGGGCAAACACGTCCGTAGAGCTGACCATGATTTCAACAGCTTTTCGGCCGTCCACAGTGAGGCTCATGTCAGCAATCCCGCTATTTCCTTGTGCAAGGAGTCCAGAACGCCAAGCGCTTCGCCCGGCCACTTCTGCGCCAGCGTCGGCGCGTGCCCCAACTCAATGGGGTTCACGGCAAAGTCTGGTGTGGCGGGAATAATCGTGGTCAGCATGGCATAATCGGTCTCACCACCTTCGGCACCTTCGCACATGGCGTTTAGCACGATTCTCTGGTGGTCTGAGGCGGTGAAGCGCGTGGCCAACACGTGGGGCAGGCCGTCACCGGAATCCCGGTTCAATTGTGGAACGACATCGCCAATGAACAGGTCGAGACCAAGGGTCGACATAAAGTCCGGAATTGTCGGAACGATCAGCACATCCGAAATCGCCAGGACCGTTTCTGTCATGGCGGAAATACCGGGCGGGCAGTCGCACAGGATGATATCGAATTCTTTCTTCAGATGTTCGAGATCCTGAGTCAGCCTCTGGCCGACGCGGCCCTCAATGGCATGCATTGAATAGCCTTGGGATGTGAGCTCGTAGATGAGCGCGCGCTCGGTTCGCCGCAGGCCCGGAGATGAGGCCACAAGGGAGACGTCAAGGGTTCGCCCCGTATGGGTTACGTCGCTGGCACGTGGCGTCACGAATTCGCTGAGACGCATCAGGCTCTCGCCGAAGAAGTTTTCGTCGAGATAGTCGGTGACGGTCTTGTGGCCGGCAATGGCTTCATAGAGACGCTCGTCGCCCCCGCGGCCAAAAATAATCATTGAGGCATTAGCCTGCATATCCAGGTCTACGACCAGAGTGCGCCGGCCTTCTGCCGCAAAAGCTTCTGCCAGACTGACACAGGTCGTCGTTTTCCCGACGCCGCCTTTGGAATTGGCGATAGAAATGATCTTTCCGGACATTCTTGTCCTCTCCAGCTCGTTTCGAAAGCGCCTTGCTATCGGTGTTTTCCCAGCGTGGCCAGCAGGTTTGACGCGTTGGAGCGCGTAAAAAGCTGAGGATTTCCATGAGATAATCGCGCCAACCCCTTGGCATCATTGCATTCGTTCGCCGGCCAATCCGACCGGAGAAGATCGCGGGCTAAAACCGGGCATCGTCGAAATCCACCCCAAACCCGGAGTGTTGCCCATGGCTTGGCCGTTTTCCCGCCGCGCTGACACCAAGTCCGCTGTTTCACCACTGGTTGCCTTGTCCCAGCTCGGGCAAGCGCGTTGGGGCAGCCGGAGTGCCGGCGCTTTAATGCGCGATGGCTACCTGGCGAACGCCGTCGCCTATCGCTGTGTGCGAATGGTTTCGGAAGCAGCCGCAAGCGTTCCGTTTGTTTCCAGCGATGACGACCTGTCAGCTCTGCTTAATCGACCGTTGCCCGATATGGACGGTACGAGCCTACTCCAGGCGCTTCACGCCCACCTGCAGATATCCGGGAATGCCTATCTGGAAGCGGTTCATCTGGCTGATGACGAGCCGCCCGGGGCCCTCTTTGTGCTTCGCCCGGATCGGATGAAAGCTCATACGGGCCTGAACGGTTGGATCGAGGGTTGGACCTATGAGGTCGGCCGAACCCGGCGGCGCATTGAGCGCACTGTGGATGGTTGGTTGCCGGTCTTACAGGTGAAGCTCTTCCATCCGGGTGATGATACATATGGCCTCGCGCCCCTCAGCCCCGCACGCAAGGCGCTGGATCTGCACTCTGGTGGCGCCGATTGGCAGAAAGCACTCCTCGACAACTCCGCAAGGCCTTCCGGCGCGCTCGTTTACGGAAAGGATGGCGCCCATCTCACGGATGAACAATTCACGCGCCTGAAAGACGAACTCGAGAGTGCGCACTCAGGACCGGGCAATGCCGGGCGTCCATTGCTGCTAGAGGGCGGGTTGGAATGGAAACCCATGTCGCTCTCGCCCGCCGACATGGACTTTCAAGCTGCGCGCAATGCGGCCGCGCGGGAAATCGCGCTGGCCTTTGGCGTGCCACCCATGCTGCTCGGAATTCCGGGCGACAACACCTATTCCAACTACCGCGAGGCAAACGCGGCCTTCTGGAAGATGACGGTTCTGCCATTGGCCCAGAGGGTCGCGCGCGCCCTTTCAAACTGGCTCGTGCCACGGTTTCCGCGCGCCGAAGCCATCTCTTGCCGGATCGATTCCGTGCCCGCCCTGGCCCTCGAACGCGCGGAGCTCTTCGCCCGGCTTGATGAGACATCTTTCCTCACAGACGAGGAAAAGCGATCTATTGCCGGGCTCACACGCCTTGCGGAGGGCGCGCAATGAGTGGTGTAAGTGGAACGCCAGAGCGGCGACTGACTTTGGGTTTAGCCTTGGCCATTTGTGTCCAAATGGCTTCCGCATTCATCTGGGCCGGCCAGATGGGGGCTCGGGTTGAAGCGCTGGAGCGCGCCGCCCCCACATATCAGGCGGACCATGTGCTGCTGGCTAGACTCGAGACACGGGTCGAAGCGATTAGCGCACAGCTCGATCGGATTGAAGCGCGGTTGGAAGATCAACCGTGAGCACGCCAATCTTGATCGAAGGCTATGCCTCCCTGTTCGGAATGGCCGACGATATCGGCGATACTGTTCGTCCTGGAGCATTCGCCCGGACGCTGCGGCGTAGGTCCAGTGTTCCGATGCTGCTTCAGCACCGCAATGGAGCCATCGCCGGGCAATGGACCCGCATGGTCGAAGATGGTCGAGGGCTCGTCGAGGCGCCCCATGCCCAGGCGCTTATCCACCGGGGGCTGAATGGTCTCTCCATTGGCTTTCGAGCCCGCCTTGCCAAGGCGCGAGCATCCGGTGGACGAGACCTGATCGACCTCGATCTCGTCGAAGTGTCGCTCGTCGCAAACCCGATGCAGCCCGCAGCCCGATTTACCTATCCCGCTATCGCGCGCAGCGCAGCGTGAAATTGCCCCTACACGTTCAACAGGAGAAATCATGTCCAAGGAAACCAAGATGAGTCCGTCACAAGTTGAGGCGGATATTGCAGCGGCCTTCGAGGCCTACAAACAGGCGAACGACGCGCGGCTGTCAGAAATCGAGCGGCGCGGCGATGCGGACCCGTTGACAGATGAGCGCCTGTCGCGCATTGATCTCCGTTTGGAAGCGCTCAGCCTCAAGGCCGCCGGTCCCCATGCCGGCCCGTCCCCAAAAACCGATGAGGAAACTGCACAGTCGGACGCTTGGCAGCGCTACCTGCGAAGCGGGGACGCTAGTGGTCTCGCGAGACTGGACACCAAGTCGCTGAACACCGGAACAGACGAGCAGGGCGGCTATGTCGCGCCGCCCGAACTCGACCGCCTCATCGAAGCACGCCTTCAGGCTGCATCACCCATGCGAGCGATCGCGACTGTGCGGCAAACCTCGGCAGGTGTGTATCGCAAGCCGGTTGGTCTTGGCGCGGCTGCGAGTTGGGCAGGAGAGACGGACGCGCGCGCAGAAACCGCGTCGCCGAATCTCGCCCTTTTGGACTTTCCAACAGGCGAACTCTACGCAATGCCGGCAGCAACGCAGACCCTGCTTGAGGATTCCTACGCGGACGTTGATGCGTGGTTGGCTGATGAGGTGGAGGTTGCCTTCTCCGCGCAGGAGAGCGCGGCGTTCATAAGTGGTGATGGGATTGGAAAGCCCAAGGGTATTCTCGATTACACCATCGTCGATGATGCCAGCCATGTTTGGGGGCAGATCGGATCTGTAGGCGGTGACTTTACCCAAACCGATCCTGCCGATCAGCTCATCGACTTGATCTATGCGCCCAAGTCGCAATTCCGTGCGAACGCTCGCTTTGTGATGAACCGCCGAACCATGTCGATAATTCGCAAGATGAAGGACGTAGATGGCCGGTACCTCTGGCAGCCCGGTACGGGCGGTGAGCCCGCCACCATTCTTGGGTATCCCGTCACCGAGATAGAGGACATGCCGGACATCGGCGCTGGAAATTCTGCCATCGCATTCGGTGACTTTCGCCGCGGATACCTGATTGTCGACCGGCAAGGGTCCCGTGTGTTGCGCGATCCGTTTTCGGCCAAACCTTACGTGTTGTTCTACACGTCGAAACGCGTTGGCGGAGGCGTCCAGAACTTCGACGCCATCAAGGTCATGACGTTCTAACACCGTGATGCCCAGGCCCAGTCAGCGGGTCTGACTGGGCCAGAACTCTATCGCACAAAAGGAGACAAGCATGATCGAAGCCGTGATCATTTCACTCATCCGGCAGGCTGCAGGCCTCACGGAATCCCAACAGGACGATTTTACAACGATGGCCGCCGACGCGCTCGCGACCCTGATCCGATCGACGCAAACTGGTATTGACGATGTGCTCATGCGGGATGTCGCGTTGCCGATGGGTGAGCAGATTATCTCAAAACTCAAAAGCCAGGTCTAAAGACGCTTCAAGCGACCGACCGCTTCGCCCCCGCCCCCTAGGCCACAGCCAAATGGAAGAATGACATGACCCTGACGGTGATCACACCGCCAGACGCCTTGCCTGTGCCTGTTTCAGAGATGAAAGACTATCTCCGAATTGGCCATGATGGCGAAGACGATCGGGTGTCTCGCCTGACCAGTGCTGCCACAGAACGTATCGAGGCGCAGCTCGGTCAGGCACTGGTCCTGCGGACCCTGAAACGCCGATTCTCCGCCTGGCCTGTTGGGATTTCAGGGCGGGGAGCGTCTCTCCTGCCTGGACCCGTTTCGTCTCTTGAGCGCGTCGAAATTGAAAGCGACGATGCGGATCCAGACGACGTTACGGGTCGTTTCAGGCTGACGTGTGGGCGCATGGCACTGCGCCCGTGGAGCATGGCGCCCCCGGTTCCGGAAAATGGTGCTGCCACCGTGCAGTTTCAGGCCGGCTATGGGTTGCCAGAGGCTGTTCCGGACGACCTGAAGCTGGCTGTAAAGCTCCTCATCGCTGAGTCTTACAGCGCTCGGAATGGGTGCCCGGAGGGTTCATCTCTTCCCGACTCGGTCGCCTCAATCCTTGATACCCATCGGAGGGTCCGGTTGTGAGCGCGCTATTGTACTTGCCCGCACAAGCGGATGCCGACCTGGCTTCAGCGTTACTATCTGCGCTGCGTGAGGATCAGAGCGTTGTCGATGCATTCGGCCCTTCGCCTCGCGTTTTCGACAATGAGACGTCTCGGGCGATGTATCCGTTTGCAGCGCTCGAGAGCCATGAAACCGAAGACGCGTCTTTTGTTGGTGTGCAGGCCCGGCTCCACCGGATCTCGCTGGCAACGGCCTCCAGAAGCGGCGGGATCACCCAAGCGCGCCGGTTGATTGATGCGCTCTCGACGGCTGCGGATTCCGCCCGGCTGTCATTGCCCGGTCAGACGCTGGTCTATTGCTATTCGGTCTACTCGGATGTGGTGCGGCCGCCGGACCGCGAGCACTTCCGGGGGCTTTTGCGGTTGAAGCTGCTGACACGAGCAACGGCGCAAACCTAGGGAGTGCCGACATGAGTCTTCAAGACTTCCAAGAGGTGCGTTTCCCGCTGGCGATCGCCTTTGGGGCGGTTGGTGGACCGGAGCGCCGAACGCAGATTGTTGAACTGGCGAGTGGCGGGGAGCAGCGTAATGGCGTCTGGGCCGGGTCTCGCAGGCGTTTCGATGTTGGCGGCGCAATACAGACCCTGGATGAACTTCATGATGTGATCGCCTTCTTCGAAGCACGGCGAGGCGCACTGCATGGTTTTAGGTTTCGGGACTTTACCGATGACCGGTCCTGTTCTCCTGACCAGGAACCAACGGCGTTCGATCAGACGATCGGCAACGGCGATGGCACGCAGACCGAGTTTCCCCTGACGAAGACCTATGGCGGTGTTGTTCGCAGGATTCTGAAACCTGTTCCCGGAACAATTCTTGTCGGCCTCGACGGCAATTACTTTTCAACAGGGTGGGCGGTCGATACAGCCTTGGGGGTGGTCCAGTTCGATGTGCCCCCAGAGGCTGGGGTTTCGGTCACAGCAGGCTTCGAATTCGATTGCCCGGTGAGGTTCGCTTCTGACCGCATCGAGGCCAGCCTTGAAGGCGTCAGCACCGGTCGTATCGCAAAGGTCGAGCTGATTGAGCTGGTGGATCCGCTGCGATGACCGAATTGATCAACACGCTCCACACAACCTGCCAGTGCTGGACCTTTCTGCGCAAGGACGGCGTTGCTGTCAGGCTCACCGAGCACGACAACCTGCTCGAAATCGATGGAGAAACCTACTCGCCGGGGGCATTGATTGACGCCAGCAGGTTTACGCTGACATCTGACCTGACCCCGGGAACAGCCGAAGTCAGCGGTGCGCTCGAGAGTGAAATGTTCGACGAAGCGGATATGATCTCGGGCGTGTGGGATGGTGCGCGCGTTGATGTATTCCGTGCGGATTGGAAAAAAGCGACGCGTGTCGCGCATATCTGGTCCGGTCGTCTCAGCCAGATTGAACATGATGGTTTTCAATTTTCTGCAGCATTGGTGTCGCTAAAATCGGACTTCGCGAACCTGTTGGGCCGGGCTTACACGCGCCAATGTGATGCCGTGCTGGGGGATGCGAGATGCGGAGTGGATGTAACCGATCCTGCATTTTCGGGAACCGATTGCGATCAGCGAATTCAAACCTGCCGAGACCGGTTTTCCAACGCGGAGAATTTTCGCGGATTTCCCCATATGCCGGGCAGCGATTTTCTGCTCGCCGGGCCCGAGGCGGAACGGCATCGATGACCCGTTCAGAAATTGTATCCGCTGCGGGGGAGTGGATAGGCACGCCGTACCGCCATCAGGCAAGTCGCAAGGCTGTCGGCGCCGATTGTCTGGGACTTGTGCGCGGTGTCTGGCGCACTTGTGTCGGGCCGGAACCCGAGATGCCGTCGCCCTATACAGCTGACTGGGCGGAGAAGACAGGCGACGATCTGTTGCTGCAGGCGGCGCGCCGTCACCTTGTCGAACGGATCGTCGAGCAAGCTGACCAGGGCGACGTGCTGGTCTTTCGAATGTCCACGGGAGTGCCCGCAAAACACTGCGCAATCTTGATAGAAGGCACCGTCCATGGCGGACGGATTTTACATGCGTATTGGGGGCGCAGTGTGTGTGTGACCCGGCTGGTCCCGTGGTGGACGCGTCGGATTGCGGGTGCCTTTTCTTTTCCCAATTTGGAGGACTGACCATGGCAAGGATTGCACTGACTCAAGCGGGTGCAGCAATTGGCCGGCGGATCCTGCCCCGGAGTTTTCAGGTCCTGGGCCGGCAAATCTCAGGCGCGTCCATAGGTCGTCGTCTTGGTCGCTTTGCCGCCGACACTCTCGAAGATGCCCTGACACCGCCGCGTGAAGGGCCTCGGTTTGACGCTCTTCAAATCATGGAAAGCAGAGAAGGCGCAGGCATATCCAACGTTTACGGCCGAATGCGGGTCCCTGGGCAGCTCATCTGGGCTGGAGACTTCAGCGAACAACGCGAAACGCGAGGCGGAAAAGGCGGACCGCGCGTCAATAGTTATACGTACACCGTCAGTTTTGCCGTTGGCATTTGTGAAGGGCCGAACGCCAGAGTTGACCAGATTTGGGCAAACGGGGAACTGTTGGAAACAGGACTGTACAGCTTCCGGACTTACAGCGGCTCAGAGGATCAGGAGCCGGACCCCGCCATCGAAGCTGAGCTCGGAGCTGGCAAGGCGCCAGCCTATGGAGGACTATGCTACATAGTCTTCGAAGATTTCCCTCTGGAAGCGTTTGGGAACCGCATCCCGAACCTGTCTTTTGAGGTCGTCCGTAGCCCGGGAGGACCGACGGGGTCTGGGATCACAGATCACGTGAAAGCGGTAAACATGATCCCGGCGACGGGAGAGTTTGTATATGCAACCCAGCCCGTCAGCGTTCGCACATTCCCCGGACGAGAAGCTTCCCAGAACGTGCACACAGCGGATGGACGCGCTGATTTTCTGGTTTCACTCGACCAGCTTCAGGCAGAGCTGCCGCGGGTTGAAGCGGTATCTTTGACCGTCGGTTGGTTCGGAGATAATTTGCGGGCGGGGCAGTGCATCATTCGTCCGGGTGTGGAGACTCGCGAGCGGGAAACCGTTCCAATCACCTGGCGCGCTGGAGATGTGGGACGCAATTAGGCCCACGTCATTTCTCGCGATGAAATCGGCAACAGCTATTATGGCGGAACACCAAGCGATCAAACCGTGGTCCAGGCGATGCGGGAAATGGCCATGCGCGGCCTTGATGTCACCCTCACCCCGTTTCTTCTGATGGATATCCCACCTCAAAACCCTGAGGGGCAACCCGCCTTTCCCTGGCGCGGCCGGATAGCCAGTGGTTCCGATGGCAACGCCGCTGCGGCAGATGACGTCGCAGCCTTTCTGGGTGCAGCCGCGCGCGATGACTTTCGGCTGGACGGTGACCGGGTTGTGTAGTCCGGCGATAGCTCGGACTGGGGGTATCGACGCTTTATTCTTCACGTTGCCTGGCTCGCAAAGGCGAGCGGCGTCTGCTCTGCATTCCTGATCGGAAGTGAGATGCGCGACCTCACCCGCACGCGGTCAGGTGCGGGAGTGTTTCCCTTTGTCGAGGGGCTCGTGGACCTGGCTGCTGACGTGAAAGCCATTCTGGGGGCGGGGTGCGCTGTTTCGTATGCTGCAGACTGGAGCGAGTACGGCGCCTTCGCGCCCGCTAATGGCACCAATGATGTGTACTTTCCTCTGGACCTTCTTTGGGGAAGTCCTGACATCGATTTTGTCGGCATTGATTGGTACCCGCCATCAGGCGACTGGCGTGACGGCGATGTGCATCTTGACCGTCTGGAAGGCGCCAGTGACCCGGGTGAACTTGCCTACATCGTCAAGAATCAAACCGGTGGTGAGGAGTTTGACCGGTACTACGCGTCGTCGGCTGATCGGGAGGCACAGATTCGCTCGCCAATTCAGGACACGGCCCACGGGGAAGACTGGGTATTCCGGTCAAAGGATGTGTTGAATTGGTGGGGGCAGCCCCATTATCCTCGCCCGGCAGGTGCACGATCCGAGAGTCCAACGCCATGGGTTCCGGGCTCGAAACCCATGCGATTCAGTGAGATCGGTTTTCCTGCCGTCGATAAAAGCACAAACTCGCCGAACCTCTTCTTTGACCCCAAGAGTGATGAAGGCGCCGTTCCGCCTTACTCAAGCGGTGCGCGCGATGACGTCTTGCAGGCAAACACTCTGGTGGGGGCTTTGTCGTACTGGCAGGATCAGTCGGCGATTGAACAAGCCGTTGTTTGGGCCTGGGATGCGCGTCCATTCCCGGCGTTTCCGAGCCGGAACGATGTTTGGTCCGATGGCGGAAACTGGTCCTATGGGCACTGGTTGAACGGACGCACGGGCCTGACGTCCTTGCCACGGGTTGTGGGCGATCTCGCCCGGAGGGCTGATGTGGATATCAACACGGCCAACTTACGCGGGTTGGTGAAAGGCTTTGCCTTAAGCGGTGTCATGGAGTTGGACACGGCCTTGGCGCCGCTCGTTACGGCTTACGGGCTCAAAGCCGTTGAAACAGAGACGAATGTAAGCATCCGCGTCGATGAGATTGGCGGTGCGTCCAGTTTCGACTGGGACACCGCCACATCGTCTCCGGTTTTCCAGCGATATGGTGAGCGACCCGCTGCTGGCCGCTTGCACTTGGCCCATTCAAGTTTTGCGAATGCCTTCCAGGTCGAACTGGCAGAGGCGCAGTCCCCAGATGGGGACCCCCGCCGCGTTCTGGCGCTGGAGTTGCCCATGTCGTTCTCCGAGGCGGAAGCGGAACGCGTGGCAGAACAGATCCTCGCGGATGCAAACTCGTTTTGTCAGTTTGAAGTCACCCGATCTGCGCTTTCGGGTCACCTTGAGGTGGGCGCAACAATCGAACTTGAAGGCAAAACTTGGGCTGTCGTCGCTTGTGAGCGCGGCCTTGAAGACATGCTGCAACTCGCACCGCAAACCGCTGTCGCTCTGCCTTTGCTTGGAGTCTCTGCACCGCTCGCGCCCAATGTCCCTCCAGCAGTCATTTCGCCGGACCTGCTTGTGATCGATGGTCCAAGGTTTGGCGAGCAAGCAGACCCGATGGTCACCATTGCCAGCTTTGCCGATCCATGGCCCGGAAGGATTGACCTGTTGGCGGGTGACACCTCAGCAACGCAGACGTTTCGAGCATTGATCGACACCCCCAGCCTCACGGGCCGTTTGACGGCTCCGTTAGCTCCTGGCGTGCTTCATCGTTGGGATGAGGCGAGCACTATTGAAGCGGAGTTTGCATTTGCTGGTTTGAGCTCTGCTGATCCGCTGGCTGTCCTGTCGGGCGCTAATATGTTGCTTGTCGAAACGACGGGGGGTTGGGAGTGTTTGAGTTTCCGCTTCGCCGAACTGATAGGCCCGTCTCAATACAGGTTGTCGGGACTGCTGAGGGGGCAAAAAGGAACAGACCGTCCTGCACAAATGGGCGCGCAAACGGGTGCGCGGTGCGTTGTTGTGGATGATGCTTTGGTTCGTGTGCCGCTTGCGAATGACGATGTGGGGCGGGCCCTTTTCTGGAGGCTTGGCGATCAAGGCTCTCCGGTATAGTTCGCATTCGAAAACACTGCCTCCAAACCGGTGGTACCTGCCCATTCGGTTTGGCGTCAGGCAGACGGTGAGGTGTCTTGGTTCGCCCGTGACCATGCGATCTCCAATGAATGGGATGCGCCGGAGCCTGTCCTAAGCCTGGCATACGAAATCGAGTCGATTTCGCCTACCGGAGAGATTGACTTGTCGCAGCACGCACTGGCGCCGGTTGCCGTCGCTTAAGGATCGGTACCACAACGCTTGAGAGCCGTATCCAAGTCGGGAAGGGTAAGCGACTGGGTTCCAATTCGCGCCGCATGAGCTTACCTCAGTCCAACGATCTGAACTGAATTGCGAGGGCGCTTTCATTGGCCAAAGACCCCTATTCCATATTGGGCCTGAGCCGAACGGCTAGTGAGTCTGAAATACGGGCTGCCCATCGCCGCCTTGTGAAGGAGTTGCATCCCGACCTGCATCCTGACGACCCGGCGAAAGCGGACCGGTTTAAAGCGGTCTCGCAGGCATTCGAGATTCTCGGGGACTCCCAACAGCGTGCCAAATTTGACCGAGGCGAAATCGATGGGGATGGCAACCCAACCCATCCCTTTGGAGGAGGTGGGCATCAGAATGCCGGGGCAGGGGGGCAAGCGGGCGACCCGTTTGAGGATATACTCTCCGGAATATTTGGCGGGGGACGCGGCCGTAGGCGCACAGGTCCCGTTCGTGGGCGTGATGTCCGCTACCAGGTTGAGATCAGCTTCGAAGACGCGGTTACCGGCGCGCGCCGTCGCATGGCGATGGCTGACGGTCGCTCCCTTGAAGTTGATATCCCGGCTGGCATCGAGGATGGGCAGACGCTTCGGCTCAAGAGTCAGGGGCACGCTTCCCCAAGCGGCGGTGCGCCCGGCGACGCGCTGCTTCAGGTTCAGGTGAAGCCCAGCTCCATCTGGACGCGCGACGGCGACAATCTGAGGATGCAATGCTCCGTTTCCCTTGAGACTGCGGTCTTGGGAGGGAAGGTGGAAATCCGGACACCCTCTGGCCCTGTTACCTTAAGTGTTCCAGCGGGGTCGAACTCAGGAACGGTCCTGCGGCTGAAGGGAAAGGGCGTGAAGTCGGCAAAGGGAGCAGGGAGTCTTTACGCGAAGCTCGAGCTTGTGCTCGATAATCCGAAGGATCCCGAACTGGTTGCTTTTCTTAAGGCTCGCTCCGAGTAGACATGGTGTCTGTACAACCGATAAACGCGTATTCACGAGGCGTTCAGTACGTTCAGCCTATGCACGATGCACAATGCTTCGTCGCACGTTCTTCCTTGCCGCCCTCGGCACAGCCCTTGCGGGATTGCTCGGCTCTTCTGCCAGCGCGCAGTCCTTTACGCCCGGGGACCCTCGGGAGTCTGGACGCGCGGCCGATATCGTTCCGCTTCGGGAAGTGTTTTCCCGTTTGAAGGACAGATATGGAGGCTATCAGTTGGACGCGGAGCTTTTCTCCACATCGGGTGGAGGAGTTGAGTATAGAATTGAATGGATGACCGGCGAAGGTCGGCGAATGAGAATTTCGGTGGATGCCCGCACCGGGCGGATCACCAGGTCGAGTGGAGGCTGACACATGCGTATCCTTGTTGTCGAAGATGATCCTGATCTGCGTCGTCAGTTGGCAGATGCGCTGTCGCATGCGGGCTATGCCGTAGACTTGGCTGCCGATGGCGAAGATGGCCACTTCCTCGGCGATACCGAACCCTATGACGCCGTTATTCTGGACCTTGGCCTGCCCAAACTGGATGGTGTGACCATTCTGGAACGCTGGCGGGCGGACGGAAAAGACTTTCCCGTCCTGATCCTGACCGCCCGGGATCGGTGGAGCGAGAAAGTCAAAGGATTTGATGCTGGTGCTGACGACTATCTCACCAAGCCGTTCTACACCGCCGAACTATTGGCACGGCTGCGCGCGCTGCTGCGCCGGGCGACAGGGCATAGCGCTGCCGCCATTGAAGCGGGCGCACTTCGCGTCGATACCCGATCTGCAAGGGCGTCAGTCAATGGCGAGCCGATCCGCCTGACGGCCCACGAGTATCGCGTCTTGGCCTATCTCATGCACCATCAGGGGCGCGTGGTTTCGCGAACGGAGCTTGTGGAGCACATTTACGATCAGGAATTCGACCGCGATTCCAACACGATCGAAGTGTTCATCGGTCGCCTTCGCAAGAAGATCGGATCGGACCGGATCGAAACCGAACGCGGCCTCGGATATCGGCTGGTTGTACCCCAGGCTGAGCAACACCTTGCGAGCTGAGCCGATTTAAGGTGACTTCGCGGCTATTGCCGCAGGAGCCAGCCCCTTGATCCTCACCAACTATCTTCCCAAGGGTGGATCACTAGCCCAGCGCCTCCTGATCGGCGCAGGCGTCTGGAGTCTTGTGGTCCTGTTTGGCGGTGCGTTTGCACTCTCAGCGCTGTATCGCGCCGAGGCGGTCCAGCTTCTGGAAGATGAGTTGGACGCGACCCTGGTGGCACTCTCGAGGGCTGTCGATGTGTCATCCACGGGTGAAATTACCGCGAATAATGAGCAATTGCCGGCCGACCCGCGTTACGAAATTCCGTTAGCGGGCCGCTACTGGGCAATTGTTCAGGTATCTTCTGAAAACTCGCCGATTAGGGATATCCGAGCCGATAGCCTGAATTTCAGCGAACTTCCCCTCCCCATTGATCTCGCCCAAGAGGCCCTAGCCGACACCAGCGGCACATTCTTCGCCAACACCGATGGGCCCGCCGAAGACGAGCGGGTGCGTGTCGCGGCGCGCGCCGTTGTCCTTTCTGATGAGGGGGAGCGCGCCGTTCTCATGGCCGCAGCGGACCGTGGCGCGTCTGATGCCGGCGCCCGCAGGTTCCTCCTGTCAATCATTCTCGCCATGGTCTTTCTCGCAGGGGGAGTACTGCTCGCCATGGCGATCCAGGTTCGCGAAGTGCTCAAGCCTCTTGAGCGGATACAGGGTGATCTAAGCGAAGTGCGCGCAGGCAATCGCACGCAAATGGATACGGATTATCCCGCAGAGGTGCGCCCGCTCACGGAAGAACTCAATAAGCTGATAGATCATAACCGCGATGTGGTTGAGCGCGCCCGGACCCATGTTGGAAATCTGGCCCATGCTCTGAAAACGCCGATTGCGGTCCTTAGAAATGAGGCGGCCGGTAATACACCTCTGGACGATGTCGTGCAGCGTCAGACGGAATCCATGCATCGCAATGTGCAGCACTATCTCAAGCGCGCCCAGGCAGCGGCCCGCGCGCAGACAATCGGTGCGCGCACGGAGGTGCAGGACGTCACGGCGGGCCTTGTTCGACTGCTCAACAGACTGTTTGAGGCGGAAGGTGTAACTGTTAGGTCTGAGTTGCCGCAGGGGCTTGTCTTTCGGGGGGAAGCGCAAGACTTGGAGGAAATGATCGGCAACCTTGCGGAAAACGCCTGTAAATGGGCGAGCAGTGAAGTGGTTCTGAACGGTGAGACCGTCGGAGCCCATCAGTTCTGCCTGCATATCGATGATGATGGCGATGGGCTAAGCGAGAGCGAGCGGGAAGCCGCAGTCAAACGGGGCGTGCGACTGGATGAATCTGCGCCCGGGACCGGTCTTGGTCTGTCGATCGTAAGTGAACTCGCAGAGCTCTATGGCGGCGCTCTAGAGCTTTCTCGCAGTCCAATGGGTGGCTTGCGCGCGACACTCAGGCTACCCTCACCATGAAGACAGTCGACTGGATCCTCACCATCGGTGCCTTGCTATTAGCAGCTGGGCTCTACGCCTTGATGGGGCGGCCTGGATTGCCCGATCAGCCTATGTCGAAGCGCACGGCGGAACTTGAGCGCAAAGCGCCGGAAGATATGACCTCGGCGGAGTGGCTAGCGCGGCTGGAAGTGCTAACGCAGGAACGTCCGGAAGACCCTCAACCGCACTATTTTATCGGGCAATTGCTCGCCAATCAGGGGCGCGACGAGGATGCTGTCAGGGCGTATCAGTCCGCGCTCCGGCGAGACAACACCCATGTGCCTGCCTTGCTGGGACTTGGCGACGCTTTGCTGCGCATGTCGAACGGCGAGGTGTCACCCGAGTTAAGCGCGCTTTTCCAGCGGGCCTATCAACTCGACCGAACCCAATTGCGCGCGGGATTTCTGGTCGGAGTTGCGGACTGGCAAGCCGGCGACGAAGCTGCTGCGCAGGCCTACTGGGCGGAAATCGAAAACGGGTTGCCCGAAGGCGGGCGCGATCGCGCGGGCTTCAGTGCCCTGGTATCGACATTTGTGCGTGAATCGCGTGCCAATTCAGCCGCAGTTCCCCCGAATTGAGAGTGGACTATACTCATGGCCATGAGAGCTCGCACCCAACGTCTCTGGACCTTTTCGATTGCTGCTGTGCTGGTCGTTGCGGCCGCCGCTTTGGTTCTGTTCGCCATGCGGGAGACCGCGGACCTATTCTACACGCCGGAACGCCTGGCTGAGACGGGACTGCCCGAGGCTGGCCAGCGCGTAAAGATTGGCGGTTTCGTTGAGCCCGGCTCACTGACCTATGATGTCGATGCCGAGATTTTGTTTTCAGTGGTCGATGACAGTCCAAACGCGATCACAGTCAGTTACACGGGGATTGCGCCAGACCTGTTCCGGGAAGGCTCTGGCGTCGTTGCCACCGGAAGCTTTGACGAAAACGGGCAATTCGTAGCCACCGAACTGCTTGCAAAGCATGATGAGAACTATGTGCCGCGGGAGTTGCAGCACATTGAGGCACCCGACACATGATCGAGTTTGGACACTTTGCGGCGATCCTGGCTTTCGCGCTGTCTTTGGCTCAAGGCGTTCAGGGGCTTCGCGGCGAGCGAGCCAAAACAGCGACCCTGGCGCTTTCGGCGTTCGCGTTGATGGCGCTGGCGTTTGGCACGCTGATTTACGCCTTTGTTCGGTCAGACTTTTCGGTCGCATTGGTTGCAAACCATTCCCACACGCTCAAACCCTTCCTCTACAAGATCGCCGGCACGTGGGGGAACCATGAGGGTTCCATGGCGCTCTGGTGTTTGGTGACCCTTGGTTTTGGGGCTGCGGGTGCTTTAGTTATGCGGACGGGTCGCGATGCGTTTGAGGCCCGCGCTCTCGGCGTCCAGGGGCTCGTGGGTGCAGGTTCGCTCGCCTACCTCTTATTCGCATCAAGTCCGTTTACCCGGATGGAGGCGCCGCCTCTGCAGGGAGCAAGCCTCAATCCGCTCCTGCAGGACCCGGCACTCGCGCTTCATCCACCGCTGCTCTACCTTGGCTATGTCGGTTATTCGTTTGTTTTTGCGCTCGCGGCGGCTGCTCTGATCGAAGGGCGTGTGGACCGGGAATGGGCCAAGACAGTTCGTGGCTGGTCGATGGCGGCTTTCGCCCCGCTCACAGTTGGAATCCTTCTTGGAAGCATCTGGGCTTATTATGAGCTTGGCTGGGGCGGCTGGTGGTTTTGGGACCCGGTTGAGAACGCCTCACTCATGCCCTGGCTGATCGGGGCGGCACTTCTCCATTCCATAATCGTGACAGAGAAACGTGGTAGCTTCGCTGTTTGGTCTGTGCTGCTGGCGGTCCTCGCCTTTTGCTTTTCGATCCTGGGAGCGTTTCTTGTCCGCTCGGGGATCCTCACATCTGTCCACGCTTTTGCTGTCGACCCGACGCGTGGCTTTGTGCTGCTGAACGGACTGCTTCTGTACGGCGGCGCTGCGCTTCTGCTGTTTGCGATCAGAGCCCACAAGATCGAGGGTGGACCGGCCTGGACGGCGATCAGCCGTGAAGGCGCTCTCATGGGCAACAATCTGGTCTTTGCCGTTGTGACGGCCACCGTGCTTTTGGGCACACTGTTCCCGTTGATTGCGGAAGGTTTCGGGCGGCAGATGTCCGTCGGCGAGCCTTATTTCCGGCTCACCTTCGTTCCCATCATGTGCTTGGCGCTGATCGCGCTGCCAGTCGTTCAGGCGTGGAGTTGGGGGCGCATGGAGGTGAAAGCGCTTTCGAAATGGGCCGCTGCGTTTGTTGGCGTGTGTCTGATCTTCGCGCTGCTCGGCGTCGGCCTTTTTGACATTCCGCTGTTCGCAGGTCTTGGCGTTGGTCTCGGCGTTTGGCTTATGGGCGGATCGATTCTGGAATTGAAACGCCGCGCTTTGATTTGGCCAAGGGTGTTTTCATTGCCTGCGCGCGTCTGGGGAATGACGCTTGCCCATATTGGCCTTGGCCTTTTCACCATTGGCGCAGTCGTTGAGACTTCTGCGCGGTATGAAACGACATTGGACCTTGCCGTCGGTGAGCAGGCTGAGCTTGTAGGTTGGACGGTAACCTTTGACGATATCAACACGGTTGAAGGGCCAAACTGGTATGCCGACAGGGCCAGCCTCTTGGTGCAGCGCGGAAACGGCACGCCGATACGGCTTGAGCCAGACAAACGCTATTATCCAGCCGCCAGGATGCCGACGACCGAGACTGCGATCCATAAAGGCGTTGTGGGCGATTTGTATCTCGCACTTGGTGACCGCCGCGTCATCAACGGCCAGGTTCGCTGGACATTCAGAGCATATTACAACCCGCTGATTGATCTTGTGTTCTTCGGCGTGATGGTGATGGCCGTCGGCGGTGGATTGGCCGTCTGGAAACGCCCTGCCAGGCGTAAGGCTCCGACAGCTGAGGCTCAACCTGTGGCGGCTGAGTGATGAAGGCGTTACTCGCATCTTTGCTGATCATGGCCCAGTCCGGCGCCGCGGAACTGTCCGCGGCCGACGAGGCACGCGCCCAGGCGCTCATGCGGGAAATCCGGTGCGTTGCGTGCGAAAACGAGCCCATTTCCCAATCCGCGTCGGACATTGCCGAAAACATGCGCGTACGTGTGCGCACAATGGTGGCAGAGGGGGCGAGCGACCAGGATGTCCGCGATTGGTTTGAAGGGCGCTATGGCGAGTTTGTCCTGTTTCGCCCAAAGGCACGCGGACCGATGGATTATCTGCTGTGGGTTGGCCCATTTCTTATGCTGCTCGTCGGCGGTGCTCTCGGCTATGGCCTACTGCGTCAGCGCAAAACTATTCCCGTAGAGATTAACCCAGTGGCACCGGAGGACCTCCCAGAATAGGCTTGCTGACACTCGCACGATCGTGACTTTTGTATGCGCGCGCGCTCCCCATGTGGCACGGTGAATTTCGAGCGAGACTGGACATCCGATGAAACTGAAAAGCGGTAAGGCTGAATTCGAGAGCGCGCGAGGTGAAATTTTAGCTGCGCGACTGGACGTGCCTGAAGGGCCGGTGCGGGCCTGGGCGCTATTCGCCCATTGCTTCTCCTGTTCCAAAGACATCCATGCGGCGCAGCGCATTGCCAAGCGCCTTGTGGCTCTTGGTATCGGGGTGATGCGCTTCGACTTTACCGGACTTGGCCATTCCGACGGTGATTTCGCGAACACAAACTTTTCATCAAACGTGCAGGATCTCCTGGCGGCCGCCCAGTGGTTGCGTGCGCAAACCGGCGGACCTGGTCTGCTCATCGGTCATTCGCTTGGCGGCGCGGCTGTTGTCGTGGCTGCGCATCACATCGAAACCGTCAAGGCTGTCGCAACAATTGGAGCACCTGCAGACGCTGAGCATGTCATCCACAATTTCGGCTCCAAGATCGACGAAATAGAAGCCCGTGGCGAGGCCGAAGTCACTCTGGCCGGGCGGCCGTTTACAATTCGAAAGCAGTTTCTCGACGATGTGCGGGGTGCTCGCGTGCGTGACGCCGCGGCTGCCCTCAAGAAACCCCTATTGGTGCTTCACTCGCCTTTGGACGAGACCGTGGGCATTGAGAATGCCACAGGACTGTTCATTGCAGCCAAACATCCCAAGAGCTTTATAAGTCTCGATTCAGCGGACCATTTGCTCAGCAAGGCTGAGGATGCAGCCTATGTGGCCGAGAGCATTGTCGGCTGGGCGGGTCGATATCTTCCAGAGACCACGGAGTCAGAACCCGCTCAGATCCCTCCCCAGGGTCTGGTAGGCGTCACTGAAACCGGAAAGGGTCTTTATCAGGTCGCAATTCAAGCCGGGGCCCATGCGTTCCTCGCAGATGAGCCAAAATCGATCGGTGGAGACGATTCGGGACCTGATCCATATCAGTTGCTCAGCGCAGGATTGGGCGCGTGCACCGCCATTACTTTGCGCATGTACGCCAACCGCAAAGGTTGGGCGCTGGAAAAAGTCTCACTCAACGTCTCCCACGAAAAAGGACACGCAGAAGACTGCGAACGGTGCGAAGAAGGTCGCAAAGTCGACATTTTTGAGCGCCATCTCTCTCTTGAAGGAGACTTGGATGAGGCGCAGCGCATCCGTTTACTTGAGATTGCGGACAAATGTCCTGTCCATAATACACTCATGGAACCGGTAATGGTGCGCACACGTCTGAATGACTAGGTGATCACGCCTGCGACAGTGGGCTAGCTAAATGAAACTTAATGACCATCTTGGTCAAACGCAGGATAAGTAACATTAACATGCACCTAACCCGTGCAATAACAGGAGTTTGAGACCCGATGATGAAACGGTTCGGAGTATCCAGTCAGGCTTTGCTCGCAGGTGTCGTGGGCGCAGGTGCGATGGTAGCCTTTGCCTTTGGGCCACAGCTCATCCAGCCTGCCGATGCCCGACCCATCGTGGTTCAAACGCCAGGCAACGCGCCGGTGAGCTTCGCCGACCTTGTCGAACAGGTCAGCCCGGCGGTTGTTTCAGTAAACGTGGTGTCTCTCCGGGACCGAGGGGCCGGGTTCGAAGAGTTCATGGAACGCTTCCGCGACATGCCTGGCTTTGACGACTTCATGGACCGCCGCCGTGAGGACGACTCACCCTCGCCGGAGCAGGAAGAAGCACGCTCTCTCGGATCCGGCTTCTTCATTTCGCAGGACGGTTTCATCGTCACCAACAATCACGTGGTTGAAGGCGCGACTGAGATCGAAGTTGTCCTCGAAGATGGCCGCGAACTTGCCGCAGAGATTATCGGCACCGACCCTTCAACCGATCTCGCCGTGCTGAAAGTCCAGGAAGGAGACAACTTCTCTTATGTGGAGTTTGCCACGGCCAGCCAGCCGCGCCGCGGTGATTGGGTTGTAGCGCTCGGGAACCCGTTTGGACTTGGCGGAACAGCAACCGCCGGTATCGTTTCCGCAGATGGTCGCAACAATTCGCGCCTGGGGCGCTCCAGCACCTACACAGATTTCCTTCAGATCGACGCAGCCATCAACCGGGGCAATTCCGGCGGCCCGACATTTGATCTGAATGGTCGCGTCATCGGCGTGAACACGGCGATCTTCTCCCCGACCGGCGGGAGTGTGGGGATTGGTTTTGCCATCCCGGCAGAACTGGCCAATCAGATTACCGAAACGCTGATCCGTGATGGGCGCGTGTCCAGGGGTTGGCTTGGCGTAATCATTCAGGACCTGACGGCGGATATGGCCGACGCCCAGGGGCTTGCCGATGATGAAGGCGCCATTGTTGCCGATGTAACAGATGGCAGCCCTGCCGAAGAATATGGCTTGGAGCGCGGAGATATCATCCTGTCGGTCAACGGCCGCGACGTGGAAGACTCTACGCAACTGACCCGCGTGGTGGGTAGTCTGTTGGCTGGCTCCACCAATGAGTTCGGCATCCTGCGCGATGGCCAGCGTCAAACCGTATCGGTGACCGTTGGCGAGCGCCCTGAAAATCCACTTTCAGATGGCGCCGGAGAACAGGGTGACGACGAAATCACCGAGAACAGCGATGGGCCCTTGGGCGTAAGCGTCCGGCCACTGGATTCAGACCTGCGAGAAGAGCTGGGTCTGGATGCCGATGAAGCTGGTCTGGTGGTCACGGAAATGGAAAGCGACAGCCCGTTGCGCGATGCAGGCATCCGCAGCGGTATGGCGATCCTCGAAATCAATGGCCGGTCCCTCAGGTCCCAGGGTGACATGGAACGGGCGATTGAAACTGCGCGTGAGGCTGGGCGCGACAAGGTATTGGTGGCTGTGCGGGTGGGCGAAGTGACCACGTTCCGTACGGTCGAAATCGGCACGTCCGAGGACTGATACCGCGAACCGAGAAAGGCAACGTCACGAATGAATGTACTCGTCATAGAAGATGACCGCGAAAGTGCGGACTTCATCGGCCAGAAGCTGAGCGAGGCCGGGCACCAGGTGGACATCGCCAATGATGGCGATCGAGGCCTGGAACTTGCCCGCGCCGGAAGCTTCGACGCCCTTGTCGTCGACAGAATGTTGCCTGAAAAGGACGGGCTCACCCTCGTTCAGGAGTACCGGGACGCGGGCGGTGTATCGCCTGCGCTCTTCCTGACGGCGCTTTCGGATGTTGAACATCGCGTGGAAGGTCTTCGCGCGGGCGCCGATGACTATTTGTCGAAACCGTTCGCACCAGCCGAGCTCATCGCCCGCGTCGAAGCCCTAGGCCGTCGTACATCACCGGAATCCCCCGTTACCCATCTGAAAGCGGGTGATTTGGAGATGGACTTGCTGACCAGAAAGGTCAGCCGTGCGGGTCAGCGAATTGATCTTCAGCCTCGAGAGTTCCGTCTTCTGGAATACCTCATGCGGCATGCAGGGCAGGTGGTCACACGGAGAATGCTCCTCGAGAAAGTCTGGGAATATCATTTTGACCCCCAGACCAATGTAATCGATGTCCACATTTCCCGCCTGCGCGGAAAGATCGACAAGGATTTCGAGGAGCAACTGCTCCACACAGTGCGCGGGGCGGGTTACCGCCTGCAGGCCTAGGCCGTGGATCTCCGGGGGGTGCGTCTGCCGCCATTCGCGCGCACGACAACCTTCCGGCTGTCGCTCCTCTATGTTGGGCTGATCCTGATGACGTCGGCCCTGCTGTTTGGGCTTCTTTACCAGACAACGGTTGGCTATCTGAACCAACAAACGGAAGACCGTGTCGAGGAAGAAATCGGCACGCTTCTTCTCGGATATCGTGAGGGTGGTCTGTCTCGCGTGACACAATCGCTCTTTGAGCGGGCCGCGACACCAAATCGCTATTTCCTCTACCAGTTGGAAACGCCGTCGGGCATCAAACTCGACGGGGATTTATCTGACATGCCCGACCATGACGGACCGGGCAAAGTGACTTTCGAGATCGATGTTCGTCGTCCCGGTGGCGAGATCGACACGCTCGATATCAAGGGTCAGATCGTGACGCTGGGTACTGAGGCCAGACTACTCGTCGGCTATGATAGCAGCGAGACCGACCTGATGATCCAACGGATCATGCGAGCAATATACATTGCCGCGTCGGTGGGGCTGGTCATCACGATTCTGGGGGGGTGGTACATCTCCCGAGGCGTGTCGCGGCGCGCTGGTGAACTTGTCACCACGGCGGAAAAGGTAATGCGCGGCAACCTGGGCGAGCGCGCCCGCGTCGGTCGTTACAATGACGAGTTTGACCAACTCGCAGATCGAATGAATGCCATGCTGGACCGGCTCCAGAAGCTTGTTCGAGCCTCGCGCCACACGGGCGACTCCATCGCACATGACCTGCGATCGCCTTTGTCTCGGATGCGCAATCGTCTCGAGGACGAGCTGGTCAAACCGAATTTGGACGCCGAAGCTGCGCTCGTGCAGACCATCAATGATGTCGATGGCATCCTTGCGACGTTCAACGCAATATTGAAGCTATCGCGGCTCGACAGTCCCTCGCAGCTAGAGCTCGTGAACACCGACATCGCAGAAGTCGTTGGCGAACTCGCCGACTTGTTTGAACCCGCCGCCGAAGATCAGGGACTGGCCTTCCAGACCGAGCGTTTGAAGACACCTGACGTACTCGGTGACCGGGAGATGATTGCCCAGGCGGTTGCAAACCTGATCGACAATGCAATCAAATATACACCACCCGGCGGCGCCATCAGTGTCAGCACGAAACGGGCGAATGGGAATATGGTTGATGTTGTGGTGAAGGATACCGGTCTCGGTATACCGGAAGTCGATCGAGAGCGTGCCAAGAAGCGTTTCGAACGCCTCGATGAAGCCCGCACGCATCAGGGATCCGGCCTTGGGCTCGCTCTCGTTGATGCTGTGGCGGAGGTCCATCGCGGCGAGTTCCTCTTGCTGGACGGAGACGGGCCACCTGAGCGTCCGGGCCTTCGGGCGGTTTTGCGCCTGCCGCGGGCCTGATACACCGGAGCCATGACGCTCCATTCTACAGACAATCCGCTTACCCCTCGGCCGATTGGTGACACTCTTTCGGATGTGGCGCGGGTTGCAGCGGAACAGGCGCCGTATCTCGCACGCCTTCTTCGCATGCACGAAAGTGACCTGTTGTTCTCATCGGAAGCGGCTCTTGCACAGCAGTGCGAGGAAGAAATCTCCGCCATTGGCGCATTGGGCGAAACGCCATTGGAGTATGCTGATCTGGAACCTCTGCTTCGACGGGCCAAGCAGCGCGTTCACTTAATGCTCGCCATGCTGGACCTGGCTTGTGCCTGGTCGCAGGAGCGAGTGACCGACGCGCTCACCCGGTTTGCCGATGCGGCACTCGAGGCTTCCTTGACCTCTGCGCTCGCCGTCCACAGGGCGTCGCCCAGCGGGTTCTTCGTGTTCGCTTTCGGAAAGATGGGCGCATACGAATTGAACTACTCCAGCGATGTTGATCTTGCCGTCTTTTTCGACCCGGAGACTTTCATCGCAGAGTCGCGCGGCGCTCAGGAGGCTGCAATCCGTGTCGTGCGCGATGTCTGCCGCCTCATGGAAACGCAAACGGAAGATGGGTATGTTTTCCGAACAGATTTGAGACTCCGTCCAGATCCGAGTGCCACCCCTGCCGCTGTTTCAGTGCAACGCGCCGCCAATTACTATGAGGAAGTTGGTCAGAACTGGGAGCGTATGGCGTGGATCAAGGCGCGGCCATGTGCCGGTGACTTTGAAGCGGCAAAGGCTTTACAGGACGAGCTGAGGCCCTTCGTCTGGCGGCGCCATCTCGACTATTGGACCATTGAAGACGTGCACGCGATCAAACGCATGATCAACGCGAAGGTCGGGGATGTGGACCTTGGCGCGGTGGATTGCGACGTGAAACTCGGCCCCGGCGGCATTCGAGAGATCGAGTTCTTCGCCCAAACCCAGCAAATCATTTTGGGTGGAAGGGACCCGGCTTTGCGCCAACGCGGAACGCTGGATGCGCTCGCCGCGCTCGCGCAAGCAGGGTGTATCCCTGCCGACGAGTGCACTTTGATGACTGAAGCCTATGGCGGACTGCGGGCTGTCGAGCACCGGATTCAGATGCTCAATGATGCCCAAACCCACACCGTGCCCGCTGATCCTTCCCAGCGCGAGCGGGTCGCAAGGCTCATGGGAATGCCGTCCTTGGCAGTTTTTGATGATGCGCTCACCCAAACCCGGCGCCAGGTTCAGGCCACCTATAGCGCGCTGTTTGCTGAAGATACTGATGCAGCCCACCCCACACGCGCGGGCAATCTCGTCTTCACTGGCGTCGACGACGATCCTGGCACCGTCGCAACGCTCCACGTCATGGGCTTCTCTGATCCGACCCGTGTGATCTCGACGTTTAGACGTTGGCATAAGGGCTTTGTCCCGGCGACACGAACCGCCCGGGGGCAGGCCCTTCTGACGGCACTCACGCCACGTCTGCTCGAAGCCATGTCTGCAACGGGTGATGCATCCACCGCATTTACAAATTTCGAGCGTTTTTTTGAGGGGCTGAATGCCGGTGTTCAGCTCTTGTCGATGCTGGATAAGGAAGTCGACCTCTTGAACGATCTCGTTTCGAGTTTGGCCATTGCGCCCCGGATCGGACGAATTCTCTCGCAACGGCCCAGCCTCCTCGAAAGCCTGATCACGAGAGAGGCCGAAGCACGGTTGGAACTGGCAGAGGGCGCATCGTTCGAAGAGGCCATGGATGCTGCTCGCCGGTTCCATCGTGATCAACTTTTCCTGACCGGCCATGCCTTGCTGAACGGGCGACTGCCGGCCGGGCAGGCCGCAGCGTCCTGGAACAAGCTGGCGCGGGAAATGGTTGTCGCCATGTCGGGCGCTGCAGCTGCGGAAACAGAACGAAAATTTGGACCTGTTCCGGGTCGCTGGGCCGTGATGGCCATGGGCTCGTTTGGCGCAGGGGAACTGACTGCAGGCTCGGATCTCGACATGTTCGTGATCTATGATCCCGATAACAGCGGAATGGCCACCAATTGGTTCACACGCTTTACCCAGCGTCTCACAACGGCCCTCTCCGCGCCGACAGGGGAGGGCGTGCTGTATGAAGTTGATATGCGGCTGCGTCCGTCGGGGCGGGCAGGCCCGGTCGCTGTGCGCCTGTCTGCTTTTGAAAAGTATCACGCCACAGACGCCTGGACCTGGGAGCGTATGGCGCTCACCCGGATGGCTCCGGTGGCTGGTGACATGGACCTTGCCCGTAGAACGCTTGATCTTGCGCTGGCATCAATAGACGCCCATCGTAGGGACCCCGAACTTTCCAACGATATCCGCGATATGCGGGCGCGTTTGCGCGCGGAGAAACGGCCGGTCGGGGATTGGGATATCAAGTCCATGGAGGGCGGACTCGTTGATATCGAGTTCTTCGTCCAGAAACATCTACTCATCGCCGGCGGTCGCGGGGCGATAACACCCAACACCTTTGATGCCCTGCAGAAGCTGCATGAAGCCGGCACAATCACTCAAACCCAGTGCTCCAGTCTTCAGGAGTCTTGGACGCTTCTGTCCGCGCTTCGGCAATTGCTCAAGCTCTGCCTCGATGCAACGCCTCGTACAAATACGTTTTCAGCGGGCTTGAAAGATCGGCTTTGCGGCGCCGGTGGCGTCGACGACTTCGACGCTCTGGAGGCCGCGCTGGCCGATACCTACGCGCGGGTTCTGCGCGCGATCTGACAAGATGCAGTTTCTTGCGACGGAAGTCTGTCTCGGCTGCGTTGAAGCCATGACAGATACACAAAAGGAGACCTGTCGCGATGAAACTGCATTCCTCCCTGATTGCCCTGACACTCACCCTTGGCGCAGCCACAATGGCGCTGCCCGCCGCTGCCGATGACCATCGCGGTGGACATGGCGAACGCCTCCAAGCGCTCGACACGAATGGAGACGGAAATATTTCCCGAGACGAAGCCGAGGCGGCGCGCCAGGCGATGTTCGCCCAAGCGGATGCGAATGGCGACGGATCAATCACTGAAGCGGAATTCACGGCCGCAGCAGAGGCTCGCGCTGAAGAGCGCCGTGCCAATCGCCAGGGCAGGGCCTTTGGCCGGGCCGATGCCAATGGTGACGGCGTTCTGACGCTGGACGAAACTGGTGGACGGATCGATGCGATGTTCGAGCGCGTCGACACCGATGGAGATGGATTGATCACCGAAGCCGAGCGAGAGGCCGCCAAGAGCGCGATCCAGGGGCGACCGGGTGAGCGTCGCGGAGGTCGCCGCGGACCACCTGCTGAATAGAACCACTGCGCTGAAACCAGGCTTCCAGGTCTGTTGCCCGCCCGCCCCTTGAGGCAATGGGCCTGGACCGGCCAGGTGTGGACTGCCCCTCGATACCCCCCTTCCACACCTGGCCGAACGCGCGCATGACGCAACCAACGTGTCCGAAGATAGTGATCTCGCTGATATTCGCGCCGCCGCGTCGGGAAACCGACTGGCGCAATCGGCTTTGGTGACGCGGCACATGCCGCGGGTATATGCATTGGCAATGCGTATGCTCGGCGACGCGGCTCTGGCTGAGGATATTTCGCAGGAGGCGTTCCTTCGGGCCTGGAAACAGCTTCCGAAATGGGAACCGCGCGCAAAGTTCTCCACATGGCTTCATCGTGTGACGCTCAATCTGTGCCGCGATCACTTCCGCAAGCGGCGTGAGCAGACAATGGATGAGCTCCCAGAGCGCACCGATCCTGACTTGAGGCCGGATGAGCGTTTGGATCAGACGCAACGAACCACGTCTCTCATGAATGCAATAGACAGTTTGCCAGAGCGCCAGCGCGCCGCGCTTGTGATGTGTAGTCTCGAAGGGCGCAGCAATATCGACGCAGCAGCGATCATGGACGTGAGTATCGAAGCGCTGGAGAGTTTGCTGGCACGGGCGCGACGGAAATTGAAAGCTGACGTGTTAAACAGGGGTGAGGACTAACGTATGGCACAAGATGACACCCTGAACGAAACCCGGATCATTGAGTTGATCCAGACCTATGGCGCTGACCTTGAGGCCTGGCCCGAGGGTTTGTCCGATGCAGCACAAATGTATTTGGACAACCCAACCCCAGCAATCGCCAGGGCAATGGCCGAAGAGACCGAACTGGACGGTCTTTTGAGCACCATGCCTGACATTGAGGTGCCAGATCACCTTTATTCGGCAATCCTCGATGCTGCACCGAAGTCACAAGGCGCAAATCAGCGCTCAGGCGTGCCATGGTCACTTGCGGGGTGGAGAACCCGGTTTGCGGCTTGCGCATCTGCCTTGGCCATGGGGCTGACCATTGGACTGGGAACAGCGGCGGCTAGCGCACCGAGCGATGACCCATTCTCTGACTCTTCCTACCTGGGCTTTGACCCAACCGCCTTTTCAGAGGGTCTCGAGGAGGTGTCCGAATGAGCGAAGAGAAGCGGTCTTTTCCCCTTTGGCTTTCCATTTCTGTTCTGATGAACATTCTTTTTGTCGGCCTTGTTGCCGGGTACGTCCTCGGCAAGCCAGCCGAGATGCGCGGAGACGGCGCAGCGCCCCCACCCGGCCCCTTGCGGAGTGAATTGGTGCTCGGGCGAGGAATCCTTGAGGTTACACCCCGCGAAGACCGGCGTGAACTTGGTCAGAGCTTTCGACGGGCCATGGGACAAAGCGGTGGTCAGCTACGCGACCGTCTGGCGGCCCGTGGCGAGATCATGAGCGCGCTTCGCCAGGAACCATTCGATCCGGATGCGGTCGCCGACGCGCTGGAATCGCTTCGCGCTGCAGATGCACGCTTGCAGGACGCGCTTCACAGCCGATTGGTTGACGCGCTTGCTGGTCTCACGCCTGAGCAGCGCAGCGAATTGGTGGAACTCTTTAGCCAAGATGCCGAGGAGCGGGCGCGATCGCGCCCACGTCTCCGCGATCGTCGCCAACCCCCACCACCCGGAGATTAGGTGGCGCTTGCAGTTGCCGCTAGTCCTTGGATTTATGCGCAAGTGCCCCCGCATTTGCTTCCCAGTTCTGGCCGTCAAATGCGTTCACGGTGACGTCCAGGGATTGCCAGTCGTCAAGGCACCGCCAGGTGACGGCATACCCATCCGGGTTGGATCTGGGAATGTAGAAGCTCTTCACGCCGCAGGTCTTGCAAAACAGATGTTTCGCATTGCCAGTGTTGAACGTGTACTCCGTGAGGGCGTCATGTCCTTTCGCCAATACGAAGCGGGACGCAGGGACTATGACGTGGATGTTGCCGCTCATTGCACAAATGGAGCAGTTACAATTCTCCACTTCAAACGCCTCGGGTAGCTGAACTTCAAATCTCACGGCGCCGCAATGGCATCCGCCCTTGTATCGTGTGAACTGCTGCTGAGGCATGGTCTAGCCAACCCAAACGGGTGGTCTCCGGTGAGTCCACGGCGCGGCTCGTTCAAGTTGTCCTGCTAATTGGAACAGGGCCCGCTCCTGGCCGCATCGCGCGCCAAACATCATGCCGATGGGCACATTCTGCGCTGTCCAATGGAGCGGTACGGACATGGCGGGCGCTCCGATCTGATTAAACACCGCGCACCATGGCGCAAATGTCGTGACGGCCTCACCATAGTGATCAACATCTTCAGGGCTGAGCGAAAGAACGCCAAGCTTTTCGGGCGCACGCGATAAGGTGGGCGCCAGGATCATGTCGTAGCCGCCATCAATCATGAACTGGTCAAAGTCGATCCCGGCCTGAATGGACGCCTGGTTGGCCCGCATGAGTTCGACCATTGGGATGGAATTTCCAAACTCGCGGAAACGCGCCGTGACCGATTCCACTTCGCCGTCCTCAAGCGCCCGGCCCAGTACGGTCTCCCGCGCACTCAGAACCATGGCCATAGCGGCGGAAACCGTCATCATCAGCCCTTTGCCAAGGGCTTCGCCATCCAGGGCGGGACCAGCCTCTTCCACATGATGCCTCAGGCTTTCCAGCAGCGCGACCGTCGCCTTCAACCCCGCGAAGGCGTCCTCATCCGGGCGGGTCCCGTTTGGCGCCGTTGTCCAAAGTGCAATCTTCATGGGCTGTGGGTCAGCGTCCAGCGCAGACAGGAACGTTCCGTCCGGCGCGGGCGCAACATAGCGCGAACCGGTCTCTGACCCATGGATCGCGTCAAGGGCGGCGGCGCTGTCGCGCACGGTGCGGGAGACGGTGCCGTGGCAAGACTGTCCGTTCCAGCCTTCGGTGGTCGCAGGGCCCATGGGTGTGCGTCCGCGCGACGGTTTCATGCCGAACAATCCGGTACAGGCTGCAGGAATGCGGATCGAACCACCTCCGTCGCTGGCATGGGCCATCGGAATGACGCCGGCTGCGACCGCCGCGCTCGCACCGCCTGAGGAGCCACCAGACGTGCGTGTGGTGTCCCAGGGGTTACGTGTTTGGCCGTAAAGCGTGCTTTCGGTTGACGTCGTCAGTCCCCATTCCGGGCTCGTGGTCTGGCCGAATATGGCAAGTCCCGCAGCCTTGAATCGCTGGGCCAGCACGCTGTCTTCTTTCGCAACATTACCCTTCCAGGCAACCGATCCATTCGTGAGCGTTTGGCCTTTTATCCCGGCGCCGAGGTCCTTCGTCGCAAAAGGCACACCTGAGAATGCCCCCGGATGCAATCCTTCAGCGATTTGGGCTTCTGCAGCCTCCTGAAACACCGCCGAAAAGCAGTTCAGTTTTTCTTGAGCCGCTGCGGCCCGCGAGACGGCGGCCTCGAGTAATTCGGTTGGTGTAACGTCGCCTTTCGCGACCAGTTCAGCCAGTCCGAGCGCGTCATAGTCTGCGTATGTGTCCATGTGTGATCTCCCTAAGCGCCACTTTGGCCGAGGGCGTGAGACGCGTCAAAGCGCCGTTCGTCGTTGGGTTGTGGCAATCGCGGGTACGGCGACAAGGAACAAACCAAACCAGATGGCAGTCAGGGCCTGCCCTAGCTGAACGATTGTTTCACTTGCAGAGAAAAGCGACGTTGCGGCGAGCGCGATGTAGCTGGCAACGATTGCCGCAATCAGCAATAAAACCTGCGCTGGTGAAAGCCGCTTCCATACGAGAAGACTCAGCGTCAAGGGAACAATGAGCGACCCGTAAAATGCGATCAGGCCAAGCATTTTCGCATCGAGGGCGCCAATGCCGAAATTGATCGACCTCAGTACACCATAGGGCATCAACATATGCGCTTCGGGAACAATCTGGCTTGGCGAAATAAGCTGCCCTGCAGCCGTGGCAGCGCTCTCCTCCGGGAAAAACACCGCGCATTGGGGCGGGAGTGGACCCCAGCTTCCAAACGTCATCACGCGAAGCGTGCAGTCGACCAAAAGCAGGTAAGGCAACAGGAGCGCGGAAAGCGTGAGAGCGCGCAAAGCCCATCCCCTCATTCAATCCTCCTTCAATGGCCCGCACGGGCATGCATCTCCTCATCGGACCAGCCGAAATGGTGGCCGAGTTCATGGATGAAAACATGGGCGACGAGGTCCCGAAAGCCCACATCTCCGCGCGCGCACCATTCGGCCAGAATTGGCTGGCGATAGAGAAAAATGACGGGCGCTTCTGGGCTTGGGAACGTCACGCTGTCGTCGATTAAGGGGATGCCCTGGTAAAGCCCGGTGAGTTGAAACGGGTCGTCCATCCCGAAGTCCTTGAGAATGTCGGGGCTGGCAAACTCTTCTATCCGCGTGTTCACACGGGCAGCGGCCGTGCGAATGTCGTGGGGAAGCGCTTCAAACGTCTCGCGCGCGATTGCGAGCATCATAGACGCTGAAGGCGCACGGTCTTCGGCCAAAGCCTACTCCAGAACGACGGCCGTGCCGCAAACTGCGACCATCATCATCGATCCGCCTTGTCCGATGACTTGATAGTCGAACTTCAGGCCGACAATGGCGTTCGCGCCGAGCCGCTGGGCCTCAGCTTCCATTTCCTTCATGGCGCCAGCGCGGGACTCGCGGATCGTGCTTTCGTAGCTTTCCGAGCGCCCGCCCACAATGTTGGTAAAGCTGGCCAGGATGTCTTTGCCGAGATGTGCGCCAATGATGACTTCGCCGGCCACGATGCCACGGTACGAAGCGATGTGCCGACCTTCAATCTGGTGCGTTGTCGAGACAATCATGCGAGAAGATCCTTTCATTTGTTTATCGGATGTCGGCACGTTCTCGGGGTCCCGCAAGGGTACCCCTTCAAAATGGCCCGTCGTGCTGCCAAGACTGGTGCCATGGCCAAGACCCAGACGATCAGTTTCGATTCCCTTCGCCCTGTCTGCCCGTGGATGGAGGAAAGCCATAGTCTATGGCGCCAAAGCGTGCGGGCCTTCATTGAGGCGGAGATAACGCCGCATATTGATGCGTGGGAAGCAGAAGGACGCATCCCCCGGGACCTTTACCCAAAGGCTGCAAAGGCTGGCCTGATCGGGCTTGGATACCCGGAAGAGTTTGGTGGCGCCGGCACAGAAACCGACCCCTTCCATTCAATCGTCACCAGCGAGGAATTGGCGCGGATCGGGGCCGGGGGCATCGCCGCCGCGCTCATGATCCACGGCATAGGACTGCCGCCGGTGATGGCGCTGGGCACCGAGGCTATGAAGCGCGAGATCGCGCCGCTTGTCCTTTCGGGCGACAAGCAGATCAGCCTTGGCATCACCGAACCGTCCGGCGGTTCCGATGTGGCCCAGCTCAAGACCAAAGCCGTGCGCGATGGCAATGGCTGGCGGATCAACGGCTCGAAAACCTACATCACAGGTGGGATGACCTCAAAATGGCTCACCACAGCTGTGCGCACCGGCGAGGCAGGCATGAAGGGTATCTCGCTCATGCTGATCGACCTCGAAGGCGAGGGCGTTTCCCGAACCGAGCTGCCCAAGATGGGCTGGTGGAGCAGCGACACCGCCACGATCCATTTCGATGACGTCTTCGTGCCCGCCGAAGACCTGATCGGCGAGGAGAACCGGGGCTTTTACGGCATCATGGCGAACTTCAACGGCGAACGGCTCGGCATGGCTGCCCAGGCCGCCGCCTATGCCCGCGCGTGTATCGAGGACGCCGCCGCCTGGGCGCAGGAGCGCCAGACCTTCGGTCAGCGCCTGGCCGATCATCAGGTAATCCGACATAAGATCGCCAGCATGGCCCAGCGCGTTTGGGCGACGACGACCATGCTCGACAATCTCGCTTGGCGCGTGGGGCAGGGCGAAAGCCCCGTGGCCGAGCTCGCCATGCTGAAAGTCCAGGCGACCGAAACGATGGAATACTGCGCGCGCGAGGCCATGCAAATCCTCGGCGGCGCCGGTTTCATACGCGGCCACCGCGTCGAGCGCATCTATCGCGAGGTCCGCGTCATGGCGATCGGCGGCGGATCAGAGGAGATCATGCGGGACCTGGCCGCGCGCCAGATGGGGGTTTGAGTAGGTTTTGTCAGGATTAACTCAACCAGTCTTCAATATGCCATCTTTCGATTGCCTCACTTAATTTGCCAGTGTGAATATGTTTCAGATTGCTGACCCCAATCCATATCCTCAATTGAGACACCTCGTTGCGCCCCAATTTCAATTCAGTCAGCCCTTTCTTTAGGTCATCGAAGCATTTTT